>JBALWA010000009.1:0-96245 GCA_036960305.1 Halioglobus sp. | reverse complement strand
AAGTGGTTACCGTCGTTGGCGCAGGCATAGGCTACCTCCTAGGGGATTATCAACTCAGCAAAGCGTGAAAAATAAATTTGAGGGTTCATCATAGACCTTCGGTGAGAAAAATGAAATTCATGGTGCTGGAGTCATGGCCTGTCCAGAGATATAGTAGACGCAGTATAACGAAGGGAAAAAATTGCATGGAAAGACTCAAAGGGAAAGTAGTGCTTCTGACAGGGGGTGCAAATGGTATGGGGGAAAGTCATGCCAGGCGATTGGTTGCAGAGGGCGCCAGGGTGGTTTTTACCGACGTCAATGTCGCTTCCGGTGAATCGTTGGCGGTGGAGTTGGGAGAGCGCGCGCTTTTTTCCCAGCAGGATGTCAGTTCGGAAGAGGATTGGGATCGTGTTGTCCGCCTGACGGTTGAAACCTTCGGCGGGATTGATGTGTTGATAAATAATGCGGGGATTCACTCCTTCGGAAGCCTGGAGGAAGAGAGTGTCGAAAGACTGCGCAAGGTGTTGGATGTCAATGTCACCGGTACCTGGTTGGGCATCCAGAAGGTCGCCCCGATTATGCGTGCCGATGGCGGCGGCTCTATCATCAACCTGTCTTCCATGGCGGGCTATGTCGGTATGCCCTGTTATTCGGTCTACAGTAGTTCCAAGTGGGCGGTACGCGGTATTACCAAGTGCGCTGCCAGTGAATTGGGGCCTGACAATATTCGTGTGAATGCTATTCTGCCCGGGGCGATCGACAATACCGGGATGTTCAACAGTGCGGAGGCCGAGGCGGCCATGGAGCGACTGGGTAACAGTACGCCCCTGTCCAGGGTTGGGGAGCGGGATGAAGTCTCCTCACTGGTGGTGTTTCTGGCCTCTGACGAGTCGGCATTCATGACCGGCACGGACCAATTGATTGATGGCGGGAATAATCTGTGCTGAACCTGCTGACAAGAGGAAGCCACTAGGCCACAATACTTAAATGAAACCTGCACTAGTTCTTTCGGGGGGCGGCGCGCGAGGGGCTTACCAGGTCGGTGTGTTGAAAGCGATTGCCGACTTGCACGCCAAGGACGCCCGCAACCCCTTTTCCATTATCAGTGGTACCTCCGCTGGCGCGGTGAATGCGGTGGCTCTGGCTGCATCCGCGAATAATTTTCGCCTGGCAGTCAAGAAAGTTGAGAAGATCTGGCGTTCGCTACACGTCGATAAAGTCTACAAAGCGGGGGCATGGGATTTACTTCGCGGCCTCGGGGGGCTGGTGGGGTCTCTTTTCAACCGGGGTATTGGTCGTAAGCGTCCTCTTTCACTGCTGAATAATGACCCTTTACGGGAACTGCTGGGCCAACTGATTCAGTTCAAAAATATCCAGAAACGAATCGATAAGGGCTATCTGGATGCTGTCGGTGTGTCCGCTACGGGCTACAGTTCCGGCGAGAGTGTCACCTTTTTCCAGGGGCGGCCGGAGATGGAAAAATGGCGGCAGGGCCGAAGAGTGGGTATTCCCGCTGAGCTAACTGTCAGCCATATACTGGGGTCATCGGCAATACCCGCTGTTCTGCCCGCGGAAAAAATAAGTCGCGAATATTTTGGTGACGGTGCCCTGCGCCAGTTGGCGCCTATCAGCCCGGTTATTCGAATGGGTGCTGATCGGGTGTTGGTTATCGGCGTAAGCGGTAATGCCAGGAATGTGCCCCGGCATGAGGAGGAAACACATTCACCCTCGCTGGCGCAAATGATTAGTCACATCTTCAATAGTGCCTTTATTGATAGCCTGGAACATGATCTGGATACCCTGGTAAAGGTCAATGACCTGGTAGCTTACGCACAGAATGAAAACCCTCACAGCACGCCGGGTAATATGCGAACCATCGACTTGTTGGCCATTTACCCAACCGTTGAGTTCGATGAGATCGCTGCCAAACACTTGAAAGACCTGCCCTGGGCCATGCGTCTGGCGCTGAAGGTGATCGGTGCGACTGAGCGCGGTGGCGGTTCCAGTCTGGCTAGTTATCTAATGTTCGAAAAGGCTTTTTGCGAAGAGTTGATAGATTGCGGCTACCGCGATGCTATGGCTCAGCGTGAAAATATCCTGGAATTCTTTCACCCCAAGCCACAGGTACTGTCTCCCTAAATAGTCAGCTCCCCGGGCTGTACCAGATAGCGGAGGTGTAGGCTCTTTCCTGCAAGGTTGCGGGGCCCTCCTCGGGGGGTGGCGTTTGCAGCGCGATGCCATCATAAAGTGAGTGTCTGGGCGTAGGAATTTGTAGTACTCGCACATAGTAAAATGCCGATTGACCTGCATCAAAGTCTGGATCTGTCCATAGAGCGGACAGCTGCTCTGAGCCAATGCTATTGTCATACTGGGCCGTTTCGAGATTGACCGTATTTCCCACGGCGGGCAGTTTTCCATTCCCATCCAATTGGCGTTCACCTGACCATGCCACGTTGTAGACTTTCTCCTGTTGCTCCCCAGCGTTGTCTATCCAGCCTTTGATTACCTGAACCCTATCGAGGTTGGCATCGTTTGCATCCTTGGAGGCGCGAATCAACATCTGTGGGGCGGGGGTTTCCTCGGTGCGGGCTGATGCCTTCAGTTGCCCCCCCATAGGGACTCCATGCTGATAGCCCAGGGTGGCGAAATCGGGGGAATCCAGTAGCTCGGCATCGAAATTCCAACCACCGAATACGCGCACCTGTAATCGCGTGCCCGTGGTGCCGTAGACCTCCTTGCGCTGGAAAGCGGCAAAGATCTCTTCGCGGCTGTTGTCTTTGGCCCAGACCGCCGCGAGCCCGGAGGCAGACATGCTCCAGCCCGTAACTCTGCCGCCGCCCAGTTTGTCATTGCTGCGCTTGGTCTCGGGCGTGGAATCCCGGGCAAACTTGCCCCAGAAGTTGTTTTCTTCAGCAGAAGCGAGGCCCGAGTGTGAGTCAGTCGAACCGATGACACCGAACTGGTAGGGGTTGACGCCCGTTTTTTGCTCCAGAGCCAGGCCTGTTTTAAGTGCAGAGCGCGCATAGTCGGCGGGGGTGGCCTTGTAATCCTGCAGGTCCTGTTGGATATAGTGCTCGTAGGTTTCGAAATCTGCGAATTCATCCTCAGGCGACAGGCTGGGGTGCGTCTCTGAGTCACCCTTGATTTGTGTGATCTCGGAAATAGGCTCCCAAAGCATACGGCGGCGCGCATACTCGGGCGTGATGGGAGCGCCCGTTAAGGTTGTTTCAGCGTACATGAAGCCCTTGGATATGTTGGCGTTGTGAGGCATGGCGAGGAAGCGTGTTCCAGTTCTGTCGCGGGTGTCCTCCAGCCACTGCCACAGGTCCTCGGGGTACTGGCTCTGGTCCGAGCCAAAGGGCACGAACTGCTTGGCTTTATCGCCGCCATCTGGTGTGAAGACGATACGGTGTAGATTGGCGCCGGAGGGTATTGAACTCCACTCCCAGCCGATAAAACTCGTGAATTCTCCAGGCTTGTTATGGCGCTCGGCGGCGTCGACTATTTCGTGCCAGGCAGTCGTTTCCATTGCCAGAGTGTCGCCGAAGGGGCTTTCGGGCATGACATTATCAACTGCGGTGACGGGGTCAGCATCTGGATCTGAGGCCGACTTGGGAAGTAAGTCATTGAAGATGGCGCCGCCATCCCCTGTTTCGATGGCGCGATTTAGCATGGTGACGCTGAACCAGCTTTTCAGTGAATCCAGCCAACCCAGATCATCCTGCTGGGCGGTACCCGAATTGATCGCCCGGATGACGCCCATGAGTTCGGCGTGGTCGGACACAACGAGGAAGTCCAGCGGCGTGTTGATTTGGACCCGCGAGCGATTGAAAGGGTGTATTACCGGCAGCCCCCTGGCCCAACGGTAGGCGGTGTCCGGGGTGGCGGTCTGGTTTTTATTTAAATAGGCATCAAAGGAGTAGGAGGTGTGCAAGTGGGTATCGCCAAACAGCAACTGCTTAGCCTCTTCGGCGAACGCAGCCGGAGCCAGGCTGGAACACAGAGCCGTCAGGAATATCGTCGTTGGTCGTATCATATCGGATGCCTTTATGTGGTGTGCCTAGCGCCAGATAGGCTTCTGCCAGGTAGACTTTTGCCCGTATCATAGCGCATAAACTGGCGAATGTTTGCCAAATCCTTCACCTTCTGGAGCGTTGATTTTTTCGTAGCTTCGCCGGATACTCAGGTCACTATAATAATTTGGTCACTAGCTATGCCTATTCTTGCATCTTCTCTGCACGGCTGCCTGCGTAAGACCCTGGCGGTCAGTATATCCCTGTACGCTTCACTGGGCGCACAATCAGTGCTGGCGCAAAGTGGCCTGGCTTTGGAAGAGGTGGTCGTCACCGCGCAAAAACGTACAGAGAGCCTGCAGGATGTCCCCATCGCCGTCAGTGTTCTTTCTGGCGACAAACTCAACTCGGCTGACCTGAAGAACCTGCAGGAGATGTCCCAGTATGTGCCGAACTTTTATCAGGTGGCAACGCCCACATCCAATGTCGTGTATATCCGCGGTATTGGTTCGGCACCCAACGCCGGTTTCGAACAGTCGGTAGGCACGTTTTTTGACGGAATCTATTTGGGCCGTGCAAGGCAAACCCTGGCGCCCATGTTCGATCTTTCCAGGGTTGAAGTGCTGAAGGGGCCGCAATCTATCCTGTTCGGTAAGAATACCTCTGCTGGAGCGGTTAGCATCAGCAGCAATCGCCCGGATTTTGAATCCTCCGCTCGTGTTTCCGGCCTCCTTGGTTCGGAGAATGAACATCAGTTACAGGGCTATGTGAATGGCGTGTTGGGCGATAGCGTCGCCGCGAGGCTGTCACTTTACGGTGCGGACCAGGATGGCTGGGTGGAAAACGAATATGACGGAGAGGATGGACCGGCGACGACCGATTACGCCGCCAGACTGGGCCTGGTATTTGAACCCACGGATAACTTGAGCATCTTCTTTAAGGCTCAAAGAAGTGATCGTGAGCAGGACGGTGCCGCCTATGAAATATATCAGAAAAGCCAAACGATAGACCCGCTAACAGGCACACTGGTGCCACCTCACCTGACGGACATAGATGCCAGGCAAAACTTCAAGACCAATTACGGTAATAGTGCCCCGCTGGGTAACAATACTACTGCGTCCGAGATCACTATTGATAACGCCATGCTGCAAATGGATTTTGCTTTCGGAGAGCATACCCTGACGTCAATCACCGGCTACTCTGCGTACGAATTCGACTCAAATGCCGACCTCGACTTTACTGACTCAAATCTAATCAACTCCACCGGCGGGCAGGAAGATTTCGTCCAGTGGAGTCAAGAGCTGCGATTGGTCTCACCCGCGGATTCGCGATTTGATTATATTACCGGAATCTACCTGCAGACCGCCAATGTGGACATTGCTCAACCCATAGGCTTCCAATTCTCGACTCTGTCGCCCCTGGCGGGTGCGCTCGGTGCCGATGGGTTTAGGCATGCGGACTACGACCAGACGGCCGACACAGCATCGGCCTTCTTTCAGGGCAACTTTTCCTTTAACAATGATTGGCGCCTGAAATTTGGATTGCGATACAGCTATGAGAAGAAGGAGCTGGACCGGGAGGTTCGCATTACTGACTTTGACCAGGGGCCGATGAACCCCGTGGCACTGAGTCTAATCTGGCAGGATCGTTTAAACGCTGTACCCTATGAAGTCAGCCCTGATCGCTCCGAGGATGATTGGTCGCCCATGGTGGCCCTGGAGTGGAATGCGAATGACGACATTATGACCTACGTTTCCGCCAGCAAAGGCTTCAAAGGCGGCGGCTATGACTCCACACATTCGAATGGCAATGACTTGGGTACCCTGGAGTTTGATCCCGAATCAGCGATCAGCTACGAAATTGGTTCGAAAATGACGCTGATGGGGGGGCGGGGTAATCTTAATATAGCTATTTTTTACACCCAGTTTGAAGATTTACAGGTCAGCGTCTTTGATGGCGTGGCGGGGTTTAATGTCAGCAATGCGGCGGAAGCGACGACCCAGGGGGTTGAATTGGATACGCGCTGGCTGTTGAGTGAAGCTCTTGTGGTCTCCGGCTCTCTGGCCTGGCTGGATTATCAATATGACGACTACGACGGCGCACCTTGTAACAACCCGCAGTTGGCGCAATGGATCGTCGACACGGGCCACTCCGCGGGCTGCGTCAATGACCTGTCAGGTGAGACCGTCAATTACGCGCCCAAGTGGACCGCCGCGCTCAGCGGCACCTACACCGCGCACCTGGGCGACAGTCTGGATATGCTGTTCACCCTGGATGCCAACTTCCGCGATGACTATTTCCTGGCGGCGGATCTCGACCCCAGCACAGTGCAGGATGCCTACTGGAAGATTAATGCCCGGATCGCCTTAACCCCGCCAGATGGTCGTTGGGAGGTGGCGCTTATCGGTAAGAACCTGACCGATGAAACTACGTACTCTACCGGTACCTCCGTGCCATTCGGTTCCAGCAATTCGCCTACCTGGAATATCCCTGATTTTGAGGGTACCTATTACGGTGTTGTCGATCGACCTCGTAGCGTCGCACTGCAGCTTAGCTACAATTTCTACTAGCCAATGGTGGCAACATACCGATTGAAGAGAGGTCGCCGCGGGTCATGTTGAACTTTGTCCTTCGGATCGCCTCGGCATTGAGTATTCCGCTGCTTTTATTCATATTGCCCACCCAGGCGAGCGCCGAGTGGCTGCGCGAGGAACGCACGCTCATGGGCACTGCGGTCGGTGTTGAGATCTGGTCTGAGGATGTAGAGGCCGGGGAACGGGCAATCGGCAAGGTTTTTGATGAGGTCGCGCGCCTCGATGTATTGATGAACCCCTGGAATCCGCAAAGCGGCCTTTCGTATATCAACCGAAACGCTGCCAGTGGTCCTGTCGCGGCGGATCCGGAAATCATCGCCGTGGTATTGCGAGCGCAGCATTACTCAGAGCTGAGTGAGGGCGCTTTCGATATCAGTTTTGCTTCGGTGGGACAGCATTTCGACTACCGGCAAGGGCGGGCCCCTGATCAAGAACTTCTGGAGAAAAGTTTGCCCGCTGTCGACTATCGGGCAATCGGGGTCGATGCCGCCAAGGGGACCATAGTGTTCAATAACGCCGGCTTGCAAATCGATCTTGGGGGTATTGCCAAGGGCTATGCGGTAGATCGGGGTATTGAAATATTGCTGGAGGAAGGTATCGAGGCTGCCGTAGTTAGCGCTGGCGGCGATAGCCGTGTTCTGGGCAACCGGGGTGACAGACCGCGTACCATCGGCATCAGGCACCCGCGCAAGCCCGGCGAATATGCTGCCAAGATCCCCCTGCAAGATACGGCGATCTCAACGTCTGGAGATTACGAACGTTTTTTTGTTGAGGACGGCGTACGTTTTCACCATATCCTGGACCCCCAAACCGGGCAATCTGCATCGACCGTTCAAAGTGCCAGTGTGATAGCGCCACTTGCGATAGACAGTGACGCACTGTCCACCATGGTGTTCGTGCTCGGCGTAGAGCGTGGCCTTGCTTTGGTGAACCGCTTACCGGGCGTAGATGCGATTGTGATCGACGGCAGCGGCAAGCTGCACTATTCAGCCGAGCTTTTACTCAGTACCACACCGTAAAGAGCAGTTTGATAACATCCGCTTCAAATTCGTACAGAGATTCCGTGCCGGGCTCTGCGTCTACATCTGTCAGGTCGCTGAAGTTGTCATAGCTGAACCAGATACGGTCCAATTGCAGGGAAACGCCGGCCCTGTCAGTCCAGCGATTTTGTAGCGGCCTGTCGTAGCTGAGGTGGAAGGATAGGGTGTGATTGTCAAATTCACTCAACTCCTTATCCCGTGCTCGATAGTCTTTTTCGTCCTGTGAGGGGAACAGGAATAGATCACTGTAAAAGTCAGCAGCCGTTTGTTGGTAGTAGCGGTACTTAAAGTCCAATGTCCAGTGATCCCTCAGCACATGGGTGTACCCCAATTGCCCGCTGTGCGCATCAATTCCCCAGTCATCAGTGAAGAATCGGTAATTGCCACCCAGACTTGCGCGCCAGGGCAGGTGATACATGAAGCGCAGCGCCACTGCATCGCTGGTGCGTGTAGCCGGGTAAACTTCCTGCTCTAACTGGTAGCCGGCACTGGTGTCCAGAGGGTCGGTCAGGTATCGATAGCTGCGGTAGGGGTTGTTGAGATAACCCTCGTCGGTGATGAGTTCGTAGTTGATGCCCATGATCAGCGTTGGCGTGACAATCTGGTTAAAGCTGAGGCGAAAGCTATCTCGCTCGATTTCCTCAGCAAAGTCATTGTTGCCGTTTTGATAGACCTCGTCTTCACTCCGGGCGTAGCCAAAGGTGATATTGCTCAGGTCGCCAAAGAAATCCTGACTGACACTGAAGAAGTAGGTGTCGGCTTGATAGTCGCTCTCGTCGCTGTTGGATAGGCCGGCGCTGACAATACTCTTGTCGTAGAGGTAGTTTGCGCCCACTGAATACTCTGTGCGCTTTTCGCTGTAGGCCGAGGCGCCACTGGTGACCACATCAATGGACGCACTGCTGATATTGTCTACATAATAGTTGGCGCTGACGGAGACGGTCTCCTTGAAGTTCTTACGTACCAGTAAGGACGGCCCGTCCACCGTGACGCCACCGCCATCATAGCTGTGGTACATGGCATCCCCGCGTTCCTCGGGAAGTTGCGCTGCCTGCGAGTAGAGCGCAATGCAGGAGAGTGTGGCCAGAAGACCTCTAGTTACAGCCACAGCCACCACCTCCACCACCTTCCGCTCCACGGGCCCCCTCGCGCGCCTGGTAGACATGATTCATGTAGCTTGTGGCAATGGGGTCGCGGTCAATCGACATAATCGGATCTGCCAGTTGCTGCCGCTGGTAGGGTTTTACCCAGGGTTCGAGGCTGCATCCCGCCAGGAGCGATACTGCCAGTAGCAGGGTTGAAAACAGGCGTAAGTTCATTGCGCTACTCCTTGATCAGGCGGCGGACCTGTTGATCGTACTCTTCTTCATAGCCGGGCTTGTATCCCCGGTGCATAAACCGAATTTCACCCTTTCTATCCACCAACACCGTCACCGGCATGGCGTCTACGTCATACAACTCACTGACTACATTGCTGTCGTCGAACAGCACCGGAAAAGTGACAGGGATATCTCTTAGTACCTTGTCAGCCCCCTGGCGATCCTGTTCCACGTTGATGCCGAATACGGTAAAGCCCATTGGGGCATACTTTTGATGAATGGCATCCAGGTGGGGCATTTCCTGACGGCAGGGGCCGCACCAGGAGGCCCAGAAGTTGATCAATACGACCTGGCCCCGGTATTCACTCAGCCGTATGTTCTCGCCACTGTTGCTCTTCAGGGTAAAGTTTTCCGCAGGGCCACTGGCGGTAACGGCCAGTGTTAGCGGAGAGAGGATTAAGAGGTAGAGCAGGGCCAGGTGTTTCATAGAAAATCTCCGTTTATCGCATTGGCTAGAAGAAAAAGGTAATACCTGTGCTTAATTCGATATTGTTTGTTGTTTCGTCTTCACCAAAGGTATCTCTGTCGAAAATGTGATCGCGCACGTCGATGCGCCAGGTAAGCCAATCGTTTAACAGCAATCGATAGCCTGCACCCACTGTCACGGTAAACCAGCTGTCATCGAGAAATTCAGTGCTGCCAACGCCACCTACGAAGTACAGGTCGGATTTCATGGCGCGGCCTCCGAAGAAAAATATCTCGCCGGGGAGGGCGTTCCAGCCAAGGTTCAGGTTGTAGTAGCTGTAATCTCGTTCGTCATCTTCAAACAATGGCGCACCGCCGCTCAATTTTTCGTAACTTGTGAGGTCACCTTCAGAGGTGCCCACATTGGCCTCAAAGAAGAAGTCTTCGTTGATATGCCAGGCCGCTCGAACGCCGTAGACGGGTGCGGCGTCAAAGTCCTGGATACTGAGGATCCCCACGTAGGCGCCTACTTCGAAGTTCTCAGTATCAATGGCATCCACAGTGATTTCACGCCGGTCTACCTCAGGGCTGATCACCTGAATTGGCGTGCTGCTTTCCTCCGCCGAAGCTGTGATTGAACAGCCGGCCCAGAGGGCGGCCCCTAATAAAATGCGCTGATTCCAATTTTCCATTCGTCTACCCCTTCATCATCATCCCGGTCGGTCATGACCACGTAGTGTTTGTACTGCAGACGAAGAAAAAGACGTCTGCTCAAGTGAATTCGTATGCCGGCCCCGGCACTGGCTGTGTTGTCGGAGCGGTCCTCGGTGTCTACCAGTGATGAACGCGGGCTGGTTTCGCGTAGTCCTGCCCCTATTGTCAGAAACGGCGAGTAGCGCAGCTGGGGAAACATCTGGTGGACGAGGTCGGCTGTGAACATACGGCCATCGGAAAAATCGCCAAAATTCTCGGTCAGTGCCAGCTCCACAGACAGGTTGCGGGTAAAGTGCCACCCGGCATAGCCGGTGATGGCGTCCGTGTTGTCATAGTCGCCCATCATCAGGCCGAACTCCCAGTTCCGACGAGTGAAGCTCTCAAGGTCCGGGCTTTTGATATTTAGGGGGGCACCCTGGGTATCCAGAGTGCGGCCGATGTCGTCGATGTGAGCCCAGCCCCGTATGCCTCTGGAATTTTCGACCTTGATCCAGTCCGTGCGCTGTTTTAGCAGCAACAGCATTTCGCCACGTTCGGCAACGTAGAATATCGGATAGCCACGCCCGGGTTGGGTGCGTAACTCTATATAGGCTTCGGCGACGGTCGAGGTAGAAAATTTGGCTTCTGTGTGTCCCTGCAAGGAATGAAAAAGGCCGGCAATGAGAGCGAACAGGCAGAAATAGTGTTTTGCGGTTTTCCTGTTTGTTATCTTATGCATAGCAGCCCCTCAATCACTCAGTCGAGCGTCAAAGGGGTTGTTGTAATACTGTGCGCCTATGTCCAGCCACTCCGAGAGCAGGCGTAATTCACTTGGGCTCAACATGCCCACATGATTAATGGTATTGCTTGTTGCCGGTACCGGCGTACCGCCGTCTTCGATGCAATTATCGGGGAGCGGGGGACTGGGTTCTGTTCCGCACATACCGCCCCCGAAGCAGCTGAAAAATCCTTGGCTTGCGTTGGCAGCGCCGGCGCGCATCCTCGAGGCTAATGGCAGGGCGGAGGTTGATGTCAGCGTGTCGCCTTCGGCGTTCACCGTTGTGCAGATACGCTGGCGATCGACAACAGTGCCCGCGTTGTTGATCCACTGCTCAAGGTCGCCGGCCAATAACTCTCTATAGGATTGGTAGTGATTTGCTTCAATTAAGGAGGGAGTGGACGTAAGGTCCAACTGCCCTGAGGCGACCGTCATTCCGTCAGGACTGCTGTGGCAGCCGGTACAGCGGTCTATGTCATTACCTTCCGCATCGGTTACCGCAAGACGGCTGCGCTCCCAGATGGGTTGGATGTGATCGATATAGTTGATCACGATGCGATCCGGTTGGTCAGGGTCAAGATTGTCGACGATGATCGCGCGTTCGATGCCTATGTCGGTCCACAGTGGGTCGTAGTCGCGATCCAGGATACTTTCATCGGGTGTTAGATCTGCGGCGCTCCATTGGTCGGTATAGGATTGCGACAGGGATAGTTTTCTCTCCGATGCAACCTCGTTACGAGCAGGGCGTTGAAAATTCCAGACTTCTGCCATGGTCTGCCCCTGTGCTGTCGCAAAAAGATCGGGCAGGGTTGCGGGGAACCCTGTGGCTCCGCTGTTTAACGCACGGGCTCCGGGGTTCGCTGAGGTGGGTTGGGCTTCGGGTCTGCCGTGGGGCAGTCCGCTATTGTCGTCGTGGCAGCCTGTGCAGTGCAACACCTCCCCGGGTGCCAGTTGTAGCCAGTAGTTGTGGCTAGGACCGATTCTGCGGCCCGCTGCATTTAGCACACTGAAAGTGAACGGCCGGTCGGCGGACACATTCACGGTGACTGAACCATCAGGTTCGACAGGTACATAGCCGAGAATCTCCCTGAAGGAGAAAGCGGTTGAGACGCCAAAGGCAAAGCGCGGAATCTCCAGTACCTCCCTATCGGGAATCGGGACCGGCTGGACAACTCTTAGAAAACGGGCAGGGCGCTGTCGGTATGCACTCGTCCCCGGCTGTGCGTGCCGGGCGATTCCCATGGGCGAGATATCTACGCCATCCAGGTCATACACGCTGTCTATCAGTAGCTGGCCTTTGCCTTGCAGGGCCAGGTCACCGTTAAAGGCCTGGGGTTGTGGTGCGATATCAGGGTAGGCTCTGGGTTCGGCGGCGACAATTTCTGTTATCAGGAATCCCTCCTGGGCGATGACGACAGGGAGTTGCGTGTCATCACGGGGATCGTATATCCAGGCGCCGTAGAGGGGGGGGGCGGCTGTGCTGTTATCCTGCTGTAGTTTGCAAGGCTGATAATCTCCGGGGGATACGGCTGCATTACTGTCAGTATTTTCGATGCTGGAGTCGATCACCCTGCAGTCGCTCCAGGTAACAAGCAGTCGGCGGCTACCGTCTCGCAGGGGGTATACCGAGCCAAACTGCCCACCCCGGGACAGTAGCGCATCCGTGCGGATCTCTGTTGTGGTTAAGGGTTCTTGTCCTGGTCCGTTGCCACCCTCGTTTTGTCGAGTAGCCTGATCTATCTCCGCATAGTTGTCTGCGTCTATCAGTAGAATGTTGCCGCCAAAGGATTCTGGAGCATAGGACCTTGCCAGGACGGCAAGTCGGCCGTCATCCAGTTCGCGGGGTTGGCTGAATTCGATGGCACTATTTTCGCTGCCCGTATTCTGGCTGTGGAACCCATAGAGCGGTGATAGAGATAGCCCGGCGGGCGTTATTCGAAACAAACTAATGTGGTCTGTCCCCGAATTGTTCCATCGACTAAAGACTATTTCGCCTGAGGACAAGACGGTGGGATCCAGATCGTGGCTCAGGTTAAATGAGATCTGCTGAAACTCTGCATCGCGCATCTGGGGATCATAGATGTGCAGCACGGCTGCGGGATGGTCGCCATCTTCATCAAGCGGAGAAAAAATCTGACTTCTGTTTTCATTGAGCTGCCTGGCCTGGTTTGCTACCTGCCGGGTGGAACTGAACACGATGCGGTCGTCAGTAAGATAGTGTGGAGCAATGTCATGTCCGCCTCCGGTTTCGATACCTTCGTTGCGCTTGATCCGTGAGGGGATCAGGTACTGTACCTGCATACTTTCCAGATCCAGTGTCCATAGATTCCATGTGGTCGCATCCAGGTTTGCGGCCAGAGGCTCTTCTACTACTCTGGCTGCAAAGATCAGGGTGTTACCATCGTAGGAACTCTCTATGTCTTTGATGTCCATGAGGAGCTGGTCGCTGGCAATGCCTTCTTCTTCTGCCACGGCGGCTGCTATCTTCTTACTGATGTCGATATCTTCGGCACTGGCCGCCGACCGGCTACGTACAAAAAGCTCAGCACCGGGGTGAAAATCCAGCGGGTCTCGCAGGTCATTTGGGGTCTCCGGCAGGGGTCTTTTTATGTAGGCAACCGGCACTTCCAGAACGATCGGGTCTGCACCCTGTTCATCGGTTGTCAGGGTGGTTCCACCACCACCTCCTCCGGTACAGGCGGAGATAAAAACTAGCCAAATTATTTTTCCAAATAGGCGAAAAATAATTGCCGAATTTTCCTTTTTGTAACCGATTTTCAAGTTATTACCTTTGGTTATCGTATATTCAATGTAACATGCATTTTATAAATATATATAAATCAATGAGTTACGATTTTTTTCCCCTTTCCCATTTATTCTTGCCTGATTGTGGTACCGTTTGCAATACAAAAACGAGAAACACTCTGGATACACAAACGCCCCTTGCCGCAGTCTGACGCTGAGTAATTTTGAGGGGATTTTTTCACTGCGGGACCCGCTTACCCGCATTAACGAGGTTTGGCTGATCAGCGAATTTGATCGGTCAATTTAGGAGCCTGGTTGATGTTTTTGGGCAAGTACATTTTGAGCATTTTTTTGCTCTGTTCCCTGGCCTCTGTGCCCTGCGTTGCAGGCGCAAGAGATCAGGCCAAACGTATTCATGATCGCCTGACCGGTGTGCCACCGTCTGTCGCCATGCTCGATGCTATGGAGAACGCCATTGCCGGTGGAGGCGGTGCTGTTGTCGCTGGCTTGTATGCAATCGACGGTGCGCCCGGCGTTCAAGCGACGGGGGATTTCTATACCGTCACCCTCAAAAATTGGGCTACGCCCTGGACGAACGAAGCCAGAGACGTCTTCGCACCCCTGAACGACTACAGTGCGACGATAATCGGTGCGGTGCGCGATGAACTGGATTTTCGTGAAATTCTTGCCGGGGATATTCTCTACCGAGGCAATGTACCGGGGATTCCGGAGTATTCCGATACGGACAATGCGCACTACGAGTTCCTTGAAGCGTCTGGCAGGAATCTGGGAGACGCCGAAGTTCTGGTGGGAGAGCGGCAAAGCAGCGTGACCCGTTTGCCATCTTCTGCCGTTGCCGGCGTGATGACGACCCGGGCTGCAGCGAGAGCCTTTTTTGTCGATGGGACTAACCGCGCCATGTTTCGCTTCACCGTGCTCAATCATTTGTGTATGGACCTTGAGCAACTGAAGGATGCCAGCAGGCCTGCCGATCGTATTCGGCAGGATATCTCCCGCAGCCCCGGGGGTGACAGCAGCCTGTTCCTCAATCAGTGCGTCAGTTGTCACAGTGGCATGGATCCTATGGCTCAAGCGTTTGCCTACTACGATTTTGTTTATCCCGGCGCTGACGACTTCCCTGAATTGGCGCTGGAAGAACGTAAAGACCTGGGACAGATTGTCTTTACCGAAGGTGAGGTTCAGCAAAAGTACCTTATCAACGACACAACGTTCCCCTCCGGATACGTCACCCCAAATGATCATTGGACCAACTACTGGCGGCTGGGAGAAAACAGTGCACGTATAGGTTGGCATGGCGCTGCTGCCAGTTCAGGTGCCCTTGATATGGCCGTAAACCCAGCCTACTCCGAAGGCGATGGTGCTGCGTCCCTGGGCAGGGAGTTGGCTAATTCGGACGCGTTTGCTTACTGTCAGGTGCAAAAAACATTTCGCTCAGTTTGTCTTCGGGACCCCGTTCCCAACTCGGGCGATACATCAGCGGTTGAAAACGTCGCTGCGTTGTTTAAGTCAAGTCATAACGTGAAGCAGGTCTTTGCCGAAGTGGCCGCCTACTGTGCTGGCCACTTGTAGGGGATGACGATGTCGATCGATAAAACAGTACCCGCCCTATGGCCAGTACGGCTCAGTTTTCTCGTAGTCTTGCTGTTACTTCAAGCCTGTAGCGGCGGTAGTGGTGGCGGTGGTAGCGAACGTCCCGTGGCCGTTGCTTCGGCGGCGGGCAGCGGTGAATTTGTCTATAACGGCCCAGCGCCCGCCAGTGAGGAAATTCAGAATTTTAAAGTGTCTTTGTACGATGCACTGGCAGCCAATAACCGGTGCGGAGAGTGTCATACCCCGGGCAAACCGGGTACCACGTCCTTTGTCGACCAGTCCAATGTCAATGAGGCATGGCAAAATACGCTCACTCTGGTAAACCTTACCGACCCTGCCTCCTCACGCCTGGTGCAGCGTGTTGCCAATGGCCACAACTGCTGGTTGGGCCAGAATCAGTTGGCTACCTGTGCGACCACAGTCACGTCCTATATCGAGCGCTGGGCCAGCAGCGGCGGAGAAAGTACAGCGGCCGTGCAATTGTCGCCCAGAGAAGCGGTTAGTCCCTCGGGTGCCAGGGTTCTGCCGTCGACCCTCGGTGAAGCGGGGGCTTTGGGTATCGATTTGGGCAGCTCTGGTGAATTACTGGGCCTACTCAATACCTACTGTGCTGACTGTCACTCGGAGTCAGCACCGGTACCACAGGTTCCCTATTTCGCCAGTGATAATCTCGGTACGGCTTTCATCGCCCTGTTGGGGAAAGTCGATTTGGAATCGCCGGGAAATTCACGATTGGTTCTGCGGCTGAACCCGGAATTTCATAACTGCTGGAGTGATTGCAGTGACGACGCGAATACAATTCGTGAGGCAATTAGCCGCTTGGCAGCGGCGATCCCGCTTACCGAGATAGATGAGTCCCTGTTGATCAGTACGGCCGCGGTGCTGGAGCGCGACGGTATTATAGCCACCAGTGGCGGTCGCTTTGAATCCAGTTTGGTCGCCAAGTGGGAGTTTCGAGAAGGGCAGGGCAATACCACGGCCGACACCAGTGGCGTTGCGCCGGAAATTCCTTTATCGCTTTCCGGGCAGTACACCTGGCAAGCCGGCTGGGGTGTACGCTTTGTTGATGGCAAAGCACAGGGCGGGGCAACCAGCAGCCGTAAACTCTTCAATAAGATTACGGCTACCGGTGAATACAGTATTGAAGCCTGGGTTGCGCCTGCGAATGTCTCACAGGAAGAAGCCTGGATCGCCGGTTATGCCGGTGGGCCTGAGAGCAGAAACCTGTTACTCAGCCAAAGCCTCTACAACTATGAAGCTTTTAATCGAAGTTCCGTGACTGAAAATAACAATGGTGCGCCGTCGCTTGCGACCAATGACGATGCAGAATTGGCTCAGGCCAGTTTGCAACATGTTGTGGTGACTTACAGTCCCGTTGTTGGACGGATGATTTATGTCAATGGTGTTTTCAGCGAGGACACGGACCCCAGTGGCGGCGGCCTCCTGAACAACTGGAGTGAGGCCTTTGCCCTTGTACTGGGTAATAGCACGGCCGGGAGTAACCCCTGGTCCGGTACGATGCGTATGGTCGCAATCCATAATACGGCGCTGTCCCCCTCGGAGGTGACAAAAAATTACGACATCGGCGTAGGACAGAAATACTACTTGATGTTCAGCGTCTCGGAGATTCTGGATCAAGCCGGCGAGTGCCATATTGTTGAACAGGGTATAAGAACAAATTATTGCTATGTGGTATTCGAAGTCAGTCAGTTTGATGGGGGTAGCTATCTTTTCAACAAACCGTTTTTTGCCAACATCAATCCCGCGGGAGGCGAAGTGGATTTCGACATGCGGGGTATTCGCCTGGGTATCAATGGAAAAATCATTGATGTCGGTCAGGCCTTCAGCAATGTAGAAGTTCATGTAGAGGGAGGCAATATCGGCGATGAGGTCCAGTCACTGGCCGATATTGGCACTGTGGTTGCGTTGGAAAATGGCGGCGAGCAGGATGTGTTTTTTCTTGCCTTTGACCAGCTTGGCGGTGAGTCGGGCGATGTGGATGATGGCGTCCGTGGTAGTTATCATTTTTTAGCGAACGGTGAAATCACCTCTGATATCACCGTACGCACCTTTGATGAGGTCAATGCCACATTGTCGAGATTGACAGGCGTTTCTACTGCCAGTAACAGCGTGAGCGCGGTGACAGGAAAAACCGTGGCAGAAACCTATGCCATCGTCCGGCGAGCACTACCCGGGGTTGCAGACTTCAAGGCCTTTATGTCATCACACCAGATGGCGGCAACACAACTGGCGGCAGCCTATTGCGACGCGCTGGTGCAGGACGTCGAGCTGCGCGAGAGCCTATTTCCCGCGCCACCTGTTTTTGATTTTTCTACGCCGGTAGCAAATTCTGATATTAACTGGCGTGGACATATTGTTACGCCGCTGGTGAATCGTGCAATAAACACAGGTTTGATCGCTTTGATTGATCGCGATCGAATCATAGATGAAGTGGCGTTACTGATCACCGACAATCGTGACTTGAAGCCCTACCGATTCATTAATGGGCGTTACATCAGTGACCCCAATCCTGCTGTGCACAACAAGCGTGATGGGCTGATCTATTGCCTGGATGACAGGCCCTGTCCCCCTTCGCGTACAGCTGATGTTGTTAAGGCGTCTTGCACTGCAGTACTGGGCAGTGCGGCGGTTTTGTTGCAGTGATGAACGTGGGAGAAGGAGATAACAATGCGACGTAAAAACTTTGGCCTGGATGAGGCCCTGCGTCATCCGGATCATCGCAGACCCATAAGCCGACGGGAGTTCATTTCCCAGGGCTTTCGGTCCGGCGCCGCGACGATGTTGGGTGCTTCTATGGCGAGTTTACTTGGATCTCGCGCCCATGCGATCTCGCCTGATCTTCTGGACCCTGCGTATACACCGTATACCAGTTGTGAACTGGGCTCGGTGGCCGGTCGAAAGATTCCCTTTCTCTGTTTTGACCTGGCGGGAGGAGCAAACATTGCCGGTTCGAATGTCATCGTTGGCGGGCCCGGCGGTCAACGAGATGGCTTGACAGTGGCCGGCTATGGCCGACTAGGACTACCGCCCGATATACAGCCTTTTGCGAATAATGTAGTAACAATCACAGGTGATTTCACTGATGACACCCTTGGCTTACTGTTTCATTCTGACAGCGCCATGTTACGTGGCATTCTCGACAAAACCTCTGGCATGAGAGGTTTCGTGAATGGCGCCGTGATACCGGGACGTTCGGATAACGATACAGGGAATAACCCCCACAATCCGATGTACGGTATCTATCGCGCGGGCTTACGTGGGCAGATTCTCCAGCTGGTAGGTTCAGAAAACAGTGTTTCTGGGGGTAATTCGATGGCTCCGGCGCTGTTGATCGATCCCGAAATACGTCCTACCAAGGTCGATCGGCCGTCGGATGCCAGCGGTCTGGTAGATGTGGGCGACCTCAATCTGTTGCTGGATGACAGTGAGGATATTGTATCCGTGCTTGAGTCCATGAAGCGGATTACCGATTTCAAACTGGATCTTGTCGACACGCTGGTCAGCGATCCTGCCGGTGAGGATAAACGCTTAAAAGATCGCTTGAGTTGCGAATATTTGCGTAGCGCAGACACGCTGGAAAAGTTCTCCGATCCAGACGCCCTCGACCCCTCCGCGGACCCGGACATTGTTGGGCCGAGCGGAATATTCTCTCAGGATGAGTTCGAAGGCGACAGGGAGTTCAGTAAAACAGCTTCAGTCATGAAGTTGGTGATTGACGGAATTGCAGGTGCGGGCACGGTGGAGATGGGCGGTTTCGATTACCACACGGGTGATCGAAGAACGGGAGAAGCCAGGGATTTTCGTGCCGGCCAGTGTATAGGCGCTTGCCTCGACTACGCACGGCGCTCGTCCACGCCAGTCATGATCTACGTATTCAGCGACGGTTCGGTGTCCAGTGATGGGGGTATCGAAATGGTAAACGGCGTAGAAAAGGGCGTCTGGAGCGGGGATAACTCGTCCACGGGCGCATCGTTTTTCCTCGTCTATGACCCAGCGGGTGCGCCTCAGCTAATGGATGGGGGTAGCCGGCAACAGATTGGCTGGATGCGCCCAGATGCCTCTGTTGAGACCTCAGCGACGCCGGCAGCAAGCAACGTCAACCTCAATGTTGAAACGATTATTCTGAACTATATGGCCTTGCACGGTGAGCAGAACCTGTTTTCCAATGCAGATTTTTTTCCGGGGCAGGGTCTGGGTAGTGTGGCCAGCCGTGACCAATATGTGGCCTTCCAGCCACTTCAGAGCATTAGTGGAGGTGTTCTTGCATAGTATGATGACAACGATAAAAACCTGTCTTTTGGTATTGGCGCTGTTGCTCGCTGCCGCTGCGGTGGATGCTGAGTCTTTGGATCAGAGCGTACAAACGCTGAAGCAGCAGACGCTTGAATTAAATCGCGACCTATTCATTCTTGAAGAAGAGCTGTTATTTCCCAGTAACACGCAGCTGGCCGTGTTCCTGTCGCTGGACCTGGGTGAATTTTTTGCACTCGATGCGGTGAAACTGACCATTGATGGCACTGTAGTAACCCATTATCTGTATACCGATCGACAGCTTGACGCACTCGTGCGAGGTGGCGTTCACCGGCTCTACCTGGGTAATATGAAAGCGGGTGAGCACGAAGTGGTGGCCGTCTTTACCGGCAAGGGTCCTCAGGGCCGTGACTACCGCCGAGCTACTCAAATGCAGTTGCAAAAGACCCAGGGTGCCAAGCACCTTGAGCTCAAGATTATCGACTCGGTAGCGAGCCAACAACCGGAATTCGCCATAAAGGAATGGTGATGAAACGACTTGCTGCTACAGCCAGGCCTGTCATTCCGAGATTAATGCTTGGGTTGATTTCATTTGCGGTTGTCCCATCGCTCCATGGGGCAGAAACAGTGCAGTCGCTGCGCTATGGCGTGACGCTTTTCCACTTCTTTCAGCAGGACTACTTCCAGGCACTCACCGAGCTTACGGCCGCGCAGCAACTCGATCAACTTGATGACGTACACGCTGACAAAGCGGAGTTGCTCAGGGGTGGAATGAGTTTGTCCTACGGTATGGATCGCATAGCGGAAGCCATTTTTGTGGAATATCTGGCTACAGATCTCGACTCGTCCAGAGCAGACGCGGTGGACAGTGACCGGGCCTGGCTCTACGTCGCAAAATTGGCATGGCAAAGGGGCGACGAGGAGAAAACGCGGCGCGCACTTTCCCGGATCGATAGCCGTTATCAGGGCGCACTGGCGGACGAGAGCAATTATCTGCGGGCATCCGTTAGTTTGCGAGATGGAAACTATGAGCTCGCAGCCGATTTTGGCGAACACATTCATCAGCAGTCGATTTGGCGGTCTTACCATAATTACAATATGGGCGCTCGACGGGCCGCCGAAGGGGATTGGGAGGTAGCCAATGCCTTTTTCGACAGGGTCGAACGAGAAGGCCAGGGGAATACTGAAGATCTGCTGCTTCGCGATAAGGCGCTCACAGCCTCCGGCTACGCGAGTATCGCTGCAGGAAATTTCAACGCTGCCGCGGAAAAATTTTCCAAAGTGCGCCTGGATACCCCGCTGGCAGAGCGCGCACTTCTCGGCAGTGGTTGGAGCCACAGTGAGAGGGGAGATTATCAAGCGGCGCTGAGTGCATGGCAGCTACTAGCCGATAGTGTAAGTCACAGCCAGAGCGCAGTGGAGGCACAGTTGGCAATCCCCTACGCCTACGAACAGCTGGGCATAGAGGATGTTGCCCTGGAGCGCTATCGACAGGCGGCGGACGCTTTTGACGGTCAGTTATCCTCCGTCAATGAGACCATGGCGCTTTTCGACAGCGGGGATCTGGTAGAGGTATTGGGCGCCAGGCAGGACTGGGGGCAGGAGTGGCTTGCTCCCGTTGATATTTTCCCCCTTGTACCGCAAATGCCGCAGTTGCGCCATTTGCTAACTCGCCACGATTTTCAGATAGCGCTGCGAGAATTGAGCGACCTTGATCGTATGGGGGGGCACCTTTCCCAAGCGCGGGTACGGATAGAAACTCTGGTCCAGGCGGACATCGATCAACAACGGATCTGGGCGACTATTGTGGATGGCAATCAACGCGATCTACTCTCGCAGCGGTATGAGGCCCTGCAGGTGCGTGTGGACCGACTGCGGGATGAACTGAGTTCTGCAAGGGAGCGAGGCGATGAGCGTTGGTTTGCTGATTTCGATCAGGCCGCTCGCTGGTGGCTGCTGGACAGTGCACGTGCGCGCTTGCAGGGACAGCTCGATAGCGAGGGCAAGATCGACCTGTACGCTGGGCTCATGATCTGGGATGACAGCGAGCAGTACCCCTTGCGTGTTTGGGAAATGAGCAAGGCGCTGGACGAGCAAGTTCAGTTACTTGAAATCACACAGCAGAGTATGAAGCGCCTGGACAAGGTGATAGCCAACCATCAGCAGCGGGAGTTCTCCTCCCGCATAAGCGACATTGACAAGCGCATAAGCTCCCAGCAACAACAACTGCAGACTGTCCGCTTAGCATCCGAGCAGAATATTCGAAAGGTTGCTCTTGCCCACCTGGAGACACGCTCTCAATACTTATCTCAGGCTTTGGGACAGTCCAGGCTGGCCATCGCAAGACTGTATGATCGCGGTAGTTCCGAGGTGGCCAGATGAAGGGGGCGGCGCTTTACCTCGTACTGTTAGTGCTAGCCGGTTGCGGGGGTATGATGTCATTCACTGAGGAAGAGGGCGCAGCGGTGGCCACGCTTGCGGATGTACCGCTTGTCAGCCTGCCTCAAAAAACAAACCCGCTTCCCGATGTGTCGCTGCAGGAACTTGCCGAAATATACGCAGATGTACTGCCAGTCACTGAGGATCCACAGGCTCGCTTGCAGGTGGAACAGCGTCTGGCGGACATCCAATTGCTGCGGGCCGAGCAGGAGTTGGCAGAAGCAAAAATAGATTCCAGACACTTGTCTGGTGCGATCTCATCCTACGAGATGCTCATAGCGCAACACCCCGAAAATCCAGGGCAGGACCAGTTACTCTATCAACTGTCAAAGGCCTATGAACTCAATGGGAACACTGCACAGTCAGTGGCTGCGCTGGAGCGCTTGAGTACTACACACCCTGACTCGGAACACCGATTGGAGGCTGAGTTTCGAAAGGCCGAAAGTTACTTTGTTGCCGCGGACTATGCTGCGGCTGAGCAATCCTACGGCCAAGTTATCGCCAACGGCACGGACAGCGCCTATTTTTTACAGGCGGAATACATGCGTGGTTGGTCCCTGTTCAAACTGGGACAGTATCGAAACTCCATTGCGTCCTTTACCGGTACATTGGACCTTCTGATACCTGAGAGTAATAATCTGGACGCACTTGGGCGGGGTCAACGGGAATTGGCCCAAGACTGCTTGCGAGTACTGGCCGTTGTCTTTAGCTATCTGGAAGGTGCCAATACCATTGGTGTTGCCTACGATCAGCTAGGGCCCTGGCCTTACCAGCACCTGCTGTATCAAGCGCTTGGGACCCATTATCTTGGGCAGAAGCGCTTCCGCGATAGTGCGGAAACCTATGCCATGTATATTGAACAGTACCCTTTGACTCCCGTAGCCCCGCAATTTCAGCTGGATATTGTGAAGGTTTATGAGGTCGCTGGGTTTTCCGACTTACTGTTGGAGGAAAAGCAGGACTACGTCGAAGCGTATGCCGTGTCCGGTGAGTACTGGTCGGTCAGTGGCGAAGCCGTGCAGGCTGAGATTCGCCCCACAATGAAGCAGTTTCTGGATGAGCTTGCCAGTTACTATCACGCTCTCGCGCAACAGCGGGAGGACGAGTCCGGTGACCCGGAGTTAGCCCAGAGCGACTATAGGCGGGCCGCGGTCTACTACCGCCTGTATATCGACAGTTTTCCAACAGACCCAGGCATCCCGGAGAAGGGCTTCCTGTTGGCAGAAGCCGAATTTGAAGCGGGTCAGTACCTTGCCGCAATAGAAGCCTACGAATGGGTCGCCTACGAAACGGTGAGTTTTGCGCGAGCGCCCGAAGCGGCGTATTCGGCCATTCTGGCCTATGGGCAGCTCTCTGACAGCGAAGCTGACTACCGAGAGCGACGTATAGCGAGTGAACTCAGGTTCGCCTCCAGTTTTCCACAGGATCCCAGAGCGGCCGTCGTGTTAGGCCATGCAGCCGAGAGTTTGCTGGCGGCCTCTGAGTATCAGCTGGCAATCATTGCCGCCGCGACATTGGTGCATTGGCAGCCGGACCGGGATATCGAGTTATCTGCGCATCTTGTTATGGGTATCAGTCATTTCGAGTTGCAGCAGTTTGAGAGTTCAGAGCAGTCATACCAATCGGCCCTGCAAATATTGGAGCCAGGAGACCCGAACTACGTTTCATCTGTTGAACAGATGGCCGCCGCTATCTACAAGCAGGGGGAAGTAGCGGCATCTGCGGGCGACAAGCTGGAGGCCGGAAAACAGTTTGAGCGGGTGCTTCTGGTTGCGCCAGATTCACAAGTTCGCCTGACCGCGCAGTTTGATGCGGCAAATCAATACTTACAGGCCGGCGAGCTTGAGGCGGCCAACCGTCTACTCATTGATTTTCGGGAACGATATGCCGACCACCCCTTGAGTGATTCCATAGCCGGAAAGCTGGTGGCGAGCTACGAGCAGCTAGCGCAGTGGTCTAATGCCGCGCGAGAGCTGGACAAGATTCACACTACTGTCGGAAGTGGCGAGCAACAACGGCAAGCCCTGTATCTGGCAGCACAGTATTACGACAAGGCGGGAGAGATGGAGTTGGCGAGGTTGCGATACCGCAGCTACGCGCACAACTGGCCCAACCCTGTGCCCATCCACTTTGAAGCCATGTTTCGTCTTGCTGAACTGTATCAAGCCTCTGGTCAGGAAGAGAAACGGCGCTTCTGGTTGAAAAAAATTGTTCTGGCCCACGACCAGGCTGGCCCAGATAAGTCCGACCGTTCCTATTATCTTGCCGCAATGTCATCCAGTGTATTGGCAGAGGATCAGTATGTCCGCTATTCGAAAATACGTCTCTACCACCCGATCAAGCGATCTATTCGAAAGAAACGAGAGGCGATGGAGTCCGCTCTCGCACTGTTCAATCAGACCAACAACTACGGTGTTCAGCAGTTTTCAACCCTGGCGACGTTTCGGATGGCTCAGATATATCAACAGATGAGCGATGACCTGATGCGTTCGCAACGCCCGGGGGATATCGACGAGCTTGCGCTGGAGCAATACGAGCTGTTACTGGAGGAGCAGGCCTATCCATTTGAGGAAAAGGCTATAGCGATCCATGAGACGAACGCACGGCGTAGTTGGGAAGGTGTGTATGACGATTGGGTGCAGTCAAGTTTTGACGCGCTGACTCAGTTACTTCCTGCCCGCTACCGAAAGTTAGAGTGGGCAATTGCTCCGGCCGAGGAAACACCTGGTGCTCTGGCACCTTCTGGTGACAACGATAATACTGATAGGGCGAAGCAGTGGTTTGAGAGTGCGATCTCGAGCGACAGTGAGGACATTTCAGCCTACAACCTGTACGCGATTTATCTTCGCAAGCAGGGAAGATTCTCCGAAGCCGAGCAGATTTACCTTCAGGCTTTGTCGATTTGGGAGCCGCAGGCAGCCACACATCGAAATATCGGCATTCTCTACGACCTTTATATGGGCGAGCAAGAACGAGCGCTGAGACATTTCAACCGCTATCAGATATTGACAGGGGAAGATGATCGCGCCGTGAGGGGCTGGATTGCGGATTTGCAGCGTCAACTTTCTTCTCTGGCCAAGGGAGCCTAGCGTATGAATCGATTTACACAAGGTGCTCGAACTGTGGTCATTGTATTTTTTGGGGTGTCCTGTGGCGTGCCTGCGCTGGCAAAGGACCCTGTCGTCACTTTACGTAGCACAATTAGCGGCAATCAAGAACAGCCACGGGTAATGTACTTGCTGCCCTGGCAGCGGCCTGATGGCCCGAAAACGAATCAGTTTATGCACAGTCCCATTGCAGATGAATTGTTTGTGCCCATCGACAGGGAAGAGTTCCTGCGCGATTTAAGGTACGGGGAAGCGATCGGCGTGTCGGTAGAAATAACCGATGCCCCCGAGTAATTTTTTGTTATACAGCTGAGGTAAGGAATATGGATATCTATGAAACAGTGGTTCGATTTTTTCAGACGGGGGGTCCATTTATGTACCCGATCGCTACGGTATTGGTTATTGGTTTGGCCATTGCCATTGAACGCTGGGTGGTCCTCACCCTGGCCAGGCGCACGAATCGGCGAGCGTTCGATACGCTGATGGGGCAGCTGCGTGAGAAAAACTATCAGTCGGTAGTGGCTGCGGGAGGTGATTCCAGAGTGCCAATGAATCGCATTGTCGCTGCGGGTATCGCCCGCTTTACCGGCAGTAAGCGCAGGGACGATATTGAATCGGCAATGGAAGAGGGCGTCCTGGAAGCACTGCCGCGCCTGGAAAAGCGTACGCCTTATCTCGCAACTCTGGCAAATGTCGCCACTTTGCTTGGTTTGTTGGGCACTATTATTGGCTTGATTGCAGCATTCACCGCAGTCGCCGATGCTGCACCCACGGAAAAGGCCAGCATGCTCTCCAGTTCCATATCGGTCGCAATGAACACCACGGCGTTCGGCTTAATCTCTGCTATTCCGCTGTTGTTGCTACACGCTGTACTGCAGACAAAAACGACTGAAATTGTGGATAGTCTGGAAATGGCTTGTGTCAAGGTACTCAATAACCTGGTCGATACGGACGCGCTGTCTGGACTCACACGTGATACTGATCTGGCCTAGGGTGATCCTATGAGAAAGTACAGACGAGTGCGGGGAGCAGACGCTGAGCTTGATATCACAGCGTTCATGAACCTGATGATTGTCCTGGTGCCTATTCTTTTACTTGGGATGGTGTTTTCGCGTATTACGGTGGTTGACGTTACCCTGCCGGAACGCTCAGCAGACCGCAGTAGCACCAATGATGATCAACAACTCGAGCTAATCATCCGCAAGAACAGTATGAGAGTGGATTACCCCCGGGGTGTTTTATTGAAAGATATCCCCCTGACAGCCGAGGGTCGATACGATTTTGAACTTCTCGCTCTGGTGTTGCAGGAGGTGCAGCGTCAGTTGCGGGAGCAAGGTTTAAAAAAACAGTCTATAACGCTGCTGTCCGAGCCCGATGTGGACTACCAGACTATTATGACGGCGATGGATACCGCTCGTTCGTTTAAGGCTGTGGTTGCCGCATCGGTCGTCGATGCGGCGCTATTTCCTCAAATCTCCTTTGGCGATGCGCCCATTCTGGTGGCGGGAGGGGTTCATGAGTAGTTCCTTGCGGGCGAGACGTCTGTCCCGAAATATCAGAAAAATGAAGCAGCAACCGAAATTGAATCTGGTTGCACTGATGGATATTTTTACCATTCTTGTTCTGTTTCTAATGGTCAACAATGGCGACGTTGAAGTGCTTCAGGCCGATGACAAAGTTACTTTGCCCGAGTCGGTTTCCGAGCAAAGGCCTGAGCTGGCCTTGACGGTTAAAGTGGGCGCCTCAGATATTTTTGTACAGGGAAAGCGTATTCAGTCTATAGCCTCGGCCCTGGCAGAAGATGAGCAGGTGCTGGTTTATCTTAAGAGTGAGTTACTTGCCCGGGCGGAGCGTGCCAGTGAGGATAGTCAGCTCCAGGCAGAAAAAGCCCTTGCGGTCATTATTATGGGCGATCGCGAGATGCCCTACAGTCTGTTAAAACGCATCATGGCGACCTGTGCGGACGTCGGCTATCGGGACATAGCGCTTGCCGTGGACAGCCGTCCTGAGTTTGACGGGGGTGGGCCTTTGTCGACCGGGGTGGAGGAGGGCGCATGAGTGCAATCAATACAGCGCCTGAACTTCAGCTTCCCTGGGAGTCTTCGCTGGAAGAGGATCGGGTTTTTCAGAAGATTCTTCGCGCTCTGGTGATCCTGTTAGTGATAGTTTCCGTGCTGATTCCTATGCTCACGGTATCGGAACTAAAACAGTCCGGCAAAGCTGATCCGTCGCCCCAACTCAGCCATATTCTTATTGAGGAACAGGTGCTGCCAAAGCCTGTGCCAGTGGACCCCAAGCCGAAAGTGGAGCCGAAGGTTAGGCCTGCGCCTGAAAAGCCTTTACCCGTTCCAGAATCAAGGGAACCTCCCAAGCCAGTTGACAAGGCCCAGTTCGCGCTAGAGCAGGCCAAGGACTCGGGCGTATTCGCATTTCAAGATGACCTGGAGGCGATGCGAGATAATCTGGACCTGGATTCACTACAATCCAGTCAGGCCACCCGCAGTGAAGCAGATGCTGCAACACTGGAACGTTCTCTGCTTACCACAGCGGACTCATCCGGGAGTCAGGGGATCAGTACGGCGAATTTGAGCCGCGATACGGGCGGGGCTGCATTATCAGCCCGGCAAACTACACGGGTTAATAATACGATGGCCGCCGGTACCAGCAAGGATCTCGATAGCGCTTCCGCTCAACTCGGTGGGCGCAGTGACGAGTCCATACGCCGGGAAATGGATCGCAATAAGGGAGCTATTTTTGCTATCTATAATCGTGCGCTGCGGCGTGACCCACTGCTGGAAGGCAAGTTGGTTTTTGAGATGTCTATCGAATCTTCAGGCGAGGTAGCAGCAATAAGATTACTGTCAAGCGAACTTGACGATGAAGCCCTGACGAAAAAGATTCTTTCCCGGATCAGCTTGATCCGTTTCCCCAGTGAGAGTGTGGTCACCACTGTGGTGAATTACTCTTTCGACTTCCTGCCTTATAGCTAGAATTCCTCAGCGACATTATGAAACAATGGCGTCCTCGATAATCACCTGTCAATACGACTGAGGAAGTGACAATGAGTACTTACGCAATGACGGGCGGTGCAACTGGCATCGGTGCCGCAATCAAACAACGCCTGCGCGACGAGGGCAATGAGGTGATTGTAGTTGACATCAAGGACGCGGACATTATTGCCGACCTGTCAACTCAGGAAGGGCGCCAGGGCGCCGTTGACGCCATCAAAGCGGCCGCGGCAGATGGCCTTGATGGACTGATAACCTGTGCTGGCCTGGGTTCCAATGTACCCAATCATCCGCTGATTACCCAGGTAAATTACTTTGGTACGGTGGAGCTGATCGAGGGTTTGAAAGACCAATTGGCGGCCAGGAATGGTGCCGTAGTACTGGTTTCTTCAAACTCTGCACCCATGAATCGCAGCCCCGATTTTGTTGACCTGCTGTTCGCCGGTGATCAGGATGGGGCCCTGGCTATGTCGGAATCTATCGAGGCCCAGGAGGTCTACAGTGGCACCAAAAAAGCGGTTGCCCGCTGGATGCGCGCCAAGGTGCCGGAGTATGCAGCAGCTGGGGTGCGTATGAACGCTATAGCGCCGGGTTACACCCAGACACCGATGACAGAGCAGGTCGAGAATGACCCCACCTACGGAGCAGCGATCAAGGAGTTTATGGCGAGTATTCCCATTGGATTTCCGGGTAAGCCCACAGATCAGGCGGCGGCTACCAGTTTCCTGCTGAGCGCGGAAGCCCGATTTATCTGCGGTTCGGTGTTATTTGTCGATGGCGGTCATGACGCCATGTTTCGCCCGGCGGACTTCTAGGCGTCTTTTATAGGGAAGCCCTATGGTGGGCTTCCCTGTTGCGCATGGCTGGTCTCAGAACCTGCCTCGCTGTACAATACCGCCCCGATGCGGGCTCATCCTTGTGTGATGGGTGCGTGCCGCTGTGTCTACACCCACTGGAACAGGACAACGATATGATCTACCAGAGTGACGCGCTAACTATTCAGCGTCTTGAGGGCGATATCGCCGAACTGACGTTCGACCTGCAAGGCGAATCTGTCAATAAATTCGATCAAAATACGGTCGCTTGCTTGACCGCAGGACTGGACGCACTGGAAGCGGAGAGCGGTATCAAGGGCCTCTTGCTAACCAGTGGTAAACCTGTGTTTATCGTCGGCGCTGATATTTCGGAATTCACCAGCCTGTTCGGTGGCAGCAAGGAGGACATTAAGCCGTTTCTCGGCGCAAATAATGCCAATTTCAATCGCCTGCAGAACCTGCCTTATCCCAGCTGTGTTGCCATCAACGGTTTTGCGATGGGCGGCGGCCTGGAAGTCTGCCTGGCCTGTGATTTTCGAGTGATGAGTACGGCGGCCAAAATCGGCCTGCCTGAAACGAAGCTCGGACTGCTTCCCGGCTGGGGAGGCACTGTGCGCTTACCTCGCATTATAGGTGTTGATGAAGCGGTGATGTGGATTGCGACAGCCCAGGATCAAACAGGCGCGGCTGCACTAAAAGCCGGCGCTGTAGACGCGATCGCTGGTCCCGAGCAGTTGCGCGCCGTGGCACTGGCAACACTGCAAGGTGGAATAGACGGCAAGCTGGACTACCAGCGCCGTCGTGATGACAAGAGTGGCCCATTGCCCCTGAATGACACCGAGGCGGCGATGGCGTTTTTTACCATCAAGTCCATGGTGGCACAGCAGGCCGGGCGCAATTATCCGGCCCCAGTGAAGGTGGTTGATGTGATTGAGGCGGCCTACAAGCTGAACCTTGATGACGCCCTGAACGTGGAAGCGGAAGGTTTTGCCGACTTGGCAACGACTGATGTTGCAGCTGCCCTGGTAGGCGTGTTTCTGTCCGACCAGCTATTGGGGAAGAAGGCCAAGCAGTGGGAAAAGAAATCTGACAAAAAAATAGGCCGCGCAGCGGTTTTAGGTGCGGGCATTATGGGCGGCGGTATCGCCTATCAGTCAGCCTATAAAGGCGTGCCAATTGTCATGAAGGATATCGCTCAGGCCGGTCTTGATCTCGGCCTGTCGGAGGCCAACAAATTGCTGGCCAAGCGCGTGGACCGGGGACGAATGAGCGCCTCCAAAATGGGGGAGGTACTCAACAGTATCGATCCTACCCTGTCCTATGAAGGATTTGGCGATGTGGATATTGTGGTTGAAGCAGTGGTGGAGAATGCCAAGGTCAAGCACGCGGTATTGGCAGAAACCGAAAAGCATATAAGCAAGGACGCCATTCTTGCTTCCAATACCTCGACGATATCCATCACGAAATTGGCAGAAGCCCTGGAAAGACCAGAAAACTTTTGCGGCATGCACTTTTTTAATCCGGTACATGCCATGCCTCTGGTGGAGGTGATCCGGGGCGAAAAGAGCTCGGATACCGCGATTGCACGCACAGTGGCTTACGCCAACCGTATGGGTAAAAAAGCGGTGGTGGTTAAGGATTGCCCCGGGTTCCTGGTGAACCGTGTGTTGTTTCCCTATTTTGACGGATTCACCAAGTTAGTACGTGACGGTGCAGATTTCCAGGCCGTCGATAAAGTGATGGAGCGCTGGGGTTGGCCCATGGGGCCGGCCTACCTGCTGGATGTTGTCGGCATTGATACGGGTGTGCATGCCGCCGCTGTGATGGCGGAGGGCTTCCCGGATCGTATGAAACTTGATTTCAAGACAGTTACCGAAGTCATGTTCGAGAACGACCGTTATGGACAGAAAAATGGTAAAGGGTTCTACGACTACATTGCTGACAAACGAGGCAAACCGAAGAAAACTGTCAGCGAGGAAGCCTATCGTTTAATCGCCCCGGTGGAAGGTGATCGTAAGGAGTTCGAGCGTGAGGATATCATTGCCCGCATGATGCTACCCATGGCGACCGAGCTCGCTCGTTGCCTGGAAGAGGGCATTGTCGGCAGTGCTGCTGAGGCCGACCTCGCACTGTTATTCGGTGTTGGTATGCCTCCTTTCCGCGGCGGCGTGTTCCGCTGGATGGACAGTGTTGGTCTGGCTCACATTGCAGAAGCCTCTGAAAAATTCGCTTATCTGGGTAGGGGCTATGAGCTCACAGAAGGCATGAAATCCAAACTCGCCAGCGGCGAAACCTACTACTAGCCAACGGGCGATTTAAGGAGAAATACTGTGAGTTTGAATCCAAGAGACGCAGTGATAGTCGATTATGCCCGCAGCGCAATGGGGCGTTCCAAGAACGGTTGTTTTCGCAATGTACGTGCTGACGATTTGTCTGTCGGCGTGATCAATGGCCTGCTGGCCCGCAACAGCGCGCTGGACCCGGCCGAGATCGATGACCTGATCTGGGGCTGTGTGCTACAGCGTGGTGAGCAAGGCATGAACCTGGCACGTGGCCTGGTGCTGCGCGCGCAATTGCCCTTTACCATTCCAGCCCAGACGGTGAACCGTCTGTGTGGCTCCTCTATGTCGGCCCTGCAAACTGCGGCGGCTAATATTATGGCGGGGCTGGGCGATGTCTACCTGGTCGGTGGTGTTGAGCACCTGGGCCACCTGCCTATGATGGGAGATATAGACCCCAATCCAAAAATGGGCCTCAATGTTGCCAAGGCAGCGGGCATGATGGGCATGACAGCGGAGTACCTGGCGCTGTTGCATGGCATTGGTCGTGAGCAGCAGGATCAGTTGGCTTTGCGTTCACACCAGTTGGCCCACAAAGCGACAGTGGAAGGAAAGTTTGCGCGGGAAATTATTGCTCTGGAAGGGCATGATGAGGCCGGTGCTCTGACGCTGGTGGAGCACGATGAAACCATTCGTCCGGAAACTACGCTGGAAGGTCTCGCCTCATTGAAGCCTGCATTTAATCCCCAGGGTGGCACGGTCACGGCGGGGAGTTCCTCGCAGATATCCGACGGTGCCTCGGCGATGCTGATGATGTCCGCCGAAAAAGCACAGGCGCTGGGTTTGACGCCTATTGCCCGCATTAAGGGCATGGCGCTGGCTGGGGTCGATCCTTCGATCATGGGCTATGGCCCCGTACCTTCAACGCAGAAGGCGCTGAAGAAACTTGGGCTCAGCACGAAAGATATCGAAATGGTTGAGCTGAATGAAGCTTTCGCTGCGCAGGCACTGCCAGTACTCAAGGACCTGAACTGGCTGGATGATATGGAGGAGAAGGTGAATGTTCATGGTGGTGCAATCGCACTGGGCCACCCCTTCGGCTGTTCCGGCACGCGCATTACCGGTTCATTGCTGACGGTTATGCAGGATCGTGATCTTACCCTGGGTGTGGCTACCATGTGTATTGGTCTTGGCCAGGGTATCACGACTGTTGTGGAACGTATTTAGTGCCTTTCCGACCACACTGCCTATAGGCAGTGTGGTCTTTTCCCCTAGTCCTCCCACTCGTCCTCGTCGACATAGAATTTTTCTTCGGTAGTTTCTTCTAGTCCCTTCTGTTTGTTATGTCGCGCATTACAAGCATCAATCTCCGGCTTTGCGGCCATGTAACTTGAGATCAAATCTTTGGTAATACTTAGTTCTTCACTGAGGCTGAGGTCCCCTCGCAGTAGGATACGGTTTGTTGTTGCCTGCATTTGGCTGGACAGCGGCACCGCGCACTGGTGGAATGCCATAATTTCCCCCACGGTTTCTTTCATGCCCGAGCGGTACATAAATATTTCCTCGGTATCCGTAAAATAGATCATGTCCACTTGGTCATCGGCAATGAGATCGCGTACACACATGTCCAGAATAATATAGGAATCACAGACTACCCTGCCTTCTGTCGTTTCCTGTTCCTTGATCGGCCCGGAGCCACAACCTGCCAGGAAAAGGGTGGTCATCAAAAATGCTAGGGCGCCGGACATGCGCGGCAGTCTGCAGACGCGCGATGGTTCTGTCATTGGCTTGTTTGCAGGCATTAGAGAACAATATCCATTTTATTTGCGGAGTTGTAAATATGTGGTGAAACGCGTAAACCGGTGGAGCGTGCCAGCGCTAGCGGCCGATTTTAACAGAGCCACCTGGAGACTGACAGCGCATGAGTTTGGGAGTGAGTGTTGATTCGAGCGTTATAGCAGTAAAAATTTCCCTGGCCAGAGTATGTCGTTCTGGTCAGGGGGCAAGCGAGGTTATTAGAGTCCCGGTAGCTGAAGTTTGTCGCCACCCTGGGTGAACGTTCCGTCTTTGCGAACGATACACTCAATCACCGAGGTTACTTGTTTGGGCTGGTGGTGTAGCGTCATTTTCATCATTTTTCTGCCCCCGGCTGCCTTCGTGGCCAGCTCGATGTTGTCCGCCTGAATAAGCACCAGGCCTTCCTCCCCCGGCGCTGCGACATGACAGACGTATTCGGTATCAGGCATATCTGCCAGGGCCGATGTGGCCAGAGTGGTCGCCAATAACAACAGGCCAACTTTAGCGGCGAGGGTGATCTTGTTTGAGGTTTGTGCGTTTTTCATAGTGTTTCTCCCGGTGTCCGGTTACCAGCAATTTGCTGAAGTTGCCGTCTTGGCGCCTGTCCAGTCCAGTGAAAAGCTGATGCACTCGGCGTCCTGAAGCTGGGGTGAGCCAACTGCGGGCGTCGCGGTCAGCACATAGCAAGTAGCTATCGTACCCCCACCACAGGCCGCCGCGTCAATCGTGTAAAACCCTTCGGTAGAAATCAGTGGGTCGTTTGCATAACCCAAATCAGTCATGGTGGCGGTATAGGTGGATCGATCCAGCATCAGGCGTTCCTGCCGGTTGGCTGCCGTCATAAGCCCCTCTTTGGCATCCGCGCGTCGTCCTTTGAACATGGCGTTCTGGTAAGCGGGCAGCGCGATACTAATGAGTAGGCCGACTACGATGATGACAATCATTAGTTCCATCAGAGTGAAACCTGTCATCCGCTGAGTGTTTCTTATCGTCGTTGATCGTCTCACTAGTATTCCTCCTGGTACCAGTAGGAGCCATAAGGCTGGGGCAGTGACGCACCAGTCTCCAAAGGGTTACCGGCGAAGCCACTGCCACCGCTTCCCGGGGGTAGCAGGATTCGAATCTCGCCATCAGGCCCAAAGTGCGGCGATGGCGTGTCGGGGATCAGGGAGCCAATAACCCAGGAGCGCTCATAATCATTGTCGTTGTTGAAATCCGTATTCTCTGTCGCATCGTATATATCTACCGCATAAATGCGACTCGTTCCAGGGGAGGGCTCACACAGGTTGGTCAGTACGGTATCAGGTGAGAAGGTCGTAAAGTAAACCTTGCCACCGATGGTCAGTGAACGTGACAGGTTCTTCTCGCCGTTGGCTCCCAGGTCCATACGCCAGCCGTGGGCCGCAGCAAGGGCGGTACTGGCCGCCAACTTCTGCGCTGCGGTACCGACGTCTATCGGATTGCTCGTCAGGTCGTAGAGGCTACTGTCGGTCAAGGGTAAATTGCAGCGGAAATCGTCTGAAGGCGGATCGGCCAGACAGTCGGAACTGGTGGGGGCGTCCGTGATATAGGGCCTGACACGTTCGTCCCGTATCATGTAGAAGCGGTTGGTGACGTCCAGGGCCTTGGGGTTGGTTCGGTCGCCGGTTCCGATCAGTATGGCATCAAATATGGATCCATAGGTCTCGGTGCGCACAACATCCGGTGCCGTGCTGATGAACCGACGGTCGTCGGCGGCGTCAGTTGTGCCGTCATTCAGATCGGCGATTTTGGTCAAACGCCAGATGTCCTGACTAGCGGTTGGACGGACGTTTCCGGGCATGTCTACACGCCATAGTTGTCCACCGGCGTCACCGAAGTACAAACGATCAACCAGCTCATCGCCGTTGCTGTCCAATGCCGTCACCGAGGCGGGCACCGAATGGTTCAGGTTAGACGCCTGCAGGTTCGTCGCGCTGTCTGCAGCGGGCGTGATACTCCAAATCAGGGCGCCCGTAGCCGCATCCACGATATAGATACCGCGGCCGACATCATCGGGACCGGCAACTGTGATTGCGTCCTTGTCAGTGTCGTAACCCGCACCAAAAATCAGTACCGGTTTAGGCACACCATTGCCGTCCACATAGCCCGGTATCTTCTTGATGGTTGGCACTGACCAGGTCTGCCCCATTTCGCTGAAGCCGCTGGTGGTATTGTCGATGCGCCAGAGGAAAGCCGGGCTGTCGGGGTTGGAAATGTCCAGGGCATACATCATGCTGCCACCGCGTCGCAGGCCGCTATACATATAGACTTTATCGCCAGCCGCATGGTCCAGGGTGCCATCAAAGTTGAGGTCTTTGGTATAGATCACGGCGGGTGAGTCTATACCGTAAACATGGTTGGTTGATTTCCTGTTAGCGGAACGCTGTGTCAGCACGGGGCCCAGTTCCTTGGCGAAAAAGGCCCAGTCCTCAATACCATCGCGGTTGCCAAACATATGGATAAAGCCACCATTTGTACCCACTACGATTCTCAGGTCGGGATCTGCAGGGGTGAATGCCGGCGAGCCTCCTGTGCGAGCACCATAGTTGACCACCAGGGGCTTGCTGTGCAGCATGTCGGCCAACACCCAATCCCGGGTGCCGTTGGTCGTGCCATCTTCATCAAGTTTGTAGCCCTTGCCCCAGTTGATAATGGTGTTCAGTTCAGCCTGGTTGGCAACCCCAAAGAAATTGAATAGCGACGCGGTATCGCCAGCGGTGTAACCAAAGGCTTCCGGGTCGATATTGCTCGTATCAAAAGCCTCCAGCGCACCGTTAGTGCCTGTATTGGATTTGATAGTGCGTGTCACCGGGTCCCTGGCTGCTAGCAGGGCGCCCACACCGCCTGCTTCCACCGTGCCGCCGTCTGCTACGGTCCCCCAGTAGGTGATGGCTTCGTCATCGATTAGGCCTGTAGCCGGGTCGATGGCTGGGTCGCCGTTCTTGTCCACCAGTGAGGCGGTGGTGTCGCCGGTGTTTACATCGGTGGTAAGGGCCAGATTCAGGCGTTTGATATTGCCGGGCCAATCCACATAGTCATAGGGCTTGAACATGGCGAAAAATACATCGTTTCGGCTCTGGGTCCGGGTAAAGGAATCAACCGCCACGGCGGGTGAGGTAAAGGTTGCGTCGGTGGACAGAATACTGGCCACGGCACGCTGGAAAGCAGTTGCCAGAGCATCGGCTGAGTCTGCCTGATAGTAAGCTCCTTCCCCTTCACTGGCCGTATCGGCGAGTAACTGCTGGTTGGTAGTGAAGCCAATGGTGTAGGTGATACCGTATTGATTGCCGTTGGCGGAATTTCCATCCAGGTCGGTGTTGGCCATGTGGTAGGCCAATTCCGGCATGCAGTTCTCTGCAGTGCCGGCGACGTCATCTTCATAAATACCGCAGGTATAGGTGTTTGGGTTTCTGCCGGTAAGGGTCTTGATGCGGCTGTTGGCGTTGGTATCTCGAGTGGGCTTGCCATCTGTCATCAGGATGACGTAGGTGTAGGCGCAATCGGTCGCAGGGGAAACATAGGAGTTCGCGCCATTCCTAATGGCTTCAATGGTAGTGTCCCGGTTCGGGGAGTCGGCAGTGGAGTGGCGGTCGTCTCCGTAATAGACTGGCGCTCCGGCCATGTAGTTGTAGACCTCGTACATGGATTCACACAGGGGTGTGTAGCCCTCGGAAGTCAAGCCCGCTACCGTCGATTGCAGCGCTGTGTTTTGTGCTGTCCTTTGCATGTCTGTGGCGTTTTCGGAGTCGGCAATAATACCTCTGACGATGCGACCGCCGTTATACCCATTGGCATTGCAACCACCACGATCAGAGTAACCACCGCAGTTGCGGTTAAATAGCCCCAACCCAAAATCAATACCAGGGTTGGCTGAGATGAGTGTGGATACTACCTCCTGGGCAATTTCCATGCGGGTCTGATCTACCGTCAATGTGTCATCGTTCCAGTAGTCGATGTAGTGCGCGCTATAGAATGTGTAGGTTGTACTGCCCCAGTCAATGTTGGAGGCGGCAGCGGTTGCCGCACTGTATTCCAGGTCCTTGTCGCGATACTGGACTCGATTCGCGTACCGTATAATGGGCGGCAGGAAAGGGAAGCTGTCAGCTTGTCCGCTACCATTGCCGGCCTGGTCGTTGCTTATATCGGTCAGGCAGTCCACATGCAGAGGGTCCGTTGATCCGCTGCGAAGGGAAGTCCAGCCGGCATCGTATATGTCGCCCGGATAGGCCCGGGAATTGGATGCGATCCAGCGTCTGGCCCTGCTCTGAAACAGGCCGTTGTCATCCAATGGAGTAAACGAACTGACACAGCGGTTTTTGGTTACCTTAAAACGTTGGTTGGAGTTACCGCTGGGAGGGCTCCCGCTTGTGGACCAGTAGACGTAATCTGAATTAGCGGTGGACGCGTAATCGTCGGCCGTGCCGTTCAGGGTGGCGTCATAGGGGGGGCGTTCACCCTCCACTGTTGTGTCCATACTGCCTGAGTCATCGAACATGATCAGGACTTTGGGGCGCCCTGTGGCGCCAGCGGAAAAGGTCGACTGATACACCTCGGTATCATCCGCCCGGGTGACATCGCCCGTGCCCACGGCCAGTAATCCTACAACCGTTGCAAAAAGACCCGCTTTACCATAACTGTTTGTCAGCATGGACCTATCCTCCACTGTGTTGGCGCGGTGTAAACTATCCGCGACCTGTTGTATGTGACACGCTTAAGCGATGCTTATCGGGCCGCACTACCAATAATTGTTTTTACTACACCCAGCTCTACCTGGGTTCTTGATCTTTGGTCAACCTGGTGCGCGGCCTCAATGCCGTAGTAATCACAGGCCAGCAGTTCTGTACTGAATCCCGCTGCACTGCGTGGGCACTCGGAGCCTGCAGTGTTCAGTAGCACATCGACATTCACGGAATTGGGGTCATTGGGCAGGTCGCGCAGGGGATGAGCGGCAGCCGCCAGGGTAGAAAAAGGCGTCAGGCTGTCGTCACCATCAAAGGGGTCGGCGGCCGAATTGGCCATCGCCAGGGCGGCGATAATACCGGCTTCGGCCGATTGAAAAGACTCATAGGCATCCTGCATATTGGCGCTCATGCGCAGGCCCAGGGTGCTATTGTTGGCCGCCACGATACTGATAACCGTGACTACCAGCAAAAAGAGCAGGGCAACGACCAGGGCGATGCCTCGCTGCTGAATTGGTTTTTTGCTCATGATCAGGCTCCTCCCCGGATAATCAGTTTGGGATTGCGCAGGGAAATATTGGAATGCACGACCAGCCGTCGGCGATTGTCGTTCTTCGGCGGGATAATGTTGGCGGCCCCCAAGTTGTAGGTCTTGGTATCCAGATATTGTGGGTCTGGGCGGTTGGTACTTCGAATCAGCATATAGGCCTCCACTGAGTGGACCTGGGCCCAGCCGTTCGCCAATTCAGTGGCGGCCGGGGCGGAGTAGGTATCGACCTCGCCGTTGCCTGTGGTATCGCGGCCAAATTGCAGGCGCATATCTTCCACCCCGGCGACCAGGTCTTCTGTCGCGATGGTCATTGCGCCGGCGCTCCACCTGAGGGTTTTGCGGCTAAGTTGTGGGGTGGCATTCGCGGATGCCTGCCGTATATAGAACACCTCAAAGCGGTAGGGCCAGGCCACGCCCCCAGGGATGTCGCCGCCTGTGAGCAGGGTGGGGGCTGTGTCTGCGCCGTCAAAAATGGTGCCTAGTAAATTATTGGTTATTACGTAGGTTTCCTCACCGCTCAGGCCACCAGGGTCAGGGAAGGAAATTATGCCGTCTAAAGGTGCATTGGGGTCATTGGGGTCGCCATCGTAGGAGGGGCTGGGCACCACATATTTGACCACCAATACATCGGTGCCGGCGACAGCATCATCGATACAGCCCAAGATGCTGGTGCCAACGGTACTGACAGCGAACAAGTAATTGTTGATATCGTAGGCCTGGGCCCGGCCAGTGCAGTCTTGAGCGAGGGGAATGGCAGTGAGATCGCTGTCTGCCTCTATAGCTCCCGCTTTTACCCGCCCGGTAAAGCCGACATGACGCAGGGAGGTATTGATAAGCTGGGACGCGAAACGGCCGTTTTCCGAGAGGTTGGCTACCTGTTCTACCTCAACATAGGACTGTTTGGTGGCCAGATAGATGGATGAAGCGCCCGCCATCAGCATGACGCCCAGTAACATGCCAATCATCAGTTCAATCAGGGTGAAGCCCTGTTGCCCGCGTGGAAGAGACCTGCGCATCATCAAAACTCCGTCTCGTCTACTACAAAGGTATTGACCGCGACCTGCCTGCGAAGCGTGAGGTCGGGAATGACCGCTACGGTGGCGCAATCGACACCGCCGGCGGCCACGCCATCAGTCGAGGAGCGCTGTCCCTGCCACTGAATTACCACCGTGAGGAGACCGGAGCGTGCCCGGCCGCCAAAGGGAGTAAAGAGCACGCAGCCCCGCGGGGAAGAGAGGCCGCCCACATTGGTGGTATTGCCGCCTTCGGTGATGGTTGCCATGGCGCCGTCTATGGCCTGTTCCCAGGCCCAGAGATCATGAGTGGCCAGTTCGACTGGCGTACAGGCCGCATCCCGGCAATTCTCTGTGGGCTCGGTAGCGCCACGGCTGGCGTTGCCTACCGGCGCTGCGGTTCCGATATTGTATGTCACGATGCCGGCGGGGTTGACGCGTATGCGCTCGACCAGGGCATCGGCCAGGCTGACGGCCCGTGTGCGCTGTATCGCCTGGTGTTGTGAGGTTTTGGCCATGGCCTGCAGGCTGACAATGCCCAGTAATCCAACGGACAGGATCAGAAAGGCGATCAGGGCTTCGATCAAGGTGAAACCTTGCTGCCGGCTTATCTTTTTGTGTCTAGTTGCAATCAAGATTATTCCCCTCGCGGTCAAAACGAATGCCGCTGTCAGGATCATTGGGGTCTTCGGCAGCACTGACGGCGCCCACCCTAGAGATAATAACGCCCCTGGCTCTGGTTGCGCCGCGGTCGTCGCAGAGTTCCAGCGTGCCACCAAAATTACGGGCATAGCCCTGGCCATTAAAGCGAATGCGGGTCTCGCCGTCGGGGTTAATAAGATCAATGTCGATGGTGGTATTATCGACTACCCGGGACAGGATCAGCACATCGCCATTCACTGTGTTGGGGTCCATGGTGCCGTCTCCGTCGAAGTCGGTAAAGGCGATATAGCCCCTGTTCCAGTCACCGCCGCAATCCACCCCGTCATCACTGTTGCAGAAGCTGACAAAGGTGCGTTGCGTCATGGCTTCAGAGCGGGCGGTATTGAGATTGGCTCGAAAAGCATAAACTTCAGACAGGATGCGGTTATCCTTGATCAAATTCTGGAGTGAGGGCGCTGCGATTGCCATCAGTACGGCAAGTATCAGCACTGAGATAAGCAGTTCAACCAGTGTAAACCCGTCACTTCGTCGCATTGTTGCCCCTATATAACTCATTGTGTCTACGGCACTTATAAATTAGTGCTCATGTTGAATCATACCCAAAGGTCTGTTGATGTCCGCATTTGTCTGACGATTGGTATATTTGGCCGATAAACGGTCGAAAATGACGAAAAATGGCAAAGAATTGGCCGTTGAAAGACATTTTTTGATGCGAATCATATCGTTGTATCAATACAGTCGTTAAATTAGGCGTTTACTGAGGATGAGATGGATACAACAATGCGCTACACCACTGTCGATAAAGCTGCCGATGCAATAATTGAAAAAACAGGGGGCGAGATTGCACTGGGTTTACCACTGGGCATGGGCAAACCCAACCCACTGGTCAACGCACTGTATCGTAAAGCCGCGCAGGACCCACAGATTTCCCTGACCATTCTGACAGCGCTGTCACTCACCCGCCCCAAGGCCTCGGGCGAGTTGCAACAGCGCTTTTTACAGCCCTTCGTCGACCGGGTGTACGGCGACTACGAGGAACTCGATTACCTGCAGGCCGCCCGCCGGGGCGCCTTGCCCGATAATATCCAGGTGCATGAGTTTTTTGTACAGCCGGCCAGCGAGTTGAACAACGCCTATACCCAGCAGAATTACATCAACAGCAATTATACTCACGCCGCCAGAGACATGAACAATCGCGGCATTAATGTCATTGCCCAAACGATTTCCAGCCGGCAACAAGCAGGTGTCGAACAGCTGAGCCTGAGTTGTAATCCGGAAATCCTTCTCGATGCGCTACCTGCCATTAATAGCCGCAGGGAACGCGGAGAAACCATCCTGTTGGTTGGCCAGATCCACCCCGACTTGCCTTTTATGGAAAATACCGCCATCGCACCGGACGATATGTTTGATATCGTTATCGACGACCCTGCCTATACGTCCCGTTTGATCAATACGCCGAATATGCCAGTGGGAATGACGGAACATTTTATCGGTCTGGCCGCCAGTGCCCTGATAAAAGACGGCGGCACGCTGCAGATCGGTATTGGCGCTTTGGGGGATGCGGTGGCCTGCGCTACCTTGCTGCGTCATCAGGATAATGCAAACTATCAACAGCTTTTACAGGAGTGCCTGTACACCCCGGAGATGTTTCCTGCCCTGGAGGAGACGGGTTCCCTGGATCGGTTCAAGCAAGGGCTCTATGGCTGCAGCGAAATGTTTACCTACGGCTTGTTTCGCTTATTTAAAGAAGGGGTCATCAAACGGCAGGTTGAGGACGCCCAGGGCCGTTCTATATGTATGCATGGCGGTTTTTTTCTCGGCCCCAACGAGTTCTATCAGGGCCTGCGCGAGCTGTCTGCCGAAGAGCACGCCAAGATCGATATGACGCATATCAGCTTTGTTAATTCACTGTACGGCGATGAGGAGCTAAAGCGCAGCCACCGACTGGATGCGCGCTTTATCAACACCGCGTTTACCGTGACTTTGATGGGAGCGGGGGTAGCCGATCAGTTGGAGGACGGTCGCATGTTAAGCGGAGTGGGTGGCCAGTATAATTTCGTTGCTCAGGCACATGAATTGGAGGGCGCGCGTTCGGTGTTGCTGGTTCGCGCTACGCGCACGAAAAATGGTCACGCCAGCTCCAATGTCCTGTGGAACTACGGGCATACCACCATCCCCAGGCATTTACGCGACATAGTGGTCACTGAATATGGGGTTGCCGACCTGCGCAGTAAGACCGATGCCGAAGTTATCGCCGCCATGCTGAACATCTGTGATTCTCGATTCCAGGGTGAGTTAATGGCCAGGGCCAAGGCGGAGGGTAAACTGGCAGCGGATTACCAAATTCCGCTTCAGTATACAAACAATACGCCTCAGCGCTTGCAGGCTATTTATCAACAGCACCATGCTCAGGGACGCTTTCCCGAATTTCCACTGGGTAGCGACTTTACCTATATTGAAGAGATGTTGCTATCCGCACTGGGTTGGCTGAAAACCCATATCAAGCCTTCATCCATGGCGGAACTGGCACGTGCCAGCGTAATCGATGAGGAGACAGTGCGCCATTACCACGCTCATCTTGAACGCATGGGATTCGATAGAGCCGATTCGGTTAAGGACAAACTCTATCGCCAGCTACTACTTATTGCGCTAACTAAAGTTAATCCCGGCGCCTAATCACTTTTTCTTGATTTGACACAATAAAGCAAATCCATTTACGGCCTAGAATTCAAAGTGTGAGCTGAAAACTTTGGAGAGTCGGTCATGCTGGACACATATTTGAAAAATCCCCTGGTCGCTGCAATCGCAGTGGCTTCACTAGGCCTTGCCGGACAGGCGCAGGCAGTGAAATTCGACTGGGGAAATATAGAGGGTACGTTTACCTCGAACTTCTCGGTCGGTGCCAGTTGGCGCACGGAGGACGCCTCCAATCGCGTCATTAGCCCGGGAAATACTGATGGGGAAGGGCGGGCGTCTGGCAGCGTTACCGATGACGGTAACCTGAACTACGATCAGGGTGATATGTATTCCCTGCTGTTCAAGGGCGTACATGACCTTGATCTCAACGCGGGGAACTTTGGATTCTTTACTCGCGTGAAGTATTGGTATGACTATGAGTTGGCCAATGGCGAAGTCGCGCACGGTCACGCAGCCACCGATTATGAACCCAACAGCGAACTGGATATGTCCGGTTTCGAGGACCTGGCACAGGATTCCGGGTTTGAGTTTCTCGATTATTATGCCTATGGCAGTTTTGAAATCGCAGAGAAGCCGGTTGAGTTACGGGCCGGTAGTATGGTGCTCAGCTGGGGTGAGAGTACTTTTATTCAAAATGGCATTAATGTCATTAACCCCTTCGACGTTACCGCACTGCGTAAGCCAGGGGCTGAAATTAAAGAGGCTCTGCTACCCGTTGGCATGATCTACACCAACATTGGCTTGACCCATGACCTGAGTGTCGAAGCGTTCTATCAGTACGAATGGAAGCGCACCGTTCTCGACGAGTGTGGTACCTATTGGAACTCCGGAGACCCCTACGGTGGTGGCTGCGATTACCTGACAGCGACAGGTGGCCGCAGCGACCTGGACCAGGCTACCTCCGTACCGCCCTATACTGTTCCCAGGGCGCGCGATATAGAGGCTTCCGACTCCGGGCAGTGGGGCATCGCCGCACGCTACTTTGTGGAGTCGCTTAACGCCACTGAATTCGGTCTCTACTACCTGAATTATCACAGCCGGACACCGATATTCAGTGCGGTCAATCCAACGGAAAATTTTGGATTGCCTTTTATTTTAGGCTCTAATCCCCAGTACATCTTTGAATTTCCCGAGGACATTGATCTGTACGGCCTCACGTTCGCCACCAATTTGGGAAGTTGGGCCTGGTCAGGCGAACTAAGTTATCGTCCGGACTTTCCGCTGCAGATTAGCCAAACCAATATCTTGCAGGCAGCTGCCCTGGGTAGCTATGCAGAGTGGTCAACCGTTATTGATCGCTCCGAGGCGGCAGGAGCGGGCGGTATTGTTCACGGCTATGACGATGTGTCCTATACCCAGTTTCAGATGACGTTTATAAAGTTTTTCGAGCAGGTACTGGGCGCCAGCCGGCTGTCGTTTGCCGCTGAAGCGGGTGCTACCTGGCTGGGAGATATGGATTCCGATCAAAGCTACGGGCGTTCCTCCAGCTACGGTGTTGGTAGCTTTAAACCCTTTGTGAGTGAGCAGTTCCCAGGGGTGGAGGTTTCATGTAATTCACACGCGGTACTTGAAGTACTTGCTGATTTCAAGCCGAATAGCAACGCAGGGTATTGCAATAGTGACGGTTTCACCGATGATTTCTCCTGGGGATATCGCGTGCGTGCCGGGCTGGACTACTCCGATGTATTTGCCGGTATCAACCTGGCCCCCAATCTGGCCTGGTCTCACGATGTGAGTGGCAATTCACCCGCGCCCAATTTCATAGAGGACCGGAAAGCACTTAGCCTGGGAGTGAAAGCCAGCTATCTCAATATCTATCAGGCCGATTTGGCCTACACCACCTATTTTGGCGCCGACTATAACGACCAGCAAGATCGGGATTTCGTGTCCCTTAGCTTTTCGGTGGCGTTCTGATGTGCAATACAAGCAGGAGTAAAACTATGTCAAAAAATGTTCTGAACGTGATGGTTGCTGTCGCGCTGGGTATCAACGCCCTGGGTGTTTCTGCCAAGACCAGTCCCGAGCAGGCTGCGGCACTCGGGGGCGACACGTTAACCCCGGTGGGCGCCCAACGGATGGGGAACGCGGAAGGCACCATCCCGGAATGGACCGGGGGGCTGAAGGAGAATCCAGCTGGCTACGAAGTCGGTAAGCGACTGGTGGACCCTTTCGCCGCCGATAAGCCCCTGTTTACCATAACCGCTGAGAATGTAGATCAATACAAGGGCAATCTATCAGCGGGTCAGCAGGCGATGTTCAAACGCTATCCCGATACGTATCAAATGCCGGTCTATCCCACTCGCCGAAGCGCCAAGTTACCCGAGAGTGAATACCAGCTGATCAAGGAATATGCTACAAAAACAGCGCTGCTGGAAGGTGGTAACGGCATTATTGACTTTCGTGCGGCGGTGCCCTTCCCCGTACCCAATGATGGCCTTGAAGTTATCTGGAACCATATTTCCCGGTATCGCACGGCTCTGGGGTTGAAGCGCCGCTATATTCAGGCGCCTGTACAGGCCAATGGAAATTTTTCTCCGGTGTTGTTTGAGGAACTGGCGATGTTTGCCAACCGGGTGCCGGATAACCCCTATCCCAACCGTTTAATGGTGTTCTTGCAGAGAATCCTCGCCCCGGCCCGACTGGAAGGCGATGTACTGTTGGTGCACGAGAACCTGGACCAGATTGCAGAACCACGCGCCGCCTGGGTCTATAACGCAGGGCAGCGCAGAGTCAGGCGCGCCCCCAATATCGCGTATGACGGACCGGGAACAGCCTCTGATGGACTTCGAACTGCCGATGATCTGGATTTATATAACGGTGCGCCGGACCGCTACAACTGGGAATTGTTAGGCAAGAAAGAATTGTATATTCCCTACAATGCCTATCCACTGCGCCGTGGTGATCTGAAGTACAAGGATATCATCAAGTCCGGGCATATGAACCCCGATTACCTACGTTACGAGCTGCACAGGGTGTGGGAAGTACAGGCCAAGCTGAAAGAGGTCGCACGCCATATCTATGCCCAGCGGACCTTCTATGTCGATGAGGATACCTGGCAGATCGCCGTTGTCGACCACTACGATGGTCGCGGTGAGCTTTGGAAATTGAAGGAAGGGCATATGGTCTTCCACTATCAGGTTTCAGTGCCCTGGTTGTCGGCCGAAGCGCTGCATGACCTTAACTCTGGTCGTTACCTGGTACTGGGTCTGGACAATGAAGAAAAGGGTTATCCCTATGACTTCGACTATTTGGGCAAGTTTGAGGACTTTACTCCTTCAGCACTGCGCCGCGCCGGTCGCCGATAAACAGAGGCTATGATTGTGAAACTGACCCGGGGCCTTGTTGCCGTCTTCTGCCTGTACGCCACTGCGTCCTGGGCCGAAGACTATACCTTTTTGCCCGCACTGCCAGTGGCTGAGGTGCAGTCCATGCCCTTGCTGGACATAGCACAATGCGGCTCACGGTATCTGGCTGTGGGAGAGCGTGGGCTCGCGCTGTATTCTGAAGATGCGGGAGCGCGTTTCCAGCAGGCTGAAATGCCGGTGAGCCAAACGTTGACTGCGGTCTACTGCCTGCCCTCGGGCAAGGCCTGGGCGGTTGGGCACAGCGGGTCCATCCTGCACAGTGAGGATGGAGGGCTCAGCTGGTCTTTGCAGTTTGATGGATACCGAGCCAACCGGGCCTGGCTGGACTATAGCCGACAACAAAAAACAGCGCTTGAATCGGCTGTTGCAGCCGCGGGGCAAGACGAATTGGAAGAGTTGGAATACGCATTGGAAGACGCTATCTTTGCGATCGCGGATGCCCAGGAGGCAACCGAGACAGGCCCTGCAGATCCTTTTCTGGATGTCTGGTTCAGGGATGAACGCTTCGGTATTGCAGTGGGGGCCTACGGCATGATGTACCGCACAGAGGACGGTGGCGAGAGTTGGACGCTATCGGTTGCGGGGATTGATAATCCGGATCGCTACCACTACTACAGTCTGGCGGCAGACGAGGCGGGCGTACTGTTTCTCAGTGGCGAGGCGGGTTTGCTTTATCGCTCACAAGATGACGGTGTTACCTGGGAGCAACTGGATGTGGGTTATGATGGCAGTTTGTTTGGTTTGGTGACCACGGCAGACCGAGCCGTGTTGGCCTTTGGCTTGCGCGGCAATATATTGCGCAGCGAAGATGCCGGTCGCAGTTGGGAACAGGTCGTTGTGGAGAAAGATCCGCAGCTCAGCCTTTACGGTGGTACACGCCTTGGGGACGACAGTATTGTATTGGTTGGGGCGGCCGGTGCGATTGTAAGTAGTGTTAACAGCGGCCGTGTTTTTCAGGGACGAATCACCGGCGCCAGAAACACCCTCTCAGCTGTTGCCGGTGATGAACTGTCTGGCACGCTTGCCATTGGAATGGGGGGGCTTGAGCGGCCCTTTGGTGCAGTGCAATGAATAGCGAGCGCAGTGCCTTACTTGAGGCCGAAGATGGGAAGATTCGTCCCGCGATCGCCAACATCATTTTTGCCAATCGTGGACTGTTGTTGTGTATTTTCCTTGGCTTGACCGCATTTTTTGGTTTTCAATCCGCCCAGCTGAAGCCCGATGCCAGCTTTGAGAAAATGGTCCCGGTCTCACACCCGTATATTGTCAACTTCCTGGCGAATAAGGCAGATCTCTCGGGTCTGGGTAACTCGATCAGGATAACGGTTGAAACCACCGAGGGCGATATCTTCACCGCGGAGTTCCAACAACTACTACAAGAAATTACCGATGAAGTTTTCTACGTCAAGGGAGTTGATCGTTCCGGTTTGCAGTCACTCTGGACGCCCAATGTGCGGTGGCAGGAAGTAACAGAGGAGGGCTTTGTGGGTGGCTCTGTTATTCCCGACGGCTACAACGGCGGTGAGGCCAGCCTTGAGGCCTTGCGAAACAATACCTTGAAATCGGGCCAGATCGGTCGATTAGTGTCGAATAACTTCAAGTCTTCCATCGTGTTGGCGCCACTGGTTGAAGTGGACCCGGAAACCGGGGAGAAACTGGATTACCAGCAACTGTCGGCGGACCTCGAACGGCAGATACGCGAAAAATACCAGAGCGATACCATAAAAATTCACATCACCGGCTTTGCCAAATTGGTCGGTGACCTGATAGACGGGGCCGTTCTGGTGGGCGCATTTTTTGCTGTTGCCTTCCTGATTACGGCCGTGATGTTGTTTATTTACTGTCGCTGTTATTGGTGTACGCTCGCCCCATTACTGTGTTCTACGATAGCGGTGGTCTGGCAGCTGGGTATGTTGCATACCCTGGGTATGGGCATTGATCCCTACAGCATGCTGGTGCCCTTTCTTATTTTTGCCGTCGGTATCAGTCATTCAGTCCAGCTCATTAATCGCTTTGGCTACAATGCGCACAATGGCATGGACAAAAAAGACGCGGCCTGGTTTTCATTCGTCCGCTTGAGCAAGCCTGGGTTTATTGCGCTGCTAAGCGACGGTGTGGGATTCTTTACCCTGAGCGTGATAGATATTCCTGTTATACAGGAATTGGCCTGGGTGGCGAGTAGCGGTATCGCTATTTTGATTTTTACCAACTTGATTTTGCTGCCTATCGTCCTGTCTTTTCTGGGAATCAGTCCGGGTTGCCATCGTTACCGTGACCGTAAGAGCCGCAGCGGATTTTATCACTGGCTAATCATTTCTCGTAGCGCACTACCTGGCCGGTCTAAACTGATTATCGCCGTGAGCATCGTACTGGCAGGTGCGGGACTGATGTTGGGGCAGCAGCAGAAGATCGGGGATCTGGACCCTGGCGCGCCAGAACTGCGTCCTGACGCACGTTACAATCTGGACAATGCCTTTCTCAGTGAGAACTACTCCAGCAGTACCGACGTGTTTGTGGTGATGGTCGAAACTGAACCAGAACAATGTGGTCGTTTTGAAACCATATCATCCATCGACTATTTCCAGGGGGTCATGGCGCAGGTCCCTGGCGTGCAGTCGGTGATGTCGCTGGTGGATGTGTCCAAGCTGGTTATTATGGGCATGAACGAGGGCAGCCCCAAGTGGCATACGGTGAGCCGTAATCGTTACATATTGAATAATTCCTTGAGTCGGGTGCCCAGCAGTCTGCTTAATACAGACTGTTCGATGGTACCGATTATTCTGTTCCTGGAAGATCACAAGGCCGACACATTGACGGGTGTTGTCAACGCGGTAGAAGCCTTCTCCGCTGAGCACTCCAATGAACAAATACGCTACCTATTGGCCGCGGGTAACGCCGGTGTTGAAGCAGCCACGAATATTGTGATCGCCGATGCCCAGTACAAGATGCTGGCATGGGTTTATGGAGTTGTGATCATACTGTGCCTCTTGACGTTCCGCTCGTTGCGTATCACGGCCTGCATTATTCTACCCCTGATGCTGACCTCGATATTGGGCCAGGCCCTGATGACCCTTCTGGGCATCGGTGTAAAGGTTGCCACGCTGCCTGTCATTGCACTCGGTGTGGGTATAGGCGTGGATTACGGCATTTACATCTACAATGCGCTGCAGCATTACCTGCGCCAGGATTGTTCTTTGCAACAGGCGTACTTTGAAGCGCTGAAGTCCAGCGGTACCGCTGTCGCGTTCACGGGTTTGGCGCTGGCAGCGGGTGTAGCGACCTGGATTTATTCCCCGATCAAGTTTCAGGCGGATATGGGGTTGCTGCTGACCTTCATGTTTTTCTGGAACATGGTAGGTGCCTTGATACTCCTGCCCGCCTTGGCCAATATCCTTGGGCTGGGTAGGCATCACGATGCACCGGTGGCTGCCGAGAGTATTTGATACGGAATAGATCTTCATAAGACGACGGTTTTTGGAGTACACTTTTATATCAGCCTGATATAAGAGCAATGCCTATGACTGATCCCAGATCAGTAAAAACCGTTGAGGATGCCAAACGCATCGTTGAGGAACGGGGGCTTGAGCACGTAAAAGTGGGTCTGTTCGACATAGACGGCATCATGCGTGGCAAGTATATGAGCAGAGAGAAGTTTTTCTCCGCGTTGGAAAACGGCTTTGCATTCTGTGACGTGGTGTTGGGTTGGGATTCGAACGATCAGCTCTATGAGAACCCGGGCGTCGAATTTACCGGGTGGCAAACAGGCTATCCTGATGCGCCTGTACGGGTTTTGCCTGACAGCTGCCGCAGTGTTCCATTCGAAGACGACATGTTGCTCTTCCTGTGCGATTTTACCGGGACTGCTGCTGCAATATGCCCCCGAAATTTACTTGCCCGGATACTGGATAAGGCTGCCGGCATGGGTCTTGATGCCTATGCAGCCTTCGAATACGAATTTTTCCTCTTCAACGAAACCCCGGATTCGATTCGCGCCAAGGGGTACCGTGATTTGACGCCCATCACGCCGGGTTTCTTTGGCTATTCGATGCTGAGGAATTCAACGCATTCAGATTTGTATAAGGAAATTTTGGATCTGGCACAGGTTATGGATTTTCCTATTGAGAGCTTGCATACCGAGACAGGCCCAGGCGTTCTGGAGGCGGCCATTACGGTGGACAGCGCGGCTGCTGCAGCGGACAAAGCGGCGCTATTTAAAACCTTCATCAAGGTTTGGGCCCAGCGCCGGGATATGATGGCCACCTTTATGGCCAAGTGGTCCAACGACTATCCGGGGCAATCCGGCCATATTCACATGTCTTTGCGAAACAGGCGTGACGGCGGGTCGGCTTTCTATGATGCCTCCCAGCCTATGGGCATGAGTAAGCTGCAGCGGCACTTTCTTGCGGGACAGCAGCGGCTGATGCCTCAGTTACTTGTTATGTACGCGCAAACAGTCAACGCCTACTCGAGAATGGTGCCGGGCTTTTGGGCGCCTACCGACGCGACCTGGGGCTGTGAAAACCGAACCACCGCGCTGCGCCTTATCCCGGGGAGCGAAAAATCCCAACGCCTTGAATTCAGATTGGGCTCAGCTGATGCCAATCCCTATATCGCACTGGCTGCAGCCCTGGCTTCCGGCCTCTACGGCATAGAAAACGAATTGGAACCGACGGCAATGGTAACGGGCAATGCTTATGCACAGGCACATCCACCGGAGCTGAAGTTGCCCAATAATATTGGCGATGCTGCGGCGATACTGCGAGATTCGGCGGCGGCCCGGTCACTCTTTGGCGATGCGTTTGTTGAGCACTACGCCACGACCCGGGAATGGGAGGGCAGGGAGTATCACAAACACGTCAGCGACTGGGAACTGCAACGCTATTTCGAAATTATCTGATGCCGCATCAGCGGTGGACATGAGGGCCTTATGAGCGATAGCAGCCTTGGCGGGAACTGGAACTATCCCACGAATATTATCGCGGGCGCCGGTACGATCGAACAACTGGCGGAATGCTGTTTGAACCTCGGGATAAGCAGGCCACTACTGGTTACAGATCCGGGGCTGGCCTTGTTGCCGATGATCGAATCGGCACTGGAACTGTGTCGTTCTGCCGGTCTTGAACCTGGCTTGTTCAGTCATATCAAGGGCAATCCCAATGGTCAAAATGTCATTGATGGCGTGACAAGCTTCAGGGCCGGTGCCCACGATGGGGTCATCGCCTTTGGTGGTGGTTCGGCCATGGATGCGGGCAAGGCTATCGCCCTGATGGTCGGGCAAGAGGCCTCGCTGTGGGATTTCGAGGACCAGGGTGATAACTGGCTGAGTATTGATGAGGCCGGCATAGCGCCTATTGTTGCTGTGCCGACGACGGCGGGTACGGGTTCAGAGGTAGGGCGAGCGGCCTTGATTACGGATGAGCAACGGCAGCAAAAGAAAATTATCTTCCATCCCAGATTATTGCCTTCAAAGGTTATTCTTGACCCGATGCTGACAGTAGGGCTGCCGCCGTCCATAACTGCCGCTACTGGCATGGACGCTTTGTCCCATAACCTTGAGGCGCTGTGTTCCTCAGGCTATCACCCCATGGCTGAAGGCATTGCCGTAGAAGGTATACGCCTGGTCAAAGAGTATCTGCCGCGGGCTGTCGCCGACGGCACTGATGTCACTGCGCGTATGCAGATGATTGTCGCCTCGTCGATGGGGGCAACCGCCTTCCAGAAGGGCCTGGGTGCCATGCACGCTTTGGCGCACCCGCTGGGCGCACTTTACGATGCGCATCACGGTTTATTGAATGCCATATTGATGCCCTATGTCCTCGTGGCTAATCAAGGCATGATTGAGGAGCGTATAGAGCGGCTTGGTCGCTATCTTGATCTGCCGCAGTCGACGTTTTCAGGCTTCATGGACTGGTTGCTGGCCTTGCGTGAAACTATAGGCATCCCCCCTACATTGGCTTCTCTCGGTATTGATCTGGACAGGACACAGCGGGTAGCCCGGATGGCCGTTGAGGACCCTACGGCTGCGACCAACGCGATACTGCTCACCGAGGCTCAGTATGCGGACATCTTTTCGCGAGCGGTGCGCGGAGACCTTTAGCTTTTCAGGAGAATATAAACGATGGCCGAATTTTCTTCACATGCAGACTGGCTACAACTCCACCAGGAAGACATTATTGATCCGTCCCGGGAGATAATCGACACCCATCATCATCTGTGGCGTCACGCCGGTCTGGATCCCTATTTACTGGAGGATTTTCGATTGGACACGGGCGCTGGCCACAATATTCGGCAGTCTGTTTTTATCGAATGCGGTGCAGAGTATCGCACTTCCGGCCCCCGACACTTACAGCCAGTGGGAGAAACCGAATTCTTTGTCGAACTTGCCAGGCGCAGTGAGTTGGATGGCGGTGCGGTGATAGCGGCCATTGTCGGTCACGCGGACTTACGTCACGAGGCACTGTCAGAGGTATTGGCAGAACACGTGGCGGCGGCAGAGGGCAGGTTCCGGGGGATTCGCCATGCTCTGACCTGTGCCCCGGACGATGTTGACCTGATGATAGCCGGACATTCCCCAAGGGATCTTTATGCTAACCCCCAATTTCAGTCGGGTGTCAGAACCCTGGGAGCCTCCGGGCTCAGCTATGAGAGCTGGCATTATCACTTTCAAAATCAAGAGTTTCTGGCGCTTTCTCAGGCTGCACCTGACACGGTGATGATCCTGGACCATTTTGGCACGCCTCTGGGTGTGGGTCCTTACGCCAGCCAGCGCCAGGAAATATTCAAAAGTTGGCAGGAGGACATACAGACACTCTCCCGACAAGACAATGTCGTAGCGAAGCTGGGTGGAATGGCGATGCCAGACAATGGCTTTGGTTGGATGGGGCGTGCAACCCCGCCGAGTTCTGATGAGTTTGTCGATGCCCAGGCGGATTACTACCACCACACGATAGAGTGCTTTGGACCCGATCGTTGCATGTTCGAGAGCAATTTTCCGGTGGATAAGCTATCAATTGCCTACCCTATCCTTTGGAATGCTTTCAAGAAAATCGCATCGCGCTACAGTGATTCAGAGCAAGAGGCCCTGTTCAGTGGCACGGCCAAGCGAGTCTATCGCCTGGAATAAAAAAAGGCGGCTCACAGTCTGTGAAGCCGCCTCGTATTGACCGGGAAGGGTGCCCCGGTTATTTATTGCTTACTCAGCAGCGGCTGTCTCTTTCTTTTCCAAGGTGACAATCATGGCTTCAGTGTAGACCAGTACCACTGTTGTGCCCAGAGTGACACCTTCCATTTTTTCAGGCTCTACATCGCCGATGACGTGATACTTGCCCCGTGGGTCCAATACCATCACGGTGCCGGTCAAACGGTTCATGCCCTCGATGGTGCAGACAGCTTGAATTACGCGGCCAACCATGGCGCCGGGATCCGCATCGTCGCCGGCTAAAGCTGCGCCATCAAGTTCAACCCAGGGCTCAGCTTTTTCGGCTTCGGTGGGCTCACGCACATCACCTTCAAGTGACGCGATATACGTGGTTGATACGACATCACCCACGGCAAAGTCTGCGAAGCGCTCAATATGGTCGCCAGCGGTCATGGTGACAAGGTCGCCCATTGGGCTTCTCAGCGTCAACTCGCGGGTCTCAGGGTCGATATGGGTTATCTCCGCATCGATGGTAATGGACATCACGCGTTCTTTTGAGGCGGTATCCGCGCTTTCTTCGGCCTGTGCACTGAAGGGCAGGTAAGTGATGACTGCTGACAGGCCAATAGCCAACACAGTCTTTAGATTGATTGTAGCCATAATTTTTCGAACTCCATGTTTAATTTATTTTTGCGATGCTGATTCTATGCCCTAAACCCGGCCGATACCAGTGCGCGAAGGCGAAAAATGTGTTGCCCGGTACTTTCGTCAACCGCAATTGGTTTTCAGCCTTAAGGTTTTAAATACCACGGCGTTGTGGTCGCTCTCGTCTTTCTCGGGTTCTTCAGCCAATTCAACATTCGGGAAGCGTTTGAACAGTTCGCACAGGGTTAAGTACAGCTGCCGTTTCGCCAGTGCGGCACCGATGCAAAAACGCGGCCCATAGCCGAAGAGGACATCCGGGTCAAAGGTGCGATTGACGTCAAAGGTTTCGGGGTCATCGTAATAATCCGGGTCGTAGTCCTTCAAGTGCGGCATCATCAGAACCATTTGCCCTTTGCGAACCGATTGCCCAAGTATATCCATATCCTCCGGGGCATAGCGGGCAAAACCCATCTTTGAAGAGACACCCCAGCGGTTGATTTCACTGAAAGCGTTGGCGAAACTGTCCGGTGTTGCCAGCGCTTGCTCGACTTGATCCTTATTCTTTAGCAAGGCGTAGACCGACCACTGTTGGGCCACCAGGGTGGTGTCGGCTCCGGCGCCAATAAGAGCCAGTATCAGGGTGATAACATCCCACTCTTCAAAGCCCTCCGTCTCTTCTTCTACTTTCAGGAGGGTGCTGAGGAAATCGTCCTGTTCCGGTGCATTGCGCCGCTCAGCGATGACTTCCTTGATAATATCGATCGCGCGGTTACTGTCCTGACGTGCACATTCACGCTGTTCGTCCGAGATGGTCGGGTTCCAGGCCTCGGTAAAGGTTAGGATGACCTGTTTGATTTCAGGCCAGTATTTTTCCGGTATACCGACCATCCGGGTAATGGAAATAAAAGGAATGTGTTGGGCGATTTTGTCCTTATAGTCAAAGTATTCGGGTTGGCCCAGGTCATCGAACAATTTCTCGACATCCGGTTTAATGCTGGCCTGGATCTTGTCGACCACATTTCTGGAAAAGGCCGGTGCGGTTACTCTGCGCACCAATCTGTGGTGGTCGTGGTCAGCCAGTAGGCTGTGACCTATCATGGCGCGTTCAAAGTTGCTCCACTCATCCTGCGGTGGTCGGGGAGGGGCAAACTCCCAGTCGTAAAAGTCAGAAGACAGGTACTCCGTTTTCCAGCAGGCCATGATGTCCGGCATCCGTGTCATGATCCAGGACTGCCAGGGTTCGAACCACACGAGTTTGCCCCGGCGAGCCAACTCCAGGCAAGCGGGCACGGGGTCTACCAGGTACTCTTTTGAATGTGGATTGAATATCGCTTCTATGGGGGGCAGCTCTTGTTCGGCCTGAGCCATCGTCAATCTCCTGGGTAGATGCCTGATGGATAAAACCAGGCATTGTGAAGGTGTACTATTGCAAAAAAGTATACAGATGTATACATATACTTCTCGCTAAATCCTACTGCATTGTCAGCGACTACCGGCAGGCGGGAAATTGCAGCTTGCCGTAGCCGTGCCAACCGCAGCGAATCCGGTCAGAGAAGTCATCGTCGTCAATGGCGGTAAGGCTGGGATCAACGGTTGCCATATTGCGGGCGGTATCAAAGGACATCGTATTTGGCGTCGTGCCCAGGGCATAGGTGAGGCGATCCGTGTGGCCAGGTAGCAAGACCCTTAAGTCTACGGCGGAAATGTCCTCAAAGCTGGTAGAGTGCTTCAAGAGATTGGTCAGGCAGTTATCGAGCAGGGTGTTGTAAAACTCGGGTTGTTCATGCAAAGCATTCATGTCGTCAATCAGTGCCAGCAGTAATTCCTCTGCGGTGGAATTCCCGTCCTTGACCACCGGATAGAGCAGTACGCGCTCGCCCCGCAGCTGCGATCGGACGCCAATGACATCCTGTTCTGTCGAAGCAACGTAGATCTTTGTATATTTGCGCAGCAAGCCCATGACGGGCTGATAGTGTTGACCGGGGCGCTGTCGCGCTTCCACCGACAATACCAGGTATTGCCCCGGGCCAAACTCAAAGCTGAGGAAAGAGTGGGCTAAACCGTAGGGACCAAAATGTGACAGCCCGAACCAGATCCCTTGCAGTTCATCCAGATCATAGCGCTTGTCCAGGTACTCCTGGGAACGGATCGCTGCGCCTCGGCGGTCATAGCGAAAATCCCGGATATTGTGGACAATCAGGGATCGTCCTTCCTGACGGGCGAAGGCGGTCCGCCTCTGCTCGGGTTTCCAGGGGCCCTCGTTACTCGGAGAGTGCAGCAGTACGACTATCGCCAGCAGGGCGATAGGGAGCAGGGCGTATAGCCAGGGTTTTTTATACCAGCGTTTAACCATACAGTGTTCCTTTTCTTGCCTTTCCCGGATGATCTATCTCAGTCACGGTGGTTTGCTATGCTATACGATCGACAGGCAGTATTCCCGAGGCGCTGTATCATTGAGCGAGTTTGCCTCATTCTGTTCCTCTAACTGAGCGTTCACGAGGGTTATAAACATGTTATCCAAATTTGACGATTATCCTATTCACCAAACAGCCCAGCCCATTTTCCACACGGCCACCAGTGACCGTTTTACCTACGATCGCTATTGGTATAACGGGCATGCACGCGATGGAAGCTTTTACTTCGGGGTTGCCCTGTGCCGTTATCCAAACCTTGGAATTATGGATTGTAGCCTGAGTCTGGCCATAGATGGGCAGCAATATGCCTTTCACGGCTCTCGACGCGCGCCACAGGAGCCGACAGATACCACTGTTGGTCCCTTTGCACTGCAGATATTGGAGCCCATGGGGCGCCATCGCGTGACCATTTCAGCGAATGAAACGGGTATCGAGTGTGATCTTGTTTTTACACCGCGCACTGCCTGCATAGAGGAAGGGCGCCAGACGCTGATGAACGAGCGTCACGTGGTGATGGATGCAACGCGCCTGGACCAGTTTGGTTTCTGGGAGGGTGAAATCCGCTATGACGGTAAGGTACTCAAAGTTGACGGCCGCAATACCTTCGGCCTCAAGGATCGTTCCTGGGGTATTCGGCCGGTCGGTGATGCCTATACAGGGGGGGCGCCGCTGGACACCTTCCAGGCGGTTCACTTTTGCTGGGCCCCCATTCACTGGGACGACCACTGCAGTCTGGCGGGTCTGTTCGAGGATGGTCAGGGTAATCAATGGCACACTGACCAGGCCTTTCTTCCCCATTATGCAAACCGGGAAGATATTCCGGGAACGACGGATCCACAGGGCAACATCTGGCAGGGCAAAGTGGATCACCAGATCAAGTTGATACCCGGAACTCGCCGCGCTGAGTCAGCGGTAATTACCATGAGGGACCGGTCAGGCGAAAGTCTGGAAATCAAGCTCGAGCCGGTGCTGGTTCACCGTATGAAGGGGCTGGGTTACCAGCACCCGGAATGGGGGCACGGTAAGTGGCATGGTGAGCTCGCAATCGCTGGAGAGAGCTGGAAAGACAGTGAACTGGACCCTCTGGCGCTGGAAAATATTCACATCCAGCAGATTGTTAAGGCGACTTGTGGCAACAAGGTGGGCCATGGGGTACTGGAGCAAATGCACATTGGCCCGTCCACATCTTTTGGTTTTGAGGACTGGTTCGACGGCGCGAAATAACGAGTGGCGAGGTACGCTAGCAGCAGGGGGCTTCTGTCCCCTTGTTTTCCTGGGCAAACGGTATGGGGGTGCCACAGCCGGCGAAGATTCCGTAGTGGGTATCCCAATTGCCTATGAGTTCGAAATGCTCTTCAAAGCGGCTTTCTCGCAGCATCAGTAAGGTATTGCCACAGACCGGGAAGAGCTCTCCTGTTTTCATACGATGATGCTTGTCCAATTCGAACGCGTCGGCGTGTTGTTCGATTGAGCCCCGATAGATAACGGCCTGGCCATAATCCTCACAGGAGGGCTCCAGTTGTGGAATTTTGAACAGGCGATAGGTGGCCGAATAGAAGTTGATGTGGCCAATCAGCGCCTCAATCTCCGCATTCTCTATGCCCAGAGGGCGATCTTCCACTAATCTTGGATCGGTGAAGCCCGCCGACTTGCTCAAATGGATGAAATCATTCCAGTACAGGGCGCCACTGAGGCATTCCCCGTACAGTACTGGATCCTTTACTAGCTCCTCAGGGACTCTGCGATCAGCATAGACATCTGAAAAATACAACTCGCCACCCGGTTTCAGCACGCGAAAGGCCTCGCGGAGTACGGCTTCCTTGTCGGCACAGAGGTTTATGACGCAATTGGAAACGATGATGTCAAAGCTGTTGTCCTCAAAGCCGAGCTCAGCCAGGTTTTCCAGGTAACCTTTGTGGAATTCCACGTTGCTTTGTTGATAGCCAAACGCGTCCCTGTGATAGTCGATATGGCGGTTGGCAACGGCGAGTTGTTCCTCGGTCATGTCCACACCGACAATACTGCCCGACTCGCCTACCAGCGCTGATAATGCATAGGCATCACGGCCTGAGCCGCTGCCAAGATCAAGTATGCGCAGGCCCTTTAATTGTTCCGGCGCCACCAGGCCGCAGCCGTAGTAACGCATCATGACCTCATCGTGAATCTTGCCAAGTATGGTTTTCAGGTAGGCAGGGGGTTGGTCCAGGGTGCAGCAGGCATCTGTCTTGAGGTCGTCGGAGCCCTGCAGGGTAGTTCCGTAGTAATCTTTGACTTCATCCAGCATGTGTCAGCTCCCGCGCCTTGTACCGTGTGTCATATCAGGCGCACAGTCTGCACCGGCATCTGGCGCTATACAAGAGGGCCTCGAAAGTTTCTCCCGGTTCCCCTGACTGGTCCGGCCGGGGGATTTTCGGCGACAAAATGATGGTATAGTTGCCGCCTACTGGAAATAGATACCTCGAGGGAATAATGGCTGTAAAAACCGCGCTATGGAAAAAATTGCTGATGTGGCTGGTGATACTGATCGCCTTACTGCTTGTCGGTTCGCTGGCCCTTTTGCGTTTTTCAGGTGCTTGGAGTGTGTTTTTTCCCTCATCCGAACACGACACGGTTGCACCTAGGCTGCCGCTTGAGATGGGCTCTCCGGCTGTGCTTGTTTTCAGCAAAACCAACAGCTTTCGCCATATCGATGGTATCGAGGGCGGCACCAGGGCGCTAAAAGCGCTTTCTGATGCCAATGGCTGGGAAGTGTTTATGACGGAAAATGGTGCGGTTTTTAACGAACAGGACCTGGCGCGGTTTGACTCGGTGGTTTTCCTCAACGCCAGTGGTGATATGTTGAGCGTGGATCAGGAACAGGTTTTCCAGTCCTGGTTGGAAGCGGGCGGCGGATGGGTCGGAATACATGCGGCCGGAGACGGTTCTCACGCGGCCTGGGGCTGGTACATGGATAATCTAATTGGCGCGAAATTCACGGCACATATTATGGGGCCTCAATTCCAGCAGGCAACGGTTGTCATGGAATCTCCCAAGCATCCTGTAGTTCAGCGTTTGCCCAATATTTGGAAGCACACCGAGGAGTGGTACTCCTGGGAAGTCAGCCCCAGGGCCAATAATTTTGATGTCCTGGCGGTGCTGGATGAGGACTCCTATTCCCCGGTCCAAAAGATGATGGGTAACGAAAGAGACCTAAGCATGGGTGACCACCCGGTCGTGTGGACGAATTGCGTGGGAGAGGGGCGTAGTCTTTACTCAGCGCTGGGGCATACTGCCGAGGCCTTTGATCAGGCTGAACACAGAATATTGCTGGAAGACGCACTGCGTTGGGTTATGGGCCTGAAGGAAGGCGGCTGCCCGATGGGTGCTACCCCCTGAACAAAAACCCTCGGTCCGGGTTATGCCAGTGTGATGACTTCCGTTTCCAGTGGCTCAATCGGGCCCTCGGGCAGCTGAAAGCGCCAGAACATAATCCCGTAGGGCCGGCCTTCGGTATCGAGCCAGTTGTCTCGGCCGGGGTCCTCATGGGCGATAATCATTTCGAATGATCCATCCTCTTTAAGTACCGTTTGCGCCCGGTTCAATGAGATGGTCCGGGTTTCGTAATCGAATGTCTGAAGAAACCGGTTAAACAGTACGAGGCTGGAGAAGCGGCTGCGGGGAAAGCGACCGCGGATCACGAGTGCCTGCTTGGGCCCCAGTACAAAAGGCGCCATGGCGTAGACATTGTCCTTGGCCGCATAGGTTATCGCCTGGTGTGTGTCATCCTTTTTCGGTGGCACAAACTGGTTGGGTACACGCGACACCCAGGCTGGGCTATTCTCGTCACGCATTGTCACCACATTGCCTTTTACAAATCGGGCGACACGACGAATGCCGGCGGCGATGTCACTGTCATTGGGAGGCTTGCGCGCCGCTGGTGGCGACAGGTTCTCGATATCCAGCGGGATGTGGTGCAGGCGGTCATTGTTAATGCTCAGCTTGCGTTCGTAGTAATGCCGAGAGGTGACACTGCGGGTACCCTTGGGCAGCGCCATCCAGTTGCCGGCCACTTTCTCTTTGCTGAGCACGATTTCGTAGTCGCCGTTTTCGTCCGCCTTGAACTGAGTGTCGTTGATGGTCGAGCCAATGCCGTCCCCATCGGTACCCTCACCGAGCTCGATCGTAAAGCTGGTGTAGGTTGCGTCCGCCAAATTGCCTCGTATACGGTAGCTGTGTTGGTCGTCAATGACCGCGGAGTAGTATCGGGAATCCGGGTTGTCGCCCAGTAATTTCTTGTGCTGGTGGATAAAAAGGGTGAAATAAGGGCGGGCGGCGTCCGCTTCCAGCCAGGCTTCCACGCCGTGTAAGAGGGCGTGCAAGGTGACGCGTCTAGCCTCGGCAAAATCCTGTGGGGTACGCAATTTGAATGCGTCTGTGGCAAAGCTGGCTTCCAGGTCGTCCAGGGTTTTCTGCAGTTCAGCCAGGGCTTCGGCGGCTTCACTGCTTGCTTTCCCTCCCGAGGCTGCCAGGACCTGGTTGGAGAGGAGGCTGGTGGCCAGAGTGGCCATTGTACCCGCCGCGGTTGCCTTGAGTAATTCTCGTCGTTGCATGTCGTTCTCCCTGTTTTTAGGTACCAAAGGGTGGTCGCTGGCCACCGCAAAGAACATCGGTAACCAGCTCAGTGTCCATGTATTCTTTCAGCTTGACCAGCCTGCCATCGCGAAACTCGAACAGAAAATGGTATTCATTACTGTAGGTCTGGCCGGAAATATGTTCGCCCTCGCTTTCTGCTTCTACCGCCACCTTGTTGCCTTCCGCGACCATATCCTGCACGGTAAACTTGAGGCCTTTGGGGAATACGTCAAATATCCCGCCGACGGAGGCGGCGATCTGGTCTCTGTCAAATTGGCCGGAAATCAGTGTATTTCCCATCGTTTGTAGGTGGCCATCTTCGGCGTAGGCACCGAAAACGGCGTCTATATTTCCGGCATTTAGTGCTTCAAAAAACTCAGTGACGATCGCTTTGTTGCTGGGTGTGCTGCTCATGGGTCTCGCTCGCTAACATGTCTGAGTGGTATTTCCTCATCATAGCGCCGATGTTCGCGGGCGCCAGATGGATTTCCCTTGAGACGGTGGCTTGGCGGAAGATATTCAGTACTGGTTCAACTATGCGCGAAACGATGGCAGCCAGGGATGGGGTTAAAGCCGAAAAACTGAGGCAGAGCGATTACAGCGCAAATCTTTGCCTCAGGAATCGGGCGATGCCATCCTCGTCGTGATGGCCGATGACCTTGGTGGCGGCGGCCTTGACGTCCGGGATACTGTTTTCAGGCGCGTAAGCTTCGTCCGCCTGTTCGAACATGCTGAGATCGTTGTCGCTGTCTCCAAAACAAATGACACGACTGACGCCCAGGTCGCGTTTTAACTGCGAAATAGCCGCGCCTTTGCTGCCTTCGCTGTGATGAATGTCCAGCCAGTAGACATCGCTGCTCTTCAAACCCACACCACGGTAGGCCACGAGGTGATCTTCTGTCGCTACCAGGGAGGTCACTTGATCAATGGCTGATTTTGGCCCGAGGGCGCTGATATTGGTAATCTCTACACCACCGGGTAGCTCTGAGAGTGGCAGTATGGGTAAACCACGATTTATGCTTAGCTCCTCGACCAATCGTACCTCCGCCTCGCTCTGGATAGGCGGGTGATAGACGGCATGCCGGTTGTTTTCCTCCAGGGTGAAAACGAAGGGCGTGACCCCTTGTTCGAAAAAAGCTTGGAGAACCTGTCTGACTTCGCTCTCAGTCAGCAGATATTTGTGGCTGTAGGCGTCTTCTCGGGGGTGCCAGATCATGACACCATTTTTGTAGATTTGGGGCAGAGTGAAATTTTGCCCCTCCAGTAGCTTACTCGCGGCATGTAGCGTTCTGCCCGTTGCCACGGTATAGGCTATATCGCGATCTCGAAGCAAGCTTAGGGTGTCGCGTGTGTAATTGGAAATGACGGAGTCCCTGTTGAGCAGGGTGCCATCCAGATCGAAAACAATCAGCTCCATTGTTCGACTCTATACCTCATTAAACGTCAGTGTGTTTTTACGCGTGTCTTGCTGCAGCGAGAGCAGCGATAAATTGTCACCAATTTACCCTCTTTGACGTCAAACTGCTTTGAATTGTCCGTTACCCACTTATGATGTCCGTGTTTACACAAGGTTTTACCTTTGTGTTTGTCCTTTAGAGAAGTTTTTTTGAATGGGAGTATGTCTGCCATCTCGGTATTGCCCCGGGGCCATCGGTCCGCGATAATCAACCCAAACTATACAGGGTCCCGGGAGGATTGCGATTGTGAAGTGGATTTCAGTACTTATTGTAATATTGGTTTCTCTGGGCTGCGCAGCAAACAAGGTGGATGTGGCCAAGGAAGCGGTGGAGTCTACGGTGGGTGTCAAGGAGGAAGTCTATTATCGAGGGGTAAACACCTATCCTGGAAATGTGGTGTGTGGCGAAGCTCAGATCATCGGTAGCTGGACCAGTGGTGTTGATTTTCATCCATTCATTTTCCGGGATGACATTTTATACTCGCGGCCGTCTATCGATGATGAAACGTTTTTTTGTTCTGAAGACCCTGCGGCTGCACTCTATCAAACCACAGGTATCAATGCCGCTGTCAAATCAGAAAGCTTACAGAGCATAGAAGCTGACTACGCTCTACTGGTTGGCGCCCTCGAACAGTATCACGCCAACAACTACAGCTATCCCACATCAGGCTCGGGTCTGAGCTCCCTGGTGGGAGCCGGTTCCGGCAGAGAGAAATCAGGTCCGCTAGCGGATGGTGGCTACTTGACCGAGGTTCCTGTGGATCCCTGGGGCCGAGCCTACGAGTATACCGGGCCAGGCATGGGCGGAATTAAGAGCACATTCAAACTGCTGACCCTGGGTGCAGACGGTGAGCGCGGTGGCAGGGATGAAGATGCCGATGTAGGGCATTGGCAGATGAAGTATTTACAGCATATCGAGAGTATTTAGTCGTTGGACGGTGGCGCCTCTCCCAGAGATGTACGCCACCGTGTCGTTAAGCCGCGCGATAGCTAACCAAACTGGAAGAAGGCGACTTTGTTTCCGTCAGGATCGCGAAAGTAGGCACCGTAAAAGACGTCGTCAATGCGCTGGCCTGGCTCTCCTTCGGAGGTGGCACCCAATTCCAGAGCTTTGCGATAGAGCTTGTCGACGTTTTCTTTCGATCCGGGGTTGATGGCCACCATATTGCCATTCCCGGGCTGAGGGTCATTCTCATCAAAGGGCACACAAATTCCCAGCATGGGCGCATCTGCACCCGTACCAATGAATGCGATGCGTCCCATGTCCATGATTAAAGAAGCGCCTAGATCAGCCAACAGCTCGGTATAAAAGGCCTTGGCCTTTTCCATGTCATTGACGCCTATTGTTACGTATCCGATCATCGTATTCTCCTGGTAAAAAATTGCTATTGCTGTATATCACAGCGCGCTGGTCAGCATCCCGATTCTGGTCAGCTGTGTCAATCAATACTCCGCGAACTTTGATGGAGTACAGCCGATGCTAGCGATGCAATACAGCTATCACTTCGTTCCTCAATTGTGCCGGGTCAATCACCTTATCAAAAGCCATCGAATCTGCAGGTACCCAGGCACCGGATTGGAGCTCCAGTATGTGTGATGCCTCTTCGGCACTCGCTCTGGCGGCTTCGGCACCGCCGATGGCGGGCACACCGCCGAGATTGACTGAGGGTAGGGCGAGGCTTATCGCCTGATGGTCCCAGGGGTTCATTCCCATGACTGAACTACCAAAGCCAAAGGCTTTACGCAGGGTGATGACGACTTTTTTACCCCGGTAGCGTCGTTGGGCCTGGAACATTTTACCCGCGGCTCGCAAAACACCTGAGGCCTCAGCAGCAGGGCCAGGCATGACGCCGGGGTTGTCCAACAGAGTGACCAGGGGGAGGCCGAATGTGTGGGCGACGGCCATGAAGTGCGCTGCTTTCTCTGCAGCGTCCACCGTAATGGCCCCGGCCTGTACGGTGGGTTGATTGGCGACCAACAGGCAGGGTATTCCGCCAATGCGGGCCATTGCGGTAATAATGTTGCGGCCATAGCCGGGTTGGAGCTCGAACAAAGACTGGCTATCAACGATTTCATGGAGGACCTGACTCATATCATAGGCTTGATTGGCCTGGGGGGGAATGATATCGAGTAATCGGTCCACCACGCGTTTCTTGGCCGCTGGGGCTTCGCGGTTTTCGGGAATCGGCTCACCGGCACGACTCGGTAGCAGAGACAGGAAATACTGTGCCATGGCAAAGCAGTCTTCCTCGGTTTTACCCATGTTGTGTGCCACGCCGCTCAGGGTCGTATGCATTACAGCGCCGCCCAGTTCCTCTGGTGTTGCCTCTATGCCCAGTGACGCCTGTACCAATGGCGGTCCAGCGGTAAACATCGCGGAGCCCTCCGACATGACAATCAAATCTGCGAACATTCCGGTGAGGGCGCCGTGGCCTGCCGAAGTGCCCAGTACCAGGGTGACGACAGGTACCTTGCCCTGAAGGTCGGCAACGAGTTGGAGGTCTCCCGGCGTATTGGGGTAGCGTTCGGTCTGGTTACTGGCGCGTTCGCCGGCACCGTCCAACATCAGTACCAGCGGTAACTTTTGCTCCAGGGCAAGGCGTACGAGGCGTGTCCGCTTGGCTGCATTTGGATGGCCAATGGAACCACCTTTGACAGTGAAGTCTTCGGCGATGACCACGAGACTTCGTTCATTTATCCTGCCGGTGCCGCCCACCACCCCATCACCGGCCAGCGGGGGCTCTCCACCGGGATGGCAGGCGCCTGCGAGTGCGCCATACTCATTAAAACTGCCTTCATCGCACAACGCGGCGATGCGCTCTCTGGCAGTCAGTCGCCCGCGGCTATGTTGTCGGGCAATCCTCTCCTCTCCGCCCATGCCCTGGGCGAATGCCGTGTGGCGTTCCAGTTGCTCTAGAAGCCGTTGCCAGCCGTCACGATTGTTGTTCACTGTGTTAATCCTGTAGTCTGTTGGCGTTGTTTCTGAATAGGGTTCAGAACATACGGCATGATTTTTTCCAATACAACCGTGCGACGAAGGATTCTGGATCCGTTTACAAGGAATATAGCGAATGAATACAAAGCAGTTCTGTCTGACGATGTCCGTGTCGCTGTTGGCCCTGGCTGGCTGCAGCAAGGAACCTGTTGAAGCGGTTGTCCAAGAGGCGCAGGTCTTTCCTGAAGAGACGGCCTCTCTGACGACGTTGTACATCAATGCCGATATTGTCACTGTTGATGAGGCCCAACCCTCAGCTGAAGCGGTGGCCGTGCGGGACGGCATGATTCTGGCTGTGGGTTCGCGCTCTGCTGTAGAGGCGGTGTCGGGTGACAAGCTCGAGATCAGGGATCTTGCAGGGAAAACGCTGATGCCCGGATTTATTGATGCCCATGGTCATATCACCATGACTAATAAGATGCAGGCCTCGGCGAATATATCATCGCCGCCGGTGGGAAGCGCGAAAACCATAGACGATATTCTGGCACTACTAAGAGCCCACCGGGAGTTAATGCCCGATGCGCCGTGGCTAACCGCGTGGGGTTATGACGAGTCGCTGCTGGTTGAGGGGCGCCATCCCACCCGCGAGGACCTCGATAAAGTCTCCACCGAAATCCCAATAGTGCTTCAACATGTATCGGGACACTTTGTTACCTGTAATTCCCGCGCGTTGGCTTTAGCGGGGATCACGGCCGATACCGTTGCCCCACAGGGGGGCGTGATTCGGCGCATGCCCGATAGCCGCGAACCGAATGGGGTTCTGGAGGAACAGGCGTTTGGCCTGGTGGTTAAGATAATGCCAGTGATGGAACAAAAAGCGGCGCTTGGCCTGATGACGAAAACACAGGCCTATTATGCCAGCAACGGGATTACCACCGTCCAGGACGGTGCCTCAACGGGCAATGAAATCGACTTGCTGCAGTCGGCCGCAGAGGCGGGGTTGCTGTATCTGGATGTCGTCACTTTCCCCTATGCGCCCTACATGGAAGGTCAACTGGAGAAATTTCCCCCGTCGCGTCAGTACGACAATCATTTTCGTGTCGGTGGGATTAAGCTGGTGCTCGACGGCTCGCCCCAGGGTAAAACGGCGTGGATGACCAAACCCTACCTACATGTTCCACACGGTCAGCCGGAAGACTACGCCGGTTACCCAACCTTGAAAGATGAGCAGGTGGCCGGTTTTGTCGACTATGCCTTCAGCAACAGTGTGCCACTGTTGGCACATGCCAATGGAGACGCCGCTGCTGATCAGCTGATCAATGCGGTGAGTGCCGCCAACGAAAAACTGGGCAAAGCCGACCGTCGCCCGGTGATGATTCATGCGCAAACGGTCCGTGAAGACCAGATTGACAAGATGATTTCAGCTGGGATTGTCCCCTCGTATTTTGTCGCCCACACCTTTTACTGGGGTGACTGGCATCGTGATTCGGTATTTGGCGTGGAGCGCGCTTCGCGTATCAGTCCTCTGCGGTCAAGTAAGGACAAGGGCCTGCGCTATACCGTCCACAATGACACACCTGTGGTGCCGCCGGATATGATGCGCCTGCTGTGGTCCGCCGTCACTCGCGTGACGCGCAGTGGCGTAGTTCTGGGTGCTGATCAGCGCGCCACGGTAATGGAGGGCATCAAAGCCATGACGCTGGATGCCGCCTACCAGTATTTTGAGGAGGGCAGCAAGGGCTCAATCGAGGTCGGTAAGAGGGCCGATTTTGTGGTGCTTGCTGAAAACCCTCTAACAGTCGACCCCATGGCGATTAAGGACATCCTCGTCCTTGAGACGATCAAGGACGGAGCGACTGTTTTCAGCCGTTGAATGGCTACCACATCAGGTCATCGGGGATCTGGTAATCCGCGTAAGGATCGTCCTCGTCGACCTCAGATTTTTCATTGCTATTCTGAAGGACGATGATGCTCTCGTCGCGTTGACGGATTTTTTCTGCAATCGCACTGGGTACCAGTTCGAAACTTTCCCCCAGTTTACTTATTGCAATCTTGCCTTTAATCAATTGGCTTTGTAGCTCTGCGGTGACATAGAGCTTTTTGATGATTTTACCATCGCTGAACTGGTAGGCGATATCGCCATTCTGGCGGCTGATGCGGTTCATGTTGACGAGCTGGATGATCTGGGCGTGCACGGCTTTCTGTTCAGCGGTCGCCTGTTGCTGGCGATTGATCTCCCTGTCTCGCTCAACCTTGTCCGCCAGTGCGCGTTTGGCTTGCTCTTTGGTTTCATCGAGTTGTACAGAGCCCTTGGGCTGTTTCTTGGCCTTTTTGCGCTTTTCCTTGTTGATTTCCTTGGCTTTTTTCTTGTCGACAATGCCGGCTTTCAGAAGCTGATCTTGCAGGGATGCCATGATAAGAGGCCTTTTGGATTGATAGAGGCGGGTATTATCGTAAATACCAGTGCCGGTGGCAACGCGAGACTGTGTAGTGCGTTACTCTTTGCCGCTGTCGATGTAGATGGGGTTGCTAAAAGCAAAGGGGGTGAACCCGGGCGCTATCGCTGCGTACAGTGGGTCCGCAGTGCCCGTCACCTCTACTGTCACAAACCCGGGGCTCTGGGTGGTGATGGGAAACGCTAACTCAATACCTGCGCTGACCGGTTGTTGCAGGTAAACCTTGCCGTTCACGAACACCGTGAGCTGTTCGACGGGAACCCAGCTAGCTGCTTCGATTGTCACGTGGAGGGTAAAGTCCGGCTGATTGATGGTTTCGCCCAGTGCAATGTGGGAGTTGTTAGAGGTACTGGCGTAAACCCCAAGAAGCGGGCCGCTGGTGCCAATCATTTGGCCCTTTTTGACGGCCTGGACGAACGCGGCCTCACTGTATGGCTGGGCCATTTTGACATAGTTTTGCGGCATAGCGATGAGTTGCCGGCTGCCATGGCTGTCGCTATTGGCGCTGGCAACAATCTTTTCGCCCTGGGCCAGCAGTGAAAACCAGTCCCGTCGGGTTATTTCATAGCTGGCAAAATCGTTGCCATTGGCGATTTCCAGCAGATCAAAATCCAGATCTCGAAGCCCGTTAGTCGGATCTGGCTCAATGAGTGAACGGTTGTCATCGCTCTCCAGTGGCTGCTCGGGGTTGTAGGCTTGACCGTTCAGAAGATGATCGAAATAGGCGTTGTCTCCCTCTGTGTCCAGTGGGTCGGATACTCTGGGGTGATTGAGTTGTCGCAGCGCGGTGCCAAAGGTCTTTTGAATGTCGCCGTAAAGACTGCGCAGACGTCTGCCTTCATGAGGGGGCAGGCCACCAGCAAATTGTTCCGGTTTGGCGGACAAGGGAAAAATGTTCAGGTGCCCGTTGGTGAATGGGGTGTCGGCCGTCCGTGCCATGCCGGTCAACTCAATGCCATTAACGGTTTTGAGTTGATTGGACAGTCCCAATCTATCGACATCCTGCTGATAATTAACCAGCACGTTGTGCTCAGTGGCTACCATGATGTCGCCGCCCTGGGCGACGAAGCCTCGCAGGCGCTCGTCAGTAGGCATATAGGAGTCGAAGCTGGGTGCCGAGTGAACATGCAAGTCGGCTGATTTCCAGCCCTCGATAGCCAGTTCTCGCATCGGTGTCGCAATGTCCAGGGCCAGGCTGTCGCCGGACTTTAGCGAAAATTCGGTTTCAGTGACGCCATACGCCATGCCGCGAGTTGCCAGTAGTCGGTATTTCCCCGGCCTCAGTGCAACGGTGCGCGGGTCGCTTTCTATACCAGCCAGCGAGATGTAATTGGCCGCCTGTACTTCCTTGACGGCTTGTCCATCCAGAGTGAAATTCAGCAAATTGTCATTGAAGTCCGGGTCAGGTGTGCCATCCTTACCCAGAAAAATGAGTCGCATCGGGCCGGAGGAGGGCAGCTCCACAAATGCCGGGGGCGCATGGGGCAAGTGGCCCACTTGCGTGTCGGTTGCGGTCAGATTGATGTCAGTAGTTGAATCTATTCCGCTGGCGCTGTGCACCGACAGTGATATCTCCCGGGCGTCTTGTGGTAATCGGGCAGTGAAGACACCGTTTTCGATTTTTGCAATGTTTAAGGGGGTACCCTTACGGTCGCGGATATGAATCATCGCCTCAGGCAGTGCAACTGAACCGCTTATCACCGGTCCACGAAAAATCTGGTCCAGTGATGAAGCGACATCGGCGCGCTCGCCGAGGTAGATCCTCTGCTTGATGTCCAGGGTTTCTCCCTTTTTGATATCCATCAGACGGCTCTGTGCCAGTTCGAGTAACCCCAGCTTTTCGTCCCCTGTGAACCAGGGCGGGCGACTCAGTACACCCTGGAAACTGTAAGTGGGATCGGTTACCTGGAATATGGGCAGGGGTTCGAAAGTGCCATCGGCGGATAGCAGCGTGGCTTCCTCCAGGTGCACCCCATAACTGATTTCGCTCAGGTCTGGACTGCCAACAAGCACATGAATATCCGCCGGCAGCATGGCTTCAACCATAGAGAGTGTATCGCTGCGGTCCAGCGACCCGTAGTTAAAGCCCTTGCTGTAGGGTTTGGCCACAGTGGAATGCGAGTAGGGCGTCAGGCTCAGGTGGGGGTGGAGGACCAGTAGGCCGAACATATTGACAGCATCGCCATCCTGCAGACGCCGAAGTTCGTGTTTAATGGCGAGCTGACGCGGGTGGTTTGAGTCTACTTGATAGCGACTGCGAAGTTGCAGCCCGAAGCTGGAGGACGTAACGGTAATAGCGGCGTGCCCATCCTCCTGGCTTGAGATGATTTCGCGAGGTTCAAGCGGCTTATCTTTGTCCAGGTTGGGCAGCGCGTGCTGAAATGTCCACTGGTCATCCGCGCGGCCACAGTGTTGAAGGTCTATCAGTGTGCCACCCCAGGGGTTAAAGCCGGTTTCGTGGTGTATGTCACTGATGGCCGCGCAAAGTGTGCCATTGCTCAAGACCCAGTCACCCAGTCCCGCGATTGCGTCGGGGCCGGAAGGTTGTAGGCTGGCGATGTTCTGGGGTGTCAGTCGCGTAGCGACAAGCTGGGAAGCGGCCTGAGCGCTATTGAACGCCAGCAAGAGGAGTAGGGGTGAGAGACACTTCACTGCGAGCGGTGTCTCTCGGGGTGCTGTCACGGCACGAAGCTACCGGGCTTTTGCCGCTGGGGGAAGTCCTTGAAGGTCGCTTTAAACTTGCCGACTTCAACCATTGCAGGGGCTATCAGGAACATATGCTCCGCCCACCACTGATAGTAGTTTTCACTTTCGTGCTCCATACGCTCCAGAGGATCCTGGCGCAGGTTGAACAACTTGGGTGCTCGCAAGACAATCCATGGATCTATCCAGGTCTCTGCACCGTGCGCCCGTTGCTCTTTGAAGACGGTTTTGAAGTCGCCGTTGCGAATGCCTACGATATCGCCGGTATCAGAAGTATAGATAAACTGATCCCGAGGGCCAGAGGTTTCTTCTCCCGTGAAATACGGCAGGAAATTATAGCCGTCCAGGTGTACTTTGTACTTATTCGGGCCTACGCGAGTGCCCTTTTTCAGCTTGGCCTTAATGTCTGGGTCACCGGCAGCGGCCAGTAAGGTGGGTAACCAGTCCTGATGGGAAATAATTTCATTGGAGACCTGGTCGGGTTTGATACTGGCTGGCCAGCGAACCATCATGGGGACGCGGTAAGCGCCCTCCCAGTTGGAGTTTTTCTCACCCCGGAACTGGGTGTAGCCACCGTCGGGCCACAGAAGCAGTTCTGCTCCGTTGTCGGTGGAATACATCACAATGGTGTTGTCAGCAATGCCCAGATCATCGAGTTTTTGCAGCAGTTGACCGACGTGGCCATCGTGCTCTGCCATACCGTCCGCGTATAGACCCTGTCCGGTCACACCGACAGATTCGGGCTTCAGGCGAGTGAAAACGTGCATGCGGGTCGAGTTAAACCAAACGAAAAACGGCTTTTTCGCACTGTGGGCCGTATCGATAAATTTCAGTGAAGCCGCCAGGAACTCTTCGTCAACTGTTTCCATACGTTTTCTGGTCAGAGGGCCTGTGTCTTCGATCTTGCCATCAGCAAAGGAGTGGATGACACCGCGTGGCCCAAACTGCTTGGCAAACTCGGGATCTTTGGGGTAGTCAACGTGTTCGGGTTCTTCCTCGGCATTGAGGTGATACAGGTTGCCGAAAAATTCGTCGAAGCCGTGTTCGGTGGGCAAATGCTCGTCGAGATCTCCCAGATGGTTCTTACCAAACTGCCCTGTGACATAGCCCAAGGGCTTCAGCAAACCGGCAATGGTCGGGTCCTCTTTCTGCATACCTTCTTTGGCACCAGGCAGGCCAACTTTGGTCAGGCCGGTACGCATCGGATGCTGTCCGGTAATGAATCCTGCGCGTCCTGCGGTACAACTCTGGTCACCATAGGAGTCCGTGAAGATGATTCCCTCATTGGCGATGCGGTCTATGTTGGGCGTACGGTAGCCCATGATTCCCATGTTGTAGGCGCTGATATTAAAGGGGCCGATGTCGTCCCCCCAGATAATCAGGATGTTGGGCTTGTCGGCGGCCAGGGCAGACTGCGCCAGGACCAGGGAAATGGCCAACAGGAAAAGTCGGGTGAATCGTTGCGTGTAGCGCATGGAAAACTCCAAGTGAATGATCCTACTGTTTATAGCCGATGTTTAAAATAACAACAAGTATATTCGGGCCGAGAGGGCGTCTAAATGAGGGTCGTCGAGATGAGTTCAGATGTTGTCAGGTCTCGGCTCTGTCCCGGTGCGAGCAATGGGTCCAGTAGCAGTTCGCCTACACGCTCGCGATGCAGTTCCACCACCGGGTTATCAAAACGGCCGAACATGCGCTTTATCTGGTGGTATCGACCCTCGACAAGGCCCACTTCAGCCACGTGGTCTGTGAGAATGTGCAGGATGGCAGGTCGTGTGGTGATGTTCTCGAATGGGAAGTACATCCCCGCTGCAAAGGCTTGCTGATAGTCAGGCGTAATCGGATTGGCCAGTCTTACCCGATACCATTTGGTGACTTTGTTCTCCGGGGTGGTTAATTGCCTCGACCATTTCCCATCGTTGGTGAGAAGCAGCAGGCCTGAGGTGTTGAAGTCCAGTCGCCCCACAATATGTAGCGTGTGGGCGTCCGCTCTGTCGAGCAGGTCTACCACGGTTTGATGCTGTAAGTCCTGAGTGGCGCTGACCACGCCCGTGGGTTTATTCATCATGATGTAGATGGGCGTATGGGCCTGCAGTACCTGGCCGTCCAGGGTGACATGGGTAAATTGTTCAATGACCTGGCTTATCTGATTGGCGGCAGAGCCGTCTACCAGAATTCTCCCCTGCGCCAACAGCTGCCTGACGTCCTTGCGGTTAATCTTGATTCGCTTGCTGATAAAACGGTCAAGCCGTGTGCTTCGTGATTGCACGGGACTATTCTAAAAGGTCTGTCGCCACCGCTTCGGCGACCTTGATGCCATCGATAGCAGCGGACAATATCCCGCCGGCATAGCCCGCCCCTTCGCCTGCGGGGAAGAGTCCTCGGGTATTGATGTTCTGGTAATCCTTACCACGTTTGATGCAAACCGGTGAAGAGGTCCGTGTTTCCACGCCAGTCAGGATCGCGTCGGACATGGCAAAGCCCTTGATTTTACGGTCAAAGGCCGGGATGGCCTCGCGAATGGCATCGACGGCAAATCCGGGTAGTGCTTGACTCAGGTCTGTCAGGGTAATACCAGGTTGGTAGGAGGGCGCTACATCACCCATTTCTTCAGTGGATTTGCCCTGTAGGAAATCTCCTACCAATTGCGCAGGAGCATTGTAGTTACCACCACCCAGGTCGTAGGCGAGGGCTTCCAGTTCGCGCTGTAGATCGATGCCCGCCAGTACATGTTGTGGATAGTCCTGTTCGGGTGTAATACCGACTACGATTGCGGAGTTGGCATTGCGCTCGTTGCGGGAATACTGTGACATGCCATTTGTGACCACTCGACCGGCTTCAGACGAGGCAGCGACCACGGTACCGCCTGGGCACATGCAGAAACTGTAAACACTGCGACCGTTGTCGCAATGGTGTACGAGCTTGTAGTCGGCGGCACCCAACAGGGGGTGGCCGGCGTGTTTGCCAAATCGCGCCTTGTCGATAACGGATTGAGGGTGCTCAATGCGAAAGCCAATGGAGAACGGCTTGGCTTCCATATAAACACCCTGGTCCAGCAGCATCTGGAAACTGTCTCTGGCGCTGTGTCCTATCGCCAGGATGATGTGGCGGCTGGCAATGGTTTCCCCGCTACTCAAAGTCACGCCGGTAAGTTGCCCGTTGCCATCCTCACTTTGTTCGCGATGTAGGGTCTCCACTTTTTGATCGAAGCGTATATCCCCGCCCAGGCGCACGATTTCGGCCCGCATATTTTCCACCATCGTTACCAGCTTGAAGGTGCCGATATGGGGCTTGCTGACATAGAGAATCTCTGAGGGCGCACCTGCCTTAACAAATTCCGTCAGTACCTTGCGGCCCAGATGGCGCTTGTCCTTGACCTGGCTATACAGCTTGCCATCCGAAAATGTACCGGCACCACCTTCACCGTATTGAACATTGGACTCGGTATTCAGCTTGCGTTTGCGCCAGAAGCCCCAGGTATCCTGGGTGCGTTGCCTGACATCCTGGCCGCGCTCCAGAACAATGGGCTTGAGGCCCATTTGTGCCAGTACCAGGGCAGCGAGAATGCCACAGGGCCCGAAACCGATGATGAGCGGCCGTTGCTGGCCGGCTTTGGGAAAGAGGGCATCTGCCTGGGCCACAAAGCGGTAGCTGGTATCCGGGCTGGGCTGAATTGTGCTACTGCGCGCTAGAACACGCTGTTCAGCATCGCCAGACAGTGCCACATCCAGTTGGTATATCAGCAGTATCCGGTGCTTTTTTCTGGCGTCATAGCTGCGTTTGAAAATATCGAAGCTTAGTAGGTCCCTTTCGTCAATTTCCAATTTCTCGACGATGGCGCTCCGCAGCGCCTCATCACTATGGTCCAGGGGTAATTTGATTTCGTTGAGTCGCAACATGGCCGGTCGATAGATTCAATAAGTGGGGGTGATGAAAGAGGTGCGAAGTTTACCATGAAAGGGCGTAAGGACACCTGAATACGAGTATTTAGCTCCAGAGCACCTCACTTCCCAGCGACTCTCGAAGTTTCGACAGTGCAGCGAGGAAGTGAGCGGCCCTTTCATGTTCCTGAATCTCGGCTCCGCTGTTGCTCAATAGCTGGTTTAGCTGCTCCGGCAGCTGCTCCATATCCTCTGTTGGCAGTACGTGCCGACTAAATTCTTCGGACAGTTGGCCCTGCGATATCAGCGACAGTACAGCGGCTGGCCGGGTATAGCCCTCCAGGTCAATCAGTGAAAAATGCAAGTGCAGCGAATCATGCCTAGCGGCAGGGGAGTCGTCAGCTCGATTGGGAGTTATCTGAAACTCACATCGCCATTCATAGCCGATGTTGCTCTGGTGGAATTGGGAAGTCTCGCCAGGGAGCGCGGACAGGTAGTTTCTGTGGCGCGGGAATATCTCCAGTAGCGTCAGGCGCTCCTGGGAATACACGTTAAAGTTCTCCACCACACTCGGTGGGGTCGTTCTGCGGGGTACCGGGGCCATTCCAATCTTCCGTGATTAAAAGCGGGCTGTTTTTTAAGTCTTGTGGCATTCATGGGGCCAGAGTTACTATGATAGTCCAAGTCGCGAAAGACCGAAAGTTTTACGCTGATAATGGCGGCTAGCCCCACTGAATCCTTAACCCAGGCATAAACCTCCAGACTGGACTATGACGAGAATCGCGCTACAAATATCCCCTGCGGCCAGGTCGGCGTATTTCAAGGACTATCTCCAGGTTGCAGAGCAAGAACTGCGGTTGATTGTGGATGTCCCCGAACTGTCACTTCGAGCAGCAGGATCGTTGGAATTTCTGGAACTGGACTGCGACGAAGAAGATATAGCGAAGTTACTACGACTATCGTTTGTACAGGGGGTGTATACCGTTGATGGCCCCCGGCTGACACCACTCGATAGAGTCGCCGACTTCAGCTTGCATGAGGATTTCGTTTTCGGCCAGAAGTACAAGGGAAAAACCAACGAACACCTTACTCAATTGTTGCTCAACATGGGTTTGTCGGCGATCGGAGCTGACCGGGGGGAGGGGATTAAGCTACTGGACCCAATGTGCGGTAGAGGGACGACATTATTGTGGGCCATGCGCTACGGCATGAAGGCCAAGGGTATCGAACAGGATGCTCGGGCCATCGCTGATATACACCGCAATCTGAAGAAGTGGACCAAATTCCATAAGGTTAAGCATAAGCTGTCCGAGGGCTTTGTTGGCAAGGCCAACAAAAAGGATCTTGGCAGGTTCATTGATTTCAGTCCGGAATCGACCTCAATGCGCGTGATTGTGGGGGATGCACGCGAGGCTGATACGATACTGAAAAACGAGAAATTTGATCTTATCGTCAGCGATATTCCCTATGGAGTGCAACATTTCACTACAGAGAGCACACGAAACCCGCTGGCGGTTCTAGCGCAGAGCACTCAGGCGTGGAAACGATGTTTGAAAAATACAGGGGCTATTGTATTGGCATTTAACAGTTACCTGCCTAAGCGTACTGCGCTCATCGATACATTCGAGCAAGCCGGGTTTGAAGCTAAGATGCTGTCAGCACCGCATCGCATGAGCGAGTCGATTGTGCGAGATGTTGTAGTGTTTAAGCTGCCCGGGCTTCCCCGTGCACCTGAATCCTGAACAGCACGACTGCGATCAGTGCAATCACCTCGGCGCTGGATTCGAAAATCTCTTCAAACAGTGGTCCTTCCACCGTATGGTGGAATATTGGCAGCTGATCAATAAGCTGAGACAACACAAAGACACAAGCCCAAGCGAGGGAAAATACAGCCCAGGGCAGCCTCTTTTTGAGAGCCAGTAAAAAACCTTCTTTTTCCTGCATGAGGTACCGGTAGAGGACCACCAGGAACAGGAGGACAATGGCTGCCATAAATAGCTTGGTAGATAGTGGGATCATTTCATGGCTATAAAAACGCTTGAACTGGGTCGCTTTGGCGTACTCGGATACCTTGTAATGGTAGTCTGCTTCACGCAGCGTATAGAACATCAGCAAATAGCTCAGGGGGAGGTAGGAGCTGCGGCGCTTCGTGTCGGTAACAGCGAAAAACAGGCACAGGAAAAATGCCAGGGCGATGCTTGTCTGACCGATCATCTGGACGAGGCCACTATCTGAAATGAGCTGTTTTTGTTGGACAGGGTCATCCATCGACAATAGGAAGCCTGCGCCTGCTGCCATGCATACCGCTACTAGAGCGATCAGAACGTAGGTCACTTTCTGACTGGGGTAAGTTAATCTGTTCATGGAATCTGCTCGCTCGAAGAAAACTGTCGGTTTTAGTTTACCAGTGACTTTACCCGCCGCAATTGAGAATGGGTATTTCTGGGCGCCATTTTAGCAACAGGGAGCAGTGTAAGTGGTATCGAAAAGTTGGTATATTTGCAGCTAAATGGAGTAGTTGGCGATGTTGAGTACGCGGAAAATAGGTGGTTTGCTTGGTGCGCGGTTGGAAGGGGTGGATTTCGGCGTCCCCCTGTCGGATGAGACGATTGATGCGATAGCTGACGCCCTTTACGAACACCAGGTGATTTCTCTGCCGGCGAGGGAGATGACCCTGGACCAGCATCTACAGATAGCTCTGCGCTTCGGCGAGCCGGAACACAATGCCACTGATCAGTTTCAACGTGACGACAATGCGAAATTTTTGACCGTTATTGACTCTGAAAAGGGGGACCGTGCAGATTCCTGGCATGCGGATGAAACCTTTTTGGAGCATCCACCCCTGGTGAATCTACTGCACGCCAAAACCCTGCCGGATTATGGCGGCGACACTGCATTTCGCAGCGTAGCAGCAAGCTATGAAGACTTGTCTGACAAGATCAAGCAGCTGTTGGATGGCTTAACCGCCATTCACGACTATGGACACCTCTACGAACTGGGTTGGCAAAGCGGTTTCCCCCTGGGAGAGCTGGTCGGTGATGCTCTCGTGAAAGGTTTGATCCACTCTCATCCCATAGTGAAAACACACCCGATTACCGGCCGGAAGTGGCTGACTGTGAACGCAACGTATACACGATTTGTCCAGGGACTTAACCCTCTAGAGGGAAAAATGCTACTGGAGATGCTTTTGCAGCAGATGCAAAAGCCAGAGTTCAACTACCGCCATCATTGGCAAGAGGGCGACCTCTTGATATGGGATCAACAGGCGGTTCAGCATTATGCCGTCGGTGACTTCAGCGGGCGCAGGTTAATGAACCGGATTTCCGCTCTTGCGTGTAAGGAGAGTTATAAAGGGATCCTGAATAATTAGGTCTAACACCCGGGGCCAGTGTCCGATCTGCAGAGCAGATCAGGCAGTGCCGTCCCCAGGGGAACTGTGCCAAATTGGCGCGGGTAGTCTGCTCACCACCGCAAGCTCGCAGAGTTCTAAAATCGAACGGACAGCTTGTAGTGGTAAAGGATGGTGGGTTACCAAATGGGGTTGCCGCCAAAAGAGAGTTTATTGGTGGACTTATAGCGGCAGGCTTTGAAGTAGTAACAGAAAAGTCTGTTCAGAAAGATGGTGTGATCTTCACTCAGTGGATATGTGTGGTGGGAAGTTAGCCCGATAGGGCGGTATATCGGCGGAGATACTCTAGTTGCGATCGGCTCCGCGCTTAACGTTCAAGCCAAATTGGTACTGGAATTGTAAAATGCTAAAGAAAATAGGCGAATCAGCTCCCCCTAAAGGAATAAAGCTAAAGCTGTTTCGTGCTCCCATTTATCTCTATCACCTGAAACTTGGCTTTCTACTGGGGGAAAGGTTTATTCGTTTACAGCATTGGGGGCGTGTTTCTGGTGCTCTAAAAGAAACTGTTATTGAAGTTATCGATCAAGATAAAACCAATGGAAAGATATATTCTGCCTCTGGGTTTGGTGAAAAATCACAATGGTTTAAAAATATTTCAACAAATGGCGATGTTTTCATCACTTTAAAAAATGCAGAATATAAAGCTACAGCGCGAGTAGTCTCGGAGAAGGAGGCTGAAGAAATATTACTTCGATATGCAAAAGCACATCCAAAGTCAATTAAGGGTGTCGCTAGATTGTCTGGATATGAAATAGATGGTGATGATCGGGATGTTATTGAGTTTAGCAAAATGGTAAAGATAGTTGAATTCAAAATAGCTGCGCAGATATGTTAAATTTACGGAAAGAGTCTGCTCGACTTGCAAAGCAAAAACTCATGGGAATATGGATTCATGCAAATACGACAATATAGAGAAGCAGACCTGGAGGCAGTTCTAAAATCATGGGAAGTGGCAACCAGATTGGTTCATGAATTCATGACGGATGATTTCATAGCACAGGGACGCAAAGACATTACTGAGATATATCTCCCTAATACGGATACTTGGGTTGCAGAAATAGATGGTGAGGTAAAGGGTTTCATCGCACTTATGGGGAACGAGGTTGGTGCACTATTTCTCCTACCTGCTTGTCATGGTAAAGGTATCGGAAAATCATTAATGGATAAAGCTCGAGAGCTTCATGGCAATCTGGAGGTTGAGGTTTTCAAGGTGAATACTATTGGTCGCAGTTTTTATTCAAGGTACGGTTTCACGCATCTTGAGGAAAAGCTGCATGAGCCTACTGGGCAGCAAATATTGCGCCTGAAATTCACTACCAACGAGTCAAGCAAAGGGACACCTTAGGCGGGAGTTCTTTTGGCGTTAGCCCGAGTCCGTATGTGGACTATTGGTCTACTTACGACCTTCAGAGGGGAAGACCATGAAAATCCGAATCGCTTTCCTTCAGCACAACGCGAGTACTAGATATGAAATGTTCTGTATATATTGCCACGAGTGCTGATGGGTATATTGCGACACCGGATGGAGGTGTCGATTGGCTCCATACCGCGGGGAATTTGGAAGCTGATATGGGCTCCGAAGATATGGGGTTTAGTTCTTTTATAAATTCAGTAGATTGTATGATTATGGGGCGTAAGTGCATGGAGGTGATTTCCAGCTTGAATTTAACCCCTGAGCAGTGGCCTTACGGTGACATTCATATCGTTGTGCTAAGTAATACCTTAAGTGAGCCACCTGAGAACCTGCGTGGAAAAGTTGATATGTATTCGGGCGATATCCCGGAATTAGTCCTATCGTTAGAAAGTAATGGGTTTAAACATGCGTACATCGACGGGGGGGCAGCCATCACATCATTTATCAATCTTAAACTCATTGATGAGATGATTATTACTAAAGTGCCAGTGCTTTTGGGTGAAGGTATTCCACTTTTCGGAAAAATAAATTCAAGAGTAAAACTTGAGAATGCTAGGGCAACGGCATTTAGGAATGAGTTCATTCAGGTGAAATACAGCACCAACTACTTGTAACATGGGCGCACTATTTAGGGGTTGAGTCGCATGAATGCACTATTGAATTACAAGACGTTGCAAGGGAATCCAATGTCCAGACTGAAGCACAAAATTGCTTTGCTATTTGTCCTCTTTACGCTGGCATACCTACCAATTTCCGCTCTTGCCCAAGAGAAACCCAATATCGTCCTGGTATTCCTGGACAACTTCGGATGGGGTGAGCCGGGCTTTAATGGCGGCGGGATAATCCGCGGCGCGCCTACTCCACGACTCGACCAGCTTGCTGGCGAGGGACTGCGCTTAACCAATTTCAACGTGGAGGTCCAATGCACCCCTTCACGATCCGCGATCATGACGGGTCGGTATGCAATAAGAAGCGGGAACGGTGTTGCTCCACTGGGGGAGGGCGTCTACGGTCTTGTGCAGTGGGAGGTCACCATGGCAGAGATGCTTTCGGATGTAGGTTACAGCACGGCCATTTTTTCTTTACCTTCCCTATACGGCAACACATTACCCAACACGTCCACATCCGGATTTCGTGGGCAAGACTGGAAACGGAAGTTGGGCGGACCTTCTGCTTCAGGTCGATACCTATACAGGAAGGTTGTTAGACACGGTCGACGAGCTTGGTATTCGGGATAACACGATTTTTATATTCACTGCTGACAATGGACCAGAAGCCATGCCGCATGGCAACAACGCACTCAGCGTCCAAACCGCGACTCCCGGATCGGCTGGGCCCTGGCGTGGCACGCTCTTCACTGGTTTTGAAGGGGCACTTAGGGTTCCCTATGTGATGCGGTGGCCCGGCAGGATCCCTGCCGGGTCAGCAAGCGATGAAATCGTCCACGAAATGGACCTATTCCCCAGCCTCGCGCGCATAGCTGGCGGTAAAGTTCCGAATGACCGGGTTATTGATGGTATCGACATGTCCAATTTCTTTCTCGGTAAGCAGGAAAGCTCCGGCCGTGAGGGCGTCATTGTCTACATGGGGAACGATGTTTACGGCGTCAAATGGCGTAACTGGAAAATAAACTTTAAGGAGTTGGAGTCTGTGTTTAGCGAAACTGTCTCCTATGGCATGCCTCGGGTTTACAATCTTCTTGCTGATCCACAGGAGCGCGAAAACGTACTTTTCCCTAACACCTGGGTCCCCAAGGCAGCGTTGGGGCAGCTGGGCGAGCACGCTGCCTCACTGAAAACGCATCCCCCCATTCCAACTGGAGCGGAAGATCCATATAAGCCGCCTCATTGAGATGGGTTGTCAGTACTCAGGCGGGTACTACGCGCCGTCGCGTCTGGTTGCGGTGTTATATATCAATGGCGAGAAATGTTGAATGTCCTGTTCCTCCCCACCGACTAACACCATTTTTGATGATTTCGTGGCGCCTGTTTGTCATGATTTCGTAGTAATCCTGTATCAAGATGACGACATCTTATTGATCAACAAACCTAGTGGTCTGCTCTGCTTGTCGGGTAAAAATCCTCTCAATTGGGATTCGGTCCACTACCGTTTGGTACACGGCCAAGAAGGGGTAAGTCCTGCATTCCCTGATGCCAAATTGCCACATCGATTGGATTTTGGGACATCGGGCATTATGGTAGTGGGTCTGAATGCAGCGTCGGTGCGACATCTCAACAAACAGTTTCAAGCTGGCAGGATTGGAAAGCGGTATCTGGCAATGCTAGAGGGTTGGATTGCCGACGAGCAGGGGCGGATTACAGCGGCCATAGCGAAAGATAAAGACCATTTTCCACGCGTGAAAATATGCCACACCACAGGAAAAATTGCCGTAAGTGAATACACGGTATTACACCGTCTAGATCAACCGCGTCGGTGCTTAGTGCAGTTTACACCTCATACGGGGCGAACACACCAGCTACGGATTCACAGCCAGGTAATAGGCCATCCGATTCTTGGTTGTGATCTGTACAAAAGCGAAAATAGTGAAGAGATGGCCGATCGCTTGTTACTGCACGCCAGTGACTTGTATTTCGTACACCCTACTGGCGGTGAACAATTTCATGGGGAGTGTCCCTGTTCTTCCTTTACTGGCATATTTCCGTAAGTACTCCATTGGTGAGACTTTGTAAATCTGCAGGACTAAGCTCAATTTCCAGCCCTCTACGGCCAGCGCTAACATAGACAGTGGGGTACTTATTCGCAGATGAGTCGATAAACGTTTTCAGTCGCTTCTTTTGTCCCAGTGGGCTTACGCCTCCCAGTACATAGCCTGTAGAGCGCTCTACATCCAGCTTGTCTGCCATGGAAGCTTTTTTCGCGCCAGCTGACTTTGCAATAAGCTTCATACTCAGCATGGATGAAACAGGAATCACGCCGACGACCAACTCCTTATGATCAAGGCTGACGACCAGAGTCTTGAATACTCTATCCTTTGACAGCCCGATCTTTTCCGCGGCCTCAAGGCCGTAGGATTCACTTGCTGGATCGTGAGCATACTCATGTACTCGGTGTGGGATTTCGCTCACTCTGGCGGCATTAATTCCTGGTGTCATTTTGATCTCGTAGAATCATGTTCGAGGCGCTTGCCCAGACCAACGACATTGTCATTGCCGTATCCAATCGAGGTGTAAAATGCGATGACTACTTCGTTCGATGTACGCACCTGCAAGTTGATTTTGGGGCAGCCCTTTTGCCTCAGGAGAGCCTCCACAGCCACCATAATTGCTTGCCCATAGCCCCTTCGTTGTTCAGACGGCTTAACAGCCAAATAGTTGATCCAGCCTCGATGTCCTTCATAGCCGCCCATTACGGTAGCGACAACACAATCCCTATGGCACCCAACGAGAAACAGGTCAGGGTCAACTTGTAGTTTTCTGGCGATATCTTTCACTGGGTCATTCTGGGGCGCTACAAGGCCGCACTCGTTCCAGAGTGAGATCACATCATTCTTATCCGCATCTTTGTATGCTCGAATTTCCATAATCAGTACTAACGCTATGTTTCAAATTCCACGAATGCCCGAACGGGAAAGGTACCAAACCCTTTCACCTTCACTGGAACGGCATAAAATCGAAAGCCTTTATCTGGCACGTTATTCAAATTACACATATGCTCAACTATAAGGATCTCTGCCTCCAATAGTGTCGAATGCACTGGACGTTCTTCGCCGCTGATATCGTCAATATTTAACGAGTCGATGCCGACCAATTTAGCGCCATTTTCTTTGAGGTACAGCGCGGCTTGGCCGGTAAGGAACGGGTGCCCTTCAAAATACTGGTCCGTATTCCAGTTTCTTGACCAATCCGTTTGAATCAGAACAGCTTTGCCATAGATATCGAGATCAACGAAGGCTTCTTCATCTATAGCAGTAACCCCTTCATCAATTACAACCTTTATCCCTTCGATGCTAGCCAATGACTCTAAAGTAAGTTGAGAAAGGTCTTTTCCATTCTCATAACGGTGAAATGGAGAATCTAGATATGTACCAGTATTTGAGCACATCTCAATTTTGCCGATCTGGAAGGATGTACCCTCTGCATAGTGATTTTTGGATTCTTCTCTGCTCAGGTAATCGCAAATTATTGGGGCTGGTAAGCCTTTATATGTTACCAGTCCATCCTCGATCGTATGACTAAGGTCTAGCAATCGTTTCATTTCGATAGCCCTGACAGCTCGTTGGTCCTGATGATGGCACATATACCCGCTGTAGCCGGCCGGAATTGCGCATTGACAGATTCGCTAGGAGTCATTCAGCCAGCCTTTTTGCACCGCCAGTTGAATTTTATCCAGCATCCATGAGTGTATCTCAGGAAAATCAGCTTCTATGAATGAATGAGCTTTTAAAACCTGTGATTTCTTGATACCCAACTCTTGCCAGGTTTTACCCTCGCTGGATATATTGTGGAGGAAAGGCAAGAGCCTATCGACAGTTTTCAGTAACTTGGTTTCTATACTTGTCCCGGTTTCTTGTTCTTCCCACAATGCAGAAAGATCAGCGATAGCATTGCCGGGATGATTTTCCAGGCGTTTCACGCACTCTCGCTCCGCTTCGTGCGCATTGCCTCTGTCATTTGAGTAAAGAAATGTATCGCCGGCATCGATCTCACCCAGGTCATGGACCAGGGCAAGCTTTAACAGCTTCTCTTCTGACAGTCCAATTCCTAAACTTCTTGAGATGGACCAGCAGGCCATCGCCAGGTGCCAGGAGTGTTCTGCTGAATTTTCAACACGAACACCCCCGTCGATGTAGGTACGACGATTAATGAGCTTTAAGGCATCAAGCTCAAGAAAATAGTCCGTTATAGGCGCCAATTCAACCGTCAATTTTTCCTCCTCGAGCCGTCGCGACCAGTTTGGCTAGAGCAACGATTGCACCCCTATTCATGTCCATAAAGCCATCCATTGGAATGTGCATTGATTCCTGTGTCCGTTTGAGGTTTATTGTCACGTATTATTAACCACGCTCGTTCTCGTACCCGGGTAGTTGGTCATCAATTTCCAGCCACTCTACTCGACTACCTGTATAGATATGATGATCGGGAGGCACCGCTTTAATCTCATCGAGAGCTCCCGAATTTACATCCACAGTGCTGGCCCCCCCCGACTCTCGGAAACAGATCTGGGTGCCGCAAATACAGCAAAACTCTCGCTGGCCCTTGGAGGAGCTCTCAAATATCTGGGGTTTCCCCTTGGTATAGGTGAAGGTCTCCACCGGGAAGGAAGCGAATGCAAGTAATGGCGCTCCGGTTGTTTTTCTGCAGATTGAACAATGGCAGTATCCCGTTTCAACGGGGTCTGCGTCTGACCTGAACCGAATTGCACCACAAAAACAACCGCCTGAATGTGTCACTAGCGTTCCCCAAAATAAAAAATTCTTGCAGCAGAGGCCTCTTGCCGATGAAGGGCATGTTGCTTGACTCTGTCGTGGCTGATTTTCCCGCCTCTGGATTCATACGTATATCTGTACCCAAGAAATAATACCGAAGACCAATTTGGCTTAGTAATCAGCTGTGATGGTCTCAGTATGAGCGCTTTTTTGGAATTATAGCGAAGACACTCCTGGTCAGTCGAATTTAGCGGCCTCTGTGGACTCATTTTATCTCCCCGGCTCAGTAGTCAGGGACCTTATAAGCAAAATTTTCCAGTTAGTGTAAGGCTCCAACACATGAGAAAGCGCTAGGTTATACGCCCATTTCTGAAAAATGTAGTATATCCTAGGTTTTCCAGACGCATTGGGATTAGATGCAGGATTTCCCATCAGTGAAAGATCGATTTTTATATACTTGGTTGTGTAAATATTGGGCTCAATATGACAGCTGATGCCAGCTGGCGATGTCCGTAATGGGGCTAGAAGCGGGTTTTTGAGCTTCCGCTTTGGGCCCAAAAGCTGCCCCTCTACCTTCTGTAGAGACATCTAGGACGTATAAGCTAATCAGGTCGCACCCTCTGAGTTTACTGTCTAAGGCCAGATTGAATAGTGCGAGATTGCGCGTGTTTTTGGCGATTTCAAGCCTAATACGAATAGTCCAGATGTCTTTTAGCTTGAGTGGTCGATTCTGGCCGACCAACATGCCCAGGTTCCATGGTGTGTTCTGCTTGGTGTTTTTCTGTGGCGTAGTCATCTGTAATATCCCCATATATGCATGTGGGTACAGATAGGATAGTCTATCTCGGATAGTCTGCTGCGACGTTCAAAGCCGACACTGATGAAAATCCCAATTCCGGCTCTTTCATGAGAGTAATTCGCATGACTAAGCTGTTATAGGGCCTAATTGGAGATTCGGCATGGCTATCAGTGAGTTCGAAATTCGACGGGTCGAGAAATTGGCGTCAGAGTACGTTGAGGCCCACCGGCCACCCGCGCATATCCGGCCTGAACTCGATATCGGCTTCCGCGTTACGGATCAAAGTCTAGAGCTCTTCGAGATACGCCCACGTTGGGACAATTCAAGTGAGATATTGGAGCATTCCTTTGCCAAGACAACGTTTGTGAAGAAGAGCAGAACTTGGAAAATCTACTGGATGCGTCAGGACTTGAAATGGCATTCGTATGAACCCGTACCGGAAGTTAACACGCTTGAAGAGGTTCTGTCGGTTGTGTCAGAGGATGCTTTTGCATGTTTCCACGGGTAAGCCCAATAACAGGCACAGCCCTGCGGGACGCGCTAACGCACCGGTTCCGACAGATTTAGTGAAGGCCAGCGAGTGGCCCCACAGCTGCCCAGGCGATATGCTATATTCAAATGGTCCGCTGCCGACCGCAAAAGCTGCCGCTCAGGAAGATGTCATTCCTGCTAATGTCCGCACCGCAAAAGCGGACCTTCTTTCATCACAATCCACAGGAAAGTGATTGCTTATCAGAGAGGCACATTCCTCAGACTGGGAACACATATGGCCAATTTTCAAAGAGGTTGTCTCCGCTGGAGATACCTATGTCTATCCCGCTGACACGAGGAAAGACGAGGCAAAGGCTATATGGCTCTCGAAACCTCGAGCTACTTATGTCGTAGAGGAAGAGGGCACAATACTGGGTACTTATTACCTGAAGACGAATCAAGACGGCCCCGGTCGTCACGTATGCAAATCTGGTTATATGGTGTCAGGCGCGGCAAGAGGTAAGGGGCTCGCTACGACCATGTGTAATCACTCGCAGGACGTTGCCCGCGATTTTGGATACAAAGCAATGCAGTTCAATTTTGTCGCTTCAAGTAACGAGGACGCCGTTAGGCTCTGGAACAAATTTGGATTCGCCACGGTTGGCACACTGCCTAAAGCGTTTAGACATCCACAGCAAGGCTACGTAGACGCTCTGGTGATGTATAAATGGCTCGAAGTATGAATGACTGTTCATGGCCCCATGTATCATCAGTTATCACGCCAAGCGTCTTCGCTTTAATTACGTCAGTACAATCAAGCGAACATCCCGGCACTATACCCGGATGACCAGGCCCATTGAAAGTTAAAGCCACCGAGATGGCCGGTAACATCCAGCACCTCTCCAACAAAGTACAGCCCCGGTTGCGCTTTGGCTTCGAGTGTCTTTGAGCTGACACCATTTGTGTCCACACCACCCAATGTTACCTCGGCGGTACGATAGCCTTCTGTCGCCGAGGGTTTGAGTTGCCAGCGGTTCAGTTGCTCTGCGATCGCCGTGAGTTTCTTGTCGCTAAATTCTGCCAGCGGCGTGTTCGTCAACTCAGGCCACCACAGCGTCTCAAGTTCCTGAACCAGTGCTTTGGGCAAGTGTTGACTCAAAAGGGACCGGAGTCGACTTTTAGGCTGGCTTCCCTTCAGCTCCAGGAGGAGGTCAGTGCCAACGGATGTTGGTAGCAGATTGATTTCAATAGAGTCTCCGGGCTGCCAGTAGTTGGATATTTGCAGGACGGCGGGACCACTGATTCCACGGTGAGTAAATAGTATATTCTCGGTGAAAGATACGCCATTGCAGCTGATTTCAACTTCGGTGGCAATCCCGGCCAAACGCTCACAGATCGGTTTTAATGAGTCGCTGAACATGAAGGGTACCAGGCCGGCTCTACAGTCCGTGACGGGTATTCCGAACTGTCGCGCGATGTCATAGCCCATAGCGCTGCCGCCCAACGTAGGGATTGACAGGGCGCCGGTGGCGACGACAACTGATTGGCAGCTTATTTGAGACGCGTGTCGGTCTTCTCCCGCGCCCGACAGGAGTCCGACCTCATAGCGTGAAGCCGCCTCCTGTGAACCGAGTGCTCGCACAGTGCTCACTTCACAGCTGCAGCGTATGTCCACACCAGCGAGCGCACATTCCTTTAGCAACATGGACAGAATGTCCTTGGCGGAATGAATGCAAAACAGCTGACTGTGCTTGCGCTCTTCGTATTCAATGCCGTGCTTTTCAACGAGACTGATAAAGTCCCACTGCGTATACCGGTTCAACGCTGATTTACTGAAGTGCGGATTGTTCGAAATGAAATTTTCCGCGTCTACAAAGTGGTTGGTGAAATTACAGCGTCCGCCGCCGGACATGAGTATTTTCTTGCCGACCTTGTTGGATTTTTCGATGACCAGTACCCTGCGGCCACGCTGGGCAGCAGTAAAAGCACAGATCAGGCCGGCGGCACCACCACCGAGAACAATGACATCATATTGTCTGGAGGGGGGGGCACCCGGTTCGCCTGTCATGCATTACCGCCCTCTGGCGGCGACCCCATGGCGTGCTGTGCTGCGATATAAGCAAAGGTCATGGCGGAGCCTATTGTTGCGCCAGCACCCGGGTAGGTGTCGCCCATTACTGCGGCACTGGTGTTGCCGGCGGCATAAAGTCCTGGAATGATGGCGCCGGCGGCAGTAGTAACCCGGCCGTGCTCGTCACAAGCCAGGCCGCCTTTGGTATCAAGGTCGCCTGGATCGCAGCGAAGGGCATAGAAGGGGCCCTGTTCGAGTGGGCCGAGAGACGGGTTGGGGCTGACTTTTTTATCGGCATAGTATTTGTCGTGCTCGGTGCTGCCACGGCCGAAGTCCGGGTCTACTCCCTGACGTGCGAACTCATTGAAGCGGGCTACGGTGGACTGCAGGGCCTCGCAATCGATTGATAGCTTGTCGGCAAGTGCGGCCAGTGTTGGGGCGATAGTCAACAGGCCAGACTCTAGATTGGCGGGGGGTATTTTATCATCGTCTTCAATTTTTCCGGGCTTGATGTGGCCAGCTGAGTATTTGCTACGGTATTTGGCATCGAATATCAGGTAGCAGGGTATCGCGTCTTCACCCCTGGCCTCACTGGCATATTGGTCCTTGATCAAGTCTTCGTAGGGTTGGGCCTCGTTGGTGAAGCGCTTACCCTGACGATTTATCATGATTGAACCGGGATAGGATTTGCCCGATATCAGTGCAAGGGTTCGCCCGTCGGGCAGGGTATAGGTAGGTGACCACCAGGCGCTGCTCATAAAACCCAGAGCTGCGCCTACTTTTTGGCCCATGACAATGCCGTCACCGGTGGCGCCCGGTGCCGAGGCGGTCCAATCGGCGCCCGTTGGAGCTTGCTGGTGCAGTTGACGGAGTTGCGCGTTCTGAGAGAATCCGCCGGTAGCAAGCAGCACGCCGCGCCTGGCGATGATTCGAATCTCCTCATTATCCCGGCTGATAATCGCGCCGCGCACCCGACCGTCTTCGATGATCAGTTCCTTCATGGGGGCGTTAAGCCATAAGGGTATGTCGCGGTCCATCATCGAGCGGCGCAGGCGCGCCACTACCGACGGGCCCAGTGTGGCACGGTTGTCTTCTTCTTTTCTTAACCTGGCCGGAATGTCCAGTAGATAGCGCAGTAGCAATTTCAAACCGGTGAAGTAGGCACCCCGGTCCATGGCTTGGAGTTTTACGCCCTCTATAACGGTGACGTTGAAGGGCAGCATCAGCCCCGCGTAGTGGCCGCGACGCAGGAATTTCGCCTCGCGACCGAGCTTACGCAGACTAAAAGGCGCTGAATCCATGGAGCGTCCACCGGTCTTGGCGCCTGGAATGTGTTCGTAGTAGTCCATGTACTCGGGGAGGGGCGTGTAGTGGAGATGGCTGTGTTCCATCATAAAGCCCAACATTTCAGCTGCGCGTTGGGCGTAGGCTCGCAGGCGAGCATCATCAACAGTGTCACCTATGAGGCCTTTCAGGTAGGTATAGCCCTCCTCAACGCTGTCGCTGATTCCTGCGGCCTGCTGGCGGTGATTGCCTGGTATCCATGCCACACCGCCAGACTTCGCCGTCGTGCCACCGTAGACGGCTTCTTTTTCAACCAGCAGAACCTCGCCACCGAGTTGATGGGCTACTACAGCGCCAGTCATTCCCGCGGCACCACTACCTGCTACCAGCCAATCTACTTCCTGTTCCATAATCGCCTTATCATTGTTGTTTTGTCCATTGTGTACCAGTCTGGCAGTGCTAGCGACCTTGAGCCAGTCGCAAAAATGAAATGCAGGGCGGCGGTTTAATAATCCGGCCGTATTAGTTGACCTAAGCTTTCGCCCCACCTATTGTCCCTGCAGGATATTGTTTAAGGCGAATGGCTGTACCACATTGCCTGTATACGCCCCAGCTAAAAAATTGCTAATCGAGGAAATGAAGATGCAGGATCTAAACGGGAAGGTTGCGGTTGTCACTGGCGCGGGCTCCGGGATTGGCGAGGGCATCGCCAGAGCCGCAGCTGGTGCCGGTATGAAGGTAGTGGTCGCGGATATCGATATTGAGAAAGCTCGCGCTGTCGCCAGTGATTTGTGTGACCAGGGCGGGGAGGCGATAGCAGTCAAAGTCGACGTTTCGGACCTGGCATCCGTTGAGGCCCTGCGGGATGAGGCGGTGGAACGTTTCGGTGGGGTTCACCTACTTTGCAATAATGCGGGTGTTTGGCTTGGGGCTTTAATGCAGGAAGCCGATATCAAGGACTGGCAGTTCCTCATCAATGTTAACCTCTATGGCGTAATACATGGCGTGAAGGCTTTCCTGCCGTTGCTCATAGAGCAAGGCGAAGGCCATATTGTCAACACGGCCTCTATGGGCGGCTTAATCTCTGGTCCGCCCGAAGGCCTTTACACTACCACTAAATTTGCCATTGTCGGTTTGTCTGAGGCACTGCTGATGGAAGTGGCGGGGCAGGGTGTCGGCGTTTCTGTATTATGTCCGGGCCTGGTTGATACCAACCTGATTGACCAGTCTTTTGCTGTGCGGCCTGACTCGGTGAACTCAGGTATCGATCATCAGCAACCGGCCCCTGATATCGCCAGCGGTATCCCTCCTTCGGCTGTGGGGGCGCAGGTGATGGACGCTGTCAAAGAGGGCGGATTCTACGTTATTACGCACGATGACTATCGCGATATTATAAAAATGCGTCACGATGGTATTCTCGATGCCCTGGATGCGAGCACCCAGCGCTACGGCTCAACCAGCGGGGCCAGTTAACGCCAGGTAAATTCGCTAGGCGTACTGCGCTTGGCGCGGTACATGGCTGCGTCGGCTTCTTCATATAAATCGAGGATGCGACTGCCGTGCTCGGGGTAGAGCGCGGTGCCGGTAGCGCAGGTGTACTCCACCGTGTGGCCATCGACTTCAACCTGGCTGTTGTTCTCACCGATAAAACGATCAACCGCTTTTTTTACCGCGACAAAGTCGTCTACAGGTTCCAGTAACACCCCAAACTCGTCGCCGCCCAGGCGACCAATCACATCGGTTTCTCGAAAGCCCGTCGAGAGACGTTGCGCGAAGTGCTTCAGTACTGCATCTCCAACTGTATGGCCCAGGTTGTCATTGATCTGCTTGAAATTGTTGAGGTCGATGACCAGCAGGGCAAAAGGCTTGCCCGAGCGGGTGGCGCGTAGCAGGCACGCTTGGGCCTGCTCAAACAATGCGCGGCGATTCGGTATGCCGGTCAGTGGGTCGTGACTCGCCAGGTAATCCAGGCGCTCGTTTTTTTGCTCCATGGCAAGGCGCAGCCGACTGTTGGATGCGACATAGGAGCCCAGTACCGACATGACAATAAGTGCGGTGCCCAGTAGCGAGAGTACTTGAACCGTGCCGATATTGGCCGCCAGGGTGATCCGTGTCATTTCGATGCCGCTATTTTCCAGTACCAGTATCAGCAGCCAGGCCCCCACTGTGATTGCGGTCCAGGCGGTGGCCCAGCGGGAATGCATCAGCGTGGCGGCAAGCACGGGTATGGCCAGCATAAAAATCATCGTCGGCGAGAGTGTGCCTCCCAGCACAAAACAGGCGCCCAGCAACACCGAGCCAAGGGTGGCAAGTAACAGATTGACGCAAAACGTTCTTGCGCCAAATTTCAGGAAGATCGCGGTGATCAGGAGAGTGATCGTCAGGACGGACCCAAGCAGGCTGCCACCGATTTCCTTTCCCTGAGCCGATAAGGGGAGCAGGAAGTAGAATATCCCGAGCAGTGCGACAATATGGGCTAGAAGGCTTAAGAGGATCTGGAGAAATAGCCTGTCGCGATGATCCTCAGTGCTCTCCTTTCCCGTATCGTAGTCGGTGGAAATGACAGTCTGGAGACGCTCGCTGGCCTTTTTCTCGCTGATAGCATACCCCTGAAAGGAATTCAGTGAAGCGAACTGAACTTTATGCGGTTCATCAGCCAAATGGGATGCCCTGTTTTTTTGTTATGCGGCAAGCTATAGATACCATAATTGCTGACTCTAGGCCATCTCAGTCAGGCTGTTTCTCTACTTTTTGTAAGGTCATCCCGTGGCTGGCGACAGACTCAGGGGGCCAGGGCGGACACGTGAGGCAAATCATTGATCATAGCGGTCGCCATACTCATGCCTTCGATCAGTTTCCCTCTATCCTCGGAGAAGGTCGCCGGGAAGCGTGCCCGGTTGTGCTCGCCCACGATCCAGGTTGAGCAGTGGCCCAGTTTGGCCAGTCCCTCACGGGCGACGTCGCCGCATGCCATTGCGCCGCCGTCCTTGATTGCTGGGTTGAGCTTGCTGAAATCCACGTGTTTGTGGCTTGGTGTTTTGGTGGCACCCACGATCAGGCTCAGGCAGTCGATACCGGCGGGCTTAAGGTCGTGCCACAGTCCTTCGGCGAAAATGTGGTCAAAAGCCTTTGTCGCCGGATAGATCGCCATATGTGCAGAGCCAGCAAAGGCGGCGGCGGATGTAAGAAACATCATGCCTCCCTTGCGTCGCTCGGTCATCCCCTGGGCAAAGTGGTGCGCCAGGTGTACGGGGGCCAGGCAGTTGAGGCGCATCATGAAATCTAGCTCTTCTATGCTCCAGTCTGTAAAGCGGTTATAGCTGATGGTGGAGCCGGCATTGTAAAGCAGCATGCCAACCTCGATGTCAGAGGTGACTTTGTCAACCCGCGACAGAAGATCGGGGCCGGTGAGGTCTGCTGCGAGGGTGCGCACTTCTACGCCATGGTCTGCCCTAAGCTTTGCTGCCAACTTGTTGAGCGGTTGCTCCCGCCTGGCTAGCAATACGATGTTCATACCCACGGCGGCCATCTGGATGGCGAACTCCTCGCCGATGCCCTCTGAGCCACCGGCGATGAGTGCCCAGGGGCCATACCGTTTGGTGAATTCTGGGCTGATTGTGAAATCCGCTGACATGGAGAGCTCCTGCCTATGACTAGGGTTTTTTTGGGGTATAGGTTTTATCAGTGTAGATCACTATACTGTTTCACCGGTTGGATATAATAAAGTAGGATCTTACGTAAATGAAACATCTTAGTTTCCTGTCAGCATTCTTGTTGCTAGCTTTCGCTTCGTTGTTAGTACGCGCTGATGAAGTTCAAACCGCTGTTTCCTATAGCGAGGAACGCGTACCCTGTGCAGAACATGACACCTTAATGCAGCCCTATTTCGGTGACCTGCATGTACACACTCGCTATTCTCTGGACGCCAGTACCCAGGGTACCCGTACGACGCCCGAGCAAGCCTACCGCTTCGCCAGGGGTGAAGAAATTGGTATTCAGCCCTGGGGTGATCAGGGTAAGGCAATGCGCTCATTGCAGCTTAGCCGACCGCTCGATTTTGCCATGGTTTCAGACCACGCCGAACTAATCGGTGAGGTGTACATGTGCAATACGCCTGATGAGGAGGGCCACGGTTCCTGGCAATGCCTGCTCTTCAGACACTGGCCCCGCGCTGCGTTTTACCTGTTTAATTACATGGCGACTATGGAAAAGACCCACATGGGACAGTGTGGCGAGAACGGCGAGTTGTGCATGGATGCGTCACTTAAGCCCTGGACTGAAATGCAGGAAGCGGCAGAACAGCACTACGACCGTAGCGCCGAGTGTGATTTCACCGCCTTCGTGGGCTATGAGTGGACTGGCATGCAGGCGGAGTCCGGCGGCAATCTGCACAGAAATGTTGTTTTTCGCAATGCCGAAGTTCCCACCTTGCCCCCCAGTTTTATTGACGGCCCCACGGCAACGCAATTATGGGCCAGTCTGGATAAGCAGTGCCATGACCAAGACGGCAATTGTGAGGCTTTGATCATCCCCCACAATTCCAATTTAAGTGCAGGCTATATGTTCAGTGGTCTCGATGACCAGGGGCAGCCAATGAGCGCTGAATACGCGGCGACACGACAGCGCATGGAACCGCTCACAGAAATCATGCAACACAAGGGTGCGTCGGAATGTTACTTCAAGCCCGGCATTACAGCGGACGAGTTGTGTGCTTTCGAACAACAGCCCAAGGATAATATTGCGGGCTACCCGGGGGAGCCTCAACCTGAGACGGGATTTATGCGCAAAGTGCTTCTGGACGGAATGGTACTGGAGCAAAAGCTGGGGGTGAACCCTTATCAGTCAGGCATCATCGCCAGTACGGATACTCACCTTGGGACACCTGGCGCAGCTGAAGAGGACAAATTTCTCGGGCACGGGGGAGCTGGCGTACCAGCGAAGGATTCTGTACCGCCCGGACTTCCCGACAAACTGGAGTACAACCCAGGTGGTCTGGCGGTACTTTGGGCGGAGGAAAATAGTCGCGATGCCCTGTTTAATGCGATGCGCCGCAAAGAGACTTACGGTACCAGTGGTCCGCGTATCGTTAGTCGCTTTTTCGCGGGCTGGAATTATCCAGAGGATTTGTGCCAGGCACCCGACAGGGTCGCGAGGGCCTATGCAGACGGTGTACCTATGGGCAGTGAGTTACCCGCGGATGCCGACGGGGCAGCGCCTCGGTTTGCGGTCTTTGCCCGTCAGGATGCCGGCACACCCGATAGCCCCGGTATGCCACTACAGCGCATGCAAATCATAAAGGGCTGGATTGACGAAAACGGCGAACAGAAAGAACGTATCATCGATATTGCAGGGAGTGCTGACAACGGCGCCTCGGTTGATTTGACCAGCTGCGAGACGAGTGGTGACGGCTATGCAAATTTGTGCACAGTGTGGGCTGACGACCAGTTCAACCCCCGCGAACAGGCCTATTACTATTCGCGCGTGGTTGAGAATCCCAGCTGTCGGTGGAGTCAGAGAATCTGCGCCGCTAACGGGGTAGATTGCAGTAATCCGAAAACCATAGGGGAGGGGCTGGAGGGCTGCTGTGCTGATGAGCATCGACCTGTGGTGCAAGAGCGCGCCTGGTCTTCCCCTATCTGGTATAAACCGGCGTCATAATATAAACACACTAAGAGCATCAGCCATGTTCAAAGCACTTTTTCTGGCCATCACGGTCTCTGTCCTCACAGCGTGCGCCCCGGACCTGCCCGTTATATCCGGGTGTGAACCGGTAGGGGACATCAAGCCTGTTTGTGGTATGAAGACGCCCGAAGATATTGCTGCGCTGGAAGACGGCAGGCACCTATTACTGGCGCACTTTGGGGGCATGACCAATGGGACAGGCAGCCTCTCCTTGTTCGACACCGAAACAGAAGACGTCGTCCCCTTGTTTCCACCCAGTAGCGGTACTCTGGAAAGCGTTGGGTCAGCGTGGGGCGACGATGGCTGTACGCCACCGCCACTTGAGAGCTTTAGCCCTCATGGTACACATTTGCACCGCTTGGCCGATGGGCGCTGGCGTTACCTTGTAGTCAACCACGGCGCGCGGGAGGCGGTTGAATTGTTTGAACTTGAAGGGTCGGGTGCTGACAGTTCTCTAACCTGGCGTGGCTGCGTACTGGCCGCGGAAGAGACTTTTATGAACGATGTCGTCGGTCTGAAAAACGGTGACTTGATATTTAGCCGAATGTTTCATAATGGCGGGTTAATCGAAAACTTGCTGAGCTTTATAGGCATCAGTAGCGGTGACCTGTGGCGATGGAACAAGTCGAAAGGCTTGCGGATTCTCCCGGGAACAGATGCTGCCCAGCCGAACGGTCTGGAGATATCGGCCGATGATCGTTTCGTCTTTGCCAATATGTACCTTGAAAGGCAGGTCTGGAAAGTTGATGCTGATAAGGGTGGCGTCGTTGCCGTTGGTGAAGTACCCAATGGGGATAACAGTGCCTGGGGCACGGATGGGCGCCTTTGGATAGCGACGCATTCCGGGAGTCTTCCAGAAATTATGTCCTGTTTCGATAGTCAGGAAAGACCCTGCGCGGCGCCCTTTGAGATTGTCGCCATGGACCCGGAGACCATGGAAGCGGAAGTCGTATTTTCCCACAGCGGTCCCCCCATGGGCATGGCAACTATCGCCGTGCCTCAAAACGGTCGGGTGTATATGGGATCATTTGTGGGGGACCGTATGATTTCAGTTCCCGACTTTGGTCGCTGATAAATCAAGGAGTAGCAGAATGACTGAATGTACCGAGTTGTGGGTAGATCGTGGGCAGTTGAGGAAGACCAAAATCGTCACGTGCGGTACGGGTCCCCTGGCAGCAGGCGAGGTCAGGGTAGCAATTGATAAATTCGCGCTAACAGCCAACAACGTAAGCTACGCTGTTACTGGCGATACCATTGGCTACTGGGGTTATTATCCGGCGGAGGACGAGTGGGGCAAAGTGCCGGTATGGGGTTGCGCTAACGTGGTTGAATCCAACTGTCCCGAGGTTCCTGTGAATGACAGGCTTTGGGGCTTTTTCCCCATGGCAAGCCACGCGGTCCTGCAGCCTGGAAGAGTGCGGGAGGATCAACTGACCGATATGACTGAGCACCGTCAAGCATTGCCTGCACTGTATAATTCGTATCGGCGTACATTGGCAGAACCTGAATTCATGCAGGCCATGGAGAATGAGCGCTGCCTTCTGT
>JBALWA010000099.1:0-9876 GCA_036960305.1 Halioglobus sp. | reverse complement strand
TGATGTGCTGGGCTATCTCATCGAGGTAATCAGCGGCCAGAGCCTGCCGGATTATCTTGAACAATCAATTTTTGGCCCTCTGGGCATGACCGATACCGGCTTCGAGATCAGCCAAGACAAGGTTTCGCGCCTGGCTTCAAGTTATGAGCGCAACCTGGCCAAGGAGTTGGTGTGCAATGACGACGGCCAGAGTAGTCACTTTGCCAAGCGCAGTTTCTACTCCGGGGGCGGGGGCTTGCTTTCAACGGCTTCTGACTATTATCGTTTTTGCCAGATGCTCTTGAATGGGGGGACCTTTGACGGCGAGCGTATCATCGGTTCCCGAACACTGGATTTCATGACCCGTAATCACCTGCCGGGTGGGGTGGATATGTCACAGGTAGCCCTTGGGAGTTTCAGCGAGACGATCTATGAAGGCGTGGGGTTCGGGTTGGGCTTTGCCAATAAGGTTGATGCGGCTAAAAACGGTTTTCCTGCAACCGAGGGCAGTTATTTCTGGGGCGGTTTAGCCAGCACCCTGTTCTGGGTGGACCCGGTAGAAGAGTTGGTGGTGGTCTTTATGACGCAGCTCATGCCCTCAAGCACCTTTAATTTTCGTGGCCAGTTGGAGGGGCTTATTTACTCGGCCCTGGATTAGGGTTTTGTCGCGGCATGTCTAAATAGGAATAATTCTCATCCGCTATTGCAAATGAGAATGATTGTTACTACTATCTCTCCTTCTTGATAAGAATCTTGATTGGGCACAGGCGAAGACCTGATGGCTGCCCGTTAAACAGAACGTGAAGGGGAAACATGAAGCAACAACTTCTGGTCGCTGCCATTGCCAGCGTTATCGCGACAGGCACTTACGCCAACAGTCCATCTCTGGAAGAAATCACCATCGTCGGTTCTCGTGATGATGCCCGCACGTTGGCCGGTTCCGGCGCTGTTATCGATAGCCAGCAGATTGAAATTGAAGTGGCCACGGACATCAACCAGTTGCTGAAAACCGTACCGGGCATTTATATCCAGGAAGAAGACGGTTTTGGCTTGCGCCCGAATATCGGTATTCGGGGTGCGACATCGGAGCGCTCCTCCAAGATCACGCTGATGGAAGATGGGGTTATGATCGCCCCGGCACCTTATTCCAATCCGTCCGCCTACTACTTTCCTACTACCGCCCGTATGAGCTCCATTGAGGTGCTGAAGGGGGCGCCGTTGTTGCGCTATGGCCCCCAGACGACCGGCGGTGTGATTAACATGGTGTCCACGCCCATCCCAGATGCGAATACCGGTACAGTGAATTTTGCCTACGGCGAGAACGGCCAGACCGACATGCTTGCAAACTACGGTGGCAAAGCGGGCGATTTCGGTTTCCTCGTAGAGACCATGCAGCGCCGCAATGACGGTTATAAAGAGATCGATCGCAGCAGTCAGGATACCGGCTATGAGATCCAGGATTATGTGTTCAAGCTCGGTTGGGAAGGTGAGCGACAAAGCCTGTTACTGAAAGCGCAGTATTCTGAAGAGACTTCTGATGAGACTTACCTTGGCCTGACAGATGAAGATTTCAGCGATGACGAGAATCGTCGCTATGGTTTGTCCAGCATCGACGAAATGGACAACGATCACCAGGGCTATAACCTGACCTACCGTCTGGCACTCGGTGAGCAAGTGTCGATGACGGCCATCGCCTACTACAACGAATTCTCCCGTGACTGGTTCAAACTCAGTGGCGGCGGCAGTTATATCGACGGGGCCAATGCCGGTGACGAATTCTCCCAGGGCGTGCTGGACGGCACAGAAGATGTAGCCGGACTGAAGTACAAGCACAATAACCGAGACTATGAGTCGCAGGGTGTTGATCTGAACTTTGACGTTGATTTGGGCGCGCACCAGTTGGCACTGGGTGGCCGCGTACACAAGGACGAAATGGACAGGTTCCAAAGCAGTGACTACTACGATCAGGTGGATGGTGAGCTGGTTTATGTCAGTACCAAGGCGCCCAGCGGAAGTGATAACCGTCTGGAGAAGGCCGATGCCCTGTCTTTCTGGGCGATTGATAGCTGGCAGCTGAACGACGCACTGAACCTGAATCTGGCGCTTCGCTACGAAGATGTGGACTCCCAGCGCAAGCAGTACGAAGACCCCGAGCGTCAGGTGCTGGATTCCAAGCGCAGCAACAACAATGAGGAGTGGTTGCCGGGCGCTTCGTTTACCTACGACTTGAGTGAGAATTGGCAGGCCCTGGCCGGTGTTCACAAAGGCTTTTCACCTCTGGGTGGCGGCGCGAAGGAGAATGAAGAGCCGGAAACAAGCACCAACTGGGAAGCTGGTATACGCTACCGCGGCAGCTGGTTTGTAGAAGCCATTGGCTTTTACAGCGATTTCGACAACAAAACTGAGAACTGCTCCAACGCCAGCCCCTGCAGCAATGGTTCAACATCCGGCGCCTTCAACACCGGTGAAGCGGTGATTGCCGGTCTGGAATTCCAGGCGGGTACCTCGCTGGAGTTTGGTAAGCTGAGCATGCCTGTGGATGTGATGTACACCTATACCGATGCTGAAATATCCAAGGACAACCTGGCCGAAGGGATCGAGAAAGGCGACTCACTGGCCTCTATCCCCGAGAACGCCTTTAGCCTGCGAGTGGGGCTGTTGGCCAGTAATGGCTGGGGCAATTACGCGGTGGCCAAGTATATCGATGAAATGTGCATGGATGTCGGTTGTAATAACGGCGGCAGCAAATACGATCGCAGTGAGGACCTGTTCGTTGTGGACTATATCAGTCGCTTTGCCTTCACCGACAATGCTCTGGTCTTCCTGAAGGTCGAGAACATCTTTGATGAACAGGCGATCGTCTCACGTCAGCCCGATGGCGCCAGGCCCAATAAGCCTCGCACGGCGTCACTGGGTGTAGAGTGGACCTTCTGATAGGGCCGAAACCCTAACGGTACTCTATGCCGACCACATAGTAGACTTGCTCGCCGGAAGGGCTCTGGACAACGATTTCATCGTCCAGGCTCTTGCCGAGCAGGGCCCGGGCCAGAGGGGAGTCCATGCTGAGTTTTCCCGCTCTCAAGTCGAACTCATCCGGACCGACAATACGCCACAGGTGTTCCTGGCCGTCAGCGTCCTCCAGTGTGACCCGGCCGCCAAAGAATATTTTATCTCGGTTGTCTGGCGCCCGGTCTACCACTTGCAGTTCGTCCAGTCGCTTGTTGAGAAAGCGCACCCGCGAATCGATTTCCCGCAACCGGCGCTTGCCGTAAATATAATCGCCATTTTCTGAACGGTCACCGTTCTTGGCGGCTTCATGCACGGCATTGGTGACCACGGGCCGTTCCACCTTCCACAGTCGGTGAACTTCTTCACGCAGGGATTGTTCTCCCTCGGGGGTGATGTAGGTGGAGCCGCGGCGTCTTGGTGGTCGATATCTTCCCATTTGCCTATTGTAGCGATAACAGGGGGCCCTGCCAAAAGGGGCTGGACGTCTTGCGTCGGTGCTGATAGAAAGGTTCGCTTGAAATTGAATTTAGCCCAGGAGTGAACTGTGGTCGCAAGGTCATCGAAAAATCCGCGTATTTGTCTGCTATCTATTGTTGGCTTGGCCCTGTCGGCAGTGGCAGCGTCAGCACACACAGCCTGCATTGAGTTCAACGCACCCCTGCAGCAGGGGGCGTACCTGTGGGGTAAGGCGGAACCCGGTTCCAGTGTGACCGTGGATGGCGAGGTGCTGGATGTTATGGACGATGGCACCGTGTTTCTGGGTTTTGGTCGGGATGCGGCGCCCACGGCCGAATTGGTGGTGGATAAACCGGAAGAATGTCGTGAGACGCTGCAAGTTGCGGCCCGGGACTACAAAATCCAGCGCGTGGAAGGTGTGCCGGCACAAACCGTCAACCCTCCGCAGGAGCAACTGGCCAGAATTCGCAAGGAGGGTGCTCAGGTGAGTCGCGCCCGGAGTGAGAAACTGGCGCGCACCGATTTGGTGCAGGCTGTGCTGTCAGGGTTTATCTGGCCCGTGGAAGGGCCTATATCGGGTGTCTATGGGAGTCAGCGCTACTATAACGGCGAGCCCAAGCGCCCCCATTATGGCGTTGATGTGGCTGTTCCCAAGGGAACCGTAGTGCATGCACCCGTTGCGGGTGTGGTCACGCTGGCGGAGCCAGACCTGTTCTACTCCGGCGGCACGGTTATTTTGGACCATGGTTATAAGCTGTCCTCGACCTTCCTGCACTTGAGCAAAGTCCTGGTTAAACCCGGCGAGGAGCTACAGGCGGGCGACATCATTGGAGAGGTTGGGGCCACGGGGCGGGCCACCGGGCCACACCTGGATTGGCGGATGAACTGGCGGAACCGGCGCATAGACCCACAATTACTTGTTCCCCCCATGCCAAAGCCCTGAAAAAGTCCGTATAATGCTGCCTCTTTTTAATTTCCTGAGATTGGATAATGATAGACAAGAAACTATTGAGCATTCTGGTATGTCCCGTCAGCAAGGCGCCGTTGGAATACGACCAGGAAAAAGACGAGTTGGTCTGCAAGGCCAGCGGTTTAGCCTATCCCGTGAGCGATGGCATTCCGGTGATGCTGGAAAGCGAAGCCCGTACGCTGACGGCTGACGAAAAACTGGGCTAGGGGGTACACCCATGTCGGATACGATTTTTGGCAAGATAATCAGTGGCGAAATTCCCGGAGACTTCCTTTACGAGGATGAGCACTGTATTGCGATCAATGATATTAACCCCCAGGCCCCGGTCCACGTGTTGCTTATACCCAAGAAGGGTATTCCCCGGCTGGTAGATGCCGTTGCCGATGACCAGGCTCTGTTGGGACACCTGATGCTTGCGGCGGCAAAGGTCGCCGAGCAGTTGGGTGTGGCAGACGCTTTCAGGCTGATCGTTAACAATGGCGCCGGTGCTGGACAGACTGTTTTTCACCTTCATTTACATATTATTGCAGGCCGTGAATTTACCGAAGGCCACATGGTTGGCTGAGACGCCACACCTTCCCTTGCAAGACCTGAATTGAGATAACGTATGAAGACCGCAGCAATCCGCGAGGCCTTTCTGGCCTACTTTGAAGAACAGAACCACACCCGCGTAGCGAGTAGTTCGCTGGTACCGGGGGATGATCCTACGTTGTTGTTCACCAACGCGGGCATGGTTCAGTTCAAGGATACGTTCCTGGGCACAGATCCTCGTTCCTATGTGCGTGCTACCAGCAGCCAGCGCTGTGTTCGCGCTGGCGGAAAACACAACGACCTGGAAAACGTCGGTTACACGGCCCGTCATCATACGTTTTTTGAAATGCTGGGTAATTTCAGTTTCGGCGATTATTTCAAGCGTGAAGCCATTCAGTTTGCGTGGGCTTTCCTGACAGAAACCCTGGCACTACCCAAGGAAAAACTGTGGGTTACGGTGCATATTTCCGATCAGGAAGCGGCCGATATCTGGGTCAATGAAATTGGCATAAGCGCCGATCGCCTGTCCTGGCTGGATGAAGACAACTTCTGGCAAATGGGCGATACCGGTCCCTGTGGCCCCAGCTCGGAAATTTTTTACGACCACGGCCCGGATGTGCCCGGTGGCCCCCCTGGCAGCGAAAATGATGATCTCGACCGTTACATCGAAATCTGGAACCTGGTATTCATGCAGTTTAACCGCGACCAGAGCGGTGAGCTGAACCCGCTCCCACAGCCCTCTGTGGATACCGGCATGGGGCTGGAACGTATCGCCGCGGTGCTGCAGGGTGTACACAGTAACTATGAGATTGACCTGTTCCAGGCACTGATCAAGACCACCGCAAAGGTTCTCTCCGTCGCCGATCTTGAAGAAAACTCACTGAGAGTGATCGCCGACCATATTCGCTCCTGCGCCTTCCTGGTTGCCGACGGTGTACTGCCGGGCAATGAGGGGCGTGGCTACGTGCTGCGCCGGATTATTCGTCGCGCCATTCGCCACGGCAACAAGCTGGGGGCAAGCCAGCCGTTTTTCCACAAGTTGGTAGGTACCCTGGCGGCGGAAATGGGCGACGCCTACCCGGAATTGCTGAAACTGCAGCCCCAGATCGAAAAAGCCCTGCTGAAGGAAGAGGAGCAGTTTGCCAAGACGCTGGATAATGGCATGGCTATCCTGGAAGAGGCCCTGGCTGGGCTCAGTGGTGAGGAAATTCCGGGAGAGGTGGTGTTCAAGCTCTACGACACCTATGGCTTCCCCACGGACCTGACCAACGATATCGCCCGGGAGCGAGGCTTGAGTCTCGACCTGGCAGGTTACGAGCAGGCCATGGCGAAACAGCGCACTCGCTCACAGGAAGGTGGCAGTTTTAAAGTGGATTACAACGATGCGCTGAAACTGGATGGTAGCACAGAGTTTCTCGGTTATGCCGGCCCGACAGGGCAGAGTACCGTCGTCGCTTTACTCAAGGATGGACAGCCCGTTGATACGCTGGCTCAGGATGAGACCGGCGTGGTGGTACTCGAGCAGACCCCATTCTACGGCGAGTCCGGCGGCCAGGTGGGCGACACCGGCTACCTGACAGCCCAGGGCGTAAAGCTGGAAGTGAGCGATACCACCAAGGCTTCGGGGCATCACCTGCACCACGTGAAAGTATTGTCTGGCAGTGTTGCAGCCGGGGATGTGCTGGACGCGGCTGTCGATGACAATATACGCCAGCGTGTTCGTTTGAATCACTCGGCCACTCACCTGATGCATGCCGCCCTGCGCGACGTATTGGGTGACCACGTGACCCAGAAGGGCTCGCTGGTGGATTCCGAACGGCTGCGCTTCGACTTTTCGCATTTTGAAGCCATGACGGCCGATGAAGTGAAGGCGATAGAGACTATTGTCAATGACCAGATACGCGATAACAGCGAAGTACAGACTCGCCTTATGTCCATGGATGAGGCTGTAGAAGCTGGTGCCATGGCCCTGTTTGGCGAAAAGTACGGAGAGGAAGTGCGTGTGCTATCTATGGGCAGCGATGACTTTTCCGTGGAATTGTGTGGTGGTACCCACGTTGCCCGCACGGGTGATATTGGCTTGATGCGCATTGTATCTGAATCCGGCGTCGCGGCTGGCGTACGTCGAATTGAAGGCGTAACCGGGGCAGCCGCAATTGCCCTGATCGATCAGGCTGAGCAGCGGCTTGGGTCGGTTTGTGAAGTGGTAAAAGGTACACCTGAGAATGTAGCGACCAAGGTTTCCGCTCTTCGCAGCGACAACCGGGAGCTCGAGAAGGAAATTGGCAGGCTCAAGCAGAAACTGGCCAGCTCGGCCGGTGGCGATCTGACATCCGCGGCCGTAGAGGTGCTGGGTGTCAAGGTGCTGGCGGCCAATGTAGAGGGCGCAGACGCGAAGTCCCTGCGCGATACGCTGGATCAGGTGAAGAACAAGTTGGGCAGTGGAGTGATTTTGTTGTCTGCGATCGACGGCGATAAAGTCGCCCTGGCGGCGGGCGTGACCAAAGACCTGACGGATCGTGTGAAAGCTGGCGATTTAATGCGCGAGTTTGCCCAGCGCCTGGGCGGTAAAGGCGGTGGTCGGCCGGACATGGCACAGGGCGGTGGCAATGATATCGCCGGCTTGCCAGATGCGCTGAAAGCGGTACCGGCCTGGGTTGAGTCCACCCTGTCATAAGGTGGTAATTTGTCTACTGGAGCTGAGGTGGCTGTTTAATTTTCAGCCACTTTAGTGTTTAATATCGCCCCCTGAATTTCGCAGAAATTGCGTAGAGCCCATGAGTCTGATTGTACAAAAATTTGGCGGTACTTCTGTAGGGAGTATCGAACGTATTGAGCAAGTAGCCGATAAGGTCGCGAATTTCCGCGAGCAAGGCCACGGCGTGGTGGTGGTCGTATCGGCTATGAGCGGGGAAACCAATCGCCTGATTGGTCTGGCACACGCTATTCAGGAGCAGCCAACGCCCCGGGAGATGGACGTGCTGGTTTCCACCGGTGAGCAAGTAACTACTGCCTTGCTCAGCATGGCGCTGAATAAACGCGGTGTGAAAGCCAAGTCATTTAACGGCAGCCAGGTTCGAATTCTCACAGACGACGCGCATACCAAAGCCCGCATCCGGCAGATTGATGACGAGCGCTTACATGCCGCCCTGGACCAGGGTTTCGTTATTGTGGTCGCAGGGTTTCAGGGTGTTGATGAGAACGGCAATATCACCACTTTGGGTCGTGGAGGCTCCGACACAACAGCCGTAGCGCTGGCCGCAGCGCTCAAAGCCGACGAGTGCCAGATATATACCGATGTAGATGGCGTCTATACGACCGACCCACGGGTCGTCGATGGTGCCCGCCGCCTTGAAAAGATTACCTTTGAAGAAATGCTGGAAATGGCCAGTATGGGTTCCAAGGTGCTGCAAATTCGCGCCGTGGAGTTTGCTGGCAAATACAACGTACCCCTGAGGGTACTACACAGCTTCCAGGAAGGTCCTGGAACGCTGATTACACTAGAGGATCAAGAGACCGTGGAAACGCCGACAATTGCAGGCATAGCGTTTAACCGTGACGAAGCCAAGTTGACCATACTGGGTGTACCCGATACCCCGGGCGTGGCCTATAAAATTCTTGGTCCTATCGGGGAAGCCAATATTGAGGTCGATGTGATTGTTCAGAACGTCGGCGACGATAAAAGCACCGATTTCACCTTCACCGTGGGCCGTAATGACTTGAGCCGGGCTGAAGAAGTGTTGAACACGGTCGCCACCGAGTTGAATGCCAGGGAAGTGCGCAGCGACAGCAAAGTAGCCAAAGTTTCTGTTGTCGGTGTTGGAATGCGCTCCCATGCCGGCGTAGCCAGCCAGATGTTCGCCACGCTGGCCGAAAATGGGATCAATATCCAGATGATTACGACGTCGGAAATCAAGATATCGGTGATTATTGAGGAGAAATTCCTGGAGTTGGCGGTACGCTCACTGCACTCATCTTTTGGCCTGGATAAGGAACCTACCGACGAATCTACTGCCTAACTTGTTAACTATGGTAGCAGGTACTATTGTATGAGTTAGTAATAGGGTAGAATTTCGCGGTCACAATTTTTTTGTTAAACTATAATAACTATTGTGATTATGCCTTAAAGCTTACCTGCTATGGTGAGCAATATTTTTGTACTGAGCTGGACGGAGCCAACGGAGCGTACAAATTCGGAGAAACATATGTTGATATTGACCCGCAGGGTGGGTGAATCCCTGATGGTGGGCGAGGAAATCACTGTCACAGTCCTCGGTGTAAAGGGTAATCAGGTGCGCATTGGTGTCGACGCGCCTAGAGATGTGTCTGTACACCGGGAAGAGATTTACAACCGCATTCATGATGAAGATAAGTCCGATACCGGAAATAAGGAATAATTTCTGCCCACCTCACTGTAGTACTTTGATTTTCAGGTAGTTGTGGTATTATGCCGCGCCTGTCGTCCTGCACCTGCAGACGGTAGGACAAAGTACGCAGTGACAGGTTTTTGAACAACCACCCATTGTAATAAAAAACAACGGAGAGCTGGCCGAGTGGCTGAAGGCGCGCCCCTGCTAAGGGCGTATAGGTTTACCCCTATCGAGGGTTCGAATCCCTCGCTCTCCGCCATTTTTCCCTTATAAATCAAGTACTTGCAAGGGTAGGCGCCTGTTTTGTCCCCCCTTTTTGTCCCACTTTCTTTTTTTGAAAGGCTATCGTCGCTCTCTTTAGTGAGACAGTTGATTCCGGCAATCTCTCCATGACCGCTTTCGGCGCAAATCAGACCTTGAATAACTGAACAACAATTCCGAAAAGATCTGGCGCCCCAAAAAAGTAATGCTTCGCAACCGTCGAATAAATATGGGAGAATTTTCGTGATTCTATTAGGGAGAACTGTAATGAACAGCTGTACTAGTGCCTTGGCGATTGCC
>JBALWA010000098.1:0-10012 GCA_036960305.1 Halioglobus sp. | reverse complement strand
CATCAACAATGGTAGACAGCCGGTGTGCGATCACCAGGCTTGTATGGTCCTGGGCGATCTCCCTGAGTGACTTGAGAATGGCTTGCTCGGATTTACTGTCGAGGGAGGAAGTAGCCTCGTCAAATACCAGAATCGGCGAGCGCTTGAGGATAGTGCGGGCAATGGAAACGCGTTGTTTCTCACCACCGGACAGTTTGAGGCCACGCTCGCCTACCAGGGTGTCACGACCATCGGGTAGGCGGCTAATGAGATCATCCAGCAAGGCCATTTTTATGGATTCTTCCACAGCTCCGTCGTCGGACTCAGGGCGCCCGTAGCGAACGTTTTCAAAAATACTCTCGTTAAACAGCACAGTATCCTGGGGGACGATGCCAATCGCTTGTCTCAGGGAGTGCTGGCTGTGAGCGCTGATGTCTTGCCCGTCAATGCTGACTACGCCTTCCGTCGGATCGTAAAAACGAAAGAGCAGTTTTACCAAAGTAGATTTTCCCGCGCCACTGGCCCCGACCACGGCGACCTTTTGCCCCGGTTCAATGGTGAAACTGACATTTTTTAGAATTTGTCGTTCGGGTCGATAGCCAAAGCTGATGTTATCAAATCGAATTCCTGCCTGATTGATCTCGAGCGGGGTGGCATCCGGCCTGTCGGCAACCGCGGGCTTTATGTCAAGCAACTCAAACAGTTTCTCTATATTGACCATGGAGCCTTTGATCTCCCGGTACACCATGCCCAGGAAGCCCAGGGGCATAAAGAGCTGAATCATGAATTGGTTTATCAGTATGAAGTCACCTAGCCCTATTTCTCCACTGCGAACCTGAAACGCTGCCAGACCAATGATGGCAGTCTGGGCGATGGCGATGATCAGGGCCTGGCCGCCATTCAGTGTAAACAGGGACAGGCGATTCTTACGCCGTGCTTTTTCCCAAATCGCCAGTAATTTGTCGTAACGGTTGGCTTCAAAATCCTCGTTGGTAAAGTACTTCACTGTTTCGAAGTTGAGCAGGCTGTCCACAGCCCGGGTACTACTGGAGGAGTCTGCCGTATTCATCTCCCGGACAAATTGCGTGCGCCATTCGGTCGCTCGAAAAGAAAACATGCCATAGCAGAATACGGCTGACGCTACGATAATCGCAAAGGAGGGGCCGTAGTTGAACAGTAATATACCCACCACCATGGCGATCTCGAACAACGTGGGTGCGATATTAAAGATGAAAAACCGCATCAGGAAGCTGACGCCGTCTACACCACGTTCGATATCCCTGGCCAGGCCGCCGGTGCGTCGATTGAGGTGAAAGTCCAGGTCCAGTGCATGCACATGCCGGAAAACCTGAAGGCCGATACGGCGCATGGCGCGCTCTGTGACCCGGCCGAAGATGGTATCGCGTAACTCGCCGAAAAAGACATTGGAGAAACGCGCGCCGCCATAGGCCAAAACCAGGCCCAGTATCAGCATGGGAGCAGCGTCCTGCAGGCTTTGGCCCTCCAGGTTGTCGACCAGGTGCTTGAGCAGGAAGGGGATAGCTAGAATCGCCAGTTTGGCGAATAGCAGGCACAGCAGTGCCAGTGCGACCCGTAGTCGGTGTTCCAGCAGGAACGGCCAGATATGGGCGATTACCCGCCAGTTTATCGTTTGATTCTGCTCAACTTCGTAGTTGCCGTGCCGCATCTTGATTGCTTTCTCCGGGTGGGTATCGCTGGTCAGCGTAAGCACAGACAATGACGAATCCGCGCGAAAAATCGCTATGGGTCAGACGGTATGATCTTGCATCCCGACCCATTGTTTCTGTCATTTCGAGCTGGCCTGTATTACTTTGGCTTGCAGCATAGGCCTGCAATCTACCATGCGCTTTGCAGGTGGGCCAGTGGCCAACAATAGAAGGGAAGACTCAATGCAGCTGAATTTTGAGGGCAAGACCGCCCTGGTGACCGGTTCTAGCCGCAACACCGGCGAAATCATCGCCCGGCGACTGTCAGCAGCGGGTGCGCAGGTCATTTTTCATAGTAATACCTGCGACGGCTGCGCGGCCGAGGCTGGTGCAGGGCTGGATCACAGTCTCGCGGTTGAAGGTGATATCGCCACGGAGGCCGGCTGTGAATCGGTGCTGGCTCAGTTGGAAGCGCTGCAAGTCTCTGTAGACATACTCGTGAACAACTATGGCACCGCCTCTTTCGCGAAGTGGGAATCTGCCACTACAGCACACTGGCTGGACATGTATCAGAAAAATGTTCTGTCCGTGGCGCGAATGGTTCAGGGGGTGGTGCCGGGGATGAAAGCCGGGCAGTGGGGCAGGATCATTAATCTGGGTACCATAGGCTCTCACCGGCCGGGGAGCATCATGCCGCACTACTATTCGGCAAAGGGCGCTTTGGCTACACTGGGTGTCAGTCTGGCACAGGAACTGGCGAATACCGGTATCACGGTCAATACGGTATCGCCGGGCTTGATCCATACGCCAGATCTGGAAGCGGGATATCGCGCGCGGGCGAAGAAGAAGGGTTGGGGTGAAGACTGGGAGACCATTCAGGCACATATCGTGGAGGAGGAGTTTCCAAATCCCTGTGGCAGATTGGCCAGTCGTGAGGAGGTCGCCGATCTGGTACTCTTTCTTGGCAGTGAACAGGCTGGCTTTATCAACGGGCAGAATATCCGTATTGACGGTGGTGCCGTTGTTTATGTTTAAAATTTTACTCTTTTGGAGAGATCACTCTATGTCCTTTGCGAAAATAATTTCCACACTACTTTTTATTGGTCTGCTTTCGGGTTGTGCACAATATGACAACAAGCGCGGCGTGGATGTCGTTTGGCAGCCGGAGGTTGTTAATGGCCTGGTCAAGGGGGAAAGTACCCGCAAGGATGTGCTCATGTTACTTGGGCCGCCGTCACAGGTGATTGCGCTGGAAGATGAATCCGTGCTGTATTACCTGTTCGAACACTCGAAAGGCGAGGGCTTGATTCTTATTGTTTACAATACGTTTAAGGTGGATACAAGCTACGACCGAGCCATCTTTTTCTTTGACGAAAACGATGTGCTGACGGATATGGCGACCCGTATACAGGGGCAAACGGGTGCGTGACGCCATTTTGCGGTATTGCCTGCTGAGTGCTCTGGTGCTGCTGGGGGCTTGCTCACAATACTACTATGACCTCGGTACGCCCTTATCGGCTGCACAGTTGCCGATGGTGGACGAACAGCGGCAACTGGGGGGTGTACTTGCAGAGCTGGGCCCGCCCTTGCGGGTATCCTCCACTGCCTCAGGGTATGTTCTGGCCTGGGAGCACTGGGATATCACTGAGACCAAGCTGGGTATCAGTCTGGGTTTTGCCGGAGCAGAGGCCCTTTCCATCGACTGGGGAACGGCCAGAGCTCGAGGCGAGTTTCTGTTACTCGGTTTTAATCACGATCATGAAATGACCAGTGCCACGTTTACGGAGTGGGATAACGATGCCGGTGGCGGCAAGTCGCTGCAACCTCTTGGGGGCCTGATACCGGTGGTAGATGTAGATGATTTATTGACGGCCATGCCGCAGCACCGATGGGGTGCCGCCTCACTGGAGGAACTGCCAGTCAGCCTGAATTCAGACAACCGGCCGGATACGGGACAAAACGGCATTGAGCAGCGCGGCACACCGACAGCCGTCGGACAGCGAAGTCTGGAAATGGACTAGGGCGATACCCGTGTCGCTCTTGCGGCTAGCCCGCCCAGTCTTGTGCTTTGGCCGAAGAGGGTCCCCATCTTAGCCATGAGGCTGCCAGCGCAAGTCCTAAAAAAGCGACTAAAAATCCCGGCAAAATATGAAACAGCAGAATGTGGCTTGGCGAATACATACAGGCGATTTGCATATACAGTGCTGGCAGCATTCCAGCGGCCAGGCCCAGCGTCAATGCGGTGCGCAGGGGGTTGAGGGGGTACATTCTGCGCACGAGCAAAAAGGCGGCAATCTTGGGGGGTAGGGCGTAGATAAATGTTTCCGTGAAGCAGTGGTCACGTTTCCCCAACATGCTGGGCTCGAGCGCAGGGTAGAATAGGCCCACAACATAACTGAGTAACCACAACGCCATCAGGCCGGTGGCAATTTTTGCTAACCTGGCATTCAGTGCACCGGGTACCGCCGCCTTAAAAGCCGCATAGCCCATTAAAACAATAGCCAATAGCCCCGTCAGGGTCTCAATCAGGAACCTCGGCTGAGTGCTCAGCTGGGTTAGTGCATTGTCGCGAATGGGCCCAAAAATATGGATCATTACTATTACGTAGATGGCGCTAAGTAATAGCCAGCCTGCCGCTACCGCATTGATGTTGGGTATCCGGGGAGTCGGCGTCAAATCAGTGGCAAGTTGATCGATTAAGTCGTCGTAGTTCTTCACAGGGGATCGGCCTCCATCATATTTTTGAGACTGCCCATGGCACGATGCACCCGTACTTTTACGGCGCTTTCGGATATTGCAAGATGCTCTGCTGCCTCGGCTGTGCTCAGGCCGATGAGTTTGGTCAAGGTAATCGCTTCCCTGTAAGGCGTAGTTAACGAGTTTATCAAACGACCGCTTAAAATGTCGTTGTCCAGATTTTCCGACGTGGAACGCATTTCCTCCAGAATCTGATGCCGTGTCGCCGTATTTTGCAGCGACTTCTGTTTACGTAAGGCGTCTATTGCCTTGTGTCTGACGATGGCGAACAGCCAGGGCCGAAAGTTCCGGCCCGGGTCGTAGGTGTGGCGCGCGAGATGAATGGCGATCAGGGTTTCCTGAACGCAGTCCTCAATAAAATGATGAGAGCCGATACGGGAACGAAGATAGCGAGTTATCACGTCCGACAACTCGCCCAGGAGGCAGCGATAATCGGCTTCGCATCCACCCTGCGCGGCTATCATCAGTGATGACCAGCGTGCTTCATCTGCCTCGTAGTTTCTTCCTGAGGTTTGCGCCATTCTGTCCCTTGGGACTATACCGTCGATTAATTCATACGTCTGACAGTGATTCGTGCAACAGAGTTCCGCCAATCATAGGTTTGTGGGCCAAGAATTTCGAAACCCTCCGCATCCTCAGTACCCAGCTCATGAAAGCCATTGCCAATGTGAACAAAACCCTCATCGCCATCAGCGGGGCCCTCTACATATCCCTCACCGCCACAACGGGGGCCGGGAATGTGCTGGCAGCTCTGACTGTTTACTTCAGTACCTGCGTCATAGGCGGGTACGAGATACATGGTCCCACCCGATGTCGGTAGACGAATACGGTTCAAGGCCACAAAGGTGTCGTTGGTTGGGATTAACATGGCTGCTACCGTTAGAAAGCCGCCCTGCGATGGACCGGTTACCGTCGTGGACGCGGTCTGCCCTGGGCTCAGTAAGCCCCCTATCGTTGTAGCCTCTGTTGACATATTCGCCGTGGCTTCCGTTAGAGGGGCCGTATCCCCACCTTCGGCGAGAATCTCCAGTTGCTCACTGGCTGGCTGGCCCAATTGAAACAGCAGGAAGTCACTGTTGTGGGTCAATACCAGCTGCGGCGTGAAGGTTTGTCCGGGGGTGATATTGGTGACAGTGACCTCATAGTCGACGATCGATTGAGCAAAGGTTGCTGTACTGGCGAATGCCAGGCCCAGGGCTAAAATGGATTGCTTGATCATGGTGGTGCTCCCTACATTGGTTGGTTTCCTAACAGTTTCGTAAGTGGGAGCGAAAAGGTTACAGGGGAGAGGAAATAAGCTATATGCCGGCCGCCTGTTAGATGAATTTAGCCTTACCCTCCGTGTCTCAAGCTTTAAAAAACGAGTCTATACTATTTTATGACAAGCAATAACGGCTAGAGAACGATTGTGTTTTTGCTTAACTTGGGAATATGGAGAATCGATAAAATGAAAATCATACGACTTTTGTTAGTAGTGTTTATGTTGGCTCCCTTTGCTTCTTTTGCTGAAACAACTTCGCCAAATAAGACGGAGTATATATTCAATAGCGGGAACTGGGAGTTTTATCCTGATGTGCTGGTAGACTGTGCTTGGGCCATTCCATTCATGCCCACGGAGCTGATTAATGGTTGGTCCACATCACTCAGTGCCCTGCAAGTTCACAAAGGTAACGGAAAAGTACTGAAAAATGGTGCACTAGTCGGTGAGATGTGGGTTTGTATAGGTGACGGTATGGAAGGCCTCGATCCGTACGGGGAAACTTTTCAACAACCGATTATGTTCGTGATAATTAACGGTGATCAGGTACTGGGTGCTGTGGGTACTTTACAAATCCTGATGGGAGATCAGGGTGCCTCAGACCCTTTCATCATGGTCGGTGTTAGGGCCCAGGTATGGCGAGTTGTTGATGGCGCCGCTGAGGGAGATGTTGCTGGTATTCTGACTGCTAGTTGGATGGTCAACAACTCCGACTTTACCGACGGAACTAACGCCACAGTTAACATCCACTTCTTTGCCCCTCTCCCCAACTTCTAGTAATAATTGGGAGAACCTCTTCCCCCGAAATCGGCGACCGGTTCTTGCTTTTTTGGTCGCTATCTAGGGGGCTTGACACAGTTCCTCGAAGTTTATGAATGCCTTTCTGGCTAATTGATTAGTTGGGCGGCCGCTACCGTTTCTATGGTCGGCTTGGCAGTGCCCTGTTATTTTCACAGTTTGATCTGGATAATTTTTTATCGGAATAGGCTATATACAGTGAATTTATTAGAAGAATTTAGCCTTAGCGTTCGTGTCTCAAGCCTCAAAAAACGAGTCTATACTAATTTATGAAAAGCAATAACGGATAGAGAACGATTGTGTTTTGCTTAACTTGGGAATATGGAGAATCGATAAAATGAAAATCATACGACTTGTGTTAGTAGTGCTTATGTTGGCTCCCTTCGCTTCTTTTGCTGAGGAGCCATTGGGAAGTGAGACCCAATATACGCTCACTAGCGGGAATTTCAAAGAACTGCAAGACCTGTTGGTAGTCTGTGCAGAGGCCATACCAGCTCTACCCTCGGAGCTGGTTTTTGGTTGGACCGCTACACTCCATGCGCAGCAAGTGCACAAAGGTAACGGAAAAGTGCTGAAAAATGGCGCGCAGGTTGGTCAAATGACGATGTGTGTTGGTGCTGGAGTGGAAGGCCTAGGCCCGTACGGGCCGGAATATCAAGAACCGATCGCTATAGGAATGATTATCGGCGATCAGGAGCTGCGTGCTTTGGGTTCAATAGTCCGCAACGACTACAGCGGCACAATCGCTACCGATCCCTTCTGGACGTTTGGGATCAGCGCTAACGTGTGGCGTTATAAGAATGGTGAAGTAACAGACAGTCTTGGCACCTTGATGTCTAACGTCTTGTTTGGTCGCGACGAAAACGGTTTAATCAAGGGAAGTAACGGGCTGTGGACGCTGCGCTTTTTTGAGCCGCCCCCCAATACGTTGCAATAATTTGGTGAACCCCTCTATCCCCGAAATCGGCGACCGACTCTTGTCTTTTTGGTCGCTGTCTCGGGGGGCTTAGCACACTTCCTCGAAGTTTATGAATGCCATTTGTGGCTAATTAGTTAGTTGGGCTGCCGCTACCGTTGCTATGGTCGGCTTGGCAGTGCCTTGCTATTTCCACAGTTTGATCTGGATGACCTTTATCAAAATAAACTATATAACGTGAGTTTATTAGAAGAATTTAGCCTTACTCTCCAAGTCTCAAGCCCTGAAAAACGAGTCTATACTATTTTATGAAAAGCAATAACGGCTAGAGAGCGTTTGTGTTTTTGCTTAACTTGGCAACCTGGAGTATAGATAAAATGAAAATCATACGGCTTGTGTTAGTAGTACTGATGTTGGCTCCCTTCGCGTCTTTTGCTGAGGATCGTGCGCCAAACCAAACGGACTTGATACTCAGTAGCGAGAACTTCAGAGGTTTTGACGATCTGTTAGTAGATTGTGCCTGGGCTATACCCTTCATACCCGCGGAAGTGGTTGGTGGTTGGACTTCATCACTCCATGCCTTGCAGGTTCATATTGGCAACGGAAAAGTACTGAAAAATGGCGCGCTGGTCGGTAGTATGTGGACTTGTCTTGGTGCGCCTTCGGAGGGCCTCAACCCGTTGGGCCCCACCTTTGAACAACCGATAGCTTTCGCGATTTTCATCGGCGATCAGACGCTGGGCGCTTTGGGTACGGCTCTAGGCCTGACCGGTAATGAGAGCGCCTCTGCCCCCTTCAGTTTGGTCGGGATTAGGGCTACGGTGGTGCGAGTTGTTGACGGTGTGCCGGGAGAGACACTGGGTAGCCTGACGTCTAATGTGAGGTGCTGCAACTCCACTGGCCCCGGTAGAAATAACGAGCTAGTGACGCTGCGTTTGTTTGAACCTCTCCCCAACTTTTCACAATAATTTGGTGAATCCCTCTTCCTCCGAATTCGGCGACCGGCTTCTGTTTTTTTAGTCGCTGTCTCGGGGGTAGCGCACTTCGTCGAAGTTTATGAATGCCTTTCTGGCCATTGTCGTAAATCTGTTCGCAGTCATAGCCTACGTGTGGGTGTGTATCATGCTGATGAGTTACGGCACGGGCACCAACAAAGCGGTTAAACCCTCGATAGTGACCGCTGTGCGTGCTGTGGGGGTTGGAATGCTGGTGCTGGGCTTTATCTGGCTAAGTACCTAGTTGGGCGACCGCCCAATACTAATAAAAAGACAAGAAAAGCCCCGAACAGCAAGGACTGCCCGCATTGGGGTTCTGATAAGACTTAATGGTACCGGTGGGCGGACTCGAACCGCCACTGCTTTCGCAACCAGATTTTGAATCTAGCGTGTCTACCAATTTCACCACACCGGCATAGGAGGGAATCTTCGGGGCATCCAGGGATACTGGCGACCCGATTTGGAGAGCGCGGGATTATATCAACCGGTCGCCAAAGTTCAATGTTTTCCTTAACCTACAGCGAAATTGGTTGTACACTTCGCGCCAGTTCAAGCGCGAGCTATCAAATTAACGAGTGCCTCCACCGGGGTGGTGCACATTCTGAGTATCTTGGGAGAAAAGATCATGGCCATGAAGTTGGTGAAGAAAACAGCAGATTACACTATCTACCAGCGCAGCGACGATCGTTACGCGGTAAAAGACGGCAACAAGAACGCCGTCAATGGTGATGAGAAGGTCCGCATCTTGTCCGAAGAAGGCCTGATCAAGGTGTCCGTCGCTGCTGCGCCGGAAGAAGTCGCTGAAGAAGCGCCTGCAGAGGAAGCCCCTGCTGAAGAGGCTCCAGAAGAAGCAGCAGCTGAGGAAGCTCCCGCTGAGGAAGAAGAAAAGTAAATTCTTCGCCAGTTAAACTAAAGCCGGCTATTAGCCGGCTTTTTTTATGTACAGGATGTACGGTAGATCGCGAGAGCCATGGATGGCGGTAGCGATCAATGTCCATGGATGTACGGTATGTCGCGGTAGCCATGGATGGCGTGAGCGACGTGCCATGGTCTGCTCCACCCGAAATTACCCGGAATGATGAAACGCACAGATTTCTCCTATGAATTGCCCCAGGAACTGATCGCTCAGCACCCGTTGCCCGAGCGCACGGACAGCCGCCTGCTGCGTTTGGATGGCGCCAATGGGGCAGTGACACACCATCACTTCCGCGATCTACTAGAGTTTCTGGAGCCCCGTGATCTGTTGGTGTTCAATAACACCCGTGTGATACCGGCGCGTTTGTGGGGGCAAAAGCCGACCGGCGGCAAGTTGGAAATCCTGATCGAGCGCATGACGGGAAGCCATACCGCTGTGGCGCATATACGCTCCAGTAAATCGCCCAAACCGGGGTCGGACATCCTGCTTTGTGCAAGTGCGGGAGAGGCCCCCGGTCCATTCCATTTGCAGGTTACGGGCAGGGATAATGCCCTGTTCTGCCTGTCATCCGAGGGCGGGCTGCCTTTATCCGATATTCTCGCTGAGATCGGGCATATGCCCTTGCCACCCTACATCGAACGTGAAGACGAGGTCGAAGACCAGCAGCGCTACCAGACAGTGTTCGGTGAGCGCGACGGTGCCGTGGCGGCACCCACTGCGGGCCTG
>JBALWA010000097.1:0-10024 GCA_036960305.1 Halioglobus sp. | reverse complement strand
CTCCAGCTTGTGAGCCAGGCCGCCCATTGGGCCGAACATCCCCGCCGCACAACCATTCGGCTGAGCGACAATATCCCGTGCTGCCTCGGGTTCAATATAGGCCACGTACGCTGTGGAGTTAATGTTTGCCATCAGGCTCCAGCCCACCGAGCCATCGGCATAACTGGCCTCTGCCAGCACGTCGAGAACGGTATCGGTATCTGCCTCCAGGCCACCCAGACTGGAAGGTACCATCAGATGGAACAGCTTAGCTTCTGCGAAAGCATCAATCAGGGCGGGAGACAGGGTACTGCCTTGTTCAGTTGCTCCGGCCTCGGCTTCCATCAGTGGATGCAAGGCGCGAATTGCTTCTATGGGACTAGAACTCATCGTTTTATCTCTCTTGTAAACCGGACAGGTGACCTGCCCCGCTCTATCGGGTTACTTGGGCGTTCGGATTACCTGTACATTCGTGAACTCGGCCAAACCCAGCTCACTGTTCTCGACCCCGATGCCGGATTCCTTGAATCCACCAAAGGGCGCATGTGCGTTCTTTGCCATGTGGTGATTTATCCAGACACTGCCAGACTCAATACGCTCTGCGATCTTGCCGGCGAGGTAAATGTCCTTGCTCCAAATCGAAGCACCCAGACCATAGGGACTGTCGTTGGCGCGTTCGATCACATCGTCCACATCGTTGAACTTGAGCAAGGGCAACACCGGACCAAAAGGCTCTTCCCGCACTAGCCTGGCGCTGTCGCTCAAGCCCGCGGCAATGCTCACCGGGATAAAATAGCCCGGACCGGGCGTCACTTCACCACCGCAGAGAAAGTGCCCGCCTTCTTCTTTCACGCTGTTGATATAGTCTATGACCTTCTCGTATTGCATCTGGTTTTGCAGTGGCCCGAGCAGCGTTCCCTCGTTCATGCCGTCACCCACCGGGATGTGTTTGGCGTACTCAACCAGCGCTGCAGACAGCGCATCGTAAATATCCTCATGAATGTACAAGCGCTTGATCGCGATACAGACCTGCCCGGTGTTGAGAAAGGAGAACCAGAACAGCGGCGCAACGACTTCGGCAATATCGACGTCGGGCATGACGATAGCAACATCATTGCCCCCCAGCTCCAGAGTGACCCGCTTGAGATTACTCATGGCGGCAGCAGCCATCACCCGCTTGCCCGTGGCAACGGAACCGGTCACCGTGATTTTGTTGATATCAGGATGCTCACTAAGTGCCTGGCCAATCTCATTACCCCCGGCAATCACATTAACCACCCCAGGCGGAAAAATATCGCGGATGATCTCCCCCAGCCGCAGGGTAGTCAGGGGGGTGTAAGGAGAAGGCTTAATCACCACGGTATTACCCGTGGCGATGGCGGGCAGAATCTTCCACACCGCAGTATTTAAGGGGTAATTCCATGGCGTGATACCGGCCACGACCCCCATGGGCCGATGGTGTAGCTCTGAGCGGAACTCCGCTGTGTCTTCCAGAACGGTCACAGGCAGCTCAAACCCGGTCACCGCCCGGCACCAGGCGACGCTGGTCATTACTTCCTGCTCCTTGGCATTAGTCAGTGGCTTTCCCTGTTCCAGGACCAGTAACCGGGCCAACTCATCGATATGCTCTTCTATCGCATCACCCATCTTGTCGATCAGTGCGTTGCGTTGTTCTCGCGGCGTATCCCGCCAGCCCGGAAAGGCTGCCCGGGCTGCGGCTACCGCTTGCTCGAGTTGTTCGGGGTTCGCCGCAGGGCACTGGGCGAAGACTTCTTCCGTGGCAGGATTGATGACGTCAAAATGGCTTGTTCCGGCGACACCCTTACCATTGATCGTAAGCGTAAATTCCATGTTGTTTTCCGTTTTAGTAGGAAAGTGGGATCAGGCCACTTCCGAGTCAAAGGTAATAGGCATGCGCTTGATGCCATTGATAAAAAATGACTTAGCATATTCAGGCTGGCCCACTAGCTTCGGGTTGCGCAGCCGCGGGATGATCTCCTCGAACATGACTTGCAGCTCCAATCGGGCAACATGAGAGCCGATACAAAAATGCTGACCGATGCCAAAAGAGCGCAACTGGTTATAGAGGTCCGGCATTCGCTCGGCGCGGCGCACATCAAAGCTGAGGGCGTCATCGCCAAACACTGACTCGTCCTGATTGGCACTGTGGTAGTGAAGAATAATCTTGTCGCCGGCTTTTACCTGGTGGCCATCGACCTCCACATCTTCCATCGCGGTGCGGCGCATGCAGATGAAGGCCGTGTTAAAACGTAGGATTTCTTCTACGGCGTCGCCGATTCTATCCGGATTTTCCACCAGGTATTGCAACTGGTCCGGGTGCTCCATCAGCAGGCGCATGCCCTGGGAGATCACCGTGCGTGTACTTTCGTTGCCACCTACCATGGTCAGCAGCCACATCCAGCCAAACTCTTCCTCTGATATCGGGCGGCCATCGACCACACCGTCCAACAACACGCCGGTCATGTTGTCGAGGGGTTCAATCTTGTGTTGCTCCGCCATACCCATGGCGTACTGGATCATCTCAAAGGCGGCGACATTAGCTTCATCCGGTGAGGTCGCCATGTCCGGGTCTTCGGCAAAAATCATCGTGTTCGTCCAATCGTAGAACTGCTTGCGTTCTTCAGTAGGAACCCCAAGCAGTTCGAGAATGGCGATCAGGGGAAGCTCAGCAGCGACCTCCTCCACAAATTCACAGGCCCCGGACTTGGCAACCTGATCGATTATCTGCTTTGCATGGGCGCGGAAATTGGCTTCATAGGATGCCACTGCCTTGGGGGTAAAGGCACCGCGGATCACACGCCGCATTCTCTGGTGCAGGGGGGGATCCATATTGATCACGGACTTCTGGTGAAAGGCTTCCACCATTTCCTGGGGATCTTCCTGGGGCCAGGCGGAGCGCGCAGCAGAAGAAAACAGAGCCGGGTTTTTAGATACAAAATCCATCGATTTCTGAGAGCCCGCTACCCAATAGGGCACGCCATTTATCGGGTCATCCAGCTTTACCATGGAGCCGGCCTGGCGCAGACGGGCCAGTTCCTCGTAGGGCATGCCCTCTCCATAGGTGTTGGGGTCGAGCAGGTTTGCGTAGGGGCATCCAGTCACGGTTGTTCTCCTGATATTTATACGCTAATCATAAATCAGCACCCCGTAGGCGCGTTAGATGCTCACAGCCATAGGAGCTATACCCAGATTGATGTACTCCTGGCTGACCCAGGGCCCCGTAGTTCACTCCGATAGCGAAACAGGCATGCTTACCTGCACGCCACCCAGCGGGGCAATGAGCCGGTAGTCATCGGGCAGCAACCAGTTGACAAATGGCGCCAGCTCGCCCAGAGCTGAACTACTCATCGCCCCCAGGCTATTGATAATCGTGCCGTCGGGAAGGACTGCGGTAACTCCTGCCGAATCATCCTTCAAGGTGAGCACATTGCGGAGGCCCTCGCCTGTCTCCAGGTCGAGGGCGACCACCGAGGACATTACGGGCAACAAGATCGACTTACCCAGGCTAATCTCGTAGCCGTAGAGCACGGGCACCAACACACTGCCCTTGATCACGGTAGGATTGCCGTTACCCACGGCGACAGGGTCACCCAGGAGCCAGGAAGACGGCAGGGTTTTGCGCGCGAGATCGTCCAGAGCACTTTGCCAGCGTATGCCTCCTTCAGGGCTAATGGCCACCAGGGCCGGAGCCTGAACCTGTAATGCGTAGACAGTACCATCGGCTCCCACTGCCGCCGCCGCTGCCCCCACCCGGGTTTGCACCTGCCAGGCGATCTCTCCGCTGCGGGCATTAACGGCGTAAAACAGCCCGTCTTCATCGCTAACATACACCACGTTTTCGGAGAGCGAGAGCGCGGGACTAGAGCCGCTGCCAGGCCCCATATCGGTTGCGAATCCTAGCCCAATATGGACGCCTTCAGGGTCAGTTTTCAGGTCCAGTGCATAGAGCGCACCCTGCCCTGCATTTACGGAAGTCGCCGCCACGAACACGCGGCCACCGCTTTCCAGCGCTACCGCTGGCGTGTTGGCCGAGCGCATATTGCCACCAAACAGCAGCTGCCACGCCCATTCCCTGAGGCCTGGGTCCAGCAAGCCGCCGGCAAACATACTCGTGGGCAAGGGAACCGCGTCCGAAGATGGAGGTAGCAAGCCAGGCAGGCGCCAAGGACTGTTGAGAACGTCACCGCTCAAGCGATCAACCACCAGTACATCGCCAAAATTTGTGACGCCCAGTACATGTCCATCTGCGGTAAACACTGCAGTTGTAAGCGCATTCACCGGTAAATCCGCGGCAGCAACCCAATCGCCCTCCCGAGATGGCGGCAGCGGTACAACCCACTTGACTACGCCATCCGGCCTGAATGCAAATAGCTGGTTACAATCACCGAGGTAAATATCACCGGCAATGTCCACGATAGGACTGGACAACACGGCGCACGCATCGACACCCTCCTCTGCCGTCTGCCAGGGTTCAGACTCCCAAATGAGGTCACCTGACAAACTGAAGGCATGCAGGTTACTGTGCCCACGCGCCCTACCAGTGGTCACGTAAAACGTGCGCCCGTCTGGGCTCATGGTCGGTGCGGTAAGCACGGTCGCGCCAGCCAACGCGTGCCAGCTGTGATACTCGGGAAAGAGTACTGCCTCCGGCGCTAGTTTACGGTTGGCGGCATCCCGGTGCAGGGTCGCCCAGCCGCCCCCGGAGTAGACTTCGTTCGCATGTACTGCGGGCATAACGATCATGGCGGCGACAAGCAAACAGGTAAACTTTATCCGGCTGACACAGGTTTGGCTCATTATTACATCCTTTCACTAAAACGAGCCCGACGCCGTTTTAGGCGCCACGCTATCCCGATCTTATCAACCACGACTAAAACGCCGAGACAATGCCCTGCGACGACGCTCAATCTCGGCACGCCTGCCCATCATATGCCAGTATTCTGAGAGGGGTTAGATGCTCCCTGCCCTAAGAGCTATAGCGAGATTGATATACTCCTGAACAGCACAAGCATCTACTATTGGGCACATGATTAAAAAAACTCTACTGGCGCTGTCCGCCCTCATCGTACTGCTACTAGTCGGAGTCTGGCTGGTGGGATCTGCTGTACTCTTTGACAACCCTGAACCGCAGTCCCCGGTCGACATCCCGCGCCCGCCGGCCAAAGTTTCCGCGATCAGCTCTGATAGCTCCCAGATACTTTTCGGCGACCTCCATGTTCATACCAGCTATTCCCTGGACGCCGCGATTTTCGATACGCCGGCGGTCAAGGGCACCGGCTACACCCGACCCGCCGATGCCTGTGATTTCGCTAGGTATTGCTCGGCTCTGGATTTCTGGAGCATCAACGACCATGCGGAAGCCATCTCACCGTGGCAGTGGCAAGCCACCAGGGAGGCTGTGCGCGAGTGTGAACAGGTTGGTGACCCGGATGCTCCGGATCTGGTGTCCTTCCTGGGCTGGGAGTGGACCCAGGGCACAACCCGCCCCGATCCGACGACGCACTACGGTCACAAAAACGTAATTTTCCGCGACCTGGGTGAGGGTCGTGAACCGACCCGGCCAATCGCCGCGGGCAACGACTCGGTTTGGCGCCAGATGACTCAGGCCCCCACCCTGGTAAGGGGGTTGGCGTTGCTTGGGATGAGTCGCCTGAACCTCGCGGGCTACGAGTCGGTGGCGGCACACCTGAAGTCAGCCGGCGAATCGCAGGACTGTGAGCGTGCCGATGTGCGTGACCTGCCATCCGATTGCTACGAGTTTGCTGACACACCCACTGAACTGTACGACAAGCTGGACGAGTGGGGTTTCGAAGCCCTGGTCATTCCCCACGGCCTGAGCTGGGGCACCACCAACCCGGTGGGATCGGACTTCGCTTACCAAATGGATGAGCACAATGCTAAGTATCAGCGCCTGCTGGAAGTCAACTCAGGCCACGGTAACTCTGAAGTCTACCGCGATATGGCAATTGTCCTGCCTGGCAGTACCAGCTGTCCTGCACCAACGAAGGATTACACACCCTGCTGCTGGCAGGCCGGCGAAATTATCCGCCAGCGCTGTGAAAGCAATAGTGGAGCGGACTGCGAAGACCGGGCCGGACGCACACGCGAGATGTTTCTGGGCGCACTGGATGCCGTTAGTATGCTCAACAAAGCCCGTTCGGTAGTCCCGGATACTCACCCGGACGACTGGGGCCAGTGCGATCAACTGACCGACAGTTTCCAGCCGGCCTATAATTACCAGCCAAAGCAATCGGCCCAGTACATGCTCACCCTCGGAGATGAGGACAAACGCTATAGGCCCGGATTTATCGGCTCCAGCGACAACCACTCCGCCCGGCCAGGCATCGGCTACAAAGAGGTATCCCGCCATTACATGACCGACACAAAAGACAATGGCCTGCCCTTCTCCCCCGGTAACCCCGAGGCTGACCAGCCGGTGGAGCCCTCCGGCCTGCCTTTTATGGAAGACCAGGAAGATGCCGTGAACGCCTTCTTCTACACTGGCGGGCTGGTGGCGGTACACAGCCGGGACCGAAGCCGTGAAGCCATCTGGGACGCCCTGCAGGCACGCGCGGTGTACGGCACATCCGGACCGCGCATCGGACTCTGGTTTGAACTGGTCGATGCTGAGGGGACTGCGCACGACATGGGTAGCGAAGTAAAACTGGCGGACCAGCCCACTTTTCAAATCGGTGCCACCGGTAGTATCAAGCAGAACCCCGGCTGCCCCGACCATGTCGAAGCCGCACTGGGCACGGAGCGTATGGAGAACCTGTGCCGCAACGAATGCTTTAACCCATCGGATGAGGCCCACCGCATCGTACGACTGGAAGTGGTTAAGATTCTGCCTCGCAGCTCCGCCGCCGAAAAACCTGCCGACTTGATACAGGATCCCTGGCGCGTAATCGACTGCAGCGACCAGGGAAGCCACTGCAGCGCCGAAATTACGGACCCTGACTTTGCCCGCGATGGGCGCGAGGCCGCCTACTACGTGCGCGCGATACAGGAAGCCACCGAGACAATACAGGGCGATCCCTTTCGCTGCGAGTACGATGACAATGGCAGTTGCGTGAAAACCAACTACTGTGTTGGCGAGGACCAGGAGGAAGATTGCATGAGCCCGGCACAGCATAGGGCCTGGTCATCGCCCATCTATGTGAGCCCTCTTTCCCATTCACTCCAACCCTGAGCACTTATTCATGTCACAGATAAATCGCCAATGGCTACTAAAGCGACGACCCCAGGGCATGGTCAGCCTCGAAGATTTTGAATATCGGGAAACACCGCTACCCGTACCCGATCTCGCTGCAGGCGAACTATTGGTTAAAAACCTCTACCTCAGCTTCGACCCGGCCATGCGCGGCTGGATGGATGATGCGCCCAGCTACCTGCCACCGGTGGCACTGGGCGAACCCATGCGAGCGACGGCTATAGGCCAAGTGATCCAGTCGGCCAACCCGGACATCCCGGTAGACACTCTGGTGCAGGGCTTCTTCGGCTGGCAGGAGTACGCGATTTCTGGACCCACCGACCTCATTCCAGCGACACCACTGCCAGAGGGCGCCCCACCCACCATGGTACTGTCGGTGTTTGGCGGCACAAGCCTAACGGCGTATTTCGGGCTGCTTCATGTCGGTCAACCCAAAGCAGGTGATACGGTATTGGTATCCGGTGCGGCCGGCGCGACCGGATCAGTGGTGGCGCAAATCGCCAGAATCAAAGGTTGCCGTGTAATTGCCATCGCCGGAGGAGAAGACAAATGCCAGTGGCTGAAAAATGACTGCCTTGTAGACGAGGTGATCGATTATAAAAACCAGAATGTAGAGCAGCGCCTTGCACAATTGTGTCCCGACGGCATCGATGTGTTTTTCGACAATGTCGGCGGTAGTATTTTAGAGGCGGGTATAGAACATATCGCCGAGAAAGGTCGGATCGTCCTGTGCGGTCAGATCTCAGCCTATAATGATAACGAACCCCAGCCCGGCCCGCGCAACCTGATGCACCTCATCACGCGTCGCGCACGTATGGAAGGCTTTATCATGATCGACTTCATGGAACATATTGGGGATGCTACGACCGACTTGGGAAGCTGGGTAATGGAAGGAAAAATCGCCCATCGAGAAGATATTCAGGAGGGCTTCGAAAATATACCGGCGACGTTCTTCAGGCTTTTTCAGGGAAAAAATACCGGGAAGCAGTTACTCAAATTAGTCTGACTCCCCAGAGCGATCAGCTCTAGCTTTGCTACAGCTGATCTGTGAACACACTCAACATACCGGCGCCATTGACCGCGATGGCCTCTTCCAGGGGCATGTCCCGCAGGTTTTTGACGTCGTCACGGCTCTTGGGCCAGGTCAGCCAGCCCGCGTATGTTCCCAGTGCCGACATAGACTCTTCGATGCAGTCCTCCACCGTTTGGACACCTGCGTCACCCCAGATGGTTGGGTTCTTCGACAGATAGCCCTCAGTCGCAGTCTGGTCAGGCTTGACCACCACCACATCCACGTTGGTATCTTTCAGTTCAAACCAGAGCGCCTCAGTGAGAATGCTGATGAACGACTTGGTAGCGCAATACATGGCAAAATATGGCATGGCGATTTCGCCTGTACGTGACGATACATTGATAATAGCGCCGCGATCACGCTCCCGCATCAACTTGCCAAAGTGGCTGGTGAGTTTGGCAACGGTTTCCACATTCACGTAGATCTGCTTGCTCAGGTTCGATTCGCTCAGATCGAGAAAGGCAGCAGGCTTACTGAAAGCGACATTATTGACCAGAAACCCGATCTCGATATCTGCCACAAAGTCTTTAATCTGCTCGATTGCACCTGACGCTGTCATATCCAGCGTCAGGGTGCGCGTCTCCACTCCAAATTCGTCTCTCAATTCTTTAGCAGAGGCTTCCAGAACATCCGGGCGCCGGGCTGTCATCACGATATTGAATCCTTCCTGCGCCAAACGCCTGGCGAATCCTTTACCGATACCCTGGGAAGATCCTGTAACCAGGGCCCATCCGCCGTATTTTTCTACTAATTTTTCCATAACGCTGATGTCCTCAAAGTAAGTTGTGCAACATGATCCATGCTAAAGACATTCGGTCTCACTTCCTATGGCAAGAGCCTTATAGCACCCATAGGAAAAAGTGGCTAATACACCCGCTACCCGTAACCACTGGCCAGCGCTTTGCGGTATTGTCGGGGAGATTGACCTACGACCTTACGGAACTGGCGACTGAAATAATTGCCATCGCTAAACCCGCTCTCCAGTGCAACCCGAGTGACGGATATATCCGGGTCCCGCAACAGATCGCGAGCATGTTGCACACGCAGACGTATAAGGTAATTGGCGGGCGTGGCATGGTACAGCTTGCGAAACACTCGCAGGAAATGATTCGGGCTCATCGCCGCCCGCTCTGCCAACTCATCCAGTCGCAGCGGATCACGGAAGTGCAGCTCCATATGTGCAACAGACTCCGCCAGTTTCCTGTGAGGCAAGGCCTGGGATGAATAGCCGGTAAAAGCCCGACACAACTCCACGACCAGGGCGCGAAACTCCCCCGCCACCAGTGTTTGGTAGCCGGGCATCTGTACGTCAAACTCCCCATGAATCTTCTCGACTCGCAAATTGGCCTGAGCCAACTGCCGGGGCGACAGTTGGAACCGCTGACTGAATGCCCCCTGATGCCGCTGCGCGGGATCCAAGACGAACAGTGCGTGATAGCCGGAGAGCAGAGGCAAGTCCCGGGCTGGCTCCAGGAACTCCCTGGGGTCATACATGATATTGACGATTTCCAACTCATCGGCGTCATGGAAGCCGTGTACCTGATGGCCGTGGAGTACGAACACTTCCCCCTCCGCGATAGGGTAATCGCCCTGCTCTGTCCTGTGAACGCCGCGTCCACCACGTACAATCACCAGCTCATCGAACTCATGATTGTGGAGAAAAAAGTCCTCATCGTTGAGTACAGCGGGGCCCACGTGGAGCCGGAAACCCTCCCCCATGCCAAAATCATGATACTTAAAAC
>JBALWA010000096.1:0-10419 GCA_036960305.1 Halioglobus sp. | reverse complement strand
ACTGCCATCCGGTGACAAAGCCAGGCCACTGGGGCCAGCTCCGGGTAGGGACAGGTGGTCCGCGCTGCTTGCCTCATAGGCGGACGCCAGCGGGGCAGTCTTGAGGAAAGCGACTTTGTTGGAACCCAGGACTGCGACGTACAATGTGCTGCCGTCTGGACTTACCGCCATGCCTGTCACCTGGCTCAAGCTTCTGGCTGCCTCTTCTGCGGGGACCTGTTCTCCCTCAGCGCGGCTGAAATCCACATGTTCATTTAAGTGGACATTGTTTACTGAGTCAGTTGTCAGGACGCTGACGCGGGTTTCAGCAATTCGGCCTCGCACGGTGCTGGCGTTATCGCCCGGTCCTTCGAATCGAACTTCGTTAAACGCCTCGAGGTTGCTGACATAAAGCTCCCGGCGCACAGGGTTGAAAGCCATATTGAACAGGGTCGTCCCGACCCCGGAAACCTGGCGGCGCAGGGTGGGGCTTGTGGAACTGGCATCAATTTCAAAGACATCGTAGTCAGGCAGGTTGAATTTGACCTCATCGCTCCAGTCCGTCCCAGCCTCATCCAGCCATTGATCCCCGTTCTTGCGCACGATAAGACCGGTGGCCGGGGTATGGGTGACGAACAGTCGACTGCCATCCCGGGACCAGGCGATGGGTCGCACCTGGCCGCTCTCAAAAAGGGGCGAGCTGTTGCCCTGCGGCATTGGTATGGGTGTTGGTTCAGGTTCCGGCGGGGGCGCTGGCTCGGGCTCCGGCGCTGGCGTTACGGGGGGATTGGTCCCGGAAGAGGATCCGCTGCCGCCACCGCAGGATATCAGGCAGGCAGCAGGAATACAGAGACGGAGGGGTTGGGCGAGAAGCTTTAAATTTGGCTCTTCTCTCCTTCGGTTCCTTCAATGGCACGACCGACTACCAACGCGTTTTGGACAGGTATCGGCAGGTCGGCAAAGCCTGCATCCGGCAGAGCGCCCAATGCGTCCACGAGCTTGGCAAAGAAACAGCGAGCTGCTGCGCTGGCGACCACATCAAATATCTCTCCATCGTCGAAACCCTGATCATGCAAGGCCTGCACATCTTCGCGGTTAACAGTGGAAGAATCAGCCGCTGTTTTTCGCGCCAACTTCATTATCAAGCGCTCCCCTTCTGTCAATGGGCTGGTCTGCTCCTCCCGCGTGATGGCCAGCAGTTCGTCTTCAGTGAAGTATTTCTTCATCAGTGTTTTACCGTAGGCCAGGGAACAGTATGAGCTCCCGATCGCCCGGGCGGCAGCCAGGGTGGCCAGTTCATAGCGGCGGGGCTCAATCGTCTCGCGAATGGTCGCCTGGAGATTGGCCCAGGCGCTCATAAGCTGCGGTCGATGACAAAATACCTGGGCGTAATTCGGCAGGCTGTCGCTCTCACCCTGTTGCCGGCGGTACATTTCCAGCGTGTCGCCACTTGCCTGTTCGGCGGGAATAATGCTGATAAACGCCATGTGGGTCTCCTGCTACTGGCGGAATTGGCTGATTTGGATTTCTTCGCCGAAATTGGCGTAGTCGCCCTGCGCCCGGCCCTCACGAAACTTCCCCCAGTTGATCGCCCGGTATTTTGCCGGGTGCTCGCTATCGATGGTGGAGGGCAGGGGGTGGTAGTCGGTACGGTAGTCCGGATTGAAAAAGAAGGGTGCGCTGAAACGGGCCTTTGTCTTGCTGGCAATCACCCGATGCAGCGGAGCCCGGTAACGATCATTGGACCAAACCTGCACAATATCCCCCAGATTGATGACGAGTGCGTTCTCCAGCGGCTCTATGAGCTTCCATTGCCCGCCGTGGTTTATCTCCAGGCCGGCCTGCTGGTCCTGCAATAGGATGGTCAGCACGCCGGCATCGGTGTGCTCGTGCACGCCCATTGCACTGCAGGGTTCCCCTGCGTTGTCGGCACAGGGGTAATGGTTGAGTCGCAAAAAGCTGGTGTGGCTGGGTCGAAATGCCCGTCCCAGCTGGCCGGCAGACGCGCCCAGATTGGCAGAGATCGCTTCAAGTAACTGAAATGAAAGCGCCTCACAGGTGTCGTAAAAATTTTCTATCGCCGCCTGGAAGTTGCTCGGATAATCCGGCCACTGGGGCTGCATATCAGCGCCATCCCCAGGTCCATAGTCATAGATTTCCTTCAGGTCCAGGCTGTTTTTGGTCAACTCCTGATCGTAGTAACCCCAGGGGTTTTTCTCGCTTCGGGAAATGTTTGTTTTCTGTTCCCGGGGCTGGGTGAAGAACTCGCGCATGGACCGGTCCAGGGCAGTGACAATATCGTGGTCGAGTCCATGATCCACCACATGGAAGGCGCCCCAGTTTCGACAGGCGCTATCCAGTGTACGCAGGGTCTCGCTGGTCTGCAGGGTGGTGCAATTGATAATGGGTATCATGTTAACGGATTCTCCTGCGCTCAAGCGCTTTTACGCGGGTATAGCCACTGGGGCAGCAAGGTCGCGGGGTCCACCTGCTTGCTGCTGTCGAAGCTAATACCCAGGGTCTTCAATTGTTTCTGTAGGCTACCGTTCTCATAGGCTGCAAACAAGTCCGTCCCCCCGCCGATATGCTGCCCTCCCACGTAGATCTGGGGGATGGTGGGTGAGCCAGTCTGTTGCGCGAGAACCTGCCGTATCTTCCCACCTCGGTCGTCCTCCTGAAAGGCCACAGAGTCGAGGTCGACACTCTGGTAGGAAATATCGAGGGCGGCGAACAATTTGCGCACCGACCAGCAGAACTCACACCACTCCAGGGCGAACATGACGATGGGTTCCCCGGCGATAAGGTCTGCCACATAATGTTGAGCTTTCTCGTCCAGCGAAACTGCCGTTGGCGTGTCGTCGGTTTTTGCCGGCGCAACAACGGGCTCGGCAAACTGGTAGCCGGGGGTGGACCGGGACAAAGTCAGCTCCCGCTCGCCCATGGTTTCCTGAATGTCCTCGAAAAGGGGGGTTGAGAGATAGCGCTCCCCTGTGTCGGGCAGCATGCACACGATGTTAGTGCCCTTCGGTGAGTTCTGGGCAACAGTAAGCGACGCAGCGAGTGTGGCGCCACTGGAAATGCCCACGAAAATGCCTTCTTCACGGGCGAGTCGTCTGGCAAGCGTCAGGGCCATGTCGCCTGCGACCGGCACGATCTCGTCTATATAGCCGGCCAGGCCGGCGTCTTCGGTTAGACGCGATATGAAGTCGGGGCTCCAGCCTTGCATCAGGTGTGGACGGAAGAGCGGGTGACTGGCGCTAGGCGTGCCATCATCATCTCTTTGTTGTGCAATGCCGCTGCCCAGCACCGGTGAATTATCAGGTTCAGCGGCGATAACCTTGATGCTCTGGTCGGCCGCCTTGAGGGCGCGGGATACCCCCTTGAGCGTCCCACCTGTGCCGAAACCGCTGACCCAGTAGTGTAACTGTTCACCGTCAAAATCAGATAGAATTTCCTGTGCGGTCGTAGCGGAATGGACATCCGCGTTGGCCTCATTTTCAAACTGCCTGCACAGATACCAGCCGTGGGTCTCGGCGAGTTCCACGGCCTTGGCCAACATGCCGGTGCCTTTCTCCGCGGCGGGGGTGAGTACTACCTCTGCGCCCAGGAAACGCAATAATTTCCGTCGTTCGACGCTGAAATTTTCCGCCATGGTAACCACCAGTGGGTAGCCTTTCTGGGCGCACACCATGGCCAGAGCAATACCGGTATTACCGCTAGTGGCCTCGATGACGGTCTGCCCGGGTTGAAGTTCGCCGCTGGCTTCGGCGCTTTCAATAACGGCCTGTGCCATGCGGTCCTTGATCGAGCCCATGGGGTTGAAGGATTCCACTTTGACATAGATATTGATGCCCTCGGGCGCCAGTTTCTGTAGCTTGACCAGCGGGGTGTTGCCAATGGTTTCAAGAATATTTTCGTAGCGTGCCATGACTCAAGTCCTCGGAAGGTTTCGTTTGGGTTGAGCCTATGTTCTACCCCTAGCGAAGAATTTTCCGTGGAATCTACCGTGGTATTTTGCGAAATGGTCGATTTTTGGCGAAATTATGCCAATTAAGTGCTAGTTTTCTTAATACCTGAAATTAAGTTGCATATAACGCATGGCATAAAGGCATGACTCAATTATCGCTTCTATTTCTGGGTGAGCTGGCGGTTAACCGGGGTGATGAAGTCGCCGTCTTACCTCCCTCGAAGAAAACCCGCGCATTGTTGGCCTACCTGGCCTTGCATGAACGGCCGTTTCGGCGTGAGCAGTTGTGTGAGTTGTTGTGGGAAGTGCCAGATGACCCGCGCGGTTCGCTGCGTTGGAGTATGTCGAAATTACGTCGTCTGGTCGACTATGATGCCCGGGCTCGTATTGTTGCCGACCGCAGCCAGGTGGCTTTCGATGCCGAGGGCGTCGACATCGACTGTGTGAGCCTTCACCTTCTGGTTAACAATGGTCTGAGCGACTGTTCTATAGATGAGTTGCAGTGCGCTGCAGACCGCTTCCAGGGCAGTTTTCTGGAGGGTTTGGAGCTGCCGGACTTTCACCTGTTTTACGCCTGGTGTCTGGCTCAGCGTGAGCAGGTGGTGCGCGATCAATCCACATTGCTGCGGGCCTTGGTCGAGCGCCTTGAGAGTGAACCGGAGCGTGCGTTGGATCCTGCACGGGCGCTCTCTGCGCTGGTGCCCTACGAAGAAAGTGCCCATGCGAGCTTGATACGTTGTCTGGTGGCGCTGGATCGAACGCAGGAGGCTGAGCAGGCCTATCTCTATGGCAAAAAGCTACTGGCGGAGGTCGGTGTCGAGAATCCTGCCATATTGTATCGAGCCTGGCGCGGAACGCCCGGCACTCGGCCAGCAGTTGCTGCCAGTGTTGTCCCGGTCGCGGCTCCGGCCATTTTGCCAGAACACGAACTGGTGGGCAGGGACCGTGAGTTGGCGCAGTTACAGCAGTCCCTGTCGCAAACCCTGGCAACGCAGTGCGCGGCTTGTCTGTTGATTCAGGGCGAGGCGGGTATTGGCAAGAGTAGCCTGTTGGCTGTGGCAAGGGCAGCGGCGCACGAGGCCGGTGCGCTGGTGTTGGAGTCGCAAGCCTATGAGGCGGAAGTCATTCGCCCCTTTGCACTGTGGTCAGACGCGCTTATGCGCTGTGCGGATATTGAGGAACCCACGCTTTTCCTGGGTGATAAACGCATTGATCGCGAGCTGCTGTTTGCCGGGCTGAGTGAGTTGATCAGTGCGCGGGCGGCCACTGCTCCCGTGGTAGTCATTTTCGATGATCTGCAGTGGTGCGATGAATCCAGTATCTCCGCGCTACACTATCTATTGCGAATGAACCGGGAGCGGCCCCTGTGGGTTGTCGTCGGCGCCCGTGACACTGAGTTACAGGAAAACAGCGCTGCCCTGCGAACACTTCGCGACCTGCGGAAAGATCAGTTGTTGGTCGCGATGAAACTTGAGCGACTGACCGAGGCGGTGCTGCAGCAGTTGATTGAATTGCATGCCCCGACGGTCGACAGCCAGCGGCTGTGCCTTGAGTGTGGTGGCAACCCCTTGATGGCAATTGAGCTTGCCAGAGCTGAAAGTAAAGGCGAGGCGGGCGGGTCGCTTGATGAATTGATTCAGGACCGTCTGTCGCGCTTTGACAGCCAGGCCACCGACACCTTGCGCTGGGCGGCGGTGTTGTCTCCCAATATCGATGTGGGGTCACTGGAGCGGGCCACGGGGCAGGACGGCCAGGCTCTGGCCGAAGTGCTGGAAAATGCCGAGCGACAGGGCCTGTTGAAAACCACTGATCGCGGTTTCGGGTTTTCACACGATCTGGTGGCCAGTGCGGTTTACGCCTCTATCGCACCCAGTCGTCGTCAGGTGATGCACCGGCATGTGGCCGAGCGCCTGGAAGTAGAAACTGCCCTGGATCTTAAGCGGGCGGCGGATCTGGCCCATCACGCTTCACTCAGTGGCGACCCGGGCCTGGGTACCAGAGCGATGGTATTGGCGGGACGTCTCTGCCTGCGTTTTTATGCTAATGATGAAGCGCTGCGGCTCGCCTCCAGTGGTCTGGATTTATGCCAGCAGTTATCGGACGCAGACCGTGTTTGTTTGACCCTGGACCTGAATGAGATTCGTCTCAATGCCGCGCCGCTGGATGATTGGGAAGCCGCTGCCACCGAGTATGTGGCGCTGGCAGAGCAGGCACTGGATCACGGGGCTTTGCCCTACGCCCGCCTTGGATATCATATGGCCAGTTACCTGCGGTGGGTGCACGGCCAGTGGTCTGACGCCCAGCGAGAGTCCCTACAGGCTGAACGGGTCACCCGCGGGGGTACCGATGAGGAGCATATTATCGGCATGGCGGAAGCGGCCAAGTGCCTGGCAATGCTTGAGCGCGACCTGACACAGGCGGACGCCATGTTGATGGAGGCCAGCTCACTGGCCGAGCGCAAGCGGGTCAGTGCCGCCTGTATTCCCGCTGCCAGTGGCATGTTGCGGTATTACGAAGGCAAGCACGATGAAGCCGAGGAATTACTTGAGGACGCGCGTGCGCGCAGTAAATCTGCGGGCGATCGTATCAGCGAATATCAGGCCAATGAATATCTGGTGATGATTGACATCGAGCGTGGCGAATTTGCTCCTGCCCGTGACCGGTGCCAGCGTCTGCTGGAAATTGGCGAAAAGTTACGTGAGGGTAGCGAGGGACCTTTCGCCCACGCGCTGGTGGCACTGTGTCATTACGCGCTGGAAGGAAAGGGTTCGTTGCAAACAGAACTGGACAGCTTGCGCCAGGTCGATGCCAAGCAGCGACTGGCTTATATTCTCAATCGCGCCGCACAGATCGACTTGCAGAGGGAGAATGTAAAGCAGGCCGCGTTGCGCGCGACCGAAGCCCTTGAGTACGCCAGTTTGTTGGCACGTAAGTCCGAGATGATGTTGGCCCGGGTGGCGTTGGCCCGTGTCGCCAGGGCCCGCGATGATCGCACCGAATACGATCATCAATGCGAGGCCATGGCAGAGCTGGAGTCGGGCACTGGCGCCCGCTGGGCGCGAGAGCTGGCTGCGCCATTCCTGCAAAGTCACAAGAGAGGAACAAGCCATGAGTGATATTTTTATGGAAAGAACCTTTGATGATGCCGTCACTCCGGATCAAATTCTCGGATTGGTCGCCGCCAGCGAGGGTTGCTTCAGTATTTACGAGGTGCAGTGGCTAGAGAGCTTTTTGTCGGAAGATGGCTTGAGTATGGTGTGCCACTTCGGGGCGGCCGACTCGGAAACGGTGAGGACGGCTATTCGCCAAAGTGGCAATCAAATTGGCGCGACCTGGCCGGGTGAGGTACATGAGGTAACGTCGGAATTGGCCATGAATGTGGTGGTAGAACGCACCTTTGAAGAGCCAGTTAGTTTGCCGGACATTCAAGCCATTGAAGATGCTGGCAGCTGGTGCCTTGAGAATCATCAGGTGACCTTTATACGCACGTTTTTCTCAAACGACCACAAACGCATGATCTGTCTCTATCACGCGCCCGATGCGGAATCGGTGCGCCAGGCCCAGCGGCAGGCGAAAATGCCGGTAGACCGGGTCTGGGCCTGTCACCATTTGCAGCCCACATAGCTGCTTTCGCCCAGCTGGCCGTTGTGTCTCGCTAACTTATTGAATTTGTTAAAAATAACCTCGATTTTACCTGCATGTAAATGATCGGTTCGGGAAAATTTACACGCTAATTTCCCTTTTTTCTTCATAAAAACACGATTACTCAAACGCTGTCTTCCACGGCAGGGGTGCACTCTGGCACCACCTGGACGAGGATCCGGGCTAAACCCAAAATCTGGAACATTGACTGATAACGGAGATACATCATGAATATGCACACAAAAATTACTGATAACGGCGTAGATGTAGCAGCTTTGATAGGCGCCAAGGAAGCTTTCGTCGGTGCCCCTGAGGCTGCGCAGTTTGATTGGCGCGCAAGCTGTGAGTGGATGAACGGCACCCACAGCCGCGCCTCGGTGCAGGGCTATTTCGGCCTGGGTGAAGAACAGCAGCACAAGCGTGAGTTTATCTTTGATGCAGACCACCCGGAAGTCTTTGCCGCTGAAGATAACGGTGCGACCCCGGTTGAGTATGTGCTGGTGGGTCTTGCCAGCTGCCTGACCGCAGGTGTTGCTTCTGTGGCGCAATACCGGAATATCCAGCTTAATTCTGTCACCGCAACCGTTTCCGGCAACATGGATGTGCGTGGAATTCTGGGAATGGACAGCGATGTACGCAACGGCTTCAACAGTATTGACGTGGAGTTTCACATCGATGCGGATGCCTCGGCTGAAGACATTGAAGCCCTGGTTGCTCAATCCCAGAAACGCTCTGCGGTGTTCGACGTAATCGCTAATCCAACCAATATACGAGTGAGTACGAAATGAACGCGACAATACGTCCGCTGATGGGCAGCGTTACCACAGTGGTTATCGGAGCCGGGCAGGCAGGGCTCGCCATGAGTGCCTGCCTCAGTGAACGTGATATAGCCCATGTGGTCCTGGAGCGTGGTGAGGTGGCAAATTCCTGGCGTAAGGAACGCTGGGACTCGCTGCGGCTGTTGACACCGAGGTGGCAGAGCCGCTTGCCGGGCCATCGTTATCAAGGCAATGACCCGGACGGCTATATGGATATGCCGGAGCTTGTCGGCTTCATGACGGATTATGCGAGCAGTATTCGCGCGCCGGTGTACAAGGGGGTTAACGTTACGGAAGTATGCGCTGGCGACCAGGGTTACCGGGTCGTCACCGATCAAGGCGAATGGCGCTGTCGCACGCTGGTGCTCGCCACCGGTGCCTACAATATTCCCGTAGTGCCTGAATTGGCCGCGGGCCTGCCAGCACACCTGGCCACCCATACCACGCAAAACTATCGCAACCCCGGGCAGTTATCTGAGGGAGGAGTGATGGTGGTGGGTGCCTCGGCAACGGGCCTGCAATTGGCGCGCGAGATACAGCGCTCGGGGCGGGAAGTGACTCTGGCTGTGGGCGAGCATGTGCGCATGCCCCGAAACTACCGCGGTAAGGATATCCTGTGGTGGATGGATCGCATCGGTTTGATGGACGAGCGTTACGACGAGGTCGAGGATCTCAATCGGGCCAGGCGCCTGCCCTCAGCCCAGCTCGCAGGCGGTGACGAAGATCTGGATCTCAATTCCCTGACAGCACAGGGCGTCAAGCTGGTGGGACGCCTGTCCGGCGTGCGCGATGGCGTGGCACAGTTCTCCGGCTCCTTGAATAACGTGTGCCGGCTGGCCGACCTGAAGATGAAGCGTCTGCTCACGGGGGTGGATCAATGGGCGCAGGATAGCGCCATGGTTGCCGGTAGCAGTGAGATAGAGCAGATGCAGGCTACCCGGATGGACGAAAACCCCCGGCTGCAGATGGACCTGAACAGTGGTGAAATTGATACGGTTGTCTGGGCCACGGGTTTTCGGCCCGACTATTCTTGGTTGCGGGTGCCGGTGCTGGACGCCAAAGGGCGCTTGCGTCACGACGGCGGTGTGGTTGATGCGCCGGGACTCTATGCGATGGGTCTACCCTTTATGCGTAGACGCAAGTCGGGTTTTCTGGATGGGGTGGCAGATGACGCCAGGGACATCAGCGACCATTTGTCGGCCTATGTTCGCAGGCGGCCGGCGCGCAAACAGCGCTGTGTTACTGGAGCGGCGAGGTGGGTCACTGGTTAGCCTGGCCTCCTCGCAACATTCGAATAAGCTTTCTGCGGACCTTGCCAATAAAAACATGGTATTTGAGTTTCAGTGGGGGTACGGGCTGAGCAACCTTCGGTGGCACCGGCTTGAGCTTTACCTCATTGAACCCTTCCCGAGTGAGATAGCAAATGATCGCCGTCTTATCGGGTAATTGAATCACTTTGCCAAACTGATAGCCCAGCTGTTGAATGAGCGCTATTACCCTGGTGTTCCTGATGTCCGGCTCTCCAATCACGCGCTGTACGAAAGGGTCGTGGAACGCAAACTCCAGGCTGGCGGCAAAAACATATTTGGTGAAGTTGGATATTGGCTTGTCGGTGGGTGCGATAAACATATGTCGGGAAATGTCTGTGTCCTTCACATCGAAAAAGGTGCCAAAAATGTCCTCTGTCGGCCGGTAGCGCTCCAGCAAAAAGGCGGGCTTGCCCGTAGAGGACAGTAGGCCGATAAACACGTCGTGATGATCCAGCCGCATTAGCCCCTCATACTGTGCTCTGACTTCGGCGACAGACGAGCCCTGCATGCCCCAGTATGTGCCTGAAGGATTGTTAAACCATTCATGAATCGTTTCAACATCCAGATCGAGGTCGAGTTTACGAATTTCGAAGCCAACCACACCCGGGAAATCGACAAAAAAGGAAGCTCCCCTGGAATCTGTTTGTGCCAGGGTTCTCTTAAAGTCAGTTGCGGATGGGTTATTCATACTGTTTGCTGGGCC
>JBALWA010000095.1:0-10550 GCA_036960305.1 Halioglobus sp. | reverse complement strand
ACACAACCTGCAATTAGCAGTCTAGACTGGAGAAGCAGCAGGCAGAAAAGTGTCTCTTAGAAAAAGGGTCAATTGGTCCCATAAGGTCTGACGACGTACACAATTGAAATAGCCATATTGCATACTCCTCATCAGTGAGTGGGCTAGAACTGACGCCCATTCAAAGCTTAGATCACAATTGAGGAGTCCATCCTATCGCCAGGGACAGCTACCGGTGACGCTGAAAAGCCGGGAGAGACCGATCTGGAGGCAGGCCAGCCCGCGCTGGAAGTTATTGGTTAAGCAGAGTAGAGTTTTCTATGAGTATTAGTCCGTGTGATTATTCGCTTATTGTGTCGTGGGTCCGGCTTGATGTTCCAGCCAGGTATTGAGCTGGTCTTCGGTAATGCCGAGACCGATAATAGCACCGGCATGAAGAGCCGAGAGATCGGCCAGGGTCATGGCGGTGAATTTGTCAGTTTCCTCAATGTTATTTTGTTGGCAGTAGTTCGTGATCAGCTCTTCGGCATGTGTGCCATGCAGGTTCTGTTTAACGATCTGGCCCATCACGGCTTTGCGCTGTGCTCTGTACTGGATGCGGAAGGCGTCTATCTCTCCGAGGGAGTCTTTGATGACACCATATTGATTGGCCGAGCGTGAATAGGCCCAGCAGAACAGCTCCCGCATCGGGGCAATTTCGTTTTTCTCGTAAATGGTCAGAAGGGCGGCGCTGTAATCATCGCGCGCGACATCGGTAAAGGCGAGCGGGCATAAATTGTTTTTGATGAAGGGGATATTGCAGGCAAGGCGCGCTGTTCTCTTGTTCACATCCTCAAAGGCCTGCAAATACGAAAGATGAATGAGAACAAAGAAGCTTTGTTCAAACGGATCATTGATTTTGCGGGCCTTGAGCAGGATGAGCTCCAGCATTTCTTTCAAGACATGTGGATTGTTCAGCGGCTTGTAGGCCGACTTGCCAATATCCACTTCAATCCGTCTTATATTGCCGCAAGCAGCAGGGTCACTCAGCAAGTCTTGTGAGAGAAGGTTGTGGAGATTCAGCAGGTTAAAGCTGTTCAGTTCTATGTCGGCGGCATTCTCGATCAGGAATAGTATGGCTTCCTTGTGATTCATGATCATCACAGTCTCTTCATGAATCTTGCCTTCCGCTGAAATCCCTTCCTCGACCAGCTTCTGCGTATCCAGCTTTGAATAGGTATTTCCCTCCAGGCGGCTGGAGTTATAAGACAGATCGATCAGCAGGCGTTTGCTGATCTGGCGGGCATAGGTTCCGGCGGCCAGCTCCTCATCAAATCTCTTTCCTTCCTTTCTTAGGCCCTCTCTCAGTTCTGTCGGGACATAAATCGTCTCATTAGGGACATAGCTCTCCAGAAAGTCCCGGTTATAGGACACTCTTTCCCGTGCATGAAGGGGATTTTCGAGGAATTTAAGGACAGCCTGGCTTGGTTCCGAGAAGATTTCGTTGTTTATGACCCTTAAATTTGTCTCTAAGGGTTGGGCAGGGAAGTATTTGGTTCCGCGCTTGATACCCTCTATGGTGAGTTTTTCTTCGCTGGCAAGTTCGGCGAGACGTCTTTGTAAGGTCTTGTCATTTATAGAATTTTTTAAGAGGTCAGAAATTTCGCCACGATGGAGCCCTTCCGGATGGGCTTCCAGAATGTCGAGTATTTCCTCATATTGCTGATCTGTCTTTTTGCTCATGATTGTCTCTAATACTGCCTCTTACTTCAATATAGGACAGATATGGGACATTTACAAGGAAATAAGGGACAGATCTGGAGTGGAGGTAGGAGAATTTGGGGGCGTGCCCGTACCGGACCGGGCTCTGGGAGTTCGCCCGTCTATCGTCTATCCGAAAATGCTGTTTATCACCGGCAGGCCGGGCGGCGGCATATAACTATTTGATTTATAAAATCAAACCGCCGTGGCCCTCTCGAAGCATTTTAGGTTGATTGAGATCCATTTGGCACGGCACGGGCACTAAATTTACACTGAAGCCCGTTTGCACAAGGTACGGCGTTACCGTATATCGACGCTCTAGGGCAGGGAGCAAGCGAAAAGCCGCGAAAAATCGTTTCAAATCAAGCGGAACGATTTCGATCTTTCGTCGTTTTTAGGCTATTTTTCAATAAGTTAAATGCTGCATGCCACTAGTGTATTCGTTGCAGAGATGCATACTCGCCAAATCATTTCAATTAAAATGAAATGATTCGTTGAAAAGAAAAAAATATTGATATAAATTAATAGGTTATACGTCTCACAAGGAGAGGTAATCGTTTCATGCCCATATCGAACCAGTCCATTCTAGAGTTCATCGCTGCCCATCCTGGTGCCGGACGTGAGCAAATCCGAAGGGGAGTCACGCCACGGGTCAGTGAGACGACGATCTGGCGCGCGCTAAGGCGACTGGTCGATGAGGGTAAACTCGAGCTCTCAGGAAAAGGCAGAGCCTCAGGCTACACCATCGCCGGTTCTGCCGTTGTGCGCGCGCATCTGAAAACGCCGTATAACCAGCGCGCGCCCAAAACCTACAGCAAAGAATTTCTGGACGGATACGTCCCAAACGCAACTTATTACTTAACCGAAGCCGACCGGCAGGTACTCCGCGCTGCTGGAACGCCATCAGGCGAGCCTCTTCCGGCTGGCACATATGCGAGGAGAATTTTAGAGCGCCTTTTGGTTGATCTTGCCTGGGCATCATCGCGGATGGAGGGCAATACCTACGACATTTTGCAGACCGAAGAACTCGTGCGCTTTGGCAAAGAGGCAAGCGGGAAGGATCGCAAAGAAGCAATCATGATCTTGAACCACAAGGAAGCCATTCAATACATGGTGGACACTCTCGCTGCCATCGCCATCACCCGCAAGGACATCTGCAACATCCATGCACTCTTGGCCGATGGCCTTCTTATCGATCCGGCGATGGGGGGGCGCTTACGAGAAATTGATGTCGGCATTGGCTACTCGAGCTACAAACCGCTCAGCGATAGCTATGAGATCGCAGAAGAGTTCGAGATCGTCATCGCCAAAGCACATGAAATTACAGATCCCTTCGAACAATCATTCTTCTTGCTCGTACACATCCCGTATCTGCAGGCGTTTGCCGACATCAATAAGCGGACATCGCGCATTGCGTCCAACATTCCGTTACTAAAGGCCGATCTTGCCCCGATGTCATTTTTCACAATGAATGACCGGGAATACATTGATGGGCTAATTGGTGTCTATGAGCTAAACAACGTCTCTCTATTGCGCGAGAGCTACATCGATGCGTACCTTGCTTCCGCTGAGAATTACAAAACTCTTCGCGCGGAAGTGGAAACACCCGACAAAGCGGCAGCGGTTTATCGGGACTTCATCCGAGAGGCCATTCGTAATTGTGTCCTCGAGTGGAAGGAGTTTCGCGCAGATGGAATCTTGGCTATGGCGGAAGAAAGGAACATTCCGGAGCAAGATCGCGATGATGTAATTGCGTATGCGCAAAAACAGTTCGACGGCCTTCACGCCGGTAATGTTATCAGATACCGCATGAGACCCCAGGACCTGGAAGGTCTAACGGTGCAGCAAATTGTAAAGCCACCAAAGCCCTGACGATCGGTTTATCCTTAGTACCAGCGATCAGTGTGTCAAAAAGTCACACACGTAATTCTCAACGGCACAGGCACCTACTTTTCATGCAGCGGCAGACTTCTTGGGCCGCGAGATTGCCTTCTTCTTGGTCTGTCTAGACTTAGTTTTAGCGGCGATTTTTGCTTTCGCAGGAGCCTTGCGCTTTTTAGTGGTCGTGGGCTCGTTTGGCGTTACGCTAGTAGCAGTGACTTTCATGCCCAGGGCCTTCATAACGGCCAACATACTCTTGAGGGTTGGATTCCCACTCACGCTGAACGAACGATAGAGTTGTTCGCGGGACAAGCCAGATTCCCTGGCAATATCGCTCATACCACGTGCACGGGCGACCACGCCGACCGCATCAGCTATAAATGCTGCATCCTCGGTTTCAAAGGCAGCTGCCATATATTCGGCGATCGCCTCGTCAGAGTCGAGGACGGCTGCCGCGTCGAATTTGCGCGCTTGTTTAACCATTGCTGTATTCCTCCTTCAATTTCTTAGCCTTGGTAATATCTCGTTTCTGGCTGGATTTGTTACCGCCGCACAGGAGCAGGACTACCTTTTCACCTTGAAACGTGAAGTAGACGCGGTAACCTGGGCCATAAACCAGATGGATTTCATGTACTCCACCGCCCACGGCTTTCCAATCGGCAATCAACCCCACACCCAATCATTGAATGGTTGCGGTGATTCTGGCTGCGGCTTTCCGGTCCCGGAGTTTACCTAACCAAGCTTCGAACAATTCAGTTTGCTCCACTTCATACATGACGTAATAGTAGTTTAAAAACTACATTCTGGAAAGAATAAAGTATAAGAAGTATTAATGGGGTGTCGAAAGTAACTGGTCGTCCAGAAAATAGTCTCGGGTCCTGAAATGGTGGAAAACGGCGCGCGGTAGCAGGCCCGTGTAGTGCCTGAGATTAGTACTCGCATCGTTGGTTTTGTAGATCTTTTTCGCTCATCTTGGGAACCTGGCACGAACCGGTCCGGCGTTCCGGACTCTATACCAACGAATTCCTCAGCTGTTACCACGCGCTGGCCTCCCTGCTATATGTCTGAATTTATGAATGAACTACGAATTCGCCATGCATACCTCTATGAGAAGGCGTGATTCACAAATTGTAGATAGATAAATGAGAGATGAAGTATGCGGAAAAATGAGATAATATAGCATGCGAATATATCTTATATGGGTGTTGTATGAGCCTTGCTCAACAAGTACGGAAGAAGTTCCAACGTGTACCGGAAGGCGGAATTATAGCCAGCAGGGAACTGCATAGATTGTCGACGGAAAGCCAAAGTATCGACAAGGCCGCATCTCGCCTGTACAAAACGGAAGGACTCCGGAAGCTCCGAAATGGCTTGTACTACAAACCGTACGCCAGCAAGTATTTTGGGGAATTACCGCCAAGCGAAAATGACATCCTTCGAGCCGTCCAGAAGCAATATGATGCCAGGGTAAGTCCTTCGGGTGCCCTGGCTGCCTACGAACTGGGCCTGATCCAATCTCTCCCCGATGTGATCACGTATGAAACTGACAAGCGAATCGGCCCGATTCAACTCGACAATCACAAGATCTGCTTCAACAAAGTACTCGACACTAAGCTAAAAGTGGTGGAACCCTCCCTGCTATCTCTATTGAAGGCGATAGAGTTCATCTATGCCCAGAGCGATGAATTGACGCCACTCCAGCAAAAACGAATCGGTCGACTTATAGGCGGTTATTCCATTGGACAAGTTCGTCAGGCGATCAGCCTGTGGCCTCGTTGGTTTCAGGGAAAGGTAGAGCCGCACCTACAGACATTGGCTCAACCGTATATCTCCGGGCTGAGCGCGCTCAATATTCCTCATCACGGCAAACAGGCAGATTGGCACCAGATGGGCATGCTTCACAGTGGAAAATTTCAGATTGTCGGTGAGAATTATGACGGTGCTCCAGGGCTTGGTAAGGAAGAACTGTTTGAATGTGGGGGTTTCCTGGCGAAATTCGATGTGGATGTGGGCACAACACTTTGTGCTACGCCTACGAGGGCGATTAAGGATATTCTGTACGCAAGCATCATCAGGAAAGCCCGCTACCCGGGTTTCTTTATGTTGGACCAATACATGCTGGACCTTACGAAGCCCGAGATTCAGGCGGTGATCGAGGATCTGGAAGCTATGGCCAATGAAGAGCAAATAAAACTGTTAAAAGAGTGGGCACGCGACAATGAGCTTGACTGACGCACAACAAGCGGAGCACCTGGAAGTGATGACCGAAATCTGCCATTCCTTTAATCGCAAAGGACTGCCCATGGTGTTGAAAGGCGGCACAGCATTGAGGCTGTGTTATGGGCTGGATCGCTTCAGCGAAGATCTGGACTTCGATTGTGCGAAGTCCCTCAATCTGGAAAGTTCGATAGGGGCAGTATTTTCTCAGCTTGGAAAAACTAAACAGCTTCTGAGAAATCCTGATATCAGCGTGACCAAAGACACCCAAACGGTGAAGCGATACAGGATTATTTATGCGGAGGATATTAACCTCAAGTTGGAGACATCACTGCGCGGCACGCCCAACGACGATGACCTGGTTGAGCTTAACGGGATACTGACATACAAAATCGAAAGGCTTATCCAGCAAAAGTTGAGGGCCCTGAACGGTCGAACGGCTGCACGCGATTTACATGATGTGATTTACCTTTACGAAAACTTCTTTGATAGTTTCGGAAAGGAAGAATTTGATGAGATCGAAGCGTTATATCGTAATCAATCGTCCGTGATTGACGAATACAACTCGGCTTATAGCGAAGACACCATTCTATCAACAACCGATTTGCTCCATGACCTGGCCAAGTTGATTGATTTGTATGAGGACCGTAATACAGATTCCTAGCAAAGGCATGAGAATCTGGATATGACGTCGGCCTAATCCGGTGATGCTTCCAGGCTAGCGGATTGTGTTTTTCAGCCGATTTGATGTCTCCAAAAACAGTAAGTAATTGAACTATGTCTTGCATACCCTGTGGCCCTTTAGTGGTTTTACCCTGCCTGTCCCTGGCGAATTACAAATTCAAGCGGCAACCGTCAACTCAAACAAACCGCGACAATGCTTTCCCCATCGATAGTCGTTGATGTCGATGACCCTTGCCGAAGTATTTTCAACCGGAGTGGATCCACGCGTCCCTGAGTGCGTCCGACACTCGTTGTAATAGCACTGATAGTCCCGCAGCTTGTTCTCCAGGTCCGTCGCCGTCCAAAATAAAGTCTGATCTAGTAACTCGCGCCGAATACTTCCAATCAGTCTCTCTACAAATGGATGCGACATCGGCACATGTGGAACTGATTTGATTTCTTCAATATCAAGCACGCGCAGATTCGCTTTCCATCGATGGTATTGAAAGAGAGGATCGTTGTCCGAGCTGAGGTATTTAGGCCACTCTTGCCGAGAGGTGGCTTGGTTAAACATGCGGCAAAGAGTAGGGCCATCAACATTGCCTGCGTACACACCGAAACTGATGATCCGCCGGGTGTACTGATTCATCACGACCATTACCCAGTGACTTTTCAGCAACCGGGATGCCGTACCAATCGATTCGCAGCGAAATAAGTCAACACTCCATAAGCTGTCTTTGGTGTGACCGATTGTGGTCAGCCATGATGGGCCACGGCTGCTGGGATCTGACTTGTAGTGCGTGGCGAGAATTCTGCGCACAACATCTTTGTCGAGTTCCAGGCCAAATGCCAAGTTGATCTGTTGTGCTATTCGAGGGCAGCCGTATCGGGGATTACGTCTTTTCATCTCGACAATGGCGCTGACGATTTCTTTGGATGGCCCTTTGGGTCCAGGTTTGAATCCGCCGTGTGGTGAGTACAACTGTCGATACTTTCGCGTCTTTAGTGCGTTGTGAAAACGAAGCAGAGTAGATGGCTTGATGATAATCGCTGCTCTGGCGATGCGTCGGGGATTTAGAAACATTGACCAAAAACCGAGTAGGGCACGATCTTGCGCTGAGAGATTCGGTGCTCGATGCCTCGATCTATTGTGGATTATCAGTTGCTGCTTCAAGAGCAGGTTCTCGGCAATAACGGTTCGGCTACCACCGGGTCCAATCAGCTTAGCCAAGGTGGTGAGCGTGTGAAGCAGCATGTAAATAACATCTCTCATGCTGTCCGAGAGTAATATCAGTCGGTGAAAGCAGCAATAGCTAACCTTCTGATACTATTAGAGAATTACTAATTCGCTAGGGACAGGATCTCAGGATGAGTGCGTTTGCAGAATGTGGGCCCTGACTCCTTAAGTCTCTTAGGCCCACTCCTCTTGCCCACAATGCCCTGCAATTTACACAAAGGCTAGAAGCTAAAACGAATCCCCGCTTCGATTGACTCCCCGGCCTGAGGCGCATAGTTGCGCAGGAAGGAGGTACTGAGGCGAATTTCCTCATCGGTGATGTTCTTCAACTTTAGGAAAGCGAGCACTTCGGTGTCGCGATAGAAACTGAACCGGTAATCGATACCTGCATCCCATCGGGTATAGGCATCGGTCTCGGTCTCGAAGTCGCCGGGGTTGTCCTGATCAGCGGCGTTGAGCACACGTACGTATGTGTTCAAGGCCTCCCCGGACCAACTCAGCTCCGAGCCAATGCGTCGCGGCGGCATGCGCGGTACATCTCCGGCGTCGTCGAACTCGCCCGATATGACGTCGCCAAATACGCCCAACTGCAGCGCGCCCGAGCCCAGGTCCATCAGGTGAAAGTGCGATTCAAACTCCACGCCGAAGAAGTCTGCATTGTCCTGTTCGTAGAGATAGACCGGGGTCTCGTCTTCAAATTCGCCTGAATTCAGCAGGAAGATGTAGTCGTCGAACTGGTTGTAGAATACGGTGAGCTCGGCCCAGGACCGTTCTCCCTGCCAGTTAACCGAGAAGTCGGCGTTCAGCGATATTTCTTCATCCAGGTTTTCGTCACCGATTTCTATCGCGCCGGTGGCGGCGTGGGTTACCAGAGTCTCTCCGCTATTATCCACGTTGGAGAACAGCTCTTCAGTCGCAGGTGCCCGTGCTGCGCGCGACAGCGCCAGGCTGGCGGACCAGGCATCGGAAAACTGGTATCCCGCGGAAGCGGACGCGCTGTAGAGCGTGAAATTTTCTTCACTGGCGGTCAGAGCCTCGGGGTCACGTTCTACCCAGTCAACCCTGGCGCCCAGCTCGATATGCCAGTTGTCGTAGTCGAGGTCTTCCACCCAGAACAGACCCAGCTCGGTGGAATCGGTCTTTGGGATATAGGCTTCCTCGCCGGTTGCCTCGAACTCATCGACGCGCGTCTGCAAGCCGACCACGCCGTTGTGTTCACCTTGGTGAACCAGTTCTATACGGGATTCCCATGTTTCACGTTCAAAGCGAGTACCAATCTCAGAACCTTCAAGTTCAACATGCTCGTAGTCGGTGTATGTCAGGTTGACGCGAGCAACGTCGATAAACCCCGGGACCACGCCATGCAGGTGCAAAGCGCTGTCATAGCGATCCATGTCGAGGTCGATGCGGATGTTCTCTTCCTCTTCACCGTGCTCCTCGTGGTCTTCGTCTCCGTGCACCTCGTCTTCGTGACCTTCTTCCTCAGCATGCCCGTGTGCCCCGGGCGGAATGCCGTAATTGGTTTCAAATGAGCTGGCTGCAAAACCAAAAAACCCGCGCTCACCGAAGTGGTAGGAGGCGCCTGCCGTCCAGATGTCTGCATCGCCATCGGTGTTGGCGATGTAGCCGTCAGTATTTTCAACCGCTTCCTCTTCTTCTCCTTCCCCGTGCTCAATGCCCAATAGCTCTTCCTGGGCTTCCAGTGCCTGTTCATCAATGGCCTGGCCTGGGATTTTCAGGTCGTCGAAATCACGGGTGCTGCCACTGATGTGGAAAGCAAAGTTGCCGGTGCCGGCATCAATTCTGCCGACCACGCTGTCCAGCCCGGGGGCATCATCGTAGCGATATTCCAAAGCGCCGCTGACACCTTCTTCGGGATTGAGAGGGATGCGGTTGTCAATCACATTGACCACACCACCGATAGCCCCGCCACCGTAGAGTAAAGTAGATGGCCCGCGCAATACTTCAATACTGTCGGCGAGAAGCGGTTCAACGCCAACGGCGTGGTCGGGGCTGAGGCTGGATACATCCGCGCTGCTTGTGCCGTTTTGCAGGGTGATGCTCCGTGCTCCCTGTTGGCCTCGAATTACCGGCCTGCCTACCCCAGGACCGAACGAGGCATTGGTGATGCCGGGCTTGTTACTCAGTGTCTCGCCGATGCTGGTAGCCGCTGCGCGGCGGAGCTCGTCGCCGGAGAGCACAGTCACCGGAAGGTTGGTTTCTGCAGTTTTCTTGTGGACGGGCACGGAGACAATTACATGCTCCATGCGGTTTTCCTGCGCCATAGCGGCGCTGCTGGTAGCTACCAGCAATGCTATAAGATTGCGTTTCACGGTGAATCTCCAATAATTGATCAGACCAGTATTGGTCATAAAAAATGTTCAATCAGTTGGAGAGTGCGGGAGGGCCTCGGGCAGTGGGGCGGTAGAAACTGACAACGGGGGCCGCCAGCATTGCTGGGCGAACGGTTGTGGAGGCAGGTAAGTAGGGTGTTATGGAGGCTGCGCTGGTAATGGCATTGCCAGAATCTAGGTGGCACTGCGCGCAATCGGACGCAAAATGATTATCGACATGGATGTGTGCCGATTGCGCGATCTGACCGCCGAGCAATAGCGCGACAATGACTGCCAGGAGCCAGCGGGAGTGTGCTTGTGGGATCATCGCTCTCATCAGGCTGGGAATGTACTTTAATTACTTGCGAAATGCCAGACGTTGTTGGCTTGCATTGAAATTTGAACCCCGTGTGGTCAAAAAACGGCTTTGTCGCAATGTTGGCGGTCTCAGCGTGCCGATCTATACTCGGTTATCCAGAATGCCAGCTTCCGGATAAAAT
>JBALWA010000094.1:0-10795 GCA_036960305.1 Halioglobus sp. | reverse complement strand
AGAACTGTAATCACCAGAATCAATACATAAAGCGCGCCAAAAAATACGGCCATAGCCCGCGCATAGGTGCCGCCGGGTTTGATGAGAGAGTGCATCAATTTGTAGAGCAAAAATACGGCCAGCATGCCTCCAATCATTACCAGTAAGACTGACGTTATCAGTCCGCCATAGCTGGCCAGTTGGCCCAGGATTGGTTCCAGTTCTTTACGCATGACGCTTTACCAGGTTGAGAAAATATTTTACCCACACGTTTATTCTGGATGCCTATCGCTGAAGCCTTTTGTGGCTGAGCGCTCCAGCTGGATACCCTCTGCTTCTGCAAGCTTTAGAACTTCCAGTAATAGATCATGTCGCACCTTACTTTCAATGTGATGGTCTAACGAAGTTAGGTAGACATGTGTACGAAGGAGCAGGCCGCTTTCGCCATAGTCCTGAAGCCTGATCCATGAGCGGTCCCTACAAGCGTGAGGGATGCCCTCAATTATCGTCTCTACATCGGAGATCAGGCATTCAATCTTTATTGTCGGCGTCGAGTAGGCTACTGCTAACACAAAATCCAACAACTGATTGTTTCGCATAGACATATTGTCGACGGCAGTATTAACGAGCTGATCACTGGGTATGGATACGAGCGAATCGGTAAACGTGCGTATTCTAGTACTGCGAAATCCTATGCTCTCTACGAGCCCTTCTGTATCGCCCACCTTTATCCAGTGGCCAATGCGAAAAGGTTTTTCGAACATAATGAGAAGTGACCCTAATAGATTGGCAAGACTGTCCCGGGCAGCCAGAGCAAAGGCTATGCCGCCAACACCCAAACCTGCAATTACCGAGTAGGCCGGTAATCCAAGCAGCTGAGCGCCAACGACCAGGATGGTCACGGATAGAGTCGTCGCTATCAGCCTTAGTGCCAAACGAATTAATTGGCTATCTATACTTCCAGTGAGTAATTGCTGAGACGTTACAATACTCTCGGCGGAAACTGAGCAAAAAAGCCATACAGCCCATGTTAATGTGAGTGTGAATAGCGCCCAAAGAGACAGTGTGGCCACTTCCAGGAAAAGACCACTCAGTCGCAGGTTGACAGTCAATATGTGGATGACTAGAGGAATGAGAAGGAGTAAGAACCCCATCTGAAAAAAACGAGACCACAGCTTGCGAAGGTTCTGGTTCTGACCGCGGCCTTCCCAATAGAGTCCGACCTGTCTAACCAGTTGTAATGCTCCCAGTGCTACGAGTAGTACAAGCAGGACGGCGATCCATCGCCACACAGGCTGACCCACAATAGGCGCTTTTGCCCAAGTGGGCAGGGAGAGCATCCACCTGAGGGGAATGATAGCACGCAGACCTGCGCCTCCGTATCGATATCGCTCGTACCAACCAGCAGTTGTGGAAGAATTGTAGGGGAGGTGTCTTATCCTGTTGTAGAACTCAGGGAGTCGTTCAACCGTGTCAGGGGAGAACAGGTATTCTCCCGCTCTCAGGCCATGATCGACACGCGTAATCGTAATCTCCGTACCGGGCACAGTCCAGCGTTTAAATTCTTTGGATACCATCGCATTGGCATCAGGTATTGAGTTTGGTGCTGGTAGTTCGAGTCGATCGAGAACCTCCTTGAGCTGAAATATTCGGTATCTAAATAGCGGCTCCGTTGACGCTAATGCGGTTGGTAATTCACTGAAATCAAGCGTCCTTCTGGCAAGTTCGATTCGCTCATACACTCGCTCCATCTCGGTAAGTTCATCAGCTGAAAAATACAACCGGGAGGAACTGCGATAGGATGCTAAGACAGCTTCCAGCTGCGCGTGGCTACTGTTGACTATGTCGATAAAGCTGAGCAGTGTTGCGCGGGGACTGCTGGTATCTGCTGGTTTGAGAGGGTGGCCTGAACTATCCGCATACGATACGGCACAGCAAAGCTGGAGCACCATTGTCTGAAAAAAAATGATGAAATAATTTACAGGTTTTAGTTTTATGTCCCGCACTGGTGCGATTAACATGCGCAAGTTGATATCAGTCGTGGGCAGGGCCAATACTGGCCTCAAATTCCGGGTCGAGGCTGACGTACTGATACCCCGGGGGCGCCTATCATAAGCAGCCCAGAAAGGCCTATCGCCTGAAGGTGCTTCTGATACATATTGTTCTTCATCTAGTTTCTATCCTCAAAATGCGCCTTTATGATGCGATGAACCACTGAAGCCATTGACCGCTCTTCCTCAAGGCTTACTGACTCCAACAGTTCCAACTCCCGGTCGGTAACAAATGTGACTATGCGATTGGGGCGGGCGATGTTGGCCGCCGATTTCGGTCTGCCTCGCTTTAAAGTCTGGGACGAAAGTTGATGATTCACGATGAGTTTTTAGCCCTTATTTCTTAAGGCAAATTGCAGCGTTTTCAATGCCAATTAGGCAAATACTGGTAATTACCATTCCAATGAGCTAGTTTTACCGTAATCCTCGGAACTACCACATCAAAAAATCGAATATGTTTAGCCAGAAAGAGCAGGAAAGCCACTATCTGCATGACCTCTCTTTTATTCACGATGGGCGGAACAATCAGTTGGATCAGTTGACGGCGTCTGAAGAGAATTCCTACGTAAACCTTTATAAGACTCCCCAGGTCGGTATTGCCAAATAAACTTGCTGGAATTGTTAGAATCGGCAAATGCATACATATAAACGCCACCGATTCCCACCAGACATCATCTCTTACGCCGTCTGGCTCTGTTATCGTTTCAATCTCAGCCATCGGGATATCGAAGACCTCCTTGCAGAACGAGGCATTGTCGCCAGCCGTGAATCTATCCGTTTGTGGTGCATCAAGTTTGGCGCTTTATACCCGCCGCTTGAAGCGGAAGCACCGAGGCTATGGTGATACGTTCTACATCGATGAAGTCTTTGTGAAGATCAACGGCAAGCAGCATTACCTTTGGAGAGCCGTCGATCAGGATGGTGAAGTCGTTGATGTATTTCTCCAGGCGAAGCGCGATGGTGCCGCTGCTAAGCGGTTCTTCAGGCGACTATTACGCAGTCATGGCGGCGAACCTCGGAAGATTGTGACTGACAAATTGCGTAGTTATGGAGTTGCTCACCGGGAACTGATTCCTGAGACGATCCACAGTACTAAGCAGTATGAGAATAACCGGGCAGAACAATCTCACGAGGCGACCAGGGTGAGGGAGCGTGGGATGCGTGGTCCGGCATCCCGGAAGTTCAAATCGACGAAGCAGGCTCAGAGATTTCTCGGAGCCCATGCTGCTGTCAGTAATCTGTTCAACTTGGGAAGGCACTTGGTCAGGGCTCAGCATTATCGGGCGCTCAGGGTTAGTGCGTTCGCAGAATGGAACAGGGCGGTTGCTTGAGCGTAGGAGCGCACTTTTCTGATACCACGGAAGTTAGTTTGCCAGTACCGTATTTGGGTCTATGATGTCGTGACAGACAGCTAATTATTTATAGGGGGCATCTATGAAACCCAACTATCGCCCTATGCGGAGGAATTCGGAATGACTCTTCCTGACGATCTAGACCAAGAGAAACTTGCCGAAGCGGCTCTCGCGATTCTTTCATTGAGTGCGTGGGACGAAGAATACGGAGCGCGTGCATGGAAAGGACTGGACTGGGACTTGATGGATTTGCTCCACGAAAAAGGATGGATCTGTGATCCAGTGGGAAAGCAAAAGTCCGTAGTTTTAACAGAGCAGGGGGTTACTCTGGCGTCTACCTACTTGGAAAAACACTTCGGAAAATAGGCGGAATGTGTCCGGGTTGCTCATTGCCGACTCCCGCCAATAACAGTCACCCAGCCCTTTTTCAGAGCCGGACGGTGTCAATCTCATAACTCTATGATTCCATTATGAATTTCCACTCCATCAGGATTTGAAGTCCACACCGTCCGATTATGAGGCGGATGGTCTGTGGTGAAGTTGTGCAGTAAATCGAAGAAACGTAACCGGTTTTCCAGGTGGGGTAGGGCAGGGAAGCCGCAACCGAGCCTATGCCGAGATTGGTTGGTGATTATACCGAGCTGGATGGCAGCGCTGTTTGTCAAAGTAGTTGTCGCGTCCAATTACGCGGCGACCTCAAAGTCACCAATGTCCCTTTCCGGATTCAGCCAAACGCTCTTCGGCAAATCCCAGTCCCTAATGCCTCGAGACCAGCGCCTGGGGTTTGATGCCCTGGCCGCCTCGTAGACTATCTTGCGGTTATCCATTACATGATTGGTCTCACCGCAATGACGCTGTTGCGGTGTCATGAACTTCAATCCGCTGTGCTTGTGCTCAGTGTTGTACCAGTGCTCAAACTTCAGCACCCATGCACGGGCATCGCCCAGGGTAGCAAAGCCTTTGTAGGGGTAATCTGGTCGATACTTACAAGTCCTGAAGATCGACTCGGCATACGCATTGTCATTGCTGACACGTGGCCGGCTGTGCGACTTCACCACGCCGAGGCGATGGAGGGTCTCCACCATTGAGCACCCTTCATCGGGCTGCCATTGTCAGAGTGAAGCACCAGCGGTACACCACCAATTTTCTCTCGAAGATAGGCTCTGCGTAGCAACTGCGCAGCTTGTTCACTCGACTCCTCTTTATGGATTTCCCAGCCGACCACCTTGCGGCTGTAAAGATCCAGGATCAGATACAGGTAGTAGAAAACTCCCTTGGCAGGCCCGGGTAACCAGGTTATGTCCCAACACCAAACCTGGTTGGGCCCCGTCGCGCAATGGGTACTCAATGGCTGGTTCTTTCGCGTCCGACTGCGGCCTCGGCGTTGTTGCTGACCTTCCTCCCGCAGTATCCGGTAAAACGTCGATTCAGAGGCAATATAGCGTCCTTCATCCGCCAGCGCAGGCACTATTTGGCTCGGCGGTAAACTTCGATATGCTGTGCTGTTGACAGTGTCCAGCACAGCCTGACGTTGCTGCGGCGTCAGCTTGTTTTTGGGTGCTGGGCGATCAGCATCGGGGCGGCCATCGGTTCTCACATCGCCCTCTAGAGTCCACCGCTGAAACGTGCGCATCGAGATGCCCATTTCTCTACAGGCACTGGCAGTGCGGGCTCCTGCATCCATCGTTTCCTTGATCAGTCTCACTGCTCGCTTGCGATCCAGGGCACCGATCATTCGTCCTCGTCCTCCCCCCAAATCGCATGCATCTTTTTTCTAAGGACCAATAACGCAGCGGTCTCCGCCAGCGCCTCGTCTTTTCGACGCAATTCGCGTTTTAGTTGCTTAACCTCTCCGCGTGCCAGTTGTGTTTGCCTCTTCTCTTCCTTGGACAGATTCGTAACACGTGCATTACCCTGGAGGCAGTTCTCTTTCCAGGCTACTATCTGCTCAGCAAAAAGTCCCTTCTTGCGGCAGTACTGTGCTAACTCGGCCTGGTTCATTACCGCTGTCTCCAGCACCACGGTAAATTTATACTCGGCAGACCAATTCTCTGGATTCTGTGTATCTTCCGGCACCACCAACCCCTTCGCTATGGCGTGTTTTCGCCAATCATACAGGGTTACCTTGGAGATACCTGTTTCCTCAGCTAGCATGGGCACCGATGCATTCTCCGGCTGCATCATCCGCTTGAGCACCGCGTCTTTTCGTTTTTGTGAATAGTGTTTCATTGTTCATTCCTGAGCGCCCCCCGAATAATGATAAAAAATAGACACGACAACTAGCCTGACACGGAGGGGCAGTAAGTTGAAGAACGGTATCGGGTTTTTGAAACCAAACTTCGGGGTGGGGCCGAACTGTAACACTCTGGTTTCGCTGATGAATCAGTAATTCGCCACCCACAGGTTTATACGATCCAACAGACTGACATTATTGATGTCCTGCATCATCATCACCTCGCCCCGTCAGTATCTGGTGTTGAACAGTTAGTATCTCGGGTAACAACAGCAAGAAGGCTATCATACTCCTGATGCGCTTTTCATTATACGGCGCGGTCTCGAAACGCAAGCTTGCGCCTGTCGCTGGCTCGAAAACGGCGATAGCCGTTCCTGTCTCGCAAGGGAGTCACCAGTCCAATGTCCTCGTAGTAGCGGATCGTCTTTGGCGGTAAACTTGCGTGTTTAGATACGTCTCCGATATTCATCTGAAAACGCCTATTCAGCAGCTGCCGGCACAAAGCCGGAACTTGGGCTGACACTTGATTGAGACTCGGCGAGCGTGGGGGTGATCCAGCGCAGGCGAAGCGCATTGGACAGCACGAACACGCTGGAAAGCGCCATAGCCCCGGCTGCAAGAGCCGGCGACAGCATCAACCCAAACACGGGATAGAACACGCCAGCAGCGACCGGGATCAGTAAGGCGTTGTAGCCGAAAGCCCAGAACAGGTTCTGGCGAATGTTTCGCATAGTCAGCTGACTGACGTGCAGGGCGTTGACCACACCTTTCAGGTCGCCGGACATCAGCACGACATCTGCCGCTTCGATTGCCACATCAGTACCCGTGCCGATCGCGACGCCGACATCTGCGCGGGCGAGTGCGGGGGCATCGTTGATGCCGTCGCCAACAAAAGCAACCGTACGCGCGCCAAGTTGCAGCTTTTCGATGGCTGTTACTTTGCCTTCTGGCAGCACTTCTGCGATAACCGTGTCGATGCCCAACTTTGCGGCAATCGCGTTCGCTGTGCTTTTGCTGTCACCAGTGATCATGGCGACCTCAAGACCCAGATCGTGCAAGGCTGCAATCGCCTCTGCTGTGCTGGATTTGATTGGGTCCGAGACAGCGATGATCGCGGCAAGCTGTCCGTCGATTGCAGCATAAAGGGGCGTTTTTCCCTCTTGTCCCAGACTGTCGCCCACGCGATGCACCTCATCAAGCGTGATACCTTCGCGGATCATTAATCGGTCCGCACCCACAAGGATATTGCGCCCTTCAATGACGGCGCTGACACCGTAACCGGTGATGGAACTGAAATCTTCAACCGCTCCCAGGGACAAACCTGTCTGCTCTGCGCGACGAACTATAGCCGCCGCAATTGGGTGTTCGGACATGGCTTCAACAGAAGCGACAAGGCGCAGAACATCGGATTCATCAAACCCCTTCGTTAATGTCAGGTCCGTCAGTTCAGGGCGACCCTCAGTCAGTGTTCCCGTCTTGTCCAAAGCAATCGTCTTTACTTTGCTCAACGTCTGTAGCGCATCGCCACGCCGAAACAGCACGCCAAGTTCTGCGGCGCGGCCTGTGCCCACCATGATGGACGTGGGCGTGGCCAATCCCATTGCGCAAGGACAGGCGATGATCAAAACGGCGACACTAGCCACCAACGCGAAGCTCAGTGCAGGATCAGGACCAACCAGCAACCAAGTCAGAAAAGTTACCAAGGCGACCCCCATCACTGCCGGTACGAACCAGAGTGTGATGCGGTTGACCAAATCCTGTATTGGCAATTTTGCGCCCTGCGCGTCTTCAACCATGCGGATAATTTGCGCCAGCATAGTATCGCCACCCACCTTGGTCGCCCGGAACGTCAGTGCGCCAGTGCCGTTGACAGTGCCGCCCACGACCTCGGTGTCAGCGGATTTCTCTACTGGAATAGGCTCACCTGTAATCATACTTTCATCGACGTAAGACATCCCTTTGACGACAATCCCATCGACAGCGATTTTTTCGCCTGGACGCACCTGTATGAGATCACCGGCTACGATATCGTCGACAGGTATCTCGATCAGCTGCCCATCCCGTTCCACCTGCGCAGTTTTGGCCCTCAGGCCAACGAGTTTGCGGATTGCTTGGCCGGTACGTCCTTTAGCACGAGCTTCAAGAAAACGACCCAAGAGAATGAGTGTCACAATCATCGCTGCCGCTTCAAAGTAGACCACGCGTGTGCCATCGGGCAAAAGCGTCGGCGCAAAGAGCGCCACTGCGGAAAACCCCCATGCGGCCGACGACCCAAGTGCGACCAGCGAATTCATGTCGGGGGCGCCTTTGAAGAGCGCCGGGAAACCTTTGAGGTAGAATTGCCGTCCGGGCCACGCCAGAACAATTGTAGTTAGGACAAACTGGATAACCCAACTGACACCCATGCCCAGCGTGTTCATGATCCAGTCATGAATTGCGGGAACCATATGGCTGCCCATTTCAAGGATAAAGACGGGCAGGGTCAGGGCTGCGGAAACCAACGTCATGCGTTGCAGGTGAGCCGCCTCTTCTGCCTTGCGGTCTGTCGTCGCATCTGCTGCGGCCTGATCGGTGACCAGAGTCGCTGGATATCCCGCCGCGCTAGCAGTTTGGGCGATGTCAGCAGGCGATAGGGACGTTCCGATCACCCGAACAGTCGCCTCCTCGTTTGCCAAGTTCACGACGACAGAAGCGATATCCGGAATAACAGCCAATGCACGCTCGACACGGCCAACACACGACGCACAGGACATGTTTTCGATGCTGAAGCGATATGTTCGTAGTTCAGCAGGGTAGCCAGCAGCGTCCAGTGCTGCGGTTGCTTCATCGGCCGCAAATGCATCATTGACACTGATAGTGGCCGTTTCTGCAGCAAGGTTTACATGCGCCTCTTGCACCCCGGGCACAGCCAATAAGGCTTTTTCCACGCGCCCAACGCAAGAGGCACAGCTCATTTCCCGTACGCCGAAAGTTAGTGATTTGTTGTTTTCCATGATGAGCCCCCATGCTCTTGATTACCTCCAGCATGAACCTTCCAGTAACTGGAAGGTCAAGGTGATTGTGAAAATATTTCTCCGAACAGCATATTGCGAGGTATCAATGTGATGAACCATCCCTCATGGGTAGAAAGCTCATTTACACCCGACGAACCTGACGTACTCGATGCCAGTGGTGGCTTGGAACCTCTGTTTCTGTAGTTGAATTAGTATTGCGCCATGCACAGGGGGACATCCACTATTACGGGGTGTCTTTTAATTTCCGTGCGGTACAAAACTTCCAGATGAAAGCGACGCGGATTCTGTTCAAGTGGCTAAACCGGCGCAGTCAGCGCCGATCGATGAACTGGGAGCAGTTTGCCTTATATATCAGGGCTAATCCGCTGCCGAAGGTTACGATCTGCCATGCGCTGTTCTAACTCACACCATGTAGTAACGTGAACGACTTTGTCTTGAGCCCATTGCCTGAATTGGGCACGATGGGTTCTAAACGGGGGGGAGCCGGGGCGCCCCGTTCCTCTACCAGCTCCACCCACAGCATCGCCGTCCTCAAAAGCCTATACTACTATGGCAGATGATGACTTGCGATCTGGAAGCGTAAACAGGTTTGGTGCCTGTAACTCTCCACGGCTTTGGCAGATTAAGTATTGGAGGCCAGTGTAGGTATGACAAAACGCGTAACCACAATTGCGGCAGGCCGTCGCCGTGCTAGCTGGCTACTCCTGTTCACACTCGGGGTTTTCGCACCCGTTGTCACTGCAGACATACCCGAACTGGCCAGACAAGCCGTGCGTGAGGCAGTTAGCGATAGAGACGCTCCCGCTATGGCCGTAGTGGCACTGCGCGATGGCAAACCCTGGTTTGAAGTGGCCGCCGGGCTAGCCAACCCCGACGCCCACATCCGAATGACGGTCGATACACCGGTGCGCATCGCCAGTGTTACCAAGCCCTACGTGGCGGCTACTTTGCTGATTTTGGCGGACCAGCGACAATTGCCACTCGACATGCCCATTGCCGGGCTGTTATCGCCCCAATGGCAAGCCGTCTTGCGGGACGGTGGTTATGATCCGCTGCGTATTACTCTGGATCACTTACTCACGCACTCGGCTGGTTTTCCCGACCATGCCGATTCCTGGCGATATAAGCTCACCGCTTTTCTCGACAAGGACCGGGAATGGAAAGCCCTGGAACAACTCGAGCTAATGACCGCTATGGGCGACCCACTGTTCGAGCCTGGTACCGAATACCATTACTCGGATACCGGCTATGTCGTATTGGGCGAGATTATTACAAACCTGGTGGAGGAACCGCTGTCGTCAGTGGTGCGTCGCCACGCACGCTTTGCCGCGCTGGGCCTGTCGAATACCTGGTGGGAGCGGTTCGAGCAGGCGCCTGGCGGAGCTGCTCCGCGGGCCCGGCAATACATCTACGGCTTCGATGTCACTGACATCAACGCCACCACGGATTTGTTTGGCGGGGGCGGTTTGCTGGCCTCTACCCGCGATATGGCGGCATTTTTTGCGGCCTTATTTGGCAACTCTCCCGCCGGGGGCAGTGTGTTTCAGCAGCCACAGTTGCAGGCGCAAATGTTGACTGGAGGTGTCACGTCGGACGGCTACAGCTATCACCGCGGCGTGGTCGTTTTTCGTCGAAATGGCACACTGGTCTACAGCCACGGCGGTTTCTGGGGAACGGCCGTCAATCACTACCCGGAGCACGGCATTACCATCGCGATAACGGTAACCGAGCGGTCGGGTCGCGAGGCGATGTACCAACTGCTGAACGCCGCTATTGATGAGCTTGAACCCTGAGGATCAAATCGCGCATGTAATCGCTATGAGGGGTACTAATGTAATGAACCATCCCCACCCTAGCCGCTAGCGCGGAAGGAGTCCTCAGACTAGCCTTAAAACTAAAGGACCTCAACTTTGGATGGGAGATCGACATGACTATTAGCATATTGGGCATTGATATTGCCAAGAACACTTTTCAGCTTCATGGAGCCGACAGTACCGGCAAGGCAGTTATGAAGAAGCGTTTGCCTCGACACAAGCTTGCCGCCTATGCGGCAACTTTGCCCGCCTGCACTATCGTAATGGAGTCCTGTGGGGGAGCCAATTACTGGGCGAGAGTCTTCCAACGAAGTGGTCACACGGTTAAGCTGATTAGCCCCCAATTCGTCAA
>JBALWA010000093.1:0-11297 GCA_036960305.1 Halioglobus sp. | reverse complement strand
CCAGTATTTTGGGCAAGTCCCTGCTCACCTCACGTGTCAATTTTACAACAGTAAGGCTCTCGCTCTCCTCCACCTCACATTCCGCACTGAGTTCGCCCAAGGCCAGGCTTCTGTCGACCAGGAACTGCGGATCGGTGAGGGTGTCGTAAACAGTTTGGGCATCCTGATCGAAATCAAAACTGACGGTCATGATAGTAAACTCCCTGGAAGCGCAGACAGCGCGAAGGTTATCAAAGGAAACGGAGTGAACTCACCACTTGTCCTCGAGGGTTTCGACCCGATCAAAGGCTTCACCAACCAGGACACCCAACTCCCGCTCCTCACCGTGATCCAGATAAATACTGGGCCGACCATGGGCAAAGCGATAATTACAAACAATGGCTATATCGCCCGCACGCCATTCGATGGGCATACCAAACTGGTCATAAACATCAACAAAAGTCTGCTTCTCTGCCCGGGTCATTTCAGTACCATCACCGAAGGTCAGTTTAAGCGGGCGCTCTTCATAAGGCAGGTGCATCACTTTGGGCCAGGTGTCAAACCACATCCCGTCATCGGCTACGCTACTGTAAAGCAGATTACGATCCAGCTGGGGGAAATACTCAAAGGCGGAGGTGTAGTAACGTGTTTTTAACAGACGATCAGGGCCCCACTCGACTTCGAGGCCCCGAATGCGAGCCAACTGCGCTGCCTCCTCGGGATCCTCGGTGAGCATGGATTTTTGCCAATGATTGTAGACACCGAGTTCTTCTGTGCCAGAGTAAGCCTCGCGATCCGTTAAATCCCGATGATAACAAAGGCCCAATCGCCTGAGTTTCTGGCCGAAGTCGGTGGCAAGAATCGCTTCCGTAGCCTTTAGATTGTCCGAAACGAAAGTATAACCCCTGCCCTCGATCGCCTTGTGACACAAAAATCCCAGTAACTTTGTGCTGGTCGCCACGTAAGCCATTTCGTGATGGTAGTGCAGCCAGGCATCCAGCGGCGCTCCCACCTCATAAACGTTGGGCTCCAGGTCGCCCCGTGGATTGGCGCCCCCGCTGTAAACCATCTCATTTTTAACCACAAGGTTGGCAAAGGCACGCATGATTTTGAGATCTGACAGGCCAGTGTTTACCAAGTGGACCAGCCCTACCTCTCGAAAGACGGCATTCATGCGCAGCGCGAGAACACTGTCCTCTCGCAGATCACCGGCATCCATATCAAAACCAGAACAGTCGATGATGTAGGTGGACGGGTCAATCGCGTGCGATCCCGTGCTCCACCGGGGCTCAATTATGTCTGGCAGGCGCGCGGCCAGATCCACAGCTGTACTCATTATTTCGCGTCCACGTTGTGTCATGCAGCAGCCGAGTCTAACTGAGCCGGGCGGACTGGACAATACTGGATGCGGACGAAATACCTCGATCTATGGGGCCTGTCAGCCCGCTTCAGGGGGCGATTAAGTGCTGCTGACCGCGTGACTTGAATTCGTCTGACAAAACAACGGCTTTTCGAGCCCGGGTATCAAACCGCACACTGGTGCTCTCCAAAGTCGCTGCCAACTCGCCTTTGCTCAAATTGCTCATTTCATAGAACACGGTGATGGACTTACTGCCGATCTTCGACAGCCCTCCCCTGACCTCCAGAATATCGCCGGATGCGACCTCCGCCTGATACTCGATTACATGCCGCACATCAGCCCAACCCAGGCCATCTTCAGCGACAGATGAAGCACTCCAATCGAAAACCTGCAACAACAGGTGATACGAGGCATCGTCAAACATCGCCATGTAATGGCGAGTGGTCATATGGCCCATGACATCACACAACCAGGGGTGGGCTACGCCCTTATAAGCAACCAGCATAAAATCTCCTGTATATCCCTTTTCTGTCTACTTGACCGGCGTCTTGAGACCCAGTGTCTCCCTGGCTTCAGCAACACTCTGGATACGACATCCCATCAACTCAGTAAGGTTACAGGCGCGCTCAACCAGCTGTGCATTGGAGGCATGAACCCCTTTCTCCAAATAGAGGTTGTCCTCCAGTCCCACCCTCACATTACCACCCAGTAATACGGACTGAGCGACCATAGGCATTTGCATTTGTCCGACACCGAAACCGCCCCAGTTACAACCCGGGGGGAGCGAGTCCACCATCGCCTTGAATACCGTGGTGTTGGCCTCGGCAGCCCATTTTACGCCCAGGCAGATTTGCAGCAACGGCGGTGCATCCAGCAAGCCATCTGCCAACAGTTGCCGGGCAAACCACATATGCCCCAGATCAAAAATTTCCAGTTCCGGTTTTACCCCAATTTGCTGCAGCCGCTTTGCGCCTTCCTGCACCATGGAGTCTGTAGAAATATAGACATAATTCTCAGCTGGATAATTGAATGACCCGCAGTCCAAGGTGCAAATTTCCGGCAGCAGTTCCTCTACATGCACCATCCGCTCGCGCTGGCCAACCAGGTCAGAATTGGCGCCAAAGGCAAGTGGTTCATCACCACCCCCAAGGTAGAGGTCACCCCCCATGCCAGTCGTCAGGTTGATGATGACATCTGTTGCGCTGTCGCGTATTCGCCCTACTACCTCCTGATACAGGTCAACACGGCGACTGGGGGCGCCTGTTTCGGGGTCTCGTACATGTATGTGAACGATAGCAGCCCCCGCCTTGGCAGCCTCGATAGCCGCCTCGGCAATTTGCTTGGGGGTTACCGGAATAGCGGGGTGTTTATGTACGGTATCTCCTGAGCCAGTGACAGCACAGCTTACGATGACATTACGGTTCATGGAGTTTCCATTCCCCGTTTTGCCTCAATCCAGGCACCAATCGTCACCCCCATATTGTGCGGGTTGTAGGCATCCTCTTCATAGCTAAACAGGCCGTTGCCAGCGTAGTGCAAGATTGTGAGATTGGGCTCTTGATGGATTTTGCCATCCCCCAGGTCTTTCATACGATTCATCACCTCGCAAAATATCCAGCCCTTATCTTCGTCGATGCTATACCAGGTCACCGGAAAGGCCTTCATATCACTGGCCGGCCATTCGCTCATGGTCTTGGTTATCCAGTTGAAGATCGTTTCCCGCCCCCAGAAACGCCCATAGTGATGCTCAAAATAAGTGGCATCCTCGGTAAAACAGTCGGCCCAATCGCGCCAATCCTGGGTTTGGCCACCTTTCAAGGCAGCGGCCTGAAATTTGTCAAATGCTGCTTCCAGTTCTTCCCTGCTCCATCGACTCATCGTTTTCTCCTGCGCATTATTATGGATTCAGCACGAACTCTAGCACTAAACTTCGCCCAGTGCGCACCACCGGCGCGCTAAGGCCTTCAACTGTATTTTCTGCTAGAGTGGGCGGCCATTATTATTCAGATGTTACGGACCCCTCTATGAACATGCCTTCCCGTATCAAGCCTCCCCTGGGTCATGACAATGGCTGGTGGTGGGAGCAGGCGGCCGCTGGTGACCTCACTATCCAGCGCTGTGCCATCTGCCAGACCCTGCGCCACCCCCCTCGCCCAATGTGCAGTGAATGCCGTTCTATGGAATGGGATTTCATCAAGTCCACCGGCCGAGGCACGGTGGCGAGCTTCACAGTTCTGCATCATCCCCAGTTTCCCGGCTACGAGTACCCACTGATCATTGTATTGGTCGACCTGCTTGAGGGGACTCGCCTTGTCGCCCAGCTCCGCGAATGTGATCGGGATGATGTTCAGTTCGGAATGGCAGTAGAGGCCTTCATTCACGAAGACGATGACGGTTTCAAGATCCCCATGTTCCGCCCTGCCAATGCGAGCCAACAGGCCAAGGAAACCCAGCATGCCGATTAGTATGAAAAACGAGGCCGCAATCGCGGGCATCGGAACGACGACCTATTCCAAGAATTCCGGTGTGTCAGAACTTGCCCTGGCCTGTAAAGCGATCAGTAACTGCCTGGATGATGCCGGGATGGACCCTGCCGAGGTAGATGGTCTGGTGACCTACACTCTGGACAGCAACGATGAAATCGAAGTTGCCCGGGCGGTGGGCATGGGTGATTTAACCATGTTCGCGCAGATCAACTACGGCGGTGGTGCCGCGGTCGGCCTCATTCAGCAGGCCGTTATGGCTGTCGCCACAGGCGCGGCCAAAAATGTAGTTGTGTGGCGTGCCATGAATGGGCGGTCAGGTCAGCGCATGGGCCAGGGCGTGTCGGGCAGTATCATCAGTAGCGACCTGATCCACTGGTCCTGGTATATGCCCTACGGCATGCTAACACCGGTGTCCTGGGTCGCCATGATTGCCAACGGCTATATGCACGAATACGGTGTCACCTCAGAGCATCTCGCTGAGGTCGCGATCACACAGAGGAATTATGCCCTTAATAACCCCGCAGCCGCCGGCTACGGCAAACCCCTGTCAATTGACGATTACATGAATGCGAAGATGGTCTCTGAACCCCTGAGACTGTACGACTGCTGTCAGGAGACCGACGGCGGCTGCGCGCTACTCATCACCAGCACAGAACGCGCGCGCGACCTGAAACAAAAGCCCGCCGTTATCCGTGGCGTCACCCAGGCTTCCACCCGCGGTCAGGAGCAAATGACCAGCTTCTACCGGGAGGACTTGCGATCCCTGCCGGAAATGGAGTGGGCGGCAAAACGGGTTTACGAAATGGCCGGTGTGGGGCCACAGGACATTGACGCGGCTTGCCTCTACGACGCTTTCACTCCCGAGGTGGTTATGCAATTGGAATCCTTCGGTTTTTGCGGCCGCGGCGAAGCCAAGGACTTTGTGGCGGATGGCAACTTGCGAATCGATGGCCAACTCCCGAACAACACCCATGGCGGACTGCTTTCCGAGGCGTATATACACGGGGTCAACAATATTGCCGAGGGCGCGCGATTGATTCGCGGCAGTTCCTGCAACCAGCCCGAGGGCGTGGAGCACGTGCTGGTTTCCAGTGGCGTGGGGGTTCCAACCGGCGCGCTGATCCTGGGACAGGATTGACCCGAGCTGCCATTGGTCGAACCGGGGTTTTACATCCCCATGATCACCCGTTCGTCGTCAAACAGATTGGCGCCAGGATCGAGAATTTGCACATAGCGGTCGAAGTAGAGAAACTGCTTCAGCAGCAGCGTGAAGGACCGTGGAAAACGGATCCCATGATTTCTGGCCACCTCGCCAAGACTGCTTATCACGCCGTTGACGCCTTGGTCCCCGCCCGCGCTGCTGCCATAAAGCAGGTCTTCCGGGTCCACCGCGTTCATAGCGCGAAATACCTGTTCAATGTCTCGGGTCAACTGGTCGACACTGATATTTTCACGTGTCATGCCAACCGCCAACATGGACTCGGCGACGCCGCGATAGTTCTCTTCACTCAGCCCGCTGAAAAGACCAAATACCGCCTGCCAGGATTCCTGGCCAACACGGCCGACCATGCCGAAATCGATAAAGCCCACGCGGCCGTCTTCCAGCAATAGCATATTTCCACTGTGCAAATCGGCATGGAAAAAATCACAGCCCATTAAACTGGAGAACCAAACATTCAGTGCTTCAAAGAGTGCTGCAGCAGGGTCCAGGTTCAATTGCTCCAACGCCGTTTTATCAGTCAGCGCGCAACCGTAGAAACGCTCCATTGTCAGCACCCTCGCACTGGAGGCGTGATGGTAGGGTTTGGGGGCGACAACGGAATGTACACCCGTGTTTTCCAGGAACTCCCTGAATCCGTCCAGGTGCTGCGCTTCCTTGATAAAATCACACTCGTCTATCATCGCCTGATACATCTCAGCCACGATGCCTGTCAGTGCGTCTTTATCGGTGTTGGGCATCATGAACTCCAGCAACCGGGTCAGTACATACACACTGTGCAGGTCGACGGTGATAATTGTCTGCACACCCGGCTTCTGCACTTTCACAACCACATCTTCACCGGTCAGCAGGGTTGCTGCATGCACCTGGGCGATAGAGGCTGACGCCAGGGGTATGGAGTCAAAGTCGCTAAAGACATCGGCAAGCGGCTTACCCAAATCCTCTTCAATAGTCTTTTCTATGGTACGAAAGGGAATTGGCGCTGTCTGGTCCAGCAATAGCTGGAACTCGTCGACATACTCCTTGGGGAAAAGCGAGGGTGAACTGGCGATAAATTGGCCAAATTTGATATAGGTGGCGCCCAGCCCCTCAAATAACTCCCGTAATTCTGCGGCCGGTGGACGCTTGCGCTGCAAGCCCCAGCGCCAGACCTTTGGAGATACTTTGGCGATGGTCTGGGCCACGCGAAAACTACCGCGCACACCAAGCTCCGTATAGCTGACATCGCGGGCAACCGTCGTGTGGATATCGGGAATAAGGGCCATAAGGTCTGTACCAGCTTGAAATCAACCGCTATCTCACCACAGCAGATTAGAATCCTCAACCTAATCACCCCGAGCACCAAAATGGTGCACATCCAACAATTGGGAAACTTAGGGTACACTGGAGGTGAAAATATAATGATAACTAGTTTGGGAGCGTAGTAATGAAGACGCGAGTCAATCGACCCCGCAAGGACAATATCCACCTGGATGGGCTTCATCACCCGGATTTCCAGTCGGTAGAAGCTGTTTTACGAAAACAGATTCAGAGCTACCCCGGGGGTGCTGCGGTATGTGTTTACCACCACGGCGAATGTGTGGTCGATTTGTGGGGAGGCGTTCGAGATGAGGAAGGCAGCCTCTGGCGCAAGGACACCATGGCGCCGAGTTTTTCGACCACCAAAGGCGTTTGCTCCACCCTGTTACATATTTTCGCTGACCGGGGGCTAATCGACTATGACGCGCGAGTCGCTGATTATTGGCCGGAATTCGCCCAGGCCGGCAAGGCCGACATTACGGTTCGCCAGGTGCTGTGTCACCAGTCCGGCCTCTACCATATCCGCCAGATGATTGATCGAGCCGATCGCATGCTCGATTGGGAACACATGGTCGAGGCCATTGAGAACACGCCCCCAGCACACGAACCCGGTACACGCACTGGCTACCACGGGCTGACCTACGGCTTCATCATCGGTGAAATCATCCAGCGGGTGAGCGGCAAAAAATTCGCTAACCTGGTGCAATCCGAGATCGCCAGGCCCCTGGGCCTGGACGGGCTTTATATCGGCGCGCCTAAAAAGGAACTGCACCGGGCTGCCCAGCTCATCATGCCCAAGGCGACCAAACGTCTCGCCCAGACAGCCATAGGGCACTACCTCGAGATCTACGCCTCGGGCGTGAGCAAGGTACTGAGGGGACTGGGCATGGACTCCGACCTGACCAGTATCTTCGACGCGCTGGCCCCCCGGGGTATCAGTGACTTTGATTTCGGATCGCCGGAGTCCCTGCGGGTTGCCATTCCCGCTGGCAACGGGCTTTTCACTGCCCGTTCCCTGGCAAAAATGTACTCGATGCTCGCCGGTGGTGGCGAATTTGACCGTGTGCGCCTTTTGTCCGAGGAAACCGTAGAACAAGCCTCGACACTGGAGAAGCCCACCGGCAAAAACTCGGTTATTCCTTTTGATATGCGATGGCGGCTGGGATACCACGGCATCGCAACCACACGCGGCGTACCGAAGGAGGCCTTTGGGCATTTTGGCTTCGGTGGCTCAGGCGCCTGGGCCGACCCCAGCCTGGACTTATCTGTCGCCCTCATTGTAAACAGTGGCATGGGCTCACCATTTGGGGATACGCGAACCGCCCGCATCAGTGGCGCGGCCCTCGCCAGCGCCAGGGAGCGTGATGCTCAACGCAAGATCGCCTTCAGCACTTTTGGCAGACAAAGCCTGGCAAACTAGTTTCCAATGAAGAGAAACATTAACAGTAATTTGCGGCTCAATATGACGGGGACGGAATCAGACCCCGAGGCACGAGCCCTTCGCTACCAGACAGCCATAGACATGGCGGCGTATGCGGACCAACATGGTTTTTCCAGCGTCAATGTAGAGGAGCATCACTGCGCCGAAAATGGCTGGCTGCCCTCCCCCCTGACCATGGCCGCCGCAATCGCCACGCGCACAGAACAAACCAGCATCGGGATCATGGCGCTGCTGGTATCCCTTTACGACCCCATACGGCTCGCTGAGGACATCGCTGTAATCGACATTCTAAGCAAGGGCAGGCTGACTTTCATTGCAGGAATGGGCTACCGGGAATTGGAGTTTCATGCGCTGGACAAGCCCTTCAAGGAACGCGGGCAGTGGATGGATCATGTACTGGAAACCCTGTTGGCCGCCTGGGGCGACGAGCCCTTTGACTACAAGGGACAGCGTATCAATGTCACGCCAAAACCCTTTAGCCGACCGCACCCCATGTTCCTGGTTGGCGGCATGAGCAAGCCCGCCGCCAGACGTGCAGCTCGCCTGGGCCTACCTTTCGCGCCGCCCGTTGCGGACCCCGAGCTGGAGGCGTATTACTACCAGCAGTTGGCTGCACATAACAAGACAGGATATACCTACTCCCCACCGGCAGATTTTTCCGTTCTGTTCATACACGAAGACCCCGATCTGGCCTGGCGGGAACTGGGGCCGTATATCCTCAGTGAAGCGATGGAATACAGTAGCTGGAAAAAACCCGGCCTAAACCGCCCTTTGGAATTCAACAGTGATTCGGTGGAGGACATGCGCGCCGAAAAGCGCTTTGAAATCATCACCCCTGAGGACTGCCTGCAACGACACCGTTCCCGCGAAGATTTTTTCGCTACGATACACCCTCTGGTAGGTGGCATGCCTCTGGAAGCCGCCTGGGATTGCCTAAAACTCTATACCGAGCAGGTGCTTGATAAACTGGCGATCGAATGAAGTGGTGGAGAAAACTGCTTTTCTCCCTGGCTATCACGCCGCTGATCTATCTGCTTATCGCCCTAACACTGACGCTATTGCCAGTTCAGAGACAAGTATTTTCAGAGAATCTGGATTTTTCCGTACTTCCTTCCAGGGATAGCCAGAACAACACCGCGAGTGAGCAACACTACAAGGCAAAAGACGGCGCGCAACTCTTCTACCGACAGATCATCGGCAACCAGGCTCAGGTAGTCATTTTGATTCACGGGTCGGGCAGTGAAGGCCGTTACCTGCTTGGTCTGGCGAATACGCTTAATGCTGATACAGGGACTACGGTTATTGTGCCGGATTTACGCGGACACGGCCGATCAATGAACTCCCATCCTGGCGATGTCAGCTACCTGGGGCAATATTTAGATGACCTGTCGGATCTTCACCATCACCTGAGAGCACAATTCCCACAGGCCCTGATCATCCTGGGCGGCCATTCCTCAGGCGGTGGCCTGGCAGTAAAAACAGGCGGCAGCCCAGACGCTTCCTTTGACGCTTATCTCCTGCTGGCCCCCTATCTTGGTTATCAGTCACCCACCGTCCGACCCGACTCCGGTGGCTGGGTACAGGTCTCCACCCGCCGCTACGCGGGTCTGAGCATGTTGAACCAGCTTGGCATCAGGCGCTTTAACGACCGCTCCGTGTTGTTCTTTAACCGACCGGTAAACCGCCAGGATGAATTACAGCTTCAGAGTTATTCCTATCGGCTGAACGAGTCCTTCGGACCTCAGGATTTCAAACAAGACCTGGGAAATAACGCCATGCCCATACTCGCGCTTGTAGGAGAGGACGACGAAGCGTTTTATGCCGACCAGTTCCCACCACTATTCCAACAGTACGCACCCGGCGCCCAACTGCATGTGCTTGCCGGCGTGAAGCATCTCGATCTGCCTGACAGCAGCAACGCTGCAGACAAAATCGTAGACTGGCTACTGACCCTGAAAAAGAAACCCTGACAGTCCCGGGCTGTCCGTCTGGCTCAAGCGTCTCGAAGAAAATCTTCGATTTCGGGGGCCAGTACGCGGGCACGCGTCAACAAGAATAAGTGTCCGCAGTCCACCACCCGCAGTTGGCTCCCAGGGATACGTGCCGCCATGATTTTAGCGTTCACAAGCGGGATAATGGGATCGTCATCCCCGGCCAGAATCAGCGTGGGCTGCGGCAACTTATGTAACCAGGGCAGACTGCTCCAGCCCACCAGCGACAATATTTGATAGTAATAGCCCTTTATACTGGGCGGCTTCATCTTGCTGGCATGCTCCTTCGCCCGCAATTTATTGGTGCGCAATGACCCGCCGTAAATCTTTGGCGCAATACTCTGCATATACTCCGGCGCAAAATAGCGCAGGGGATTGGACATTCGTACAAGCACAGAGAGTCTCGCCGGCACCATTAGGTGACCAGGACTAGTCGCAGCCAATACCAGTCGCCCCGTACGCGTGGAAAATTGACGAGCAAACTGCTGAGCCAACATTCCCCCCCAGGAAATCCCCAGAACATTGACCCTGTCAAAACCCAGACGATCCAGCAAGCTGGCAGCCAACTGGGCGTGATGTTTGGGACGCCATGGGTAGGGCGGCGGTTGTGACTCACCCGCTCCCGGGGCGTCATACCAGATCACGGTGGTATTCTTCATTTCATCGACAAATGGCTGAAGTAATTCCATGCTGGCGCCAATACCGTTGAACAACAGCATAGGCAAAGCATCGCTGTCGCGACGCCTGACCCCCGCTCGAATATGAACCCCTTGCACTCGCAGGTACTGGTATTCAACGTCATCGGTCGTGTCCATTATCGTTCCCTGAATGTTATCAAGCCTGGTGAATATAGGTGCCGGGTGCCGCTTCCATTGGCTCGTAGCTGCCCTTTTTCCCCAGGGTCTTGCGCGCATTGATCTTGCGACCAGAACGCTGTTGCAGCCACTCGGCCCAATCGTCCCACCAGGTACCCATTTTCTGCTCCGCACCCTGCAACCACTCGTCGTGCGAACCCGGTAAATCGTCATTGCTGAAGTAATTGGAACGCTTATTGCCCGGCGGATTAACCAGAGCCTGAATGTGGCCACTGTTACTCAGGATAAAGCGAATATTACCCGACATAAACTGCGTGCTTCGATAACAGGCATGCCAGGGTGTGATGTGATCTGTAACGCCGGCGACCATGTACTTGTCGCAATCCAGGCTGGTGAGATCAATCGGCTGATCCAGCACCGTTAAGTCGCCAGCGGTTACCAGCGGATTTGCCTGTAGCTGATCGAGAAAATCACTGTGCAGTTGCGCTGGCAAACAGGTGGTATCGTTGTTCCAGTACAGGATATCGAAAGCTGGCGGCGTATTGCCCAACAGGTAATTATTAACGACATAGTTCCAGATCAGGTCATTGGGACGCATCCAGTTAAACACCTTGGCCAAATCCTTGCCATCCAACACGCCTTTTTTCTGTGAATTGCGCCGGGCACTCTCAATACCATTGTTGTTGGCAAACAGAGTAATATCAGAG
>JBALWA010000092.1:0-11493 GCA_036960305.1 Halioglobus sp. | reverse complement strand
CAGTTTAATTCCCAGGCGCGCCTGCCCGCAGAGTTGGTGGGAGAGTTGGCGGAAGAGGGTTATCCGATCTTTGATACCTACCTGAATACCTCGATCAAGATGAAGGAATCCCACCGGGCCCATCGGCCATTAATCGATATGGCACCCAGCCATAAGCTCACTACCCAGTATCTGGATTTGCACGCCGAACTTGAGGCGACTGTGTCCAAGATGGCCAAAGGCAAAGCGGCCTAGTCAACTAGGGCGGGTAGGACATCGCCTGCCGCCGGTTCAGATAGCGGTGAAGATAGACCTGAGCCATGCCCACTAGCATGGCGTAGCCCCCGAAAAGCAGCACGGTAAAAAGCACCTGGTCGCCAATGGGGTCGGCACTGCCGAGCACGGCTGGAAACAAAGAGGCCTTGATCAGCAGACCCAGGTTGCCGTTGCGAACTGTCACTTCGATATTGATGGCCGTTGTGTCCCGGGTTTCGAGCTTTAAAAGTCGCGGCAGCAGAAACGACAGCAGCGACAGCGTTACGATCAAGGCCAGTACCACCACCAGGTTGAAGGCACCGAAGGCCTCGACATCGACCCGGCCCGAGCCGGTGGCGCCGATCACAATTAACAGGATGACAAAAACCGAACCGCGGATGCAGTTCTTGGACAGCGCTGCCGCTTTGCCGGGAATGTAGTGCAGGAACAGCATGCCCAGCAGTAGCGGGCACAGCAGGAGCAGGGTGATCTCGCGGGCAATCTGGGCGGTGGGCATGGCGAAGTCAGCCGGCATGTGCTGGGAAATCAACAGGGCGAGAATAAAGGGCGTGGTTACCAGGCAGGCCAGGGTGGTAACGCCGGTGAGGGCGATGGACAGGGCCACGTGACCCCGGCCCAGAAACGTGAAGACATTGGACATGGTGCCGCCGGGAATGGCGGCACACAGGGCGAGGCCAATGGCCACACCGGCATCCAGTTCCAGCACAGTCAAAAACAGCGCGGCAGCCAGCGGTACCATCAACAGCTGCAGGCTCATGCCGACCAGAATGCCCCGAGGGCTCTTAAGCACCGCGACAAAATCCCGTACCCGCAGAGTGGCGCCCATGCCAAGCATCGCCAGCACCAGCTGCGCCGCGGCAAACCAGTATTCATACTGGATGTAGAGGTCGAACATGGACAACGGCCTATTGGTAATTATTATGGCGCGACAAAGCTTCGAGCCCAGAGAGTATCACGGGCAAACGATTCGAGAATAACCATATAAATCATAGTTATTTGTCAACCGCGGGTGAGTTCTATAAAGTTCAGCGGCTTAAATCAGAAATGCGCCAGAGAAAGCCAGAAATAGAATGGAACTCGATCTCGACAGTGTAAACGCCAGCCTGCGCGACGCCAGCCCCACGGAAATCGTGCAGTGGGCCCTGGCCCAGGGCCGCAAAACGATCGCGACCACCAGTTTCGGCCGCAACGCCGCCGTCATGCTGCATCTGGTGAGCGAGCAGGACACCAGCGTGCCCACCATCTGGGTAGACACCGGCTACAACCTGCGTGACACCTATATCGTCGCAGAGCGCCTGATACGGGACCTGCAACTGAACATGCACGTGTATTCCCCGCAGATGACCTCAGAGCGACGCAACGCCATCATGGGCGGCATACCCACGGTCGATGAAGAGGAGCGGCACCAGGATTTCACCCGACAGGTAAAGCTGGAGCCCTTTGCCGAGGCGTTGGAAGAATTTGCCCCGGAAATCTGGCTGACGGGCATACGACAGGAAGAGACCGACCACCGCAAATCCCTGGATATCGTCTCCATGGATAACCGCGGCATCATCAAGGTGGCACCCATCTTCTACTGGTCAGAAGACGACGTGGACGAGTACATGGAGCAACACCAGCTCCCGACCTGCAAGCACTACTTCGACCCCACCAAGGTACACGATGGACGAGAGTGCGGACTGCATACCGCCGCCTGAAGGCCGCGGCAGGGTTCGACTACGCGGCTAGTAAAACACCGTCGTAATAGAAATCGCCATTACCGCTGTGGCGACCATAAAGCCCCCCACCACGATAAACAGGCGTCGCATAATGCGTGTATCGTCGTCGGTTTGTTCTTGCAAAGCGTGCTGAGTCATAACGGCTCCAGTTATATTTTTGAATGGAATTCCCGAGCTTGAAATCTTGCCAAGAACTTCTTGATACGACATTGATCCACGTCAATAACCTTACCTTTTGGAAGGATTAACATCGAGCAGTCTATAAAACGGGCTTTTTGATCGTGCCTGCTGGGCGCCTCGTGTGAGTTATTTGCCTGCCTGGACACGCCGTGAACCCATCCATGGGGGCTTGTATCGCACATCCATGTGCTCAACAGTCCAGGCAGGCAAATAACTCACACGAGGCTTGACTCTGTGCGGTGTCGATTCCCAATCAAGCAGCAGACCTGCACGCCACAAAGCGCTATAATCAAAGAAGCCCAGACGATTCATAGCTGGGCAGGAGGCGCCAGCCGTGCACAGCGTGCTGCCACAAGTAAACACCCGACTGCTGCGGAGCCTTGTCATCGCAGCACTGTCAGCTATCGCCGCTTGTACCACCACCGCACCGCCACCTCAGGCTATCGCCCCCCTTGTACTTCCCGACCGCACCGTCCAACTGGCGGATGTGCCGTTTTTGGCCCCCCGTCAGGACTTGCTGGCCATGGACGAGGAGATGGAGGCCTTCGTGCAGCGCTATACCGGGAATCTCGCCTCAAGACGCCAGCGACTGACGCAATTACACCGGTCGATGCGTAGCAGTGCCCTGCTCGATCTGGAGTATGAGCCCGGGGCGGAGGGCAGTGCCCGGGAGGCCTATCACCGGGGCACGGTAAACTGCCTGTCGTATGCACACCTGATGGTGGCGATGGCCCGGGAGGCGGGCTTGAACGCGCGCTACCAGTGGGTGGATGTGCGACCGACCTGGAGCCGAATGGGGGAGCGGGTGGCCGTGCGGCTGCACGTGAATGTGCTGATTAAAACAAGGGTTGGGGACGAGTACATGGCCGATATCGACCCCCTGCAGCCAGCGGATATTACCGGCACCCACCTGTTGAGTGATACCGACGCAGAGGCCCTGTATCACAGCAATATCGCCATGGCCGAACTCGCCAGGGAGCAGCTGCCCAGCGCCTGGGCCCATGCGGTGCGGGCCGTGCAGTTAAGCCCGAAAATGTCCCACTTGAGGGTGAACCTGGGGGCGGTGTACCGTCATTCCGGCCAGCACGCTGAGGCCGAACAGAGTTATCTCTACGCCCTGCAGCTGGATGGCAGGGATCGCTCGGCGATGAATAACCTGATGGTGTTGTACGGCATGGACGGTCGCGAGGAGGAACACGTCTATTGGCAGCAGCGTATCGAGCGGTATCGCCAGTCCAACCCCTATTATTATGCCTGGCACGGCGACAAGGCCGGGGAGGCGGGCGATTGGGACGGGGCACTGGCGTATTACCAGCAGGCCCTGGCACTGGCGTCTGGCGACAGCAACCTGCTGTATACCACCGGCTTGATTCACTACCAGTTACAGCAGTATGAAGAGGCCAGCCGGTTTATCATCGAGGCCATTGAACACGCCAGCCTACGGCGGGAAATTGACAGCTACCAGGCCCAGCTGGATCGGGTGAAGCGCGAGCAGGTTCGGGGCTAACCGCGCACCGGGTCTACCCGAATATAGGCGCGCCTGGCCGTTTTGCCGGACAGGCCGGAGAAAAAATCCATCAACTTCATCTGCAGGCCGTACTTCCGGCGCAGGGCGTCCAGAGCGGTGCGGTTGTCTTCTGCGCTGTCCAGTAAAGTCCCTTCGGCTTCAATCCACTCGCCGGTCAGCTTGCCGCTCATGGTGCAGGCGGCAATGCGACACTCACTGAAATTGCGCAGGCGTTTGACCTTGCCCGCCTCGCCCGCAGAAAACAGGTAATAACTGTCGCCGTCCGGGGCAAACCACACCGGTGTGGCGACACGCTCGCCGGATTTTTTCAGGGTGGAGAAGCTGAAGTAGCTGCCGCCTTCAAGAAACTCGATCTCCGAGTCGATATTATTGCCAGACATGCGGTATTTATCCTTAATTTTGTGACCTTTGCGGTCATTAAAACCTTATTATGGTTCTGGAACAATGTCTGGTCTGACTAAACACACAGGAGTATAGGCAATGAGCAATTTCAACGCGGAATCGACCACAGACGAGGTCATCGCCGGCCATTCACTGGCGGGCAAGCAGGCGGTGGTCACCGGGGCGTCGACGGGCCTGGGTCTTGAGACCGTGCGGGTGCTGGCCGCGGCCGGTGCCCGTGTGTTGATGCTGGCGCGCGACGACGGCAAGTTACAGGACGCCAGACAATCAATACTGGCAGCGCAGCCTGACGCACAGCTGGAAACAGCCCTGATGGACTTGTCGGATCTGGACAGTGTACGTCGCGCCGCGGCGGCCATTGTTGAGCAGTACCCCCGCATCGATCTGCTGATTAACAATGCCGGGGTGATGTGTTGTCCCCTGGGGCGCACTGCCCAGGGCTTTGAGTTGCAGTTTGGCACCAACCACCTGGGGCACTTCCTGTTTACCGGGCTGCTGGCGCCTGCTGTGATTGCAGCGGCCCCGGCCCGCATTGTGGTATTGAGCTCCGCCGGCCACAAAATGGCCCAGGCCAATCTGGAGGATCCCAATTACATGAGCCGCGAATACCAGAAATGGCAGGCTTACGGCGAGTCCAAGACCGCTAATGCACTGTTTGCCACGGGCCTGGATGAGCGGCTGAAGTCCCTGGGTGTGCGCGCCTTCTCGGTCCATCCCGGCGTCATCATCACGGAGCTGGGCCGGCACCTGGAGCCAGAGGATTACACTGCCTTGGCGGCCAGCCAGCCCGAGGGTCGCGAACTCGTCTACAAGTCGATTCCCCAGGGCGCGGCGACCAGTGTGTGGGCGGCGACCTCGGAGGATCTCGAGGGCAAAGGCGGGATTTACCTTGAAGACTGCCAGATTGCCGAACCGGCTGTGGCGGGCGGTGATGGTGGTGTAGAATCCTACGCTGTGGATGCGGACATCGCCCGCCGGCTGTGGGACCTGTCAGAGGACCTGGTGGGCGAAGCATTTACCTTTACACCCTGAGTAGATATGAGCAGACAAGGAAGACAGAGACTATGAGCCAAGCCAGCAGTGTGGCAGCCGCGTTAAAGGGGCAGATTGCGACCGGGCAGACCGTTACGGTACAAGGTTGGATTCGCAGTAAGCGGGATTCCAAAGCGGGGATCTCCTTTCTGGCGATTCACGACGGTTCGGCCTTCGACGCCATCCAGGCGGTGGTTCCCGCTGACCTGGCCAATTACGAATCGGAGGTGCTGCACATTTCCACCGGCTGTGCGGTGTGTGTCACCGGCGAGTTGGTGGCCTCCCAGGGCAAAGGGCAGAGCGTGGAAATCCAGGCCACCGAGGTGACGGTGGTGGGTTGGGTAGACGATGCCGAGTCCTACCCCATCGCCAAGAAGCGCCACAGCTTTGAGTACCTGCGCACCCAGGCGCACCTGCGCCCACGCACCAATACCTTTGGCGCGATCACCCGGGTGCGCACCACCCTGGCCAATGCCATCCATAACTTCTTCCACGACCAGGACTTTCACTGGATTAACACACCGATTATCACTGGCAGTGACTGCGAGGGCGCCGGCGAACTGTTCCGCGTCAGCACCCTGGACTACAGCAACCTGCCCCGTAATGCCCAGGGCGAGGCGGATTTTGAACAGGACTTTTTCGGCGGCGATGCGTTCCTGACAGTGTCGGGCCAGCTGGCGGTCGAGTCCTATTGCCTGGCCATGAGCAAGGTCTATACCTTTGGCCCCACCTTCCGGGCCGAGAATTCCAATACCAGTCGTCATCTCGCCGAGTTCTGGATGGTCGAGCCGGAAATTGCCTTTGCCAACCTGGATGACGATGCCGACCTGGCGGAGAACCTGCTCAAGCATGTGTTCACCCGGGTACTGGAAGAGCGTGAGGACGACATGGCCTTCTTCGCCCAGCACATCGACAAGACCGTGCTGGACCGCCTGCAGGGGGTGGTGGATAACAGTTTCGAGCGCATGAACTACAGCGAGGCCATCGATATTCTCAAGGGCTGTGGCCAAAATTTTGAGTTCCCCGTGGCGTGGGGTGTCGACCTGTCCTCCGAGCACGAGCGCTATTTGGCGGAAACCCATGTGGGCCGTCCCGTGGTGGTCATGAACTACCCCAAGGACATCAAGGCCTTTTATATGCGCCTGAACGACGACGAGAAAACCGTGGCGGCCATGGATGTGCTGGCACCGGGCATCGGCGAGATTATTGGCGGCAGCCAGCGCGAGGAGCGTCTCGATGTGCTGGATTCGCGCATGGACGAACACCTGCGTGAAGAGCTGTGGTGGTACCGGGACCTGCGCCGCTATGGCACCGTGCCCCACGCCGGTTTTGGCCTGGGGTTTGAGCGTTTGCTGAACTATGTGACAGGCATGGAAAATGTGCGGGATGCGATTCCCTTCCCCCGCACACCTGGGCACGCCAATTTTTAGGGCGATTTAAGCACCCAAAATGGGGCAATTGTGCAAAAAATAGCCGATTTTTGTGACATATTCCCTTTTTCCTGACTAAAAAATGATCAATTCTGCGCCATACTGAAAGTATAGGAAAAATCAGTGGCGTCTCGGTGAGGGGGTGTCGCAAGAGGTTTGGCGATGAAACACAGCGAAGGTGCCTGCGCAGGACGGTCAATCAGTGAGATTGCCATCGTCGACACCTTCACTAAGTTGATCTTCGGCCAGGAGTCCGCCTTTGAGGACGCCGAACTGGATATCATTCAGGCTCTGCGCCAGATCGATAGCAATGTGGCATTGGATGCCTACCCGCAAATGGGTGTGTACCTGCGTGCCCTGGGTGTGCGGGAAATGATCCATCTGGTCAGTCGAGTCCGCGAGGGTATGACCTCGGGCTTTGACATTGCGGCCCACAACCCCGATCGGGGTTACCGCGAGCAAACCTTCAACTAATCACCCGTCAGCTAGACGACCCGCTTTCTTCAGCTTCCACAGGCTTTTTCTTGTCCGCTTTCAAGCCGCTGCCCGGGGCCAGTTTGAACAATACCTGGTGGCTGTCCGGGTCGACACTGCCAAATACCAATTCGACCGGCTCGTCCAGCTGAAAGCGCCGGGTGCTGCTGGTCAGGCTGGATTGCCATTTGTCGTAGCTGAATTTTTCCGGGTCCTTGCGCAGGTCGATAAAGCCCTCCAGGCCACAGTCGTCCAGTCGCGCATTAAACCCACTGCTGTTGATGTGACAAATGGTGGCGCTGAAGTTGCCCGGCTCAGCTTTGGCCCGGGCGGACAGGTAATTGCTCGACAGCCAGCGCTCGGCCTCCTGGGTGGCGGTTCGCACCTGGCTCAGTTGTTCCGAGAGCCCTTTCAGGGTTTCGGGGGTGACCAGGGTGGCGGGTTCACCGTGCAGTGCCGCCTTGATTTGCTGGTGGGCCAGGAAGTCAGAATACTTGCGCAACGGCGAGGTGACGTTGCTGTAGGCGGGCAGCGCCATGCCCATGTGCACAGACGATACCGTGGTCAGTTCAGCCCGGGTCAGCAGCCGGTTCACCATTGCCCGCAGAGGCAGGGGGTTCTCACTGGTGGACAGGGTCTTCATGATCAGGCGATAACCCTGTAAGTCGGTCGGGTCGGTGTCGGCGATTTCGGGCGCGTGCAGGGCCAGGAATTTTTTGGTCTCATCCAGGCGATCGCTGCGAAAGCCCGGGTGGCTGACAAAGGGGCCCGTGCCCTGGCGTTCGGTCAGGAAGCGGGCGGCGCAGCGGTTGGCCGCGACCATGCATTCCTCGACCAAACGCTGGGACAGCAGTTTTTCGTAGGGCTCGATGCTTTCAATTTCTTTTTGGTTGTTGAGAACCCAGCGGAATTCGCGCCGATCTTCCATCACCAGTCCATTCTGGTTGCGGTGCTCCCGCAGCTTCCGGTAGACCTGGTACAGGGCCTCCAGCGGTGTAGCGTGGCTCATTAATTCGTCGTAGTTGCCCGCCAGGTAGCGATCGACGCCGTAGTAGGACAGTTTGGCGCGGGACCGTACCGTGGCTTCGATAAATTCAAAATCACCGACTTCACCGGCATCGCTGACCGCAATTTTGCACACCAGGGCGGGGCGATCGTCACCTTCCGACAGGGCGCAGGTGGTCTGCGATAGCGCTTCGGGCAACATCGGCAAGACGTCGCCATGGAAGTAGATTGAGGTGGCCCGGGCCGCGATATCCTGCTGTAACTGGGACCCCGTCTCGATATAGGCGGTGGGGTCGGCGATGGCGACATACAGGGTCCAGCCGTCACTGCTGATGTCGGCGTACAGGGCATCGTCGATGTCCTGGGTTTTGGCAGCATCGATGGACACAAATTCGAGGTCGGTGAGGTCGCGCCGCTGGGTGGTCTCCAGCGGATTGCAGTTCTGGATGCGTTGCTCCAGCTCTAGCAAGCTGGGCTTGGGCCACTCTATGCCCAGCCGGTACTTGGCCTGGCAGTAAAGGTTCTCAATACCGGGGGTGTTACTGTCGCCTATCAGGGTGAGGATCTTGGCCTGGGGCTTGCCGTCGCGTATAGGATGGCGCAAAACCGCGCAGCGCACAAAATCGCCTTCCTTTACGCCGTTGCGGGCGTGTGGGGGGATGAACAGCCAGCGGCTTAGCTGGGGCAGATCGGGCTGTACGAACAGGGCTTTACCCTTGCGCACACAGCGGCCGGTGAAGTCTCCCAGGGGGCTGTCCAGCAGCTTTTCAACGTCGGCGACGGTCTTGTTGTCTTTGGTGGGGCGTATGCAAACCCGGACCTTGTCGTTGGGGAATGCCTTGAGCATCTCATCGGGGGGAATGAAGATCTCGCGACCATCGTCCAACACGGCAAAGCCATAACGGGCCTGAGTGCCCTTCACTACAGCGTCAGCGTGCTCCTTCTCCGATTCCATTTGCGTTTTGAGGCCCTTCAACTGGGCGAGGGAGTCGTGATTGAGCATGGGGGGGACAGCAACTTATATTTATTACAAACAAGCCCTCTATGCTATCGGAAAATAATAGCCCTGTCAGTGGCTGATCGCCCATTGTGGTAATGCGGGCAGCAATTAATGTATTTCATTGACATGAGGGGATTCGCGGCTCAATAATCGAGTTGAGATTTATCCCTACCCCCCTTGAGGATTTGATCTATGGACGCGAGCTCGAAACTGCGAGTTGAACAAACCAAGCTAAAATCAGTCATAAAAAAAATCTACGTTCTGGATACGAACGTTCTCCTGCACGACCCCACAGCAGTAGCTGCATTTAACGAACACCACGTGGTCATCCCCATGACCGTCCTCGAAGAGCTAGACCACATCAAAGACCGACCCGAAAAGAGTGTGAGCCGCGAGGCCCGCATCGCCATTAATATCATCGACAAGATCGTCGGCGCCGCCTCGCCCCAGGACATACAGTCCGGCGTGGAAGTGCCCGGTACCACCCTGGACCAGAACACCGCCGGCACCCTGGCAATTTTCCCGGATCAGTTGCTGGAAGAGAGCTCGGACGTGCCCTACCTGGATGTCACCCAGGACCAGGCCAATGACAACCGCATCATCAATGTTGCCCTCAAACTGGCGGCTGAAAACCCCGATGCCTTCGTCTGCCTGGTCACCAAAGACATCAATATGCGCATCAAAGCCAAGGGATCAGGCCTGGCCAATGTCGAGGACTATCGACGGGATCGCGTGCTGGACGATATCAACCTGCTCGCCAAAGGCTATGAAACCTGTGAGGGCGACTTCTGGTCGACCATCTCCGAGGTCGATACCCTGCGTGAGGGCGATTGCACCCTGCACCGCATTCCCCGTAAATCCCTGCCCGAGGCCTACCCGAATATGTTCGTCTACGACGAGCAGAACTTCCTGGCCTTCGTAAAACGGGTCGACAAGGATTTCGTCTACCTGCGCTGCGACAGCCGCGACAACCTGATGCACCAGAGCTTCTGGGGCGTCAAACCCCGCAATCTCGAACAGGCCATGGCCATGCAAATGCTGACTGACGACAACGTCGACATGACCATCATGACCGGCCCCGCCGGTTCCGGTAAAACCCTGCTCGCCCTCGCCTATGGCCTGCACGCCATCCTCGAAGAGGGTCGCTTCAACAAGCTCATCGTCGCCCGCTCCACGCCGCCAATCGCCGAAGATATCGGCTTTTTGCCCGGCACCGAAGAGGAGAAAATGGCCCCCTGGCTAGCCGCCTTCGATGACAACCTCGAAGTCCTGCACGGCGCTGACGAGTCCTCCCAGGGCTCCATCGAGTACGTCAAGGAACGCGCCAACATCCAGTTCAAATCCCTGAACTTCATGCGCGGCCGCTCCTTCAACGGCGCCTACATCATCATCGATGAGTGCCAGGGCCTCACCCAGTTCCAACTCAAATCCATCATCAGCCGGGTCGGTGCCGACTCCAAGATCGTGGTGCTGGGCAATCTCGCCCAGATCGACAACAAGTACATCTCCCCCCTAACCTCGGGGCTGACCTACCTTGTCGAGAAATCCAAAGCCTACCCACACGCCGGCATCATGCACGTCAACGGCATCGTCCGCAGCCGCCTGGCGGCGTTTGCTGAAGAGCACTTGTAGGGAGCCGGGGCTTCCTGCTGCAAAAACCCGCCCTGGAGGAGGCGGGTTTTTTTTGCGCGTGGGTAATCCGGGCCAATTAAACTATAGGGAATAAAGATGAAGACAATGAATTGTAAGCAATTAGGCGGAGCCTGCGATAAAGAATTCCATGCGAATACATTTGAGGAGATGTCAGAGCTGAGTAAACAGCACGGCATGGAAATGCACCAAAAACAGGATGAAGCCCATTTAAAAGCAATGGCAGAAATGGGAGAGCTTATGGAGTCGCCTGAAGATATGAATAAGTGGTTTGAGTCCAAGCAGAAGGAATTCGAGTCACTGGCTGACAGCTAGCGCGAAGGGTTTCCATTCCAATAACACAGTGCAAAGCCAGACGTTCCCACCAAAAGAGAGCAGTTGCTGTAAGTACCCCCCTCCCAGGACTGTTGAGCACATGGATGTGCGATACAAGCCTACATGGATGTATTCACGGCGGGTCCTGGGAGGGGGGTACTTACAGCGGCGGCTCGTCATCAAATCAACAAACTAACCCTCCTCAGACCGAACCCGCCGAAGATCCCGCTCCAGGGCGATTTCCACCCGGAACACCAGACTCCACTGCCCCTCACGCTCATACTCCAGCTGCCGGCGGCGTAAGTTGTAAGCCGGCTCCAGTTCGAAGAAGAGGAAGTCGCGGTACATTTGGCGGCGGAAGAGGACGCCTAGCTTGTAGTTCTTGACGAAGGCATCCTCGCGGGTGACGCCGCTTATGACACCGAAGTAGTTGATGGCGACGGGGCGTTTGGAGTCTTCGAACAGGCGCTGGCGCAGGGCGAGTCTGGTGCGCCACTCGACGCC
>JBALWA010000091.1:0-12321 GCA_036960305.1 Halioglobus sp. | reverse complement strand
GACATCGGCGCATATGGAACTGATTTTATTTCTTCAATATCAAGCACGCGCAGATTGGCTTTCCATCGATGGTATTGAAAGAGAGGGTCGTTATCCGAGCTGAGATATTTTGGCCAGTCTTGCCCGGAGGTGGCTTGATTGAACATGCGGCAAAGAGTGGGGCCATCAACATTACCTGCGTGCACAGCAAAGCCAATGATTCTGCGTGTGTACTGATCCATTACAACTATTACCCAATGACTCTTCAATACTATAGATTCACAGCGAAATAGATCTACGCTCCATAGGCTGTCCTTTGCATGGCCGATAGTGGTCAACCAGGATGGCTCACGGTTGTTTGGATCATGTTTGTAATGAACAGCGAGCACACGCCGGACGGTGTCTTTATCCAAGCTCAGTCCGAAAGCCAAGTTGATCTGCTGCGCTATGCGAGGACAGCCGTATCGTGGGTTGCGCCGCTTCATCTCGACGATGGCATCAATGACTTCTCTGGCTGGTCCTTTTGGGCCTGGCTTTCTCCCGCCACCTGGTGAGTACAGTAGTCGGTATTTTCGTTTCTTCAGGGCGCTATGGAATGACAGCAGCGTGGAAGGCTTGATGATTATGGCGGCTCTGATGATGCGCCTCGGGTTCATGAACAATGACCAGAAGCCGAGTAGGGCGCGATCCTGGGGTGAAAGGTTCGGTGCACGTTGCCTTGACCTGCTATGGATTATCAGTTGCTGTTTCAGGAGTAGGTTCTCCGCGATAACAGTTCGGCTACCACCGGGTGTAATCAGCTTCGCAAGGGTGGTGAGCAGGTGAAAAAGTAGGTAGATAACATCTCTCATGCCTACCGAGGGTAATATCTGGTGGAGCAAGCAGCAACGGGCAACACTCTGATATTATTAGGGAATTAACATTTCGCCATGCACAGGTGGGGTAGGGCAGTTGCTTGAGGCCTGAGTGTGGATTCCTCTGGTCTTAAAAAGTTAACTTGTCGCTACCGTATTTTGTAGACTACGAAAGTTAAGTTGCCATTACCGCTATGCGGCATGTGGACGAATTGCCTTGAGTTCTGGTTCAAGTCCTGTAGAGGCCAGCTTGATATCGTAGGCTGTCTGAAGATTAAGCCAGGATTGTGCATCTCCGCCAAAATAGCGCGCAAGTCGAAGTGCAGTATCCGGCGTGACGCCACGTTTCTCTCTTACTATATCGTTAACGCGTGGTGCTGGAACGCGCAACTCCCGGGCCAGCGCACTCGCACTCATCTCGAGCGGTGCTAAGTATTCTTCTCTCAAAATTTCACCAGGGTGTATTGCTCGCATTTTGTTTTTAGGCATTTCTCTATCTCCTAGTGGTAGTCCACTATTTCTACGTCGTAGATCCCGCTGTCACTCCAGACAAAGCACAGGCGCCATTGTTTATTGATACGGATACTGTGTTGGCCAGCCCGGTCGCGGTCAAGCGCTTCAAGTCGATTACCTGGAGGACTACGCAAGAAATCCAGGCTGCTGGCTGAGTCCAGTAGTTGTAGTTTCCGTTCTGCTGCCGCTTTGATTCCGCGCAAAGGCCGCGGGCTCTTACCTTCGAAAAGAGCTTGCGTGTGTTTACAGCTGAACGATCTAATCATACAGAAATACTATAACGGATATCGTTTAACGTCTAGCGTTATAATGGAGATGCCAAATAAACTGGCCATGTTTGGTAGCGTTGGACAATAAATCTCTACGAGCGACATAGGTTCCCTCCGGCACGAGCCTGTGAGCCTGCACACATAGCCGGGCGATCCAGTATCCGTAACCTTATGAATTTGTTATGAATAATTACTTCAACTCGATTTCTGTGTGAGAGCGTCCGATTATGAGGCGGATGTCCTACTTGGAAGATGGCAGGCAAGCTGAAGAAATGTATCGAGTTTTCCTGATGGGGTAGAGCAGGGTAGCCGATACCTCTAGAAGGCCCATTTGAATACCAGCTCTGTGGTGCGCGGCTGCATGTAAATGTCAAAGGGCTCTCTGGCGAAAGTTCCTGTGGGATTAAAGGCCCTGTCATCAGAGTCCGTCAGGTTCTTGATATGCAGGGTTACGCTCCAGGAGTCGGTATCCAGGCCCATCCGAGCATCCACGCGAGAGAAGCCATCTGTTTTTGCCGTTTCACCGCCACTGCCATAGGCATATTTCTCACCGGTATAGCTGGCAAACAGTCCGGCTATGATGTTGGAACCCTCAAACCAGGAAACTGGCTGGTTGTAGTCCACTGAGGCAAAGCCGGTCCAATCGGGAACTCCCTGAATCGGATCTCCATCACTCACACTCGCTTCTGGGGGCGTATCCAGGTACTCCGATTCCATCAGATTGACACCGGCGCCCACTGTAATGGTATCCGACGCCGCCCAATTCATGCTGGCTTCAAGGCCGTAGCTCCTGGCGTCGCCAGGGTTCTCCCTCAGGGTGCTCGGTGTTACTGCGCCGAACTGGGGATCGATGATCAGTTCGGTCAGTTCCAGAATAATGTCCTGCCAGTCGTTGTAGTAGACGGCAGTGTCAAAATACAAGGAGTCTGTGGCAAACCACTTCACACCGACCTCGTAGGCGGTCAGTTTTTCCTCGTCGGTGAATGGCTGCGCCTGGAAACCGGGGGGCCGGTTAAGGAATATCGCTACCTGGCTGAGGCCAAAGTTCGGTGATCCTGAGCGTTGTCCGGTAGAGACGCTAAAGTAGTTCATCAGGTCCTCGGTCCAGTTCACCTTGAGATTAATCCTGCCAGTGACCCCGTCAAAGGTTTCGTCCCAGGGGTTGTCCAGCCCCTGTGCGGCCATGGCGCCAGCGTAGTACTCACTCAGTTCAGTCGCTTTTCGGTCGTCTTCGAAGTAACGTAAACCGACGGTCAGCTCTACGTTATCGCTGAACTCGTAGTGACCTTCACCGAACAGTGCCTGCTGATCGGATTCGATATCGGTTTCAACCAGGACTATCTGGTCCAGTGCTGTCACCCTCGGCATGGGTACTGCCAGACCGATCTCGGGAATGAGTACGACACCCGCAGGATTTACCGTGTCCAGGCCGTCCCCAGAGGGAGCGATGGCCGCACTCAGATCAAAGTGCTCCTCGTGATCCAGAAAATAGTAACCGGCGGTCCAATTGAAAGGGCCGTCACTTTTTGAGGCGAGTCGGATTTCGAAGTTAGAGGTTTCCAGTGAAGAAGCACTGAAGCCATCTCGAGGACGTACATGTTGCCCTATCCCGTATGACTCCTCCTCCATTCGGTTCGCTGTAGCGTAAAGCTGGACGGAGTCGAATTCATAGGTGAACGCGGTGGTAAACAGCTCGTACTCACCATTATCAACCGGTAATATACCCGCTGGCCCTGCCATCGTCTCGGTGACAGTGTTGGGTATGGGCGGCATCAATTGTGCTATATTCTGCGTGTACATCTCTGTCAACTGCTGGTTAATTGTTTCTGCGTAAGCTGGATAGGCAGGACCGAGACCTGCTTGAAAACCTGGCTCCATGAAGCTTACAGCTATCCCCGCCGTAGTGGACGTGAAAGGGTGATCCGTGCCTCCCGGCACTTCGAATTCATAGTCTGAATCGGAGAAAATGGGGGCGGTCTCAACTTCATATGTATGAAAACCGACATCGAATCTCATGCGCTCAGTGGGGGTGAAGCCGAATTGTACCCGATAGCTCTCGCCATCCAATTCATTGAAATCATCCGGGCCATTAACGTAGTCAAGCCAGCCTGCGCGATCGCGTATGTGGGCGGTCAATCTCGCTGCGAGTTTGTCTTTCACGATGGGAATGTTAACAACCCCGGCAATAGTGTGGCCGTTGCCACCACCGGAAATCGTGTGGCCACCCACTTCGACCTTGCCAGAGAAGCCACCCTCGGTATCGGCTTTGTTACTCAGTATACGAATTGTGCCGCCGGTTGAGCCGGCGCCGTAGAGCGTACCCTGTGGTCCTTTCAAAACTTCCACGCGCTCCAGATCAAAGGGAATAATTTCTGGCGTTGATACACCAAGGAGGCTGACATAGGCAAAATCGTCGATGTAGTAACCCACCAGGGCGTCACCGCGGCTCGCCGAGATACCGCGAATCTGGATAGTGGCTGCCCGAGGATTCATTTTTGTCATCGAGGCACCAGGGGCGCGCTCTATCACTGCGCCGATGCTGGTGGCAGCCAGGTCCTCGAGAGTCTGCCCGCCTATTGCATTAATACCCATCGCGGTGTCCGACAGCGCGGTTCCGGTCGCCCTTTTCAGAGCGCTGACAACAACCTCTTCGAGTTGCCGCTCCGCTTCTTGAGCCTGGGCGTTAAATGCACTTATGGCTGCTACAAGCGCGAGTAATCTCGTGCCATATTTGGTTTTGTTGCAGTAATCCACTTTCTCACCTCTTCTTACAATTATTATTTATCCGAGCGTGAACAATCGAGTGCGGGGCAAGTGACAAGAACGTCTCAGCAGCCAAAATATGGCTGCAGGGTGGAGGTTCGCGGCCCCGGTAGCTACGCCTTATAGTAATATGCAAAACGTTGCATATTCAAGACATCATTTTTAATCAGGGAAATTTTTCAGTTGGGAGCAGGACATACTGGCCAGAGGGAGCCGCTGGATTGAAGGTTCAGGAGAAAAGGGTGAGTGCTGCAACGTAGCAACCACTGCGCGATGGCCTCTACCGTCCCGGGTCGGAGCTCGGGCAGTCTATTGGGTTTTTTGAGAGCCCGATCCAGGCGCCACTAGGGTTTTACTGTGGCTAGTAGCTTCTGGGCCTCTTCGCTCCATTGCAGTAAGAACTCCATTTGGCCAATACCTACCTTTAGAGCCAGGTAGACGCCTTTCTTGGTGTCGGGTAACTTATTGGGGTGAGAAAACTGTTTCTTCCGAATTCGCTGGTAAAGCTCCAGCTGCTCTTCGGCAAATTTTCGACGGTCACTCAATTCCGCTAATATTGGATCTATATCGCAATGGCCAACATTGTAGAGTTTTATCATAAAGTCATCTTTTGCGGGCTGTAGCTTCGCGGTGTCCAGGATCCAATCGTCAAGTGTCGCCTTGCCCAATGCGGTGAGAGAGTAGATAACTTTATTGGGCTTGCCTAATTGCTCGACGGTACAAGCAGACAGCCATCCCTTGTCTGCCATCTTGCGTAACTCTTGATAAATCTGCTGGTGTGAAGCACGCCAGAAAAAGCCCATTGTGCTGTCAAAGTACTTTGCGAGTTCATAGCCGGTGTACTCCTCTTCCAGAAGCGCGGTCATGATTGCGTGCGATAAGGCCATAAGTACTCGTCAAGAAATTATGATAAACGGATGATCCTCGCATATTCTATTCAAATAGACGGTACTGGCAAGTTAAAGTACTGATATTGGGAGAATCGTATATGAACCATCCCCTGTTGCAAGCTGATTACCGATACCCCATTCATATATATAGCGCCCTATCTATTTCGTGATTTGTTCTTTCTCAAATTGTAAAAGCCATCCATAAATATCCTGATCGAAGGGGCTATGGGTCTCCAGCTCTTCTCCCTGACCGGACATATCGAAGACACGATAATAGATAGATATGTCATCATCAGGGAATACAGTCAATTTTGATCTCCCATTCAGTCCACTAATTTCAGAAATTTGCTCCGCGATGGCTGGGGTACTGTCACCCTTACCAAAGGACCAGACGGGAATATTCCTGAAGCTGTCCGGCTGAAACCCTTCGGGCATATTGAGCCGGTTGGTCACTCCCCTGGAACCAACACTAATGGCTGCTGCCGCATAGGATTCGTCGCCATAAGTATTCACGTAATAGAGGGACCCGGTTCCACCCATGCTCAATCCCATTATGTATATCCGGCCGGTGTCTACGGGATATTTATCTATGATGTGACCAATAAATTTATGAACCAGAGGAGGATCCCATGTGTTGTAATTCCTCATATTCTGGGGTGACGCAACAATGAACGGCTCCGGAGGATTCCAACGCCCCTCATTTATCATCCGGGTTGGGCCATGAGTTGTTAACCTGGCCAGTTCGTAGCTTTTTTTGTAGCTATGACCGAATTCTCCTCCACCATGGAGAAAAATAATCAGAGGGTATTTCGTATCGGAAGGAGTATTCTCGGGCGTGTACACAAGGAAACCATAGGGTGAGCCTGTTGATCCATCGGGATAAGCTTCCTGTCCACCCCAAAGGATTGATCCCGGTTCGATTTTTTTATTCTGAATGACCGTCAGTAAAGAGGTTCTTTCCATGAGTAAGCGAATATCATAGCCGGGCTGCACCAGGGCACAAGTAAAATGAAGCCCATAGAATAGGAAAAGAAGGGCATAAAATCTTTCAAAATAGCGATCTGCTACCTTTGTCCGCACCATGCGAATGGCGTCGATGAGAAGCTTGGCACAAAACAGGAGAAGGCCGATCATGGCACCATAAATGAATTTTTGCGAAGCATACAAAGGGTGGTATGCGTCCAGGACGGTCATTTCATAAAAAGTGATTATAATGAAGGCAATCAATCCTAAATTCAGAAAAGGCCACAGAAGAGAAACCGGTCTTTGAGAGGTTTTATTAGGATTTTTGATTCGAAAAAAGAGATCTACAACTGATGCACAGAATATCAGTAATAAAGGAATACTTGTCAATACGGCCCATAAGCCTGGTAATTGGATTCCATCAGTATTGATCATAAATATGAAGATATTGGATTTAAGTAGATATAGCGCTCCCAAGATGAGGAGCGCTGGCTCAATTGCGTGCAATATCATTTTTATGTTCAGTTTCATAATTCTTTCTCCCCGATTTCTTCTTTCAGAAACTGTAAAAGCCACTCTATAGTTTCGTAAAGGGTATTGCCAACCAAACTGTTCGAGATTGGTAAACTCGGCTGATGAATACCTACAAACGCCACTGAATTCTGACCCCAAAATTCTCAGCGCGCTTTTGGGTACTAATGTAATGAACCACCCCCACCTACGCTGCTAGACCAGCGGGGTTTTCCAGACTAGATTTAGTCTGAAGGACCTTAACCTTGGATGGGAGATCGACATGACTATTAGTATGCTGGGCATTGATATTGCAAAGAATACCTTTCAACTCCACGGCGCCGATAATTCTGGAAAAGCCGTTCACAAAAAACGGCTGGCTCGGCGTGAACTGGCCGCCCATGTTGCCAATCTTCCAGCCTGCACCGTTGTGATGGAGGCATGCGGCGGGGCTAACTACTGGGCGCGAGTTTTTCAAAGTAGCGGTCATACCGTGAAATTGATCAGCCCTCAGTTTGTAAAGCCATTCGTTAAAACCAATAAGAATGACGCGAACGATGCGCTGGCTATTGTCGAGGCGGCGAGTAGGCCATCGATGAATTTTGTGCCGATCAAGCAGGTTGAACAGCAAGATATCCAATCAATCCACCGAATACGCACTCGAATCGTCAAGAATCGAACAGCGTTGATCAATGAGATCAGAGGCCTGTGTCTGGAGTACGGTGTGGTCCTTGTCACTGGCGCTGCACGGGTCAAATCTTCACTCTGCGTGGCCATTGCTGATGGCGATAACGAGCTGACGTCCTCATCGCGGGAATCCCTGCAGGGTCTCTACGAAGAACTTGTCGATGTTGAATCCCGGGTAAAAAACCTGAATACCAAGATTCGGCAATTATGTCGTCAGCATGAGAGCTGCCAGCGCATACTGAAGATCCCGGGGGTTGGTGAACTGACTGCCACCGCCATTGTAGCGGCCGTCCCAGATCCACGAGAGTTCCGTAATGGCCGTCATATGTCAGCCTGGTTAGGACTGGTTCCGCGACAATCGTCCAGTGGGGATAAGCAAACTCTCCTTGGCATCAGTAAGCGGGGTGACCGATATTTACGGACCTTACTCATCCATGGTGCCAGGGCGGTACTGAGTCACTATAAAGAACGGGATAACGACTATACCCGATGGGTTGGCAGAAAAAAGGCAACGCTCAGTCACAACAAGGCCGCGGTGGCCTTGGCCAATAAAAATGCTCGGATCATCTGGTCGATGCTGAGTTCTGGAGAGGAGTTTACCTATGGAGTGCAAACGGTGGCTGCCTGATACTCAATATCGGCCAGCTTCTTTTAACTAACTGGAAATTATCACGAGTTTGCTTAAGTTGATTTAAATGATGGCGAATAGGTTGCACCGGCTCTTCTGAAACCTGCAATTTGGCACGGCCGTTGAAGGTCTTGGTACTGATGAGGTAGAGGAGCGCGGATTTACATCAGGGCACAAGCTTAGCTTGAATGCCGAATATATGACTGCAACTCAGACCTATAAAAACCATCGGTAATCAACTTGCAAAAAGGGGGTGGTTCATATATGCCAAGTTAAGTGCCCGAAATTGATAGAATCGGCCCATAAATACATACAACCCCCACCAATCCTCCACCCCAGAAACCCGCAGCACGCCTTTTGGCATACCAGCACACTGATCCAGACCGGAAATGCATCGTAGGTCAGATGGTGTAACCTCACCGGTCCTTGTCTCTGATTGCTGGTGCGGATTCCGGCCAGGGCATGGGCAACGTATTACTGAGGCTTCAGTGATCCACAGGGCGCCACGATGGAGCATTCAATTCGTGTTACAACCACTGACTTCAGTCTCTCACCCAGTATCCGTAGTCGGATGCTCTAAGCAGTTATAAATCTATGATTTTTATAGGGAATATCGAGCAGAGAAGGGCCGGGTCTTTCGACCCCCCGCCTATGAGGCGGATATCCTACCTGGAGGCTGCGCAGTAAGCCGATGAAGACCAACGAGTTTTGCTAAAGGAGCGGGGCAGGGTGACCGAGACCGAACTTATGCCGAGACTGGTGGTGGGTTATACCGAGCTGGGTGTCAGTAAGTGGAAGAAGGGTAACGGGTTTTTGAAACCGAACTTTGAAGTTCTTCCGAAACTGGACTGGCTGTATCACTCAATACATGTTGTTCTGAGCGTCATCTTCAATGGCCGTACTCAGCATATTGGTCGTATCTTCATCCAATTGTAAATGCCCCGACATCAGTTCTGCGAGACTGGGCACTTTGCCCTTTGGTAAATAGTCTGATTGCCACAGTTTCGAGCGTCTAAATGCCTTGGAGCAATGGCCCAGTGCCTCCTCGACGGTCACTACAATAGCAAGGGCGGGCAGCTTTCCATTTACCTCAAAACGTTGCAGGAGTTCAGGGTCAGTGCTGATGATGGCTTTCCCATTTACGCGAAGTGTCTCGAGAACACCGGGGATCATGAAAAGCAGTGCCATGTTCGGTTGATTGATTATGTTGAGAATACTGTCTAGCCGCTTGTTACCGGGGCGGTCCGGTATCACTAGAGTCGTTTCATTCAGAATATATACGAATCCTGGGGCATCCCCCCGCGGGCTCACATCGCCACTACCATCCTCTCCTTGGGTTGCCAGGCAGACGAATGGCGAAAGCTCGATGTATTTCTTCATCGGTTTCGTCAACCTCTCAGAACTCTTGACCAAAACCAATTCATGAACGGGCTCGCCCATGATAGCTCTGAGGTCTTTTTCCGAGGTAATTTGGTGCTGGGTCATGTTCAAATTCCTGTCGGTATCGGCCTAACCAGTTTAGTTCATTATCAACTGGCATGCATGGCATCAGCCCTCTATAGAGCAACCAAATATTTTACGGGCAGATATATTGTTCCATCTGGTGCCAAAGGGGGCCTACCCGGGGGTAGAAATCAGCGAACAACTCGACGGACCCGACGACTCGACGCCGATTATGCTCTGGAAGGGCTTGGGGCAGATAGTTTGGCGTCGGGTTGTCGAGTGCGTCGGGTAGGGGTAACCTATTTTTTTTGCAAAAACTAGTAAAGCGCCAGGCACAGATCTCGACCTGTCAAAACCCTTTTCTTCACTCATCGGCCCTGGTTAATCAGCCGATCCATCTCTTCTTTATATGTCCTTTCATTACGCAAGCGGAAATCTTCGAGGAGCTCATCCAATTGGCCCTCACCTTCAGGCCCGACCACTGTCTCCAACTGCGAGCGCACATAGGTATCGATGGGAGCATCGAAGTTGCGCTTTAGGGCCTCGTTGAACGCTGCCCAGTCTTCAGTACCGAAAAGCCTGCCGCCGTAGACTTCCAGCAAAAAGTAGTGGTGCTCCTCAAGTAGGGTGTATGACTGTGAATGTATCCAGAAGCCCCTTTCATTGAGCCATTGCCTGATAAACTCATTGATCGTTTTGATGTGTGCCTGTTCTCCGGCTGTTTCAAACCTGGGTATATTGAATGCTGGGCGCACCCGTCCTTGCTTATCGCGTATTTCAGAGCGCGTATGCTGAATCGACAGGTTCAGCGGCTTTTCCTGAGGTAACTGATTCTTTAGAATGGCCTCCAGCTCTTCTATTTCGAGTCGGCTGAGCGGCCTGCTGCCGGACATTTCAGCGAGCAAAAGATCGGCTTTTTCGTATGCAATTAATCGCAAATGCTCCAGCCTCAACTGAAACTCATTCTCCAGATACTCTCGAATTAGCTGCTCCGCTTTCATCAACCTGGTTGATTCAGCGTCTTCAGACGGTGCCTGCTGAAACCCATTGAGGGACTTCTGCAGAGCCTTGTTGATTGAGCCGGTGGCAGATACTTCATGTGTGATGGTGGTGCGCACATGTAGCGTAGTGGGTTGGCCGGTCAATTGGTTCAGCTGGCCCTCTATTGCCGATACTGTGGTCGGCCCCACTATATCCGGCGCCTCCACATCGGCCCTGACCAGCAGTTCATCCCTGCCCCGGTCTATAACCAGCTGCTCGAGATGGTGGCTCTGGCGACCTTGAAATTCAGCCTTCAGTATCTCGGTGATTTTCTTCTCCACCCGCATATCCTTGACTATATTACCCAGTTCGACCGCCAATCCTGCTGTGATTAAGGCCATGCTGGCCAACGCGAAGCCAAAACGTCGGGCAAGGACGATACCGGAGAGCGCACGCAGGTCCCTATTCATACCAGCGACGATAAATACGGCTGCCGATACCAGCAGGATTGACAGGAAGTTCGTGAAGAACAGCAGGAAGGACCCGGCGGCGCCACTATAGGCACCAAGCGCAATACACATGCCACAATTGGCCAGCGGCGGTACGATGGCCGTGGATATCGCGACACCGGGTAAAACCGGGCTGAGCTTTTCGTCAACCAGGGCGTAGGCGCCTGCCAGCCCTGCCAGCACAGCGACCAGCAAATCGAAAAGGCTGGGTTGGGTGCGTCCCAGCATCTCCTCGGTGGGTTCAAAGTACTCCGGAAGCGTCAGCCCGATCAGAACTCCGGCCAATATAGAGATGATGACGCCGATGAACTCTGAGCGCAGCGCGATGCCGCTGAGGTGCGTGTCACTGCGCACCAGCGCGAGTGCAAGCCCGAGTATCGGGGTCATTAAAGGGGCCACGAGCATGGCGCCGATAACCACTGCGGTATTATCCATCACCAGCCCAAAGGCCGCGATCAGCGTGGACACGCCGACCAAGAGGAAGAATGACGGGCGAGGATCAGAACCTGCGAGCAGGTCGTTGTAGATCTTTAACGCGCGTTCTTTGCTTACCGTGATTAGTGTAGACGACATTGTGTGTGCTTTGGTGCCGTTGGCGAGTGGTAGATTGGATACTTTATCATTATGTTCGTTGGACCGCATTTGCCTTGTTCACCTATCAGCCCCTGAAGTGCACCGGAGGGTATTAATGTAGAGTAAGAGGCAGAGCGTAGTCGGACTGTGCGGCTTCAGCCCATGTAGGACCAAATGACCTAATTCACTAAGAGATACATCGGTACCGACAACTTGGTACCGCCAAATTAACTGCCCCAATTGATAGAATCGGCGGATGAATACATACAAGCGCCACCGATTCCCTCCAGATATCATTTCGTATGCGGTCTGGCTCTACTATCGTTTCAACCTCAGCCACCGAGATATAGAAGACCTCCTGGCCGAACGAGGCATCACAGTCAGCCGTGAAGCGATTCGCCTCTGGTGCATCAAATTCGGTGCCATTTATGCCCGTCGATTGAAGCGGAAGCACCGAGGCTATGGCGACACTTTCTTCATCGACGAAGTCTTCGTCAAAATCAACGGCAAGCAGCACTATCTGTGGCGGGCGGTCGACCAGGGTGGTGAAGTCGTTGATATGTATCTTCAGGCAAAGCGTGATGGGGCTGCAGCTAAGCGGTTCTTCAGGCGCCTGTTGCGCAGTCACGGTAGTGAACCCAGGAAGTTTAAGTCGACGAGGCAGGCTCAGCGTTTCTTGGGTGTTCTGTCGCGAGCTTTTCCCAATCCGAATAAACAGTAATCGTCAGACACAATTATCCCGTAGCTGCCAGTGCGTAA
>JBALWA010000090.1:0-12841 GCA_036960305.1 Halioglobus sp. | reverse complement strand
GCGGTAATCGCCATTTTTTTGTGGTCGTAGCCCACACTGCCACCAGAGGCAAAAGCGTCACCCAGCCAGAAGTTGTACTCTGCTGAGATACCGTTGGCTATATCGGAAAAGGTTGCAGTGCCCTTATCCGCCGCAACCACCAGATAGGGATCCTCATCATCTTTAATGACCACGAGTGGTGGGCTAACGACGCCACCATCCGTGCGGTTGTCCGTGATATCCAGCAGACCGCGAATGAACAGTTTGTAGCAGGCGATGCCCTCCTGCTGCACCTCGTCTCTGGTCATCGCCGGGTTGAGTTGTTTGGCGACAAAACCGCCCTTCGCACCCACCGGTACAATCACCGCATTCTTAACCTGCTGCGCCTTCACCAGACCGAGCACTTCGGTCCGAAAATCCTCTTGCCGGTCAGACCATCGCAGGCCACCCCTGGCAACTTTGCCTCCGCGCAAATGCACGCCTTCTACACGGGGCGAGTAGACAAATATTTCATACAGCGGCGCAGGCTGTGGGACATCCGGTATGTCGGATGGGGAAAGCTTAAAGGAAAAGTAGGGCTTGAGTTTTCCGCCCTCCCCCTCCTGAAAAAAATTGGTCCGCAGGGTGGCCTTTATCACCGCCAGAAACTGACGAATAATTCGGTCTTCGCCGAGGTTTTGCACCTCATCCAGGCCGTCGAGTATGCGCTGTTCAACTGCCAACTCACGCTGTTCGCGCCATTCTTCATCGCCGTCGAAAGCGGGTGAAAACCGGGTCAGAAAAAGCTCCACCATTGTGGAGGTCAGGTGCAAATGGTTAGCCATTGTCTCGGCGATATAGGCTGTGCTATAGGGGAAGTTTACCTGCCGGAGATAACGTGCATAGGCGCGTAATAGCGCGATCTCACGCCAACTCAGGCGCGTGCCTATTAACAACCGGTTAAAGGAGTCACTCTCCGCTTCACCAAACCAGATGCGCGCAAAAGCATCTTCAAACTCGTCTTTCACCTGCTCCAGGTCGATATCATGAGACAGAGAATAAATAAGACTGAACTCCTGTACCCAATAACGCTCTCCTGTGGACAGGCGCACACCATAGGGCCGTTCAGTGACTACTCGCAGGCCCAGGTTCTCCAGAATGGGCAGAATGTCGGACAGGGGTAGAGACGCCCCTCGGTGATAAAGCCGCAGACGCAGCATTTCATCACCTTCTTCAAGCAAGCGATACAGGCTCATCGCCACTTCATCGCCATCGATCAGCTTTTGCAGATTTTTGATATCCAGAACGGCAACCCGGGGGTCAAAATCATCCCGGTATCCCGGTGGAAATCCCTGCCCCAACAAACGCACATAGTTTTCACCACCTTCCTCACCAAACTCTTCGATAAGCCTGATTCGTAATCGGTCTTCCCAGGAAAGTGTTGCCTGCACAATTTGCTCCTCAATTTCATTGATATCGTAACTAACGGGTACTGCCGGGTTAACCCTCAGTACAAAGTGACAACGCACCAAAACAGACTCGCTGAACTGGGTCGTAAACTCTGACTCTTCAGCGCCAAAGGCTGTAACGAGAATATTCTGTATGACTATCCGCAACTCAGTGTTATAGCTGTCCCGGGGGATATACACCAGGCAATTGAAAAACTTGCCGTAAATATCTTTACGCACAAACAATCGGGTCTGGGTTCGCTCCTGTATTTTATTGACCGCTGTTACCGTGTCGTACAACTCCCGAATACTGGATTGAAACAGTTCCTCGCGGGGAAATAATTCAAGTACTCTGGCCAACTCACGCCCATCGTGCTCTTTGTCCCCCAATTTAGACAGCGCCATAACACTCTCGACTTTACGGCGAAGAATAGGAATACGATTGGGGCTAAGGCTATACACACTAAAGGTATAAAGCCCCAGAAAACGGTGCTGGCCAATCACTTCACCCGCCTCATCGTAGACCTTGACCTCAACATAATCCGGGTAGGCCAAGCGATGCACCCGGGAGCGAACACGCGACTTGGAAAAACTCAGCTGCTTACCCTGCAACTTCTCCGCAGTACGGCCTTGTAATTCCGCCGTCAAATCGCGCACCCCCCCTGTGGTGCGTTGACGCAGCAAACCCAGGCTTTTATCGGCCTGAACCTCTATTTCGATATCTGAGCCCGAACGGCTGACTTGAAGATATTCATAGCCCAAAAAGGTGATGTGGTAGTGTTCCAGCCACTGCAAAAATTCCACCGCCTCATCGCGAAAGTCATGTTTTACACAGTTGCTGGCCCCAACCAGAGCCACGCATTCATGCAGATGTTCTCGCATGGCGTTGAAGTCATCTACCACCAGACCCACTTCCCGAAGGATATCAGACAGGGTGTCCTTCAATTCCTGCAGGCCGTCAAGGTCCGAGTGTCTGCCGATTTCAAAGTAAATCAGACTCTCCCTTGAAACCCCCGCGACATCAGGTTCCGCATCGCCATTGAGAATAGCCGTCAAATCGCCCTTATCGTCACGCGTCGACACCAGATTACAACTGGCGATGGTGTGAACCCTGATCCCCCTGCGATTGAGTTCCCCCCGTATCGAGGCGGTGCAAAATGGCATATCACGACACAGTAAAACGACAACGGTATTCTTGTTCTCCCAACCGTGTGAACCCAACTCGGGGTTAAAGAGGCGTGCTTTGGGCTCGTCCCCGGGATGCTTTTGCATGAAGTGCAGCAGGCCATAAAGACAGCCATACAGGTTCTCAACCGAACGGCCGCGCATATCCTCAGCGGCAAAACGCCCATAAAACACCTTGCTCAGGTGGTGTAGCCAGTCCCGGTGAGCCCCTTCACCTCTCTGATCGATGAGTTCCGCCAATTCCAGCAGAATACTCTCTTTTAAAGCCTCCCATGCCATACACATTTCGCCCTGAAAACTGTGGATCGCGGCGTGAAATCACCGCTGGTTGATTAGTTTTTTACAGTCTAGACCAATCTGGCACCCTTGTAGCCGCCTGCGGGAACTTTTACCAATAAAAAAAGTCTCAGAAATCAACGTCTTTGGCCTCAATTTCACTTGGACGTGAGGTGCGCTTTAGTTAGAATGCGAACCCTCTTATTGCGACCGCCAGCAGTAGCAGTTGTCGCAGTAGTATCAAATTCATCAGCAATCAGGAGACCCCGTGGCCAGTACAGACGTCAGGGCATTGGAAGACTGGCTTAGCCAGCAAATTATAGGCCAGTCACATCTGGTAGAGCGCCTGATCATCGCGCTGTTGGCAGATGGTCACCTATTGGTCGAGGGCGCACCGGGGCTGGCCAAAACCCGGGCGATAAAATCCCTGGCGGATGGTATCGAGGGCAGCTTCCACCGGGTTCAATTTACCCCGGACCTACTGCCGGGCGATGTCACAGGCACCGAGATTTACCGCCCACAGGATGCCAGCTTTCACTTCCAGAAGGGCCCGATCTTCCACAACCTGGTTCTTGCCGATGAAATCAACAGGGCCCCCGCCAAGGTGCAATCCGCACTGCTGGAGGCCATGGCCGAACGTCAGGTCAGCGTGGGCAGTGAAACCTACGGCCTACCCGAGCTATTCCTCGTCATGGCCACCCAGAACCCCATCGAGCAGGAGGGAACCTACCCACTGCCGGAAGCCCAGCTGGACCGTTTCCTCTTACATGTAAAAGTGGACTACCCCGACGCCGCTGCCGAGGCACAGATCCTGCGACTTACCCGCGCAGAGGCTAACAAGGAGACAACCCAGGCGCCAAACCGGCTGAGCCAGGACAAAGTCTTTGCCGCCCGCAGGGAAACCCTGGCACTGCATATGTCGGAGCCTGTAGAGCAATACATCGTGCAGCTGGTCATCGCTACCCGCAATCCCGGCCTGTATTCTGAACAACTGGCCAACTGGATCGAATTTGGCGGCAGTCCCCGCGCCACCATCGCACTGGACCGGTGCTCCCGGGCGCACGCCTGGTTACGCGGCCAGGACTTTGTGAGCCCTGATGATGTGCAGGCCGTTGCGGCGGATGTTTTACGCCACCGTTTGCTACTGAGTTTTGAAGCGGAGGCCAATGGCGTAACACCCGACCAGGTCATCGAGGAATTACTGTCCCTGGTACCGGTCGGCTAATGCATCTCGCCGATATCAGCTTACCCGCCAGGGGGGCCTACACCACGCTTTCCGACTTGATCTCGATGCGATTTCCCGCTCGGCAGATAAAGCTCACCCGCAAGAAACGGGCGCTGAGCGTGCTTGCCGGACCCAATAAGTCCAACTTCAGGGGCCGAGGAATCGATTTTGAAGAAGTTCGCGCCTACCAACCGGGCGACGATATTCGCACCATCGATTGGCGAGTGACCGCGAGAACCGGCGGCGCGCACACCAAGCTCTTTCGGGAGGAGCGAGAGCGCCCGGTACTGATCGTAGTAGATCAGCGCAATAGCATGTTCTTTGGCTCCAGTTGCTGCTTCAAGTCGGTGCTGGCTGCCCAGCTGGCCAGCCTGTTGGCCTGGAGTGCCCTGGACAGTGGCGATCGTATTGGCGGATTGGTCTTTAATGGCGTTGAGCATCGGGATATACGCCCCCGACGAAGCCGTAAAACCGCTCTCGCGTTATTGTCCCATCTGGCGCAATACAACGAATCCCTGCCGCTCAATAACGTCGATGACAGCCACAGTTTTGCCAACATGTTGGGCAATTTGCGACGCATCGTCCGGCCAGGCAGCGCCATCTTCTTAATCAGTGACTTCCACGGAGCCGAACAGAGCGAAGCGCGCGAACACTTGTTCCAACTCTCCCAGCACGCCGAGATTACCGCCCTGTCCTGTTCAGATCCACTGGAGGGCGAACTACCCCGCGGCGGATATTACGCCGTGACAGATGGCGAACAGCGAAGCGAATTGCACACGGCCGACCGTAAATTGAGGACACGGTATCGGGACAACTTCAAGCAGCGCCAGGAGATACTCTCCCAGGACTTCCGGCGACTGGGCATTCCCATTATACAGGCGACAACCACCACGGCTCCTTTTACCCTGCTTCGGCAATATTATGGAGAAGCCAGGCGTTGAACCCACAAGATCCACTGGCCAACCTTCATCCCTTGCGAGACCCTGCCCTGGTCGATTGGTGGCCTCTGGCGCCGGGATGGTGGGCGCTCATAGCCCTCCTGTTACTCGGGCTGGCGGCGCTGGCCCTGCTTTTTTATCGCCGTTACCAGGCGAATGCCTACAGACGCCAGGCAAGCGATCAGGCGCTTGCGCTTCATCAGCACTGGCTGTCCGATAGTCAATCTACCGAGTATCTTGGCGCCGTGAACGGCTTGCTCAAGAGTGTCGCTCTACGCGCATTCCCCGAACAGGAGCTGGCAGCCAAAACGGGCGAGGGCTGGATTAACTTTCTCAACCAGACCCTGCCGAACAAAGCGGCCACAGAGGGCTTTTCAGTCGAACTGGCTTCTGCCGCCTATCAGCCCGGACAAGTCGATATCGACTGCGAATCTGTGCACAACACCGCCCTGTTGTGGATACGCAAGCACAGGGTGGCCAAGCAATGATCGAATGGATCTGGCCATGGATGCTACTACTGTTGCCCCTGCCTCTGCTGGTCAGGTTCCTGTGGCCACCCGCCCGCACCGGCCAACCCGCATTGCGCGCCCCTTTCTATAATGACTGGCAGCAGCTCAGTGACAGCCAGCCCGGGGGGGGTAGATCGCGCGGCAAAATCGCCGGCGCGGCACTGTGGTTGCTATGGTTGTGCCTACTGATTTCCACAGCCCGTCCAATCTGGATAGGAGAGGCGATAGAGCTGCCCAGCTCCGGCCGCGACCTTATGCTGGCGGTGGATATCTCTGGCAGCATGCGCATTGAAGATATGCAGCTGGGCCAGGTTATGGGACGCCGTATTGATGCCGTCAAGCAAGTCGGGGCCAACTTTATCGAACGCCGTAAAGGCGACCGATTGGGGCTGATACTTTTCGGTACTAATGCCTACGTTCAATCACCCCTGAGTTTCGACACCGCGACCGTCAAGCGATTCCTGCTGGAAGCACAAATTGGCTTTGCTGGCCAGGAAACAGCGATTGGCGATGCGATTGGCCTCGCTGCCAAACGCCTTAAAGAGCGCCCTTCCGAGAGCCGGGTACTTATCCTGTTAACCGACGGCCAGGATACCGCCAGCTCTGTCCGCCCGCTGGACTCAGCCAAGCTAGCAAGTAAGTTGGGCATCAAGATATACACCATCGGCATAGGCGCTGATGAAATGACATTGCCGGGCCTGTTCGGCTCAAGTTTCGGCAGCCGGCAGGTCAACCCCTCCGCCGAGCTTGATGAGGAGGGTCTGCAAAAAATTGCACAAATGACTGGTGGCCAGTATTTCCGCGCCCGCAATCCGCAGGAGCTGGCCAATATCTACGCAATGCTTGACCAGTTAGAACCTGTTGAGCAGGACGGTGCGACCTACCGACCCCGCCAGGCGCTTGGGTACTGGCCGCTGTTGGTCGCTTTGCTACTGAGTTTTGTACTCGCATTGCGACAGTGGATTCTTTCGGGCGCCTGGTCGCGAGATAGTCAGTCAGCCGACACGGAGGCTTCGACGTGATTCCCGACTGGAGTCAGCTACATTTGATGCGCCCCGAGTGGTTGTGGGCGCTGCTACCTGCAGTCTTCCTGGCCATACTACTGTGGCGCGCCCGCAGCCGCAGTGGTGGCTGGAGCGATGTCATCGCGCCAGAACTGCTGCCCTATCTCGTAGGCAAGCATGTTGCCTCCCGAGGTCCCAACCTACTGCCTTTTGTCCTACTCGGCTGGATACTCGCCGCCCTGGCCGCCAGTGGCCCCAGTTGGGAGAAGATACCCCAGCCAGTGCTGCAGAAACAGGATGCCATGGTACTGGTACTGGACCTGTCCCACTCCATGAACGCCGGAGACCTGGCACCCTCGCGCCTGGATCGCGCCCGACAGAAACTGCTAGACCTCCTGCAACGGCGCAACGAAGGCCAAACCGGGCTTATCGCGTATGCGGGAGATGCACATATTGTCACCCCATTAACAGACGACAACCCGACCATCGCCAATCTGCTACCCGTTCTATCGCCGGACATGATGCCCCTGCCGGGCAGCAACACGGCTTCGGCAATCAGCCAGGCGGTTGATCTGCTGCATTCGGCCGGCATCAGCCAGGGACAGATCGTCCTGGTTACCGATGGTGTAGACAAGGAAGCTCGCGGCCGTGTCGTGGAGATCATCAAGGACAGCGGTATGCAACTGTCTGTACTGGCAGTTGGCACAGCAACAGGTGCCCCGATTCCGCTGCCCCGTGGCGGTTTTCTAAAAGATAACCGTGGAACCATTGTGATACCGACGCTGGACCAATCAGCCTTGCAGGCCATGGCCTCGGCCGCCGGTGGTCGCTACCTGAATATACAAATCGGTGACAAGGACCTCGATCAGTTACTGAGTGGCTCCCTGATTCCGAACCAGGAAACCACCCTGACGCTGGACCGAACCGCTGACACCTGGGATGACAAAGGTTATCTTCTGGCACTGATGCTGCTACCGCTGATACTGCCTCTGTTTCGACGTGGTTGGCTCGCCTGTCTGCTACCACTGATGCTACTGTCTTCCCCGGAGTCCGCACAGGCACAGAGCTGGAAAGACCTGTGGCTTACCCCTGACCAACAGGGCCAACAGGCGCTGCAGCAGGGTGACCCCAAAGCCGCTGCAGAACTCTTCGAAAGTAAGGACTGGGCGGGTACCGCGGCTTATGAGGGAGAAGAATTTGAATCGGCAGCGAAACATTTTTCTGCCGGAGACACCGCTGACGACTGGTATAACCGCGGCAATGCACTGGCGAAAGCCGGGCAGCTTGATGAAGCGATTGAGGCCTATCAGGAATCACTGGCCCGCCAGCCCGACCAGGTCGATGCTACCGAGAACATTGAATTGCTCGAGCAGATGAAACAGGAACAGGAACAACAGCAACAAGACGGCGAAGGTGAGGAAGAGCAGGACAACGAGGACCAGCAGCAGGATGATCAGGAGAAATCAGAATCCCAGGGCGATTCAGATCCCTCAGATCAACCCCAGGACGGCGACTCAGACTCATCGGACCCACAGGACCCACAGGACCAACAAGATCCACCTGAATCGGATCAGCCGCAGGACCCCTCAGAGGAAGAGCAAACTGAGGACCCTTCAGAACAACCGGGCGAACAGGAAGAACCTGAGGAACAGCAAGCGGACGCGGATGCAGCCCAGGCAGAAGAGGCCTCCCCTGAAGATCAGGAGGAGGACCAGGCGATGCAGCAGTGGCTGAGACGCATACCCGATGACCCCTCGGGTTTACTGCGGGAAAAATTTCGCTACGAGAGCAGACAACGACAGGAACAGGGAGACGGACAAAAGAATGAAACTTACTGGTAAAGCCTTTCGGGCTTTGTTGTTACTAACGGCATTCGCTTTAAGCTGCAGCGCCAAGGCGGAGTTGAGTGCCAGTGTGGACAGGGATCGTGTCGCCCTGGGCGACACAATCCAGCTAACCATATCGGCAACTGGCAATGAACCCATCAACAATATCGACTTGCGCCCGCTGACACAGGACTTTCAGATTCTGCAACGATCCACCGCCAGTTCCACGAATATCATCAATGGAGAACGAAGCAGTACCCGGCAGGTCATTCTGGATATCGTACCGAAAAGGGAGGGCTCCCTGAGGGTGCCCTCACTGCGGGTTGTCGGCAGCGGCGAAACAAATTATCTGCTGATCGCCGTCGGCCCTGCCACCTCGGCTGCCGGCGACCCTCTAGTCAGTTTTGAAGCCGAACTGGACGCTGACAGAGTCTACGTACAGGGGCAGGCTATCTTAACCCTTCGGATTCAGCAGGCGATAAACCTCGATTCACGCAGCATTACAGACTTACAACTGGACAACGCCTTTGTAAAACAATTGGAACAGAAGTCCTTCCAGCGCACTATCAACAACCGGCCCTGGTTGGTTCATGAAATTCGTTACGCTATATTTCCCGAACAAAGCGGCGAACTAGTGATTCCTGCACAGACATTCTCTGCCCGGGAAAGCCAACCGCGCCGAAGCGCTTTTGACAGGGGAGGGGCCGGCCGGCAGCTGACGCGAAAAACCGAAGCCCTGACACTTCTCGTGTTGCCCAGTGCAAATGCTTTCCCCGGCAGCACCTGGCTACCTGCTCGCCAATTACAGATTACGGAAAGCTGGTCCACCCCGCCTGATCAACTCAGAGTCGGGGAATCTGCCACCCGGCGTATCACGCTGACCGGTGAGGGCTTGCAGGGCGCGCAACTTCCCCCCACATTGTTTCCCGCGACAAAGGGCTTGAAATTTTACCCCGACCAGCCCGTCATAAGCGATGCTGAAGTCAGCTCGGGGCTACAGGGCGTTCGAGAGGACAGTGCCGCGCTGGTGCCCACACGTGAGGGCAACTGGAACATCCCGGAAGTCCGTATTCCCTGGTGGGACACCGTGTCAGGCGAGTTGCGTTATGCTGTTTTGCCCGCCCGCAATGTAATAGTCGGCGCGGCACTGGATGCTCCCTCGCCATTGAACGTACCGGTACCTACCGCCACTGCACCCATTTTTGATAACTCGCCCATCGCCGTTGCCGTCAATGAAGAGGGCAATCTCATCTGGCAAGTGATCGCTTTTATCAGTACCGCGGGCTGGGTTCTTACAGTGGGCTACCTGCTGATACGCAGGAAATCCCCACGCCCGGAAAAAACTGTTATCACCGAGAACCTCTCGGAAGCAGCAGCGTTCAAACAACTACTTGCCGCCTGTACAACAAGCAATGCACAACAGGCGCGCAAGCACATCATTGCATGGACGGCAGCGCTATTTCCCGATCGCAACATACACTCACTGGAACAGGTAGAAACCGTTTTCTCTGACGATGAACTCGCGCGGGAATTACAGGAAATTGACAACGGACTCTACAGCCCTCAGCTTACTGCTTGGGATGGGAAAAAACTGTCGGCAGTAGCGAGTCGTTTACGCAAATCCCAATCATCGGGAAAGAATCGTCAAACAGCCGAACTCCAGCTTTACCCTCAACAAGCCTAGGTGTCTTTATATGATTAAAGATATTGTGTTACTCAATTGGAAGAAGGATGCTAGCCAGGGAGCTCAGGCACCCTGTCAAAAAGGTTACTTTTTGTCAGCTGAGCGACTTGGTAACCACCTCAAACACATCCCGTGACAGCGTTGGTTTACTTGCCAATCTCTCCAGCTCGGCCCGCATCAACTCCCCTCGCCCGGGGTAGTTCCGCCACTTGGTCAAAGGGTTTAAAAGCCGCGAGGCTATCTGTGGGTTCAGTGTATTCAACTCAATGACAACATCCGTTAGCAGACGATAACCCTGCCCATCGGCACGATGGAAGTTCACTGGGTTATTATTGGCAAACTGTCCAATCAGGGAACGGATTTTGTTCGGGTTCTTTAGATCGAAGTCCCTGTGGGACATCAGTGACTGGACCCGTGCCAAACCGTCACCTCGTGGGATGGCGGCCTGAACCTGAAACCACTGGTTAACAACCAAGGATTCACTGTGCCACTGTTCATAGAAGTCTTCCAGCGCGGCAGCACTCTGTTCCTCGTTGCCGCGAAACGCTATCACCTTCAAAGCCGCCAGATGATCAGTCATGCTGCCAGCGCTCTTGAACTGGCTCTCGGCCAGTTGCAGCAGTTCGGAATCGGCATCCACCAGGTAATCCAGGCAAACATTCCTCAGGCTGCGCCGGGCAATCTGTGTCGCATTCGCAGTATAGGGTTCATCGCTTGCAAGCCCATGATACCGTGAGAGTAGTGTGTCCTTTTGACTTGAAGCGATTGCGCTGTGCACTGCATTGCGGGCTGCATGAAGACTGTCGACATCTGCACCACCACGCTGGCTTGCCAATTCCGCCAGGTAGTTTTCGCCAGGCAATGACAACATCTCGGCGACCATAGCCGAATCCAGCGATTCATCTTCAAGTAAACTACCGCAGGACCGGGGCAACAACTCGTCGACAGCCAGTTCGGCGCCTGCCAGAAATTGTTGTTCGACCTCTCCGATAACGCTTAAAGCGAATTGTTGTGAGGCATCCCAACGAACAAAGCCATCGCTATCGCGGCTCATCAATGCATGCAGGTCCGGCCTGTCGAGGTCAAGCTGTAAACGGACCGGGGCAGAAAATCCTCGAAGAAGTGAGGGCACCGGACGCTCCGCCACTTTTTCGAACACGAAGTCCTGCTGAATTTTATCGACGATCAAAACCCTGTGGGTGTTGTCCGGGGTCTCGAAATCCGGCTCGGCGTCAGCTAAATGAAGCGGTAAATTACCGGCATCACCCAACAAGCCCATCGCCAGTGGAATGACAAAGGGCTTCTTGTTCTCCTGCCCCGGTGTCGCCGGACAGGATTGCGCCACTTTTAAGGTATAGCGTTGTGAGTCTTCATCGTATTCGTCGGACACTGCCAGCGAGGGCGTGCCGGCCTGGGAATACCAATGGCGAAACTGCTTCAGGTCGACGTGGCTTGCATCCTCCATCGCACACACAAAATCCTCGCAGGTAACCGCCTGCCCGTCGTGTCGATCAAAATACAGATCTGAGCCTCTGCGAAAGGCCTCAGCTCCCAGCAAGATGTGGATCATACGTACCACTTCCGCGCCCTTTTCATAAACGGTCGCGGTATAGAAGTTGGATATCTCGATAAATGAGTCGGGACGAACCGGGTGCGCCATGGGGCCGCCATCTTCGGCAAATTGGACGGTACGCAGCAGGCTGACATCCTCAACCCGCTTTACCGTGCGCGAGCCCATATCCGCGGAAAACTCAGCATCCCGAAAAACGGTAAAACCCTCTTTCAGGCTCAACTGGAACCAATCTCTACAGGTCACCCGGTTACCGGACCAATTGTGAAAATACTCGTGTGCAACAATCGCCTCAACCCGCTGAAAACCCGCGTCTGTTGTGGTTTCAGGGCTAGCCAGAACACAGGATGAATTGAAGATATTGAGGCTTTTGTTTTCCATCGCCCCCATATTAAAATCATCGACGGCGACAATATTAAATATGTCCAGGTCATATTCCCGACCATACACCTCCTCATCCCATAGCATGGAGCGCTTCAGTGACGCCATGGCATGCCCACATTTATCTATATCCTTCGCCTCAACGTAAATACGCAGCGTGACGTCCCTCTCCCCACTTGTACGGAAGGCATCCTCGACATGCATCAAGTCGCCGGCAACCAAAGCGAACAGGTAGGCGGGTTTTGGATGAGGATCATGCCAACTGACCCGATGCCGTCCCGGTGCCGATGCACCCTCTTCTACCAGGTTTCCATTACTCAATAGTACTGGATACCGATCGGCATCAGCGTCAATGCTTACTGTAAATACCGACATCACATCTGGCCTGTCCAGATAGTAGGTGATCTTGCGAAAGCCTTCAGCTTCGCACTGGGTACAGAACATCGTTCGGGATTTATACAGGCCCTCTAAAGACGTGTTTTCCTGCGGTTTGATTCGCGTGGTGCACTGCAGGGTAAACTGCTCGGGAACAGAGATAACCACCAGAGTTTCCGCTCCCAGCCGGTAGGCCTCATCCGACAGCGGCTCTCCGTCCAGTGCAATTGACAACAACTCCAGGTCCTGCCCGTGCAGTACCAGCTCAGTGCCCAAAGGGCTCTCGGGATTGCGCCAGATGTGCAGTTTGGCCATGACCAGGGCATGGTCTTCGTGCAGTTCAAAATCAAGTTCGGTGCGGCTGATCAGATAGGCCGGGGGACGGTAGTCCTTCAAAAAAATAGCGGCGGGCTGGGCATCTCGCATACTTCAGGACTCCAGGGTCAGGGACAATTGGTAGCC
>JBALWA010000008.1:0-109943 GCA_036960305.1 Halioglobus sp. | reverse complement strand
AGGTAACCCGTTACCACAACTAGTTTCTGGATTCCCTGTGCGCGTAAGTTTTCAATCAGTCGCTCCAGGATAGGTTTGCCACCGACCACCGTGAGGCATTTAGGTGCATCGAGTGTTAAAGGCCGCAAACGGGATCCCGTTCCTGCCGCTAGCAAAATGGCTGTCTTAACTCGTTTGGTTTTAACCGTTACAATATTTACTAATGAGTGATTTTGGACAGGTTTCTCCTTGGGTTATGATTTTTTTGCTTTCATAGCTATCCTCATGTTGCACTAACAACATATTTGGCGCGCAGCGGAACTTCCGGCTGGTCAGCTTAGTGCTTTAGAGGTCGAGGCTTAGTGCTTGAGAGGTCGAGGCTTGGTGCTTTAGAGGTCGAGGCTTAGTGCTTGAGAGGTCGAGGCTTGGTGCTTGAGAGGTCGAGGCTTTGCGCTGGGCGCGTATAGTAACACAAATGGGGGGGAAAGGGTTGAACATGCGGGAAAGAGTCGGGCATGCGCAAGTTCAAGTCGACCAGGCAAGCCCATGATTACTGTATGTTCAAGCGAGGGAAAGCTCGCGACGGAACCCGGCATCTTGCTCACGACGGCTTGCTCGGTAGATAATCCATTTTTATCGTGAAGGACAGTTGCTATGCGTGCCATGGTATTTACCGAGCTAGGCCAGCCCTTGAAATTGATGGATGTTGCTGATCCCAAGCCTGGGGCGGGGCAGTTACTTGTCCAGGTGACAGCCTGTGGTATATGTCGCACCGATTTACATGTGCTTGATGGTGATCTCACTAAGCCAAAGCTGCCGTTGATTCCCGGACATCAGATTGTGGGTGTGGTCGTTGGCTTGGGCGATAGCGCCTCAGGGTTTACTGTCGGTGAAAGGGTTGGTGTGCCTTGGCTGGGAGGCAGTTGTGGGCATTGTGAGTTCTGTAATAGCCATCGAGAGAATCTCTGTGATGAACCTGTTTACACCGGTTACCAGGTCAATGGTGGTTTTGCTGAGCTGACGGTGGCTGATGCCCGCTATTGTTTTCCTATCCCCGATGGCTTTAGTGATACCCAGGCGGCACCGCTATTATGTGCCGGCTTAATTGGCTATCGGTCCTGGCGCCCGGTGGCCTCGGCCAGGCGGATCGGTTTTTACGGGTTTGGTGCAGCTGCCCATATTCTTATTCAGGTCGCGCTTGACCAGCAGCAACAAGTCTATGCCTTTACCCGTGCTGGCGATAGCTCGACACAGGCCTTTGCCCGGCAGCTGGGTGCCTGCTGGGCGGGTGAGGCCGGTGACAGGCCTCCCGCGTTACTCGATGCGGCAATTATTTTTGCCCCGGAGGGTGAGTGTGTGTTGCAGGCCCTGCGGTCGGTCAAGAAGGGTGGCCAAGTGATTTGCGCCGGTATACATATGAGCGACATCCCACCGATACCCTACGCCGATTTATGGGGCGAGCGCAGTATCCAGTCGATCGCGAACTTGACCCGCGCTGACGGTGAAGCGTTCCTGCCGCTTGCTTCCCGTATCCCTATAACAACTGAAGTGAGTTGCTACCCATTGGCACAGGCCAACCAGGCGCTGGATGATTTGCGTCATGGTCGCTTGAATGGGGCTGCAGTTTTAACGATTCAGGAAAAAGGGACGCTGCCCAATAATGCCTTTGGGTGTTAATGTAAAGAACCATCCTATGCGCCATGCACATGGTGTCACTTCAAATCGGTCAAGCAGGTAGCTGCGCGGTGGGTTTACGACGATAGGAAAATGATGGATATAGAGCACAACCAACGTATAGCTTTTACTTTATCGGCTGATGAGACCCAGATCGCATACGCCTTATCTGGTGAAGGGCCTCCTATTGTCAGGGCGGGAACCTGGCTTACCCATATTCAACACGATTGGGAAAGCCCTATTTGGTCACACTGGTTTCGCTTGATGTCACTCAATCATACTTTGGTTCGCTATGACCCGCGAGGCTGTGGCTTATCGCAACGAGAGACATCGGATATTTCCCTGGAACGCTGGGTAGATGATCTTGAAGCCGTAGTTGATAAATTGGGGCTGGATACTTTTCCATTATTTGGCATGTCACAGGGCGCAGCAGTTGCGATCTTATACTGTTTGCGGCACCCCGAACGCGTCAGTCAGCTAGTATTGTACGCACCTTTGGTGACAGGCTGGGCAGGGAGCAAAAGCCCCAAGGCCTTGCGTTGGTCGGCTATGGAGAATCTAGTCGAATCTGGTTGGGGCGAGGAAAATCTGGCATTTCCTTCAATGTTCTCTCAATTATTTGTACCCGGTGCTACCCCAGAGCACATTCGCTGGTATGCGAATACGCAACAGAAAAGTACTTCCAAGACCTCCGCCAAGCGTATTATGAAAGCCATGTCTGAAATTCGCCTGTTTTCTCGATTGGAGGAGCTCAATGTGCCGGCACTGGTTGTACAAGTCGCCGGCGATCAAGTCATTAGTGCCGATTCGGCAAAGGGTATTACGGCAGAAATACGCGATTGCCAGTTCGAAAGCATTGATAGTGACAATCACATACTGTTGGAGGATGAGCCGGGATGGAGAGAGTTTTCCCGGGTTTTCCAACGCTATTTTCCTGGTGAAGATGAGCCGAATAGCAGTGAGGAAGAAAAAACACTCGATTTCGCCACCAATACGAAGCTAGCCCTATTGTCTAAACGTGAACTGGAAGTGGTATCAAAGCTGGCGTTGGGACTCTCTAACCGTGATATCGCCGAGGCGTTGTTTATCAGTGAAAAGACTGTCCGCAATCACTTGTCCACAATTTTTTCTAAGCTGGACGTATCTTCTCGGTCACAAGCTTTACTTCTCACGCAGGGGTTTAATCTCTAAACGATCCCGGTATTGGGACATTTGTCCTGACTCGCCCAACATTTAAAACAGTATCTTTGCCTCATTCGGCAGATTAACAATTGCGACACAATAGCCTTGCATGACATCAATCACTGTGAGGAGCAAGACTATGAATACTGACATATCAACCACTAACCAGTACCAGCGATGCATACTGAATTCGAAGAAGGTGAACTGGGATATCGATAACGATGTGATTCGCTACCGTACACTGGATGCCAATCACAAGTTTCTTCCCGATTCGCTTTCTCTGGCACATCAACTTTCATTTCTTAATCAGCAAGACCAACGTTTTATCAGCCAAATTCAGGGCCGTAGCTATGCCTATATTTTTGCATTGGTTGAGCGGTTTATAAACGCAAAAGTTATGGAGCTGAGTCTCGATCACTCGCTGGGAGATCAGATTGCGTTGCAGGCGTTGACACAATTCAGCATGGAGGAACTTAAGCATCAGGAACTGTTTCGTCGGATCGGATCAATGGCCGATCAGGTAATGCCCGCTGGTTATGTTGAGACGGTTTCACCTAACGATGTGGCGGTGGCTGTTCTACAAAAATCGACCTGGGGGGTATTGGCTCTAACATGCCATATCGAAATCTTCACTCAGGTTCACTACAAGAAAAGCATCGATAGCGATACAACACTGTCACCATTGTTTAAGGACGTTTTTAAATACCACTGGCTGGAAGAGAGTCAACACGCCACTCTGGATGAATTGGAATGGCAGCGCATCCATGCGGCCTGCTCTGAGGACGAAGTTGCTCAAGGCGTTGATGATTTGATTGATTTGGTTGTGGCGGTGGACGGTATATTACAAAGCCAGGCTCAAGCAGATACTGGCTATTTTCTGGAAAACAGTGAGGCCTGTTTGGAGCAGGAGGAAATGGATGCTGTTAATGACACTATGCTTCGAGCCTATCGTTGGCAGTACATTGTCTCCGGCGTTCAGGTTGAACGGTTTCAATCGGCGCTGATGGAAAAACTGACTACTGCACAAATGGAAAAGGTATTAGGCGCGCTGCAACCACTGATCAACCATGTCGGTGATATTACTTACCACGACGATATTTCAGAGGTGGCTTAACATGTTAATCGAATCTTACTCGCACCCCGGAGAAAATTTTCTTCGGGCCATAATTTAAAGGACCCGAGACATGAACTGGGAAGCAGTCGGTGCTTTTGGTGAAGTAGTTGGAGCCCTCACCGTGGTCGTCACATTAGTATATTTGGCACGTCAAATTCGCGGCAGTGCTGCAGCGAATCACGTAACCGCTTACCATCAGGCACAACAGCAGCTTTGGTCGGCAGCTGAAACAGTCGCCAACGACCCAGTTCTTTCTGAATTGGTTGCTAGCACCATCGGTGGTGGAATTGACACTCTCTCGCCACCCGACCGTATCCGACTCGAGTTCCTAATGGGGAGCTTCTTATTCGGAATGGAAAGCATGATGGGACTTCATTGTAAGGGTTACATTGATAGTGAGTTATGGCAAAACGTATTCGAAAATAACTTCCTACTAGTTGGCTCACCACTTTGTCGCGAAATCCTTGCAAACCGGCCAGGTCCTCTCAGTCAGAGATTGATAGCCCTAATCGTAGAGCACAAGCAGGCACTGCGCCCAGCATTGTAATTTAGTCATGGAATGAGTCGTTTGGTAGTGGCAAGCATAATACTGGACTGTGCTGAGGCCGCCATTTATGGTACTTTTTACTAATGAATGCCAATAGCCTCCGCCGCTTTGTACCATCGCGCCTAGTTCCCCCTGGCAGTATGGTGCGGCCACACCCGCTCAGAATCCTGGCCGAAATGCGCGCTATCGCGGAAATTGGCGGGTTTTTCGCAATCCGTAAAACCCTACAAAAACGTGCCCCCAGTGGAGACGGGCACCCGGTCCTGACGCTTCCCGGGTTTATGGTCGGCGACGGATTCACCCGGTTGATGCGCAGTTTCCTGGAAGAGTTGGGCTACGACCCGCATCCCTGGGACCAGGGGCCCAACCTGGGTTTGCGTGACGACATCTGCCACAACATCGAACAGAAGGTGGTGACCATTCACAGAACAACGGGGCGCAAGGTCAGCCTGATCGGCCACAGTCTGGGCGGTGTCTATGCTCGCGCCGTTGCGCACCACCAGCCGCAGTGTGTGCGCCAGATAATCACCCTGGGAGCACCCTTCAATACCGGTTTCGAGGAACATTCGCCGGAGGGCGGCGGAGGAGCACTCGCGCGGGCGTATGAACGCCTCAATGCTGATACAAAAGAGGATGAACTGCCCAACAGTACACTGATGTGCTTCCCGCCACCGCTGCCCTCAACCTCAGTCTATAGCCAGGGTGACGGCATTGTCGGCTGGGAACATTGTCTGGACATCGCCAACGATATTACCGAGAATATTCGCGTGCCCGGCAGCCATACCGGTATGACCCACAACCCGCTGGTGCTTCATATTATCGCGGACCGGCTCGCCCAGGCGGAGCAGGAATGGCGCCCCTTTGATGCCTCTGGTGTGCCCGATATATTGTTGAAGACTGCCTGTGCCACGGAAGTTTTCTCCTGGTGGGAGAGGGAGAGTCGCCCGGAACATTAGGCCAGATTCAGGATCTGCGCCCGCCCCCGTCGGGCAAATAACCGTTCCCAGGCCAACACATCCTCGCCTGTCATTTCGCGCCAGGCGGCCGATTTAGATGACTGCCACCAGACCGGATCCGTACAATTCCACTTTTCACGCCGCAACAGGTGTTTAATAACCTTGGAGGTATGGGTCAAGGGCAGTGCCGTGGCGACCCGTATGAACATCGGCATCCACTTACTGCTGAAATCCTCCTGCCGGCTTAGATATTCCGCGAACTTCTCGGCGTCGAATTCCCCAGGTGCCTGTACCTGTATTGCCGCCATCACCCGGTCGCCTACTTCCGGATCCGGTACCGGATAGACTGCCGCGACCACCACATCGGGGTGCCGCGTCAGTAGCTGCTCAACCTGTGCCGTCGCGATGTTCTCTCCGTCGACGCGCATGCTGTCGCTGTCACGGCCCGCAAAGTAGAAATACCCCTTGTCATCGCGATAGGCGCGGTCGCCCATCCAGACGATCCCGCCGCGGGTGCGCTTAGCGTCCGCTTCCCCGTGCTTCCAATAGCCCTCGAACTCAGCCAGACCTGCGGTATTGACCAGTTCGCCGATGGCCTCTTCCCCGTTTGCGAGCATGCCGCGGTCATCGAACTCGGCGCGAGGGCATTCCAGTAGACTTTCCGCATTCATGACCTGGATGCCCTCTGACATCGCCAGTCCCAGGGAGCCCGGTGGTGAGTCGCGATCGCGAACCATGGCAACACCCCCCTCCGTGGAGCCGTAGGCATCCATCAGGGTACAATCGAAACGTGCTTCAAAGCGCTCCATGTCGACATACGCCGCCTCGTTACCAAAGCCACGCCGCAGGCTGTTATCGGCATCGTCCGGCTGTTCCGGCGTGGCCAGGATGTAAGCCAGGGGCTTGCCGACATAACTGAAATAGGTCACCCCGTAACGACGCACATCGGGCAGAAAACCCGAAGCGGAAAACTTGCGGCGCAACACCATGGCTGCACCCGCGCCCAGTGAGGGCAACACACAGGACATAATGGCGTTGGAGTGGAACAGCGGCATTGCGACATAGCTGATATCGTCCGGACAGAGCGCCTGGTGGCCTATCATGAGTTGAACGTTGGCAGTGATACGGCTATGAGAGCAAAGGCAGGCCTTGGGTGCTCCGGTTGTACCGGAGGTAAATATCAGGCAGAACGTGTCGCCCGGCATCACCTCGACCTCTGGCAATGCCGCGTCGAGGTAGGGTTTTAATGCCTGCCTGTAACGCATGGATTCAATATTCCATGCCTGGGTGGACACCAGCTCCAACTGTTGCAACTCGGCCCAATAATCGTCATTGCTAATCACATGGCTGCATTCGGTGTGGTGTATATCCCGTTCCAGGTCGGCGCCATGCCGGGTCGGGTTCAGCCCGACCAGGGTTGTACCGGAAAGCGCACAGGCCCCCAGCCACATCAGGTATTCCGGTACGTTATCCAGCAGAACGCCCACCTGAAAAGAGTGCGCGTGAGACCGACCCACGGCGCGCTGCTCCAATAGCCACGCTGCTCGTTGTGCGCAAGCCTGTACATATTCCCTATAGCTCCAGCGCTGGTCTTCATAGAGCAGGGCTGTGCCGGAATTGTCGGCCTGGGCACGTATAAGTTCGGCGACTGTGGTCATATTCAGAAACGCATGGTCAACGGGTCAGGAGACGCCGGATTGTGCCCTGCTTTTCTTTTTCCTGGGTGCGTAGCAATAGCATGTCTCGCAACAACTCATGAATACTGTCGGCCGTTTCCTGCCGCACACTTTTCTGTACGGCCTTGGGTACAGACTTTTTACCGCGATAATCTGGCACCTCAATGGGCTCGCCAAAGGCCAGGTAGCAAGGTTGGGGCTTGGGTAGCAGTGTTGAAAACATACCACGGGGTATGACAGGCAGGAGGTCTTCTCGCCAGGCGTCGGTGATGACACCGGCTCTCTTCAGCAGTTTGCCCGGCCAGCTATCGAGAAATTCATCACTTTCTATAAGGTGATCATAGAAGTCGTCGGGCCCGACTAGACCGAAGGGCGTAATGTTGTAACCGTGTGCGGCGGCCATGCGTACAAAGCCATAGCGCTCTCGCCACTGCAGTTCATATTTATGCGATGCCGGCTTGAGGGACTCGTGGGCACCACCGGGAAATACTAACAGATCGTGGCCATCCTTCATCATTGCACTGCAGGCCCTGGGGTCGCCCGGAATCATGCCGCTGTTAATGAGAGCATCACCAATCATCTCGTTTTGCAGCCAGATATTATCGCCCATCATCCGTACGAAGCGATTGGCCTCGTAATACAGGAGAGGGCCCACAACAAATCCATCGAGGCCTAACAGGCAGTGGTTGCCGACAAACAGGGTTGGCTCGCGGGAAATATTTTCCTGCCCCACTACCGTGGGTGAGAAATAGCGCTTGATCAGTTGGTAAACCCGCGGGGAGCCCAGCGCGCCCATCTCCTTAACCGCGCGCGCTTTCTCGATGGTGGCATCAATTTCCGCTGCAGTGATAGCCTCGGACTCGTGCTTCTCAAACAGGTTCTTTTCGGACATGGCGCAATATCCCCGGTAATCCGGTCAAGCATAAGAGCATTGAGCATTTGATTCTTTGATCCCGATCAATAGTTCGGGCCGCTCTTTTGCCAATACCCCCAGTACGCTTTTAGATTATGTACTTGATATCAATTTTTTCTATCGTGCCGCTAAATTCGAAGGGTGCGCGGTCGTAATAGTCCAGCGCCACGGGTGAGCCCAGATCCTTGCCCACATCAAAAGTTTCAGAGGCGGTGTGTACTGAAGGTACTGATCGTTCCATGCGCATTTGTGCCACTTCTTTGCCGTTAACCACCAGGGTTACTGTTGCTGGAGCAAGGCGTTCTTTAGTGTCATATTGCGTTTTCACTTCAATCGTCACTTTTCCTGTTGGGATAGGTGATTTCGAAGAAGCTTTGTAACGATCCAAAGTCATTGCATTGTATTCAGCTTTCAAGAACCCTTTATCCATATATACGGTAAACCCGGAAGATATTCCTCCAACAGCAAATAGTACTCCTTCAGCATTTTTATCTATTTGAGCATCGATTATCGCAAGCGTAGAGCGTCCGCTTAAAAATTTTGGCGCAAGATTTTCCGGGATTCGATCCTGTCCTTCAAAAAACGTCCATTCGGTTAACGGTGACGAAGGCATTTCGCCAGGACTAAAAAAAGAAGTGTAGTAAGAGGCACCTATTGGATACACAAGATTTTTAGTGGCCTCTTCATCGAAAATCTCCCTCAATTCAGCCAGTTTTTCCGGATTTTCTTTCGCCAAATCACTTGATTGAGAATAATCTTCCTCCAGATTATACAGTTCCCAAGTCTCATTCTCCGGCTCCCAATTCAGGAGTGTTGTAATGTCATTACTCCATGGCGCTTTTGGACCAAAAGTTCCTGCGAACCAGCCGTCATGATAAACGCCTCTGCTACCCATTAACTCGAAATACTGTGTCTTTTTTGTGGATTCCGCCTCTGGCTTATCAAAGCTATAAAGCATTGACTGTCCGTCTAGTGGTTGCTGCTCAATCCCGTTGACTGTTTCCGGATGGGTTATATCCAATACGTCGTAAATAGTGGCCGCAATATCATTAACATGGTGAAACTGATTACGAACTTTTCCGTCATGTTTGATTTTTTCCGGCCATGAAATTACTAAGGGTGTACGCGTGCCTCCCATATAGGCAGCCAATAATTTCACACCTTGAAATGGTGTTGAGCCAGCATAGGTCCATCCGTGGTGATACATCGATTCAAGTTTTGGTCCTCCAAGCGCATCTAAACCACCATAATCTCTGTTGAGTACCTCAATTTGTTGTTCAATAGTAGAGGGCATAACATTTGGGCCTAATAATTCAGAGATTGAACCGTTCAGGCCTTCAGCGGAGGGACCATTGTCAGAGTTAATATATATAATGATTGTATTATCAAGTATTCCTTGCGCTTCCAGTTCATCCACAATCTTGCCGTACTGCACGTCCGTGTGCTCCAAAAATCCAGCATAAATCTCCATCAAACGTGTTTGAAACTCTTTTTCTGAGCTTGGAATGTCGCTCCATTTCTGCATACCCTCATGCAGCGGATTCAGTTTAGTGTTCTTGGGAATCCAGCCCATTTCTTTTTGTTGTTCAAAAGTCAGTTGGCGTAACGCTTCCCAGCCTTCATCAAATTCACCGTCATACTTGTCGGCCCATTCCTTAAAGACATGGTGAGGTCCGTGGACTGCCCCTGGCGTAAAATAGAGGAAGAATGGATCTTCAGGATTCAGTGTCCTGCTTGTTCTCATTCAACTAATTGCTTTTTCGGCCATATCTTCCGTTAAGTGATACGCAGGGTCATGAGGTGCCTGAACCGGATTGGTGTTTTCGAATAAGGTAGGTTCATATTGAGAAGTTTCTCCGGCTAAAAATCCGTAGAAATAGTCAAACCCCATTCCTGTTGGCCAACGGTCGAAGGGGCCTAGCTTTGTAATAGTAGTAACAGGTGTGTTGTGCCATTTACCAAACGCAGCAGTGTTGTAGCCGTAATGCGAAAGTACTTGAGGCATGGTTGCGGTAGATTTTGGTATTACGCCAGCATAACCATCCCAATCTGAGGCAAATTCAGCAATCTGTCCAGCACCTACACGGTGATGGTTACGGCCGGTAAGCAAACTCGCGCGTGTAGCGGTACATTGTGCTGTGGTATGAAACCTGTTGTAGCTGATACCCGAATTGGCAAGCCGATCCAGTGTGGGCGTATTAACAGGGCCACCGAAGGTGCTCGAGTTGGCAAAGCCCGCATCATCCGTCATGAAAATAACAATATTGGGCGCATCCTCGGGCAAATGCTTTTCCGCCTGCCGCCACTGGTGTTTGGAGTCCTTCAGGGTCTTTCCTGCAATACTGGCTGACTGTGGTTCCGGGAACGGTAAAACGTTCTGGGCTGCAGTTATTGTCTCGGTGACTTCAACCTCTGCGGCTAGCGGCTGAGTCACCGTCGGCGCCTGCTTACTACACCCGGACAGACTTGCCAGCACAAGAAGCGCTATTGTTGTATTCATATTTGGCATCGAAATCACCTCACAAATGTTCAAAGATATTTTGGGGCGGAGCAAAAAGCACTCCGAAATTCCACTCTGACCTTGTATACATATAACCAGCCTTTGTTATGTTAACCGGCAGCGGCCATAAAAAACTTGAGCCAGCTCAATGCCGGTGCAACTCTAAAGCGTTAGCATTCGTCTTTAGTCACTAGAAGGAGGAACTCGCAGTGAGTCTGATTGAACTACTGAAAGAAAACGTTGGAAAACGATTGGCCGCATATGATGAACAGCTTGAAGCTGCCCAGGCTAAAGCCAAAGCGAGGAAAGCACGGGCCGAAGCGGACGTGGCGGGCGCTGAGCTTGAGCAGCAACTTTTGACTGAGATTAACGATATCAAGAACAAGATGGCTGAGGGACAGGCGTATCTGCAGGAATTGGCGGATGCGGGTGAAGATAAAGCCGATGAGATTAAGTTGAAGGTTGCCCGCTTTTTCGACTAGTGTGACGAAACCGTTTTAGTGGTCAACTGTTGCTGATTGAAGTAGGGTTGGAGCTATGGTTTATCGATGTGACAGTTCATGGTAGTTGTGGTCAGAGATTCGAGAACGAAATCTCGAACCGGACCAATGCCATGCAGTGAGGCCTCCACTTGTATGTCGCAAAAATAGAAAAATTATTTCAAGTACAGTTTTCTATAAGCTGCCTGTCGATCATGCTCAGCCTGACGGGCTGCGCAAGTTTTTCAGTGCCCGATGGCGCTCCTGAAGAATTCATAGGCCGTGCGGAAATACAGGAGTCGGCGGATGTCGAGGTTCGCGCCGCTGTCCTGAGCGAAGAAGAGGCAAAGGTCCACTTTTCTAGTCGTCTGCCACGTAAACACATACAGCCTGTGTGGCTACAAATAGAAAATCACCGCGATGAAGTGCTGATACTGAACCCCCTGGCACTCGATAAGGATTATTTTTCCCCGTCTGAAGCCGCCTGGAAGAGCAGGGGATGGGGTGAGCGAAAGACTGACGCCAAAGTTCGGTATTTCTATGAGCAACATATCCCACTACGGATACCGGCACGGTCCAGTGTCACGGGGTTTGTCTATACCAATTTGGATCCATCTGCGAAGTCCTTTACCGTCCAATTGCATGCAACTGAAGAGAGCCTGAGCTTTGATTTCGTCATGCTGGTTCCAGGGTTTGAGGCCGATTTCATGCGCTTTGATACTCAGGAATTGGAACCGGAAGAGGAGGGGCCTCCCGCGCTGGACCTCCAGGGTTTGCACGATTACCTGGGGTCTCTTCCCTGTTGCGTTAACGGCGGTGACGAAGTATCGCTTGGCGATCCTTTAAACCTGGTATTAGTCGGACAGGGTGACCATGTGTTGGCCAGCCTGGTGCGGCGCGGCTGGGACCTGACCGAAATTCTTACAACCCGCACTGCCTGGAAAACAGTCAGGTCGTCCTTATTCGCATCCCGTTATCGTACGTCTCCGGTCTCACCCCTGTATCTTTATGGCCGCCCCCAGGATGCTGCACTACAGAAAGTGAGGCAGAATGTGGACGAGCGTAACCATCTCAGATTGTGGCGAGCGCCAGTGACTTTTGAGGGTAAACCTGTCTGGGTCGGTCAGATAAGCAGGGACATCGGTATCAAATTTTCATCCAAAACCCTGGTGACTCACCGCATAGATCCGTTTATAGATGAAGCCAGGAATTACATTCTGCTCGACTTACTGGAATCACAATACGTTGCCTTCTGGGGCTATGTGAAGGGGGTTGAGCCTGCTACGACCGTAAGTCCGCGCTACAACTATACCAAGGATCCCTATTACACGGATGGATTGCGCGTTGTCATGCTACTTGGCGAAGAACCGTTGAATTATAACCAGATCCATCGCCTGGACTGGGAGAAGCTTCCTCCACGAGTAGAATTGGTGGACGAAGCGCGTTAATCGGGCATAGCCAGATCAACTAAGCCTGAAAAACTTAACTTGCCGATGTTCTAGCCGAAGCTTGGAACATTAGCTGCAACCGCGCCGAGACCGCATCACCATCCGGATCGTCATGCCGTAGGACAAAAGGGGATGGTTCATATACACCAAATTAACTAGTCGAAGTTGGTAGAATCGGGGCTAAGGCTACTTTCCCGAGGAAAGTATGCTCTCCTCTCCCGTTCCCAGGTCCACTGCTCCGATGTGGTTGTTATTGAAGAACAGGAGCAATGCCCGGTTGTTTAAACTGTCCACTGCCAGTCGTCGGGCTTGATAGAGAAAGTCAGATTCCCACAATGTGCTTCGTTCCCCTGTGACCAGGTCCATCGCTCCGATTTGTCGTGATAGGAAAAGGACCCGAGGATTGCCTGGGTCCAGTTCCAGGTCCTCAGGATTCATCCCACTGCCTTTAACGAATACAGAGCGTTCTCCCGTCACCGGATTGATCTCATAGATTCCCGTGCTTGAGTCCTTGGTGGTAGCGATAATACGATTGCTTGTCGTGTCGTACACGATCTGATTGAGCGTGTAGACAGGGTGGCTATCATCAGGCGTGTGCTCATCGGCAAAAATACTGCGCTGGCCCGAGATCGGGTCAATAGCAATCACCCGGTTAGTCTGTATTCGGTAATCTGGCGGTTGCTGTTTCATCAAGGGGTTGATTATCTGTATTACTACAAGAACATTATTCCCGCCTGGATTGAAGATCATATCTCGTGGCAGGTGGTAGGGACGATCGGCGAAGGACCCCTTTGAGGTGATAATCAGGGCATTGTCTTTTTTTGAGTCAGGAACGCGGGTTCGTTTGCCCGTAATGAGATCGATCGCAATCAGGCCCTCATAGGCGTTGTCGAGGACCCAGGCCCTCCCGCCCGCGCTATCTACTGCCAGCCTGCCAGGACGGACAAAAGGGACAGTGTCATCCGGGAAACCTGGCCCCGATACAATTCTTGCCGCACCGCTCTCTAAATCAAAGGCAATCAGCGCGCCAATCTCGAAATCGGTTACAAGTAGTTGCTGTCGGACCTCATCAACTTTTATATCGATTGGATGGGAAAGATAGATAAGGGTGTTGTAAACGGTTAGCCTGGCGGCTTCCATATTGCTGTTATTGTGCTCATCGGTGGTCAAGACTGTAAAGCTATTGAGGCCACTGTCCAGGGGCAATTTAGCTCTCCACGTGGAGAAACCATCATTGCTGGTAGCAGGATGGCCGTTAATTTCGAGTCTGCGTACGCCGTCTGGGTCAGATGCCGAACCCTTAATGACAATTGTTCGACTGGATACCTCGGATTGATCCGCATGCGACGTTATTGTCGCAACTGGCGCCTCATTGGAATCAATTGGGCCAACTTCTACCACCGCCGAGTCTGCCTTCGGTTCAAACCCGGGAGCGGCATCGAATCTGGTGCCTGTTACCGAAAATGTATGGCGTCCAGCGGGCGTATTTACTTGGGAAGATACGGTAAAACGAAGAGATTTACTCTCATGGCTATAAACGGTGTACCCATCCCGAGGGCCGCGATCAATGTCGGGGCAGCTGAAATATTCGGGACAAGAGACGGTCAAGCGAATGCTCAATGCCATTGAATAGTGGTTGGTGACATTGACCAGCAGGGAAAAGTCCTCCCCCGGGGCTATTGTTTCGGGATTGGCCGAGACATCAACACTGATCCGTCCCTGCGCACCAACGGTAACTTTTTGGGTGCCACCCCCTCCACCACTTCCACCATCACAGCTGTACATAGCAACAGCACAGAAAGCCGAGAGGAGAATTATGGCTCCGAATTTACTGAAATTGCTTCTGACAGCAAGCACGGCATCCCTCCCGGTATTCCTTAGCGTAGTAAATGCACACCGTATGTGATGTGTAGAGTATCTCCCGAGTGCGTAGTAGCTTAATATGATGCAAATCAACCTACAAACTATAAGGGTATACAAGGGCCCGGAAAGCCAACAATCCCCGTTCGGCTTGATAGCGTCTGGGGGTTTTATCGCGACAGCCGCGTATGGTTCGGTAATGCACCACCGGTCGCGGTATACTGGCGTCCTCTTATCAGGACACCATCGTGCAAGAAACCAACGAATCTATCGGCCCATTGACCGAAGCCAGCGAGTGGCTGGCCAACTTCATCTGGCAAGACCTCGCGTCCGCCGTACCTCACGATCTGCAGTGGAAAATCATTCTGCTGACACTCGTAATTGCCGTCGGGATTTTCTGGGTTCGCGGTGGTCGTGGTTCTCGTGGAGCCGATGGCAGGGAACGTAAGGCAAGTCTGCTACAGTACCTGTTCCCCAAGGACATCTATACGCATATCTCGGCGAGGGTGGACGTTGGGCTTTATTTGCTGGAGCGACTATTGCACCCTTTCTGGGCAGTCTCCCTACTGGCAACGGTGGGGCCAGCTACCGAACAATTCACCACGGAAACACTGCAATTCCTGTTGGGGGCTTCCCCGGCACTGCAATCCAACCTGGGCTGGATGCTACTTTATTCGTTGGCCCTGCTATTGGCACATGACTTTTCTTTCTTTTTAATCCACTACAGCATGCACAAGATTCCTGCGCTGTGGGCCCTGCACAAAGTACACCATTCCGCCGAAGTGCTCACGCCACTGACTCGCTATCGCGAGCACTTCCTTGTGGGGCCTTTGTGGGCAAGCGGCGCAGCGATAGGGTATGGCTTCATTGCCGGCATATTCAGCTGGTTATTCAACGGCGGTATAACCGAAGCCACAATTTTAAGCATTGGCTTTTTTGCCTTGTTATTTGGTTTTAGCGGCTCTTTTCGCCATTACCACGTACAGTTTCGCTACCCGCGTTGGCTGGAAAAATGGCTGCAGAGCCCGGCCATGCATCACGTTCATCACAGCTATCTGGAAAAGCACTGGGACACCAACATGGCGGCAGTCACCAGCATCTGGGACAGAATGTTTGGCACCTTGTATATTCCGGAGAAGGACGAGCCCACGCCCTGGGGGATTGGCCCGGATACCCAGGCAGACTACCGCTCATTTTCGCAAAACGTGACCGGCCCATTTCGTGACTGGTACCAGATGCTGCGCAAGAGGTTCGGTAGTGCCGTCGGGGGCGCAGAGCAGTAGGAACTGCGCAAACAGGTATCAGTTTTCTACTGTCTGAAGAAGCTAATCTACCATTACCGTATAGTCACTTGTCAGAACTTTGCCTGCTGATCATATTTTGTAGGTTTTCATAATGACAAATTCAAATAGCCGCGCAGGTACAAATTTTCTAAGCTGCACAGCGAACCTTTGTAGTCTGGGCCCCACCCCATAACGCGGGAGAGGGGAGGGATTGTTTATGATGTGTTCTACCAGTGTCGCGATGCTATCGGGTTTCGCGCCATTTATTTCGTCCTCCTCCATCACCTGCAGCGCTTTGTTAAAAGAGTCTCGATAAAGTGTATTTATTTGAGATTGTTGGGTCTTAATGCGGTTATCGGTAAATCCCGTATTAAAATCCCCGGGCTGAACTAACACCGTACGAATGCCGAAGGGTTTAACTTCCATACGCAACACTTCCGTCAATCCCTCCAGGGCAAACTTGCTTGCGCTATAAGCACCTTGAAAAGGGATGCCTATCTGCCCTGCCAATGAGCTTATGTTGATTAAATAGCCGAATCCCTGTGCGCGCATTGTAGGAAGAGCGGCTTGGCAGACCCGAAATGCGCCGAAGAAATTGGTTTCAAATTGGAACTTCAGCTCCTCTACCGAGGTGTCTTCCAGAGCGCCGGCTACGCCCATGCCGGCGTTGTTCACAACAACATCCAGGCGGCCTTCCTTGTCCACTATGTGAGATATGCCAGCCGCTATGGCATCCTCATCGTTCACGTCCATTTCTATCATTTCATAGGAGCGTACTTCCACATTGGGCTTGCGACTGGTGCCATAGACTTTATGGCCTTTTTGACTGAGTAATTCAGCACAAACTTGTCCTATGCCGGAAGAGGCACCGGTAATCAACACGACCTTGTTGGTAGGTGTATAAGACATTGTGGCTCCTAACAAAAATGCGGAATGAGCCACACTGTAAGGCCCTGTAACCGTACAAACAAGTTAACAGGCTGAAATATCGCCTTGGTAAGTAGTATCACCAACATGGTTGATTAACGGCTGCAGCGCAGATAACACTTTTTTCATTTGTATGGGGCTCAGTTTTCCCGCCAGCGCCTTTTGAAACCGTTCGACCTGAATGCCGGAGACAATGTACTGCCATCTGTAGGCTCGAAGAATAGTGTTATTAATAGTATCTATTTCCTCCTGCTCCAAACTGGCCTCGCAGTTTTCCAGAAAGTAGCGAGTATCTGCATGAGCCTGGTTTTGCAATATACCGTCCAGTGCAAAAACTAAATCGATCAAATCTTCGACGCCTTGAGTAATTTCGTCCTCAGAGCAAGCCGTATGGATACGCTGCCATTCCAGCTCATCCAGCGTGGCGTGTTGACTCTCTTCCAACCAGTGGAATTTAAAAACGTCCTTATACAATGGGGATAGTGTTGTATCGCTGCCGATGCTTTGCTTGTAGTGAGCCTGAGTGAATATTTCTATATGACAGGTTAGAGCCAATACGCCCCAGGTAGATTTTTGCAAAACTGCTATCGCCACATCGTTTGGTGAGTCTGTCTCAACATAACCAGCGGGCAATACATCATCGGCCATTGATCCGATTCTGCGAAACAGTTCCTGATGCTTAATTTCCTCGATGCTGAATTGTGTTAGCGCCTGCAACGCGATCTGATCTCCCAGCGAGTGATCAAGACTCAGCTCCAGAACTTTAGCGTTAACAAATCGCTCCGCAACTGCAAAGATATAGGTATACGTACGCCCTTGGATTTGGCTGATAAAACGCTGATCTTGCTGATTGAGAAATGAAAGCTGATGTACCAGAGAAAGCGAATCAGGAAGAAACTTGTGATTGGCATCCAGTGTACGGTAGCGAATCACATCTTTATCGATATCCCAGTTCACCCTCTTCGAATTCTCTATGCATCGCTGGTACTGGCTGGTGCTTGATGTGTTGGTATTCATTGTCTTAAGCCTCTGATTAGTTGGGTTTCGTTATCGCTGCCCTGTATGTCTAATCAGCCGCGATATGACCCCTACATTAGGCTTCTCATGAGTCTCTCGTAAGATGGATTTATGTCAAAAGCGGGTCTTTTGTGCCATATATTGGAAAATTTTGATGAAAGCCGCCCTTTCAATACCCGTTGACGCCGTCATCGTCGCGACCCCGGCGGGTTAGCGCTCGGTTATTCGGCCATGGCACTGTAGTTGCGCGTCAATGGCTAACCAGGGTAGCCCCAATTGTTCCAGCCACGCCAGAGCCTCGGGCAGGGGCTTTAACATGGCGACAGTGGCGGCACTGCCTGCGACCAGGCATTGGTCCGCCAGTACAGTGACAGCCACCGGGCCCGTCGTCGGCCAACCGGTCTTTGGGTTAAGTATATGGCCGTAACGCTTATCGCCTATTTGCAGGCAGCGCTCATAGTTCCCACTACTGGCTAATCCACCGTCAGCCAGGGCGATTTCGGCGACAGCCTGTGTCTTGCGGTCGGGGTGACGAATACCTATGGGCCAGGGCTTGCCATCGTACTGGGGACCCGTGGCTACCATGTCCCCGGCCAGATCGACCAGCGCATGGTGAATGCCCTGTTGTTTTAGAATACCCGCGACACTGTCGCAGGCGTACTCTTTCACGCAGCCACCAAAGTCCAACTCCATACCATTTAATTGCAATCGTACAGTTTGCTGGTCCCAAGCGACCATGCTCCAACCTATTAATGGCAGTAGCTTATCCAGTTCACACTGATCGGGAACGGCGCCGGATTTGAAGTCCCATGCGCGACGCAGTATGCCCGCGGTCAGGTCAAACATCTCACCGCTTTCTCGCCACAGGGTATCCGCGTATTTGAGCAGGCCCGCAGTCTCAGGGTCGATGGCTATGGCTTCACCCGTGCCCGCCCGGTGATTGATTTGGCTAGTGAGGGAGTCGGGAAGGTAGCGGCTGTATTTCTGCTCCAGGCGGCTGACTTCAGCCTCAGCCGCAACGATAGCCTGCTGCACAGTGCCATCATCTGCGTGATCCAGGCGCAGGCGACAAGGCCCTCCCATGGCAACGAACTGATGCTCAGTTCGCGTCATGAGGGGGACTTTGACTATTTGAAGGCGTAATCCAGACCAATGCCATAACGCCAGAAATCAACCAGGGCAGGAGATTCTTCACCGCCAAATACTCCCCAGTCTGAGCTTGTGCGATAGCGTTCCCCGGTCAGGTTGACCCGCCAATCGCCAAAGCTATAGTTGAAACGCAAGCCGGCAGAGAATGCTCCGTAGGCTGACAGGCGATAATCGTCGGCGTAATAACGCGCTTCGATATCTTCCAGGTTGGCAAAAAAGTCGGCGTTATCCTGGGTGTAATAGCGCAGGAAGGGGACCAGTTGGCTGCTTTGCCCGATATTCTGGTGCCAGGCCAGATCGACGGTATGGGAACTCACTCCCCAGTCGTCATCGAAGTAGCGATAGTCGACGTGTATAGCGGCGTTGGACTCAACGAAGAAATGCCGGTAACCCGTGCTGATGGCCCATTCACTGCGTTCGTCCGGGCGTCTGTCATTGAGCTTGTAGGGGTCAGTCAAAAAACCTTCGCGATAGGTGTAACCGAGCCCGAAACGCAAAATGGCGCGCTTGCTGACGATGCGAGTGACGCCTATCCAGCCAGAACGAATATCTTTTTCATCCTTCAGGGTGTTGGTCGGCTGAATCGATCCCTGGGTGGGTTCTATATCGTCTTTCGAAAGGCTGATAGCCGCGCTATAAGTGGTCAGTCCGTCGCTGTCGTTAAAGGACGCGTCCAACCCTATGGCGTCGGACTCGTAGTCATTTTCTTCCGATCGGGTGTAATTGAAACCCGCGTTGCCCCTATCATAGTAATAGCGGGTGGTGACGCTCACGTCTGTGCGGGAATCCTCGATACTCGCCCCACTCATGATGACCTTGGGGTCTCCTCCAAGACTTTCCCCCACAAACCAGGGTGAGGCTCCGCTCATGTCTTCATATTGCACATCCAGGGCCAGTGACCAGTCATCACTCACCGGTGCCAAGAGGTGAAACTGGGCGATGCCTATTTCGTAGCGTTCACTGGCGCCGCCAAAGGTCTTGCTCGATTTGGTATCGTCTTCCTCGTATTGGCTATAGCGTATGCCAAGCTCGGTATAGTCAGGGGGTGCATCGGCTGCAGCGTGCTGGTAGCCCGGAAGCAGCAGGGCACTGGAGGTGAGTGCCAGTAGCGTGGCGTTCTGCTCAACTTTGCGGTCGGACATTAATTACACCCACAACCGCCGCCGGCGGCTCCGGTGCCACCCGAAGAGGCCTCTTTACTGGCGTGAATCTGGCCGCGCAGGTTGGCTTCCATCACATCGGGCTCCCAGGCCATCTCTTTCTTTGAGAGGGTACCCTTTTCCCAGGGCTGCACCGTTTCACAGGCACTCAGGGCGCCCAGGACACACAGGACAAACGCAAATCTCACGAATTCATTCTCCCAGTAAGCTGACAATTTCGACGCGCAGCCCGGCGCCATCGTTTTTACGATAACCCTGGTGCACCTTGCGAACGATGCCCTGGCGGTCGATCAGGAAGCCTGTGGGCATGCCCAGAATACCCCAGTCCGCCGGGGTTGCGCCGGTGGCATCGCGCACCACAGGGTAGCTCACGGGAGTCTCCTCGAGAAAAGCCAATGCATCGGCTTCAAATTCGTCCACATTGATTGCAAGAACTTCGAAACCGTCAGGCCCCAGCTCGGTTCGCAGCGCCTCCAGTTGCGGAAACGAAAGCCGGCAGGGTCCACACCATGAGGCCCAGAAGTCCAGGTAGACGACCTTGCCGCGCAGATCCACGAGACTTGTGGTCGCACCATTGTCGGGAAGGTTGGGCAGGATGACGGAGTGGGCGTTATCACCCACGGCAACGCCGGCGGCATGGACCCAGGGCGCACACAGGCATGAAATAAGGAGGTAACGGAATAACCGCATAACCTAGCGCTCCAGTTCCAGTTGTAACAGAGTCCAGGAATTATAGCCGTGATTGTGCAGGTGATATTCGATGGTACTGCCGCTTGGCGCGCTGAAATCCAGTGGCACCCGTACATCAAAAATTTCCGCATCTGCGGGGATCTCGACATCGGCTTCCCAGACAATGTTGCCGGCAATGCTGATGGCAACGTGAGAGCTGGCAGGCGCTTCAAAGGCCAGGTCGCCGTGCCACAACACCAGGTGTAACGTCTCTCCGGTTTGTATATCCACTTTGCTGGGCTGGGACAGCGACAGGTAGTTGCAATACCCGGTTTCGACTTCCAGGGCATCGTCTTCGTTGTACCAGCTGTTATCCGGGCAGTCCACGGTGGCGGGCCGGTGCCCGACCAGGCTGTCATCCTCTGCCGCCTGTATAGACCAACCATTGACATCCACCAGGTCGAGGCGTTCCAGCTCAGTGTCATTGACGACCTCAATTTGCACTTCCTGCTCTATCCCCAGGGCATGGTGATCCTCGCTGCGCAAATTAACCCGCAGGGTGTGCAGGCCTGGCTCAATATCGCCTGGCAGTTGGAAGTAATAGCTGTCATCCCATGCAGTGAGATGTTCCGCATCATCCTCCGGGTTGTCGAGGTAGACATGGTAATGCCCCCTGAACACGGTGCTGTGATCATCTGTAGCGGTACTGTGCGTGCCGTCATGTTGCGTGTTGTCGTGACTGTGCTCCGCAGGATCTTGCAGGGTGAAATTATTGAGGACGAGTTTCAGTGGTACCAGGTCGCCCGGGGCAAACCGGTCTCTATAGGCAGGAGACTCCAGGTGTAAGCCGGGTTGATAACTGTAGTCATAGTCCGGTTTGGGTTTGGTCATCAGTAGCGACATGAGGCACATCTCGTCGCCACTACCGTCTCCCCATTCGACATACTGGCTGACCAACTGCTCGCCATCAACAAAGGGCTGGTTTTCCTGGCTGTTGTCCCAGGTGCATTCCAGTTTGATGAGGTCAGTGGGCTGGACCAGCACCTCGCGCTCAAAATTGTAGGTGCCCTGCCAGTTGAAATCCCAGTCGCGAATATCCACCAGTACCTGTTCAGTGCCGTCGGCCCTGATCAGGGTGGAGCGCGCCTGGGTGCCCAGGTTGTGCATGTGCAAAAGGCTTTGGTGTATTGCCCAGGGATCAGCTGGATTAATGTCCAGGTCTTGGCCAAAGACCAGGGCCAGTGCGTAGGCCGGTAAGGTGGCCTCGTGCTGAACCCTGGGGTCACCGGCGGGAATGGGCATACCCCCGGGTTGGAGCAGTTCGGGGCGGGTGATCAGGAAGCTCCGGGCGGGGCGTTCCACGCTCTCGGCGGTGGCGATCAGTATGGTGGACTGGTCCGGCGTCGGTTGCGCTACCAGCGTGTTGTAATGCATTTGCACAATCATAAGTGAGCCGGGTTTGACTCCGATGCCGGTTCCCTCGGGCGCAGGTTCACGGCCTGCACCGGGCACCCAGCCGCCAATCTGCCGCGTAAAGGGGGCCCCAGGCAGGCCGCCCATGCCCAGGCAGTACCATCCTGGCCGTCCGTCTTCGCCACTTGCATCGGCATACAGATGAACATCTTCCGGCTCAACGATGGAGACGATCACGTGGTGCACTTCATCTTTCTGGTCTGGTTTAACGCTTGCTGCCGTGACGTAGGCGAATTCATCCAGCGGCCAGTCAATTGCAAAGCAGCGGTGGTCGTCCGGGCGCAGTGTGGGCGTGTAGGCTTCTGGGAGTTGTACTTGCAAGTTAAAGTCTGGAGGTGTGAGCTCCTCCTTTAATTCAGGGGGCTGATAGTCGGCCGGGTTGCCCTCGGCCATGTCGCCTTCCAACCAACTGAGCAATACGTGTTTTTCAGAGTCGCTCAGGGCTCGCTCATTGGCGAGAGGGGTGAACCCTCTGGTTGGCGGCCAGGGCGGCATGGTGCCATTGCGAATGGAAAAAGCGGCGGCGGCGCCAACCGCGTGCACCTTGTCATAATCATCCAGCGGGAAGGGGGCTATATCGCCTTCCACATGACAGCCCAGGCACTTTTCTTCGATTATGCGGCGGGTATCACCCTGGTAGGTGAGATTGTCAGCCAGGGGGCGAGTGGGTGTTTGCGATTCATCACCTTTTGGCGCCCCAGCGTCTAGCCAGTCGAGAAGTAACTGACTCTCGCTGGGCCCCAAATCGGCGTAGCCAATGGGTGGCATGGTGGCGCTTTCCAGCACATAGATCAGCGCCGACCGTTTGCTGTAAACCTGCTGGTACTCGGACAGTGGAAAAGGGGCCACGCCACTGTCATTGTGACAGGACACGCAATAGCGATCGAGTAGTGGTTTTGCCGCGCTGTAGTAAGTCACCTCGGCACGGGGCGTCGCTGCACTTTGGCTGCTGCTATCTGCCGCCGAACTTCCGCCGGAGCCACCACCACCGCCGCAGGCAGCTAGCGATAGCAGTGCAGGTGGCAGCAGCGGGAACAGGAATTTCGGGTGCCTAATCATAGTGAGAAAATATAGCATATTTCCAATGCCGTTTGGCTCTGCTATCGCTTCAATCTGGGCGCGTCTGCACGCGCGAAAGCTTCACCGTCGATGACCGACATCAGCTGCACAGTGTCACGGGCCTACCGGTGTCCTCGTCGTCCAGCAGGGCCTGTACGCCCGCCTTGAACTGATCTGACCTTCAGACCAATCCCATAGCCCCCGCTGCCTTATTGAGTTCTGAGACGAAAGGATCCTTGTCCGCATCCTTGTGCCAGGTGTACTCTGCAAATTCGGCTACCCTATGGGCCATGTCGTCGCCCCAGAGTCGCTGGATGATCGCCACTCCCATGTCTGTTCCTGCCGAGACTCCGGATGAAGTTACCACGGGGCCATCGTCAACCCAACGTGCGGCTTCGACCCAGGTAACTTTATCAGATTGGTTGGTAGCAAGAGCGAACAATTGCTTATTGGACGTGGCTCGATGCCCATCCAGTACTCCAGCCTTCGCTAAGAGCGCAGAGCCAGAGCAAACTGAGGCGGTGATTTTTGCGCTCTTGCTCCGCTTCGCCAGAAACTCCAGCATGCGGGGGTTATCCAGCTCAGGAATTGTGCCGACCCCGCCAGGAAGCAATAGGAGATCCAGCGGCGGGGCGTCCATGAAACTGTAATCGGCGATGACTTTTGGGCCAGCAATATCCATACCCAGCGCGGCAGGTACAGGGCCCGCCTGCTCGGCGATCATAACTATAGTTAATTGCTCTTTGGGTACCATAGAGAACATTTCCAAAGGACCGAAGAGATCCAGCATCTCGAAGCCCGGATATAAAATGGCGCCGAGGGTCAGGGGTTGCTCGTTCATAGTTATGTCTCCAATCATTTTGCGGATACCTGTCAGGCTAGTTTAGCATCGCCTGGCATCCTGTGTGGGTCTGCGCTTTCAACTCGGCACTTAACTCCTGCGGCAAAACAAACCAGCGCAGTCGCTCGCTCTCTTCTCTTAGTTCGAGTACCGACATCTCACCAGCGCGATTATCCATGCGTAATTCTCGCTCGGCCTGGTCGCAGTGTCCCGCGAGGCCCACGGTAGCTTGCTTGCTTGCCTGAGTGCGCTCGCAGTAGTCGACGAATTGCAGTGTCTCCAGGCTTTTGATCGTAGCACTGTGCTGACCCTGGAACCGCCAGATCGCAGCTGTGGTATCGAAGTGGTAGAAGGGCAGAAGCCTCCAGCCGTATCGGGCTACCAGCTCTATCGCACGCACAAGGTACTCGAACTCTTCATCGGCGATGAAGTAGTTGAAGTTGAGTCGCACCCAGCCTGGCCTCAGAACCATGGCTCCCTGTTCAATCTCTGACTCAATCGCTCTGCTGTAATCCATATCCATTCCCAGTAGGCTATGGCCGTAGGGGCCGGCGCAGGAGCAGCCGCCGCGTACCTGAATGCCGAACAAGTCGTTGAGCAGGGATGCGACAAAACCGTAGTGCAGATCTTTGGCGCCGTGTTTGAAACGCAGGGACATGATAGACAAACGCTCGGCATCAGGATTGCCCATAATCTCCAGGTTGGGACAGGCCTTGAAGCGCGCGACAGCCCGTTGCGCGAAGTCGGTCTCGCGCCGCTCAATCTCATCGGTGCCCACTTCCTGTTGCAGCTTGAATACGAGTCCTGCGCGAATAGACTCGACGATGGCGGGTGTGCCACCTTCTTCCCGGCGCTCGTGGTCCTCGATAAATCGATGGCCCTCGGGTGTCACGTAAACCACGGTGCCGCCACCGACAACTGCCGGTACGCTGTTGTTGAGTATGGATTTTTTCACTACCAGTAATCCGGGGGTGCCCGGCCCGCCGATAAACTTGTGCGGAGAGATAAACACGGCGTCCAGTGGTGTGGCGCCATTCATATCGATACTTACGTAAGGGGCCGCTGCGGCATAATCCCAAAAGGCCAGCGCGTTATGGCTCTTCAGTACAGCAGTGACAGCAGGTACATCACTTTTGATGCCGGTAACATTTGAGGCGGCTGAGAAACTGCCAATGAGCAAAGGACGAGTGGCGTAAGTGCATAGCTGCTCCTCCAGTACCTCCAGATCAATTTGGCCAGAAGCGTTCAGCGGGATGGAGACAACATCGGCAATGCTTTCACGCCAGGGCAGTTCGTTGGAGTGGTGTTCATAGGGGCCAATGAAAACTACGGGCCGCTCTTCGCTGGGTATTCTTGATTCAAGCTCATAGCGCTGTGACAGGTCTTTCGGCAGGCGCAGGTTGAGAATATCCAGCAGTTTATTTATTGCCGCCGTGGCGCCGGGGCCACAGAAAATAACCTGGTCTTCCTCTCTGCCATTGAGTGCAGACCTGATCTGCTGGCGGGCCTGCTCTCGATAGGCGCTTGTCTGCGCACCGGTAAATGAAGTTTCGGTGTGTGTGTTGGCATAAAAGGGCAGCACCTGTTCGCGAATATAGTCTTCTATAAAACCCAGGCTGCGTCCGCTGGCCGTGTAATCCGCGTAGACCAGGGGCTTCTGACCAAAAGGGGTCTGTATGCTGCGTTTGTCGCCTATAACGGAATTGCGGATGTGGTGGATCAGGGTGCTCATTGGGTTCTTCCAGGCTACTTAATCAGGAGTCTATGGTAGGAAGATATGGGAGGAACATTGTCTCTATCTAGCACTCAATACGTCTTCTGAGTGGTACAAAATACCGGAATACTGCATAATAGCGGAACGATATAGTGTTTTTACTGGCTTTCGTGAATACAAGGCAAGGTGTAAAGCGTGAATAAAACGGATAAGGACATATTGTCCCGTTTGCAGAAGGATGCCTCGCTGTCTGTCGGTGACCTGGCGGAGCAGGTGGGTATCTCAAAGTCCGCCTGTTGGCGTAGGATTCAGAAACTTGAACATGAGGGGGTTATTCGCGGACAGGTAACCCTCCTGGACGCGGCAGCTCTGGGCCTTTCTCTCACCGTATTTATTTCGATAAAAACCAGCCAGCACAATGAGAAGTGGGCCAGGAAGTTTAGGGGTGTCGTGGAGGGTATCCCCGGCATCCTGGAAGTCTACCGCATGGGAGGTGAGGCCGATTATTTGCTCAAAGCGATAGTCAGGGATATGCCGGACTACGACCGACTGTACAAGGAGCTGATCAGCGTGGATTTTTTCGACGTAACAGCGGGGTTTGTGATGGAGGAGATTAAGTACACCACAGAGCTGCCGCTTTAAGTGACCGATGCATGGCGAACGGAGCAGGGCGGTGGCTTGAGTACAGGTGGTAGATATCAATTGCTTTAATGAGTCAACTCGCCAGAACCCTTGCCGGTAGTCTCAGCTGAGTATATTGGGTTATGCTGGAAACGATATAACTTCAAGAAGAATTCATCATGGCTGGAATGCTGACCGACCTAACTGTCGCCGGGAAACTTACCGCCAAAGCCCTTGGCCGTCGACTGCGCTCTCAAGTCGAGCCCGCGCCTGACTTGGATAAGTTTGAAAGGGAAATGCAGGCATTATTGGGCAGCGCAAGCGATGGCTCGGTACGTGATGCTATATGGCTTTCCATGCCGGGCTCGCAGGTGCCCTGGGTTGTCTCAGACATGTCGCTGGATTGCGGCGATGAAGTGACTTATTTTATCGAGGGGCGAGTTTACGCGAACAGGTTTCTCGATATTTACGTTCGCCCAGCACTTCAGGTCTGGTGCAAGATTGGTGACCAGGGCGAGCTATTCAGAGGAACGCGTAACAGCCACTCATTTGTCGCTGGATACAGCGGAGCTCTACAATTCGGCAATTACTTTCCCAATGATTGGACAGACATACACGGTAATCGCGTGCAGAGCGATGACGTATACGCCAGCATGCAGGGAGAGGTCAAAATAGTGATTGTACGCTGGTCTGGCGCGGCGCGAGACGGCTTACAATCACTGCTGGAACAGGGGGATTTTGAAGGCTGCTTGCAGAGTGAACTTGATCGCTTGCAGCAGGGTGACACGACCCCGGTCGGCTGGAAGTACTTGTGGAATGTAGGGCCGGCTGAGATCTACCGCGACAAGCATTCACATGAAGGTAGGCCTTGTATTCACTGCCGCACATCGTCTGATGTCGGTATTTTGCAAAAAGCCGTGGATCTCCCTCTGGAGGAGTCCTCTGAGATCAGCTGGCGCTGGTGCGTTGAACAGCTGCCAGCCACATTACGAGAGGATACCCTGCCCAGTCACGATTATCTGAGCATTGCGATTGAGTTTGAAAATGGTCGGGACATAACCTACTACTGGAGCAGTACCCTGCCGGTGGGCACCGGGTATGATTGCCCACTGCCAAACTGGAAAGGCAAGGAGTATCACGTTGTAGTACGCAGTGGCCAGTCCAATCTGGGTGAGTGGTTGCTGGAACGACGCAACCTGTATTCTGACTACAAGAAATATATGGGGGAGCCCCCGGCTCGCATCGTTAAAGTCTGGCTGATTGCCAATAGCATTTTTCAGCGAAACCCGGGCGAGTGCGATTACGCGGACATCGTCCTACATAGCAAGGAAGTGGAGACTCGAATACTGTAACGCCTACCGGAAAATGTTCTGGTCAGGATACAGTGCTGAATGGATTAATAAGTTCTAATTGGCAGTGTTCAAAATCTTTGATATTTCGGGTTGCCACACAGAACCTTCTTGACCGGGCAACTGCTGCAATTTGCCCATCCAGGTTGCTCATTGGGCGTCCCATTTCCTTTCGATGGCACATGACCTCACCATAAATGCGGGCTGCGCTTTCATCAAATGATAGAACTCGTTGGGTAAAGGCCTCTTTTACAAACTGTTCAAAACGTTCACTTAATAACTTTCGACGTTTACCTTCCGGCATCGCTCGAAGGCCGTAGCCAATCTCAGCAACTGTGATTGTTGATAGATATAACGAAGTAACTTCTTGAGAATTTAACCAATCCAGAACCTGGCTGGCAGGCGGCGAGGTCATGAATTCGGAGACAACATTAGTATCCAGGATAATCATTCAGAAGCTCACTGGGTCATGGATTTCACGCTCTGGTAGGGTTAGTTCCTCATCGCCATAGGCAGGACTGAATAGCTTGACTGCAAGATCACCTAAGCTCTCAGGTGTTGAAACAGCACGTTTTAGAATTTGGCGGACCTCTTCTTCCATGGAGGCACCGTGCTTGGCAGCCTGTATCCGTAAGAGGCGCATAGTATCTTCATCTATTTTCCGTACACTTAGACTTGGCATGATTTGCCCCTTAATGTTTAATGAATCTAGAAATGATAGCGGCTGCTATCAATGATGTCAATTTGTCTAAAATGATGGCATATGTGTGTTGGATAATGTGGCAAATGGTACTTCCAACCTAACTAACTGAAATTGGTCGAATCGACGTATGAGTGCATACTAAAGGCACCAATGTAATGAACCATCCTGGTCTATGCTTACCGGGGGAATGATTTCACATTAACTAATACAATCTGGAGAAGATGAATGGGCATGAATCGGCGCCAATTTTCAATTGCATCTGTTGCGGCACTAGCAGCTGCTGGAGTAAATCCACTGGCCGCCGCGGAGCCTGCAATGAACCGACGCATATTGCTAGACTCCCGGCCGGTAGGAAAACCTGGTACGGATAACTTTCGGCAGGACAGTGTCGCGATACCCGCGGTGGGGGAGGGAGAGATGCTGTTACGCACCCGTTATCTTTCATTAGACCCTTATATGCGCGGCCGGATGAACGCAGGCAAGAGCTATTCGGATCGAGTGGAGCTGGGTGATGTGATGGTCGGCGGTACCGTGAGTGAGGTGGTAGAAAGTCATCATCCGAAATATGCCAAGGGTGAATTGGTGCTTGCTTCTTCAGGCTGGCAGGAATACGGCATATCCAATGGTCAAGGCCTGATGAAGGTTGATTCCAGAATTACCAAGCCCTCTTACGCCCTTGGGGTATTAGGTATGCCGGGATTAACCGCTTATGTAGGTCTTCTCGAACTAGGGGAACCAAAAGCAGGTGAGACCGTGGTACTTGCAGCGTCAACTGGCGCGGTCGGTTCCGTTGTAGGACAAATCGCCAAGCTTAAGGGTTGTCGTGTGGTGGGTATTGCCGGTGCTAAAGAAAAGTGTGAATACGCTGTGAAAGAACTGGGCTACGACGCCTGTGTAAGCCACTACGATGACGACATGGCCGCACAATTAAAGGAAGCCTGCCCGAAGGGTATTGATGTGTATTTTGAAAATGTTGGCGGCTCGAGTTGGGAGGCAGTAATGCCACTCCTCAATAATTTCGCCAGAGTGCCAGTTTGCGGTCTTATTGCCCATTACAACCAGACTGAACTACCGCCGGGCCCCGATCGAATGAGCTCACTTCAGGGACTGATTTTGTCGCGCAGTATCAAGATGCAGGGCTTTATTGTCAGTAATTATATCGATCGTGTCCCTGCATTCATTGGTGATGTGAGTCAGTGGATGGCAGAGGGAAAAATACAGTATCGGGAACATATGGTAGAGGGGCTGGAAAACGCACCTGAAGCTTTCCTCGGTCTATTTAGGGGCGCGAACTTTGGCAAATTGGTCGTGAAAGTGAGTTGATTGAAGCGGAAACACCGAGGCTCTTGATCTCGCGCAAGGAACCGGCGGATTGAATCGTGCGCGATCACTCATTCAATTGTAAACACTTTTACAGGGTACTATCCTTTACTCAAGCCTATAGAACACCCTAAGGACATCAATGATGTTTAACACCATTTTGGTAGCTCTGGACGGTTCAGATCATGCTAACAAGGCTCTGGACACAGCTTGCAGCATAGCCGCATCAAATAGCTCAGATCTGCACCTTGTACATGCTGCCGAAATTCGCCCGATTAGTATGGGGTCCGCTTCGGTGGTTTCGGTACTTCCTAGCAACACATTACGAAAAATCGGTGAGAACTTATTAAGTGAAGCCGCCTCCAGGGCGAAACAGAGTTATGGTGGAGAAGTCACCCTGCACAATATTTTCGATGACAGCGCACCCGGAAACTCGATCTTGGCAAGGGCTGAGGAGATAGGAGCCGATCTGATCGTTGTTGGAAGCCTGGGACACAGCGATCTAGCGGGTTTGCTGCTGGGCAGCGTATCCCATCGCATCTGTAATCATGCAAAATGTTCATGTCTCGTCGTTCGCTGAAACCAGCATTGCCAAATTGACTTGCTGAAATTGATAGAGTCGGCAAATGAATACTTAGACGCGTCATAGATTCCCACCCGAGGGCAGCAGCAACAGTGCTTCGGGTTAAACAATTTATTCTGGAGTAATCGCACTATGGTTAAACCGGTTGAAGCAAAAACCACTGACGACTACGGAAAGCCACCCCCGCGTTGGATTCTGAAAATTTTCACAAGGATCAACGTTCTAGTCTATAAGCTCTCTGGTGGGCGCTTGATGAACAAACTGGAGGGGATGCCCATCGTAGTGGTGACTATGAAGGGCGCCAAATCCGGCCGAACGATAACCATACCGTTGATGTATGTTCCTCATGAAAACGGATTTATTCTGGTTGCTTCACAAGGCGGAGCGCCAAAGCATCCCGCTTGGTATCACAACTTGGTAAAAAACCCGAACATCGAAATTACGCATGAGGGTCAAACCAGGAAGCTGACTGCCCGACGCGTCGATGAGGAAGAGAAAGCTCTCCTCTGGCCCACTTGCGTTGAGTACTATCCACCCTACGAGCAGTATCAGAAAAGAACTGAGCGACGGATTCCTGTTTTTCTCTGTGAGTAGAGAGAGGCTACGGGGACTTAAATTTTCAGTATCCGACAGGATCATTCAGGGAGTTTACGATGACCGAATTTCAAAGCACTACTTTGGGTATGTTGTTGGCGCTCTCGATGTCCGCTGCTTCTGCCGGGGCCGGGGAATACTCGCCCTACGTGGACCAGACTCATCCCAACCGCGTGTACTGGGGTGATTCCCACCTGCATACCTCCTACTCATGGGATGCGGGCCTGGTCGGCAATACCCTGAGTCCGGATGCCGCCTACCGTTTTGCGAAAGGACAACAGGTAACCGCCAGTTCGGGCCAGGATGTCAAACTGGTGCGGCCACTGGACTGGCTGGTCGTCGCCGACCACGCTGAGAGCCTGGGCGTGGCCGTGCTGATTGAGCGCTCGGACCCCGCTATCCTGGAAAGCGAAGTCGGTCGCAAAACTCACGACCTCTACAAAAAAGGCGATATATACGATGCGTTTGAAACCTGGGGGCTTAATGTCATCGTCGGGGGCAACAATCCGCTGACTGATGAAAGTCTGACTCGATCCGTCTGGGAGGAAATCATCGGCTATGCGGAAACGCACAATCAGCCCGGCGCGTTTACCGCGTTTATAGGTTACGAATGGTCATCGGCCCCGCAGGGCAATAACCTGCACCGGGTAGTTGTAATGCGTGACGGTGGAGAGGAGGCCAAACAGGTTTTGCCGTTCCCGGCATATGATTCAGCAGATCCAGAGGACCTTTGGCGATGGATGGCTGGCTATGAAGAAAAAACCGGGGGACAGGTGCTGGCCATTCCGCATAACGGCAATATCTCCAATGGCGTGATGTTTGCTACTGAGACACTATCCGGTTCGCCGATAGATCGCGACTATGCCGAGCGACGTGCAAAGTGGGAGCCACTGTACGAGATAACACAAATGAAAGGTGATGGTGAGGCTCACCCCATCTTGTCGCCAACAGATGAATTCGCCGATTACGAGAATTGGGATCGCGGTAACTGGAATGGTGAGGTAAAAACACCAGAGATGCTGCCCAATGAATATGCACGCAGCGCTTTGAAAATCGGTCTGCAAATGGAGCAGAAACTCGGGGTGAACCCGTTCAAGTTTGGCGTGGTGGGAGCGACCGATGCCCATACCTCACTATCCACGACGCGGGAGGAGAATAATTTCGGCAAGATTTCGCTGATGGAACCCAGTGCCGACCGCTTCAAGGGGCAGATCATTCCGGACCCGGACGAGGTCGGTACTGCCACCTACGAGTTCGAGACTATCGCTTCTGGTTTGCAGGGTATCTGGTCGCGTGAGAATACGCGTGAATCACTATGGGATGCCATGCAGCGCAAGGAAACCTACGCCACGACCGGTACGCGCATGACGGTTCGCTTGTTCGCCGGCTGGGACTACGATGAGGCAGATGTACAGCGCCCGGATTTTGCCAACACAGGCTATCTCGGTGGCGTACCTATGGGCGGCGACCTGACTGCCGCCCCGAAAGGTAAAGCCCCGCGACTCATGGTCCGCGCCATGCGCGACCCCGATGGCGCCAATCTGGATAGGACGCAAATTATTAAGGGCTGGCTGGACAGTAAGGGTGAGTTACAGGAACAGATTTATGATGTTGCCTGTTCGGATGGTCGCGCGATCAGCGCCAACCAGAGATGCGAGCGGGCCGTGGGCAGTACGGTGAATGTAGATGCCGCCAGCTATGTAAATAGCATTGGTGATGTCACACAGATGGCGTACTGGCAAGATCCGGACTTCGACCCCAAGGAAAGTGCGTTCTACTACGTACGTGTGCTTGAAATCCCCACGCCGCGCTGGACAACGCATGACGCGGCATTCTTTGGCGTTGATCGGCCCCCAAGCGTACCAGCGGAGCAACAAGAGAGGGCTTACACTTCTCCTATCTGGTACACGCCCTAGACTTTGGATGGTACCGACAAGTAAAGTCGCCAAAGTTGGTATTATCGGTCAATGAATACATATAAACGGCATAGATTCCCTCCCGATATCATCTCCTACGCAGTCTGGCTCTACTACAGATTCAATCTCAGCCACCGAGATATTGAAGATTTACTGGCCGAGCAGTCGCATGAGGCGACCAGGGTGAGAGAGCGAGTGATGCGTGGTCCGGGATTCCGGAGGTTCAAGTCAGTCGGGCAGACACAGAGATTTCTGGGTGCTCGCGCAGCTGTGTCGAATCTATTCAATTTGGGTAGGCATAAAGTTCGTTCCCACGTACAGTTAGCTGGCTGAGTAAGGGCAACTGCTTGAGACTGAAAACTGAGTTTCCCGGAGACCAGATACTAATATAGCAAGAATGCTAAAAACGCCCTAGCTATACTACCTAAGTTAATTACACAGGCATAAGCATGAACAATAAAATGAAGTTACTGATCAGTGGGTTGATCACTGTCATCCTGGTTGTCGTGTTTGGGTTTTATTTTTTGAAGCAGCACCTCGTGGCTGAGCGACTCGCTGCATATTCTCCGCCCCCAATTCCGGTTACCACGCTGGTGGCTAACAAATCCAACTGGGTGACTCGTATTGAGGCGGTGGGCGAAGTGACCGCCAATGATGCAGTGGATGTCACTCCGCTGCTTGGAGGACAGGTGAAATCTATTCACTTCCAATCCGGCGATACCGTTACCGCCGGCGACCTGCTAGTACAACTGGACGATCAGCTGGAACAGGATGAACTGGAACGCGATGAGGCCAAGGTACGACTCGCGCAGTTGGATGTGGAACGTTACGGAAAACTAGTAAAGGAAAAAAGCGCTTCACAGGCAACCTATGACCGGGTATTCCTAACACTGCAGACTAACCAGGCCATCGCGCACACCACCCGTACCAAGATTGACTACATGTCTATAAGCGCGCCATTTTCAGGTCGGCTGGGCATTCGTCAGGCTAATGTTGGCGAGTTCGTTCGCCCTGGAACAGCAATCGTTAACCTGCAGGACATTTCAGTACTATTTGTCGACTTCAGCTTATCCGAAATCGACCTGCCGAAGCTGGAAACAGGACTGGCGGTGGAAGTGCGCAGCGATGCCTACCCGGGGAAAACCTATACAGCCACCATCGCAGCAATCAGCCCAAAAATCGACCCCAATTCGCGCAACGTTGATGTGCGTGCGAGACTGAATAGCGCCGATAACCCGCTAGTACCTGGCATGTATGTAGAGATAACGGTAGTGACCCAGGAGTCCGCGGCAGTCGTTGAACTACCCGCAGTAGCAGTGACTTACTCGCTCTATGGTGACCTGGTCTACGTGATAGGAGACGCGGACGAATCTTTAGACGAGGGTTCATCTGACAAGCGCTTTAATATAGAGCAACGCGCGGTGGAGGTGTTGGCAGAGCGTGATTCAGTCGTGGCCGTCAGCGCAGGGGTGAAAGTAGGTGACCAGGTTGTGACCTCAAACCAGCAACAACTAAAAGCCACCTCTGTGGTCACTATTAACAATAATGTGAAGCTAGACCCCACCGCTGTCACGGGGCAATAGCCATGTCCTTCACTGATATATTCATCCGCCGCCCGGTGCTGGCTATCGTTCTCAGCATGGTGTTGTTTGTACTTGGCATGAAGGCCCTTCAGGACCTGCAGGTAAGGCAATACCCGCAGATGGAGACCGGGGTTATCACCATCAGTACCGTTTATCCGGGGGCTAGTGCCAGCAATGTGCAGGGCTATGTCACCCAGCCCATACAGCAAAAGGTGGCACAGACGGAAGGCATTGATTACATGTATGCCCAGAACGAGATGGGCCTCTCCACAATTACCCTTTACCTAAAGCTCGATTATCCTACCGACGCCGCATTGGCAGAGGTGCTGGCCCTTGTGCAACAGGTGAAGTATCGGTTGCCGGAGGGTACCCAGGATTCCAGCATTACCAAATCCTCGTCGCAGCCTCCGGTAGCTTACCTGGCATTCACCTCGCCTACTCTGCAAACCCAACAAACCTCGGACTTTGTGAGTCGGGTCGCAGTACCCCTGTTTTCATCAATAAATGGCGTCAATGAGATCGATATATTGGGTGAAAAGGATTTTGCCATGCGCCTGTGGCTGAATCCAATGAAAATGTCAGCCCTGTCGATAGATGCTCGAGACGTACAGGATGCTATACAGAAAAATAATGCCGTGAGCGCATCCGGTCGATTCAAGGGGAAGTTCATTGAAATCGATATAAATACAAAGACTGACCTGCAAACCGTGGAGCAATTCGAAAATATCACCATCAAATCGGTGGATGGACGCCTAGTGCGAATGCGCGATATCGCCACCGTCGAGCTTGGCGCCAATAACTATGACGAGGAGGTGTCCGCGGCTGGCGAATCCAGTGTAATGATCGCCATATCGAACACCGCCGATTCGAACCCGCTGGACGTGATCGCTGGTATTTACAAAGTCATGCCAGAGGTTCAGGGTGCGGCCCCGGCTAGCATAAGCTTGAAGATGAGCTATGACTCCACCCGCTATATCAGCACTTCGATTGAAGAAGTAACCCGAACCCTGGTTGAGGCGCTCTTGATCGTGATAGTGGTGGTGTTCCTGTTCCTGGGTAACATGCGCTCGGTACTCATTCCAGTGCTAACCATTCCACTGTCACTGATCGGCACGCTCTTTGTCATGCTTGCCCTGGGCTTCAGCATCAATCTGCTAACACTGCTGGCGTTGGTGCTGGCTATCTCGCTGGTAGTGGATGACGCCATCGTGGTAGTAGAAAACACCACCCGACATTTGGAAGACGGCGTGGCACCGTTGCAGGCCGCACTGCAAAGCGCCCGCGAGATAGCGTCGCCAGTGATCTCCATGACCATCACCCTGGCAGCCGTCTACGCCCCCATCGGATTCATGGGCGGGCTCACCGGCTCGCTGTTTACCGAGTTTGCTTTCACCCTTGCTGGCGCGGTCCTGATATCAGGATTCATTGCGCTCACGCTATCGCCGATGATGTGTTCGCGCGTGCTTAATCTCGAGGCGGTTAACACCCCGAATGTTAAACGCATCAACGCAGTACTGGAACGTTTGCGTGAGGCCTACGAGAGGCGGCTAAGTGTTCTGCTGGCCAACCGGACCTTCGTGTGGCCACTGGCCGCTACCATCTTGGTAGCACTGGTGTTTATGCTGATGAACACGGCTCAGGAGCTGGCTCCGGAGGAAGACCAGGGCGCAGTAATGGTCATGGGCACCGGCCCCATCTATGCCAATACCGATTATCTGAAAGCAACGGCCAAGCCGGTGGAAAAGATGTTCAGCGAGCTGAAAGAGACTCAAACCTCATTCAGTATTTACGGCTACAAGAATAACTCCACTTTATTTGGTATCGACATTTTGACTGACTGGGACTCGCGCGAGCGCACCGCCCAGGAGATTGAACACGCCATGCAGGCCGAACTACAAGAATATCCTGGCTTGCAAACCTACACCTTCTCACCACCAGTGTTACCTGGAACACCACAGGGCTTGCCCTATCAGTTGGTGATCAAGTCGGCTATCGACAACCTTGAAACAATGTACGCCCACGTTGAAAAGCTCACTGAGGCCGGCTCCAGCAGCGGAAAATTTATCTTTGTAAAAAATGACCTAAAGATGAACCGACCCCAGTTGGAGATATCGATCAATCGTGACAAAGCCGCCACTCTGGGTATCAACGCCCAGGAAATCGGCAAGGTATTGCAGGCCTATCTCAGCGAGAGCTTTATAAACTATTTCTCACTGGAAGGGCGCAGCTACCAGGTGATCTCAGAGGTGCCGCGCGAGTCCCGACTGGACAAGGCGGCGCTGAGCACGTACTTCTTGCGCAGTGCAGACGGTTCCATGGTACCGCTATCAGGCGTGATTGAAGTGAATAAGAGCGTTCGACCCTCGCAGAACAACCAGTTCCAGCAACTCAACAGCGCTACCATTGAGGGTAAAATGATGCCTGGTGTGAGCCTGCAGGAAGCTCACGAATACATGTTGGCGCAGGCAAAGGATATACTGCCTGAGAGTTATCTGCTGGACGCATCAGGCCAATTGCGACAGTTCCTGCAGGAAGGCAGCTCACTGATAGCCACTTTTTTTCTGGCTATAGTAATCATCTACCTCGTGCTAGCTGCACAGTTCGAGAGCTTCCGCGATCCGCTGGTTATTCTCACTACCGTGCCGCTTTCGATATTCGGCGCCATGCTACCGCTGTACTTTGGCATGGCGACGCTCAATATCTACACCGAGGTGGGTCTGGTGACCTTGATCGGCCTAATTAGCAAGCACGGTATTTTGATTGTGCAGTTTGCCAACGACCTGCAGCGAGATGAAGGCCTTAACCGCCATGATGCTATCCTCAAGTCCGCAGGTGTTCGACTACGGCCGGTATTGATGACCACCGCCTGCATGGTAATCGGTGTGCTGCCTCTGGTGATAGCCACTGGCGCTGGCGCCGAGAGTCGGTTTTCCATCGGCATAGTCATCGCGGTAGGGATGTCGGTTGGCACGTTGTTCACACTGTTTATGCTACCGTCGATTTATACCTTCCTGGCTAGCGAGCACAACGTCATTGAACCTGACGATGCGCGTCCTGAAAATTCTACCAGCGCCCTAGCGAGTTGAGGCCGAATATTATATGAGGCAACGATTATCGGCGTAGAGCAGAATAGTTGGGCCATTTTTGTACCGAAATACCGACACAAGAGCCGAATACCATGGAAGATAACGCTAATGACGCCCTTTATGGATCCAAATTTTCCAGCATAGGGCTGCCGAAAAGCACATTCCCTGCATCTGAGCAAAACCCGCGAGCCACTTACAGTGCGATTCACGACGAGTTGATGCTTGATGGAAACTCGCGCCAGAACCTGGCGACATTTTGCCAGACCTGGGAGGAGCCCGAAGTACATCAGTTGATGGATGACTGCATTGACAAGAACATAGTCGACAAAGATGAGTATCCTCAGACTGCGGAGATCGAGGCGCGCTGCATTCGAATGCTCTCCGATTTATGGAATTCGCCGGCGGGAGAGAACGCTGTCGGTACCTCTACTACCGGATCCAGCGAAGCGGCTATGCTTGGTGGCATGGGTATGAAGCGCCGTTGGGAGGCGAAGCGCAAGTCCACAGGTAAGTCGATCGACAAGCCCAACCTGATCACGGGCCCGGTACAGGTATGCTGGCACAAGTTCACGCGCTATTGGGACATCGAACATCGCGAAATCCCAATGGAGAACGGCCGCCTGTTGATGACGCCCGAGGAGGTGTTAAAGCGCTGCGACGAAAATACCATTGGCGTGGTACCAACCCTGGGCGTGACATTCACTGGTCAGTACGAGCCGGTAAAGGCCGTGTCAGATGCGCTGGATAATTTTCAGCAAGAGACCGGGATTGATATTCCGATTCATGTTGATGCCGCCAGTGGTGGTTTTCTCGCGCCTTTTTGCGCCCCGGAAATTGAATGGGATTTCAGGCTGCCGCGAGTCAAGTCCATCAATGCATCAGGGCACAAGTTTGGCCTCTCGCCGCTAGGTGTGGGCTGGGCTATCTGGCGCGAACCCGACGATCTGCCAGAGGAACTGGTGTTTTGGGTAAATTACCTAGGTGGTAATATGCGTGACATAGCCCTGAATTTCTCCCGACCCGGCGGACAAGTGGTTTGCCAGTATTACAACTTTGTCCGGCTGGGGAGGGAAGGCTACCAAAAGATCCATGGCCACTGCTATGACACGGCCCAGTACCTGTCCGCTGAAATTGAAAAACTGGGCCCCTTCGAGATTATTTATGACGGCAAACACGATGGCGGTATTCCGTCCTGCTGCTGGCGCATCAAGGAGGGCGTTAATCCGGGCTTCAGCCTGTTTGATTTCGCTGATCGACTGCGGGCCCGCGGCTGGCAGGTTCCCGCCTATGCGCTGCCGGCGAATTGTGAAGACCTGGCCATCCAGCGGATACTGGTTCGTCACGGCGTCAGCCGCGACCTTGCATCCCTGTTACTGGATGATATGAAGGCGTCTCTCGACTACTTGAAGAAGCACCCCTTGCAGGCGCCGCTGACAAGTGATGAGGCCTCGGGTTTCCATCATTAACGTAATCCCCGAAGCGGGTGGCAGGCGCGCAGATGATCAGGAGGTTGAATCGAGCGGTCCCTGGCCTTTTATAACCCGGCGCGTTCGCAGGCATTTGGATGAATCGCAGTATGTCTGGCTATCACGGGACAACCGCAAGAAATTGATCAGCAGTGTCGAATTGGCACTTCGGGGTAGAGTGGGGAGTTGGGTTTGGGCTCCCCGCGAGCTGAATTGGTGGATAGGAACGGTCTTTGCATTGGGTGCCTTTCTCTTTGCCACGGGATGCGTGCTCAGCCTCAATCCTGCGCTGGCTCAATGGCTGGGATTGAGTTCTACAGGTGTTAACGCAGTTTTTTTCGCAGGCTCGATTCCCTTTACAAGCGCTGCCTACCTGCAGCTGTTCCAAGCTGCCAATGCCCCCGCTGATCATCTGACCCGAGAGCAGGCGCCACACCGCCGGCAGTTTTTCGGCTGGAGGCCCAAGGATATTGGCTGGGTGAGTTGTGCGCTGCAATTTCCCGGTACTGTGTTTTTCAATTTCAACACATTTGATGCCATGATCCCCGGACTGAATTGGTGGCAGCAGGAGCTGGAAATCTGGGTTCCAAATATTATGGGATCAATTCTGTTTCTCGCCTCTGGTTATCTCGCGTTTATCGAGACCTGCCACCGGCATCTGGCATGGAATCCACTTGAGCTTTCCTGGTGGGTAACGCTTATCAACCTGCTGGGTTGCATAGGTTTTATGATCGCTGCAGTGTTTGCTTTCGTGCTTCCCAATGAAGCCAATGACACATGGATAACGCTATCAATTGTGTTCACATTGGCCGGTGCAGTTTGTTTTTTTGTTGGGTCCCTTTTGCTGCTCCCCGAGAGTGGTACTAATGACAAGTTAAATCACCGAAATTGATACAATCCGGCGATGAATACTTAGAAACGCCATAGATCTCCACCTAACATAATTTCCTACAGCCGTCTGGCTGTACTACAGATTCAATCTCAGCCACCGCCGGTGTCCCGGATCAACCGATCAACGGCAAGCAGCACTATTAATTTGTCCGTCGGCCCGCAGCAGGGGCGCAAGGCCTTCATGATTCGCACCATCCGTCCACTGGAAAGCGCTGATCCCGGACTGGAACGCGTTGCCAAGGCCAACGGATTCTCGCTACACGCCGGGGTGAGCTGTGAAGGACATCAAAAGGATAAACGGGAGCGACTCTGCCGGTACATCGCCCGCCCCGCTGTCGCCACCCCCCGTCTATCTCTCAGTTCCACCGGCAAGGTTCTCTATACCCTGAAGACGCCTTATCGGGACGGAACGACCCAGGTGGCCTTCGAACCCGTGGATTTTATTGCCCGTCTGGCGGCACTGGTGCCGAAGCCGAGGGTCAACCTCACCCGCTACCATGGCGTCCTGGCACCGAACCATCGCTGGCGAGGGCTCGTCACGCCAGCGAGACGCGGGAAAGGCGTCAAGTCGAACTCCAACACAGAAGTCCACACACCCGCCGAGCGCCATGCCGCAATGACCTGGGCTCAACGGCTAAAGCGTGTTTTCAACATCGACATCGAGGTCTGCAGTCTTTGTGGCGGACCTGTCAGGGTCATCGCATGTATCGAGGACCAGGACGTCATCGATAGAATTCTGGCTCATCTTGAGAGAAAGGAGCAGAACACCCCCACCCTGCCACACCTGGCACCACCGACCAGAGCACCACCTGAAACATTGGCTCTTTTCGCTTGGAAGGGCGCGCGGTAGCAGATTCCAGTCCAACAGTGCTCAGCCATCAAGGAAGCCAGTGGAAACCGTGTGGCATGAGCTGTTGCGTGCCGTCGTTCAGGATTGAACGGATATGAATGGCATGCCCAACACAGTGAACAGGGTTTTGGGGTCAAAAAGCGCGAACTTCTCCAGATCAGCAAGCCCTGTCGACAGAATCAGCGAGGGTGTCTACTCTCAACAGGGCCTTTATATTTCCTATACCTTGAATGATGTGCTGGTGGCGATCGGCGGTGGTGCTATAAGAGAGTATCTGTGTGCACACGATGCCCTGCCTGAAAAATCTCTAGAGGCGGGTGTGCCGGTGTCGATTAAGCATGAGGCTCAGCAGGGCGGTAACCAAGTTACCTCAGAATTTCCGTGAGTTCATTCTCGATGACTTTGACGATTCGCGCATACCCCTGTGGATGGTAAACGTCGAATACAGCATACCTGGTAACACGACGGTGCAGCCTGTTATATTGGCGATGATGATGTGGTCGCTCATCGTCGCTGAAGTAGGCGGATTTCTCGTACTCTTTTATGGCGTTGTTTTAGCGATATTCTAGTTACACGCCTGCACGCTGCGCCGTCTGGCTGTACTACAGATTCAATCTCAGCCATCGCGATATCGAGGATCTACTGGCTGAACGGGGCATCACTGTCAGCCGCGAAGCGATCCGTCTGTGGTGTATCAAATTCGGAGCCATTTATACCCGCCGCCTGAAGCGAAAACACCGAGGCTACGGCGATACCTTCTTCATTGATGAGGTTTTCGTAAAGATTAACGGTAAGCAGCACTATCTGTGGCGGGCAGTTGATCAGGATGGAGAGGTGGTTGATGTGTATCTTCAAGCAAAGCGTGATGGAGCTGCAGCTAAGCGCTTTTTCAAACGTCTATTGCGAAGTCATGGAGGCGAACCAAGGAAGATTGTGACTGATAAGCTGCGAAGCTATGGTGTTGCTCACCGTGAACTAATTCCTGAAACGATCCACAGTACTAAACAGTATGAGAATAATCGGGCAGAGCAATCACATGAGGCTACTAGGGTGAGGGAGCGAGGGATGCGGAAGTTCAAATCAGTGGGGCAGGCTCAGAGATTCGTTGGCGCTCACGCGGCCGTCAGCAATCTATTCAATCTTGGGAGGCATTTGGTTCGCGCTGAACATTATCGAAATCTCAGGATGAGTGCGTTCGCTGATTGGAATAGAGTAGTGGCCTGATGTGAGGCGGTAGGAAATGTTTTGCTTCTAATTTTTAACTTGTCGGTACCGTCGCTGGTGCTGAAAGCATAAACAGCTAACTTTCTGATGCTACATGAAATTTAAAAATTAGCCACGCAAACCCTGCTTTCTGTTTCTGGCACCTAAGCAAACATCCCCAAATAAATGGCCAGCCCTATCCAGGTCAGCGATAGTAAACCCCAGGGTAAAATCACACTCAGATTCGATTTGCCGTGGCTCGCTTCAGTGGCGATGGCAATATTACCCCCGTCAGTCGCTAACTGCTTTTGCAACTGTTTGAGTTTTTTCTCCCGCTCTCGGCTTTTACTGTTGGCCTGGGCTCTGACTGTTGCCATGCCGCTTTCAATAGCTTGTTGCACCTCCTTCCGTTGCTGCTTGGTAAAGCCCACCGGTGTCACTGTGTTAGTGATGGTTTGCACTTGAGCCCGGGCCTCGGTAGAAAGCTGGGGTTTACTGGCCTTTTTTTCGGCCCGTGTACGTTTTGCCATCGAGTATCTCCACAAAATAATCAATGGAGTCTGACCTGTCCCTGGAGAATTCGCAATTCACGCCGCTATGGGAAGGTGAAAGAGACCACGACAGTGTTTATCCCACCGGTAGTCTTTGCGAAAGCTAACGGGATTTTCTGGTGGGAAGGGGTAAGGTAGCCGACACCGACCTTATGCCGAGATTCGTGGTGGGCTATACCGAGCTGGACGGCTGTAAGTTGAAGAAGGGTAAGGGGTTTTTGGAACCGAACTTTGGGGTTTGGCCGAACCCCTTCGCGCTAATTAGCTGATGGCCATTGCTGTGCATCGTGGAGTACGCGGATTATTTGCAACTGATCAGAGCCGATTTGTCTGTAGATGACGACGAAGGGTGCGCCTTTGATTACGAATTCACGGGTGCCAGTAACGCGCCCCATTCGGCCTGCACGTGGATGAGTTGGCAAGACCATTTCCACTGTCTCGATAACTTTTAGAACGATGTCGATCGCTACTGCTGGACTATTCTCTCTGGAAATATATTCCTCAATTTTATCGAGGTCTTGGGCCGCGGGCTCAGTCCATTTCAGCTGCACGCCTAGCCTCCCATCTCGCCTTTACGTCAGCATGCTCTTCTAGTCGTCCCTCATCGGCTGCTTCAATGCCAAGCTCTACTTCTCGGATAAACCACTCTTCCTGTTCAATAAACTTTTTGATGGCGTGTGCCATGAGCCAGGCACGGGGTCTATCCATGGCTTCTGCCATACGGCCAACCCGATCCAGGGTTTCATCATCCAATCGAACTGAGGTTGCCTTCATAGACATTAAAAATCTCCGAGATTCAGTGAGAACCTTATAGGTTCCTAATTGTAATCCGGAAAGAGGGATCTCACAACACCCTTGGAGAAAGGGCGGTCGCTCTTAATCCCTGGGGCGTGTAAGTGGCTGAATATAAACAAAAAATAGCAATTCGCCATGCACAGGTTCAAAGACCTTCACTGCCAGCGTGGGAACAGTTTTACGAGCTGGCCCTGGAAGGATAGCTGCGCCCGCTGATTGTCGCTTACTGAAACGCGACAAAGTTCGCGACAGAACCAGAATCAGCGGGATGACCAGAGCGTTTCACACCAGAAACGTGCGAATCAGAAGTGTAAGGCCTGCTCCACCGCGGACGATCATGAACTGGTCTGTAGCGCTACCGCTAGATCAGGGAACGCTTGCGAGCCAACAGACAATCAATTTGGGGTAAAGCTGAATTTCTGTCCGCCCAGTGAGGCTTCATACATCAGGCCGCCTTTGGCTATGGTATAGATTGCGATCCCTTTCCTGTATGAACCCGTCGCGTTGGCGTTATTCTGGCCACCGCTGACGCCAACAGATGCACCCGCACCGCCACCCGCAGACGCAGATGCGCCTGCAGTCAGGGCAACCGCAGTAGCCTGTGCGCCGAACTCAAAATTACCAGAGGTGAATTCGTCGTAGGCCCGCTTATCCTCAAAGAAAATAACCTGGCTGAATACCTGGCCACCGAGCTGAAAGCCCACGGTTATCTGGGTCATGCCGGTAGTACCCGTCATCTGGCCGCCGGCAAATACTCGACCTTTACCATGGGCACCACCAATGCCGATGCCACCCTTGCCAATGCTCGGAAAAAGGGCATAGCCGTACGCCGTGTTGAAGATCTCCGCAGCGCCCGCATCGATAAAGGCCTTCTTTGCTTCCTGGAAGGGCACATTTTCTTCGGCACCAGCCAACGCGGTGTGACTCGCAAATGCCATTGCCAGTGACAACAGGAATGATTTTATTAAGACAGCCATAGTAAAAACTCCAATATTTGATTAAATAATCCGCCATGGGTGAGTGCACCCGCCGAATATCGCTGTGTGTGAAAATTAGCCCAGATAGCGACTTTTAGCAATCTCGCATTTTCGGTCTACCTATACGGGAATCTGGTTCTAATGTAATGAACCACCCCAAACCTACGCAGCTAGACCGGCGGGGTCCCCCTGTGAGGCTGTAAGTGGAAGAAGGGTAACAGGTTTTTAAAACCGAACTTCGGTCTGGGGCCGAACTTGTAACCAGTTGATCCAATTGATGAATTTTCAATTCGCTACCCACAGGTTCGGATTGATTTGGCCAAGCAGTGGATTCAAGATCAGGGTTATTCTGTCTCCGAAATTGCTACTAGGCTTGGCTATACCGACCCCACAAATTTTAGCCGCGCTTTTCGCAAGGTCACAGGCTTGTCTCCGCGTGCATATTTAAAAGAACTGAAACGGATATGATCTTCATGCTTTGACGGCACGCCTTTTGGCAGACCCGTACAATGGTCCAAACCGGAAGCCCATCGAAGGGTATTGGCAACTTAGCTGGAAGTCTCCGCCGGTCTAGCGGCGTGGGTGGGGGCGGTCCATTACATTAGAACCGTCAAGTCCATTGATAGTGCATTATCGTCGATTGACGATCATCTCGCTTACCAGATCCCGGGTGAGCTGGTTCAGTTCTTCCGTAGGATGTTCGAACTTCAGGCCCGCCTGGTAAAGCTCAGTTTTCCCCATTCGAATGGTTTCCTGCCTGACGACGCGGGCGCGTAACTTTAGGGAACAACCCTCATCGAAAGTACTGATCACGGCCTGCAGCGACTGGCCTATCTGTAGCGGGTCAGGCAAGGTGACACACAGTCCCCCTGCGGAAATATCGTCCAGCGTGGCGCGTAGCTCGTCGCCATCGAACTGGATATCCAATCGTTGCGTGAGCCGGGCATGTTGCCGCAGGCCTTCGTTATCCGCGGATTGCGCCAATAATTTCAGAACAGCTTCGAGCTCGTCTTCGTCGCGTGTGGCGAGGCTGGAAAAGCGTACAGCGATGCCCTCGCCTTCTCCCTCTCCCGGGGCGAGATTCCAGCTCCTGAGGAACTTGGCTTCGATGTTGATGGGTGTCCCTTTGGTGCCGGGAAGCAGTATCTGCAGAGTATCACCTTTGTCCATCCTGACTTCATTGACCATGATGGAGGCCCCGCCCCAGGAAATATTTTGAAGTCTGGCGACGGTGGGGCTGTCGTCACCGGGCCATATTAGTTTGATGGGGGCGGTGACGTTGATGCGAAGCTGTTTGCGGTTTTCCGGTGGCGCGCTGTCGGGCTCCGGGTCGGTCTCGAGCGGAGAATCTGCTGCGATTACGCGGACCAGTTCCAAAGCCTCTTCGACAGCGTTTCTGCCCGCTACGATTAGTCCTGCTTTCTCTGCATTATTACCCCCGGGGCGCAGTTGATCGACGGAGTCCCTGAAAGGCACAAAGCTGTGAGTGGCGCGATGTTGCACTACACTCAGGGCCAGTAGTCGAATGCAGGCAGTCAGTTCTTCCTGTGTTGCCTCACCTAGCAGTGAATTACCCTGATTCATCATTCATCGACCCTGCTTTATCTGGCGGTACAAATCTGCTGTCTGTCCGCCATTTAGTATTTGATGTTGGATCTTAGGCCAGTGGGCCCAACGGATACATCGAAAACTGGAGAAAAGTGGGGAAAAACCAGATGATAGATGATGAAGCGTCTGACAGTGGGTATTGAGTGCTGAATATATGACTGCCTCGGCCGCGCAAGGCAGGTCAGCCGTAGCAGGTATATGCAGCGCATTATTGTCGCAAGACGTACTCGGCAAGCAGGCTTGCTTGGTGTGCGGTTAAACCGGACATCGGAGGCATGGGCATATCTCCCCATGCATATACGCCACCCTCCAGGATACTCGCGGCCAATTTACTATTCGCGGTTTCTATGGCCCTGAGCCTCCTCTTCAGGTTGCCACTGCGCCAGTACTGAGGCGGGGTGCCAGCCCGGCGGCATCACGAGATAAGCCAACTTGTTCTTTACTCCCGATATACGCTTCATATCCCGGAACAGTGCAGCGATTTCTCCGAAATACATGTCTGTCAGACTATCTGTATCAATCTCGCGGCTGACGCCATAAATGGGACGTTTATCTGCGAGTTCGTCCTGATAGGTCCCAAAAAGCCGATCCCAGAGCGGCAGCAGATTGCAGTAGTTCTTATCGATATACTCCGGGTTTCGCGAGTGGTGCACCCGGTGATGTGATGGCGTCAGGATGAACTTGCCCAGAATGCCCATGCGTCCTTTGGGAACCAGTTCTTCACCCACATGGATGACATGGCCCCAGATTGAGTCGATACCCAGGACGACCAGAAGAAGCAGAGGGTCAACACCAGCCAATGTACAAATACCGAGGCGAACGATGTCAGCATAGGGCGCTTCAAGGAAAAAGTGAGCATAGGAAACAGAGAGGTTCATATGCGGTGGAGCGTGATGTGTTGCGTGCAGGCACCACAAGATGCGCACCCTGTGGCACGTCCAGTGGTAGATGAAGTGGGAGAACTCAAACACGAGGTAGGCGTAAATAAACCAGTACCACGTAGGAGACGTGTCGATAAGACGATAAGGTCGGACCCAGGTGATTATAGCCAGGCCGATACCAATGCTCAGGGTACGGGCAAACACCCGGCTGGTGATATAGATCAGCGCCTGCATCCTGTAATGCTGCCACCGGAATGTTCCCTGAACGGCAGTGGCCGTAACCTCCAGGAATAGCAGGGCAGGTACAATAAAAACAACCAGCGCTGTTGCGCCTTCAAATGACCAAAGCCGTGCCAGGTCTCCGCTGCGCAGAATTTCCACAAACTCCTGTAGACCGACTGCCAACAGAACTTCTTCCTGGAAAAAGCTCAGAATCACATCAACTATTCCCATATCGATTCCCTTGCCTGGCGTTGCCGGGTGGAGGTCTCGCACTATTTGTGGTGGCGAGAAAGCCAGGCCAGCCTAACCACTGAGAAGTAATCTTGCACCTTATTGACGATATGAGCAATAAGATTTATGCTTGTCGCCCTGTTGTAGCTACCACACTGTAGGCGCCAAGGCGATATTGAAAGGTAATTCTAAAGGACTGAGTAGTCCGATCCTGAATACAATTGACGAAAAGCGAGAGAGCTGATGGCGCAGAAATCTATTTTCATTACCGGAGCTGCGAGCGGAATCGGTCGAGCGACAGCCACTCTTTTCCACAAAAAGGGCTGGTTTGTCGGCTGCTATGATGTTGACGCAGAGGCATTGCAAACGCTTGAAAAGGCGCTTGGGGATCTTAGGGATAATAGCTGTGTCACGTCGTACCTGGATGTGCGTGACAAGAAAGAATTTGATGCCGCTATGGCTTCATTTGGTGAGCGGACAGGTGGTCGTCTGGACATAATGTTTAATAACGCCGGTGTGGCGGTGGGTGGTAGTTTGGATAAGGTGCCCTTTGACAAGATTCTGGATATGGTCAATATCAATCTCGTTGGGGTGCTAATTGGTATCTACGCAGCCATACCCCTGTTGAAAGAGACTGAGAATTCGCTTTGCTTTTCCACGTCATCGGGATCTGCCACTTTTGGGTCCCCTGGGATGGCGACTTACGCTGCCACAAAACATGCGGTTAAAGGACTTACCGAGGCCTTGAGTGTTGAGTTGGCCCGCTACGGCTCCAGGGCGTCCGATGTGCTGCCGGGTATTATCGACACACCGCTGTGGCAAGGTGATTTGTACACGGAAGCAGAGGTGTTATCTACCGTCCCGAATATCCCGAAAATGAATGCAAGCCGAACGGATGCCAGCAGGACAATCGCACCGGTCGAAGTTGCTGAATGTGTTTGGAATGCCTATCACGGCGATAAGCTGCATTGGTATGTGCCACCGGAACTGGTGGCGCGCGATAAAGCCAAGGTGGAGTCTCCTGAGGCCATGCGTGACGAACTAATCGCCCAGCGATCCAATTGATTACGCGATACCCGATATCAGGCGCTGTTCAAAAATTAATGCACTATAGATTCATCTATAACTATCAGATGTAGGAAAGGAGATAAATCATGTCCAAAGGTGAAGAGCTTCTAAAAAAATATGAGGAAGAAGTAGAGGCCGTATGGCGGGAAATGACGCCCAAGTCCCGGGAGTTGTCTGAACGAGCAGAGCAGTTCACACCCGGCGGCGCGCTGCGGTCTCACGGCACTGGAACCTACCCCGCTTATGCTGAGCGGGTAGATGGATGCTATATGTACGATGTCGATGGTAACCGCTATCTCGACCTCATCATGGGTATGACCTGTATTACTGGACACAATCACCCGAAGATTGCACAAGCTGTTCAAGAGCAGGTGCCAAAGGGCCTGGTTACCTTTATGGGGGATACCACCAGGGACGAATTGGCTGAAATGATGTGTAAGAGGGTTCCCTCTGTCGATAAGGTGTGGAACACATTGGGCGGCTCCCAGTCTTTTATGTGGGCCATACGGGCTGCCAGAGGTTTTACTGGCAGGGAAAAAATCGTAAGGATAATAGGTGGGTATAACGGTACCTACGACGATGCAATCGCTATGCCTCCCAATCCAATGATGCCCGCAGGTTTACGGGGAATACCCAAGAATACCTTGGACAATGTGCTGTTTGTCCACTGGAATGACAAAGAGGGAACAGAAAAAATTATCCGTGAAAATAAGGCTGATATAGCCGCTGTTCTCACTGAAGGTGTTCAAACAGGGGGTACTATTCTTCCTCACGATGGCTATCTAAGCTTCCTGAGAGAGCTAACCCATGAACACGGTATTGTTCTTATTTTTGATGAGATTGTGAATTTCTGGCTTGATCATGGCGGCACTGGCGCATTGTTCGATGTAGAGCCCGATTTGTGCTGCTATGGCAAAGGTATCGGAGGTGGGTTGCCGATGGGTCTTATTGGTGGCCGCGACGATATCATGAAGCTGTTTAGCCAAAAGGAGGAAGTTAGAGTCGCTGCGATTGCTGCGCATACAGGTGACCCCATGACGGTCGCTGCTAGCAAAGCGTGTTTGGAGATACTCGACGCTGAGGAAATTGCGCGACTCAATACCAAAGGCGACTTGTTGGCGAATGGTATCCAGGAGATTCTCAAGGATCTGGGGATTAGAGGACAGGTGCTAGGCTATGGTAATCATCAGAGTCTTCATCTGACGACAGAAGAACAAGTGTTAGATCCGGTATTTTATTTAATTGGTAATCACACACCAGGATTAAATGAAACGATGGCACTGTTTCGTCGTTCGCTGATTAACAAAGGGGTGATGACGCTCGAAAACATGATGGCTCTGAGAACATCAACGCCGTTGACGGAGGGCGAGATAGACATGGCCTTGGGTGCAATGAAAGAAGCCTTTATCGAAATTCATCCCATCCTCAAAGAGCTAACGCCTCATTTGATTGCCTAGCTCAAAGGATACCCAATATGCTAGAAACCCTTTTTTCTATGAAAGACAAGGTTTGTGTTGTTACTGGCGGATCTCGAGGTCTTGGTTCTTTCATGGCCAGGGGCTTCCTGGAAGCCGGTGCCAAACGTGTCTATATTACCGCGCGTAAAACCGAAGCCTGTCTGGCAACCGCTGAGGAGCTATCAAAATACGGAGAATGTATTGCCTTGTCGGGTGATATTAGCTCCCTCGAGGAGATTCAAAAACTCGTTGAGACCTTGTCAGAAAAGGAGAGCCGAGTTGATGTTTTGGTCAACAATGCCGGGTCCAGCTGGGGGGCGGTATTGGGTGAATTTCCTGAAAAAGGCTGGGATAGGGTCATGGATCTCAATGTCAAAAGCCCTTTCTTTTTGACCCAGGCGCTCCTGCCGCTGCTTAAAAATGCGGGTACTGCTGGCAACACGGCGAGTGTCATTAACATTGGCTCTGTGGCCGGTATCGTCGGGGATAGTTTAATGGCCTACAGTTACGGTCCTAGCAAGGCGGCGGTTCACCAACTAACCCGTAATCTGGCCAAGGATTTGGCGGACGATAATATACGAGTCAATGCCATCGCCCCTGGACGCTTCTTTTCCAAGATGACTGAGTATGTCAGCCACGACCAGGCGGCTTATGAGGCAGAATGCGCGGTCATTCCATTGCATCGTTGGGGCGGTGAAACGGATATTGCAGGGGTGGCCATTATGCTGGCTAGTCAAGCGGGTGCCTTTATTACCGGCCAGATTATTCCGGTTGATGGCGGTAGCACCCTGGTGAGTTGAGATGCTAAGCGTTAGTCGGGGGATCGCCCTGAGTCACCGGCCGCATGTCGTTCATTGAGTTCAGCATGGATTTCGCCGTGTCTTTTGCGGCTCAAACTGTATTGCATAAAGAAGAAGATGGCGATGATGCCTGGAATAACGGCAATTGGGCCATCCAGAAGTCCCAGTTTGACAAGCATGTCAGCATCGACCGTTCCGGGTTCTGCGCTCACAGGAAATTTGATCCAGTCAATTGCTATACCTCCCAACAAGTGCCCGAAACCTGTAGATGCCTTTTTAAAAAATGAACGAGCGGCAAAAAGTATGCCCTCCTGGCGGCGATTGCTCGCCAACTCTTGTTCATCGGCTACGTCGGCTAGTGCCGACATGACACTGATGGTCCATATTACGATGAAAGTTATCTGCAATATAAAATTTGTCATCAGTAAAGGCAGCAAATAATCAGAATGGTTCTCTGGAAAGAAGCCGAGAATACGCAGGCTTGTGGCATCAGCAGCGGTGATTAAAATACCAATAAATGAAACAATGATAACGGGCTTCTTTTCAAATCTGTCATGCAGTCTTGCGGTTATTAGGTACCCTATAATGGGCCCAATAAAGCCGGCCAAAGCAAAATAGCGGATTTGATCTGGCTGCAACTCCCAAAAATAGCTATTGACATGTAATTCGATAGTTTCTCTTGTGCCTGTTGTTGCAGTGAGCAGGAGAATCCCTATAAGCAATACCCGGAAGTTACGGTTTTTTAAGGCTGATCCACAATCCCGATAAAACTCCAGGAATGTAAATCGAGGCAGGTCGAGAGGGACGACGGGTAGTCTGGGGATAAGGTGCATGGTACAAACCGTCGATAGCAGCATCATCAAACCACCCGTTGATGCTGCGAATATCGCTAGCGAAACATAGGCTGAAGGATCCAGCATGCCATTGGAATATTCCGGGGAGGAAACAAAAAAGTAGGTATAGGCAATATAGGCAAATCCAAACGCGCCGACGGCTCCGAACAAAGCAGTGACGCTCATCACTCGCGAGCGCTCTGTAAAGTCGGCGGACAGTTCGGCGCCGAGTGCAAGGTGAGGCACATTAAATAGGGTGATGCTGGTTCGCATAATGACGGAGAGTATCGTTAGCCATAAAAACAGCCCAAAACTTTCCAGACTTTCAGGTGGCGAATAGATTAAAAACAGGCAAATCATTACAGGAACAGGCGCCGCAAACATAAAGGGATGTCGCCTTCCCCACTTGGATCGCCAGCGATCAGAGATAGCGCCTACTAATGGATCCGACACGGCATCAAAAACCAGTGCAATAGCAATCGCCAGTCCGACCATGGTGCCGGAAACACCCAGAATATTGGTATAGAAGAAAAAATTGAAGAAGTTAAAAGCAACGCCAATGATAGCTTCTGCAGCAGTGCCTACTGCATAAGTCAGTTTTATGGATTGTGGTACTCGACCAGTATAGGCACTGATATGCCTACTTCCTGTATCAGCTTGGGCTGACATATAAGTTCCCTTTTTCGACTAACGTCTCACCAGGGGTTTTAATGAGGAATCATATTTTTGCCTGATCGCTTCTATGCTGCCAACAATCATAGCGACGGTAATGTCCTCGATGGTTTGGCGATCGGCTTGGTTATGGATTAGGTAGTTCCCAGCGGCCGCGGGCATCCCGAATGAAATATCAACTACCGGAATGGCAACGTCAATATCGATATCAAAAGTATCAGTAACAATTTTAGCTATATGATTGACTGCCGTTGAACGGTGAAATTTGGTGGGGTCTCCAACGGTTGCGACACTGGGTTCAGCCATCAACCTTTCAAGTAATAGACCACGGTCTTCAATATAGGCAAGATAACTCCGGGTGACACGCCGAACAAGTTGTTCAAACGTTACTGCACTATCGGCGGCGATTGTCTGCTGTTTTCTCAAAAGCGCGTATTCACGCTTTAGCAGAGTCTGGAGCAAGTCAGTCATGCTGGGATAATAGGCATATACCAGAGACTTGCTTATGCCCGCTTCTTGTCCCAGGCGCTCCATCGTCAAGGCAGAAACGCCTTCTGCCGCGATAAACTTTGCGGCATGATCCAGGATCATACTTTTTCTTGTTTCCGGATCAAGCCGGGTTCTGGTCTTCTTTGGCTGTGGCATAAAACAAGCAAATAATCAGTGTCTATTGATAAACGATAACAGGCGCTATTTCTTATTGCAAGGCTAGTCAATAAGAGGTAGTGTTTGAGGCTAACACTGCACCGCTCGTTTATAAGCACTAAAACTCAAAATGATGCTGTGGCGATAAGAATATTGGTCTGTTCCAGGGGGAATCTATGAAGCGCAACTCACAGCGTTCACTAATGAAACGCAATTCCATATATGCAGGCATTCTGGCGAGCCTATCGCTGCAAACCCCTGCCGTGGCTCAGGAACGGCAACTCGAGGAAATACTGGTCACAGCCCAGAAGCGGACTGAAAGTCTTCAGGATATTCCGGTAGCAGTGACGGCGATAAGCGCCAAGGACCTGGAAATCATGGGAATCCAGGACATTTCAGACCTTACCCGCGCTTCTGCCTCGCTGACCTATAACGAAGGTGGCGACAAACAGACCTCCACCTTTCGCATTCGTGGCATCGGTACCGCCGTCTGGAGTATTTCTGTGGAACCCAGCGTTGCGGTGGTTATTGATAATGTATCCCAGGTTCAGGCTGCGCAGGCATTCACCAACCTGGTGGACGTTGAGAGAGTCGAAGTACTGCGAGGCCCACAATCGACATTGTTTGGCAAAAATGCCTCAGCCGGCTTGATTAACGTGGTGACCAAAAAAAGTAGCGATATCACAGAGGGCTTTGTGGAAGCCAGTTATACCGATGATGATGAGACCAGATTCAAAGGCTCGCTCTCAGGCCCTCTGGGGGACACACTGGGCTACCGGCTTACCGGTTTCTACACCGACTATGCCGGCTACGCAGAAAACCTGCACTTCGACAATGAAGACATTAACGGCAGGGAAGGGAAAGGATTTCGCGGCCGCCTGGACTGGGCGCCTACCGATGACCTGGATATCAGCCTGATCGCCTTTTCCACCAAGGACGAAGACGATTGCTGTGCTCCGACGTTTCGCAGCGTAGACCCCGGTGCTAGTTTTGCGGGGTTCATCCCCTTTGAATTGATGAATCCTTTAACCAATCCCTCTGAGTCCAACCGCGACCCCGAGGTCGACAATCCGCCCGACGCGGAAACGAAGGACAAGGGCTTTAGCCTGCAGGCAGACTGGCAGCTGGGCGGTCATACGCTCACTTCAATCACCGCCGTCAATGATTATTCGTACGATTTCGCAGAAGATTTTGACTGGTCTGGTTATGACTTTTCCAGCAACGCACTTGTGGATCTCATATTTGGCCCTTTGCCGAGCGGCGGCATCGTTAACTACAGCCAGATGGAGACAGATTTGGTCTCCCAGGAGCTGCGTTTGCTCTCGCCATCCGATGGCGACTGGGAATACCTGGTGGGGCTGTATTACGCCGACGCAGAAACCGACAAAGACTCCGAGCGGACCTCCCCTCTCGCCTATTCCGTCTGGAATGCCAGTACGGGTACCGAAACCATAGCCGCTTTCGGACAGCTCACCTGGCGTATGACCGAAAATACTCACCTGACCTTAGGTGGCCGCTACAACGACGAGAAAATTTCCGTCGATTACTTTAACCTTGCTGAAGCTTCTGATTACTCAGACAGTAACAGTGATGACGTGGTGCTGGGCAAGCTCTCATTGCAGCACTTCCTGGACGAGGGCAGCATGCTGTATGCCAGTGTCACCACGGGATACAAAGGGGGGGCCTACAATGTAGGGGGTGAAAATCAGGACCAGGCTAGCGATCCAATAGACCCTGAAACTTCCGTGTCCTGGGAAATAGGTGCAAAGACGATGCTATTCGATCGGCGTTTGCAACTAAATGCCACCGCTTTCTATACCGACTATGACGACTATCAGGGGCAGAGAACTGAGTTCACAAACGGTGAATTGCGGTCGACCCTCACCAATGTGGGTAAGTTAAATACCCAGGGCCTAGAGGTCGATGCGGTAGCACTGCTTGGAGAAAATCTCACCCTCACTCTTAGTGCCGCGTGGGTCGACGCCACCATCGAGGATTACCAGGGAGCCAATTGCTATCCCGGCCAGACCGAAGACCAGGGTTGCGTGGAACTCATACCCGGTACTCGCGTACAGGATCTATCCGGCGAGGACCTCAACAACTCCCCCGACTTCAAGTTCGCTCTTGGTGCCCAGTATGACCTGCCCTTGCCTTCGCTTCCTTTTGATGGCTTTATCACAGGCAGTTACACTTGGCAGGACGAGCTGAACTTCTCTTTGTCAAATAACCCGGCTACCGTACACGACAGTTATGGCGTGGGTAACCTTTCCCTCGGTATCACTGAACGTGCGAATAACCGCTATACTGTTACGCTCTTCGCTAACAACCTGTTCGATGAAGAATATGCGGCTGGGATCGCCGATGTGTCCCCGATCTACGATGATGTCAAGACACTGTTGCACCAGCTCCCGCGTGGGGCTCAGCGTTACGCCGGGTTGCGGGTACGACTGGGCTTCTGAGTGGGAACATAACAGTTATGTTTACGCACAATAGGGGTGGACCGTGGAAGTAAATCCTGACGCGCTAATCACTGATTCACCGACGACCCTGATGGATGTGAATCACATCGGGCTCTCCGTAAAAGATCTCAATCGCACGCTGGCTTTCTACCAGGGTGTCACCGGATTCAAGCTTATTCGGCGTGAAACTGTCCGCAATAGCGCTGCAGCCGACACCTTGTTTGGGCATGCTGGTATCGAGTACGAGATCGCGATACTCGAGGCGCCTAACATGTTGTTTGAATTGATCGAGTTCAAACACAATGCTAACGGTGAAACTCAGCGTATGCCTGTGCAGGGGCCCGGTATGACCCACACGTGTTTTCAGTCTGCCTCGAATAATTCAGGCTATGATAAATTTCGCGATGCCGGTGCCGATATACTGTCCCGAGGTGATGGTCCGGTGGACCTGGGTGGCTATGGCGTCACTTACGCCTACGCCTACGATGGCGAAGGTAATATGTTCGAGCTGGAGCAATTGGACCCAGAACCTCTGGCCTCTATACCCGATAAGGGGCGCTGGATCAGCCAGGGTCACAGCATGTGGATGACCCAGGTTGCTCTGGTCACCCACGATCTTGAGCGGCTGACCCATTGGTATGAAAAGGTCTTGGCATTTTCGCCCAATCGTAAGGGTGACTATACCAATCATGCGCGCATGAATGACGTAATCAATTTTGATAATCTGTCCTTGAAGGCGTCATGGTTCAAAATGGACAAAACGTGCAAGACCCTGGAACTCTGGCAGTATCGCACGCCGGAAACCCTCGCCTATGTGGGCAAACGCGCGGTGACCGGTTTCGGTTACTCCTATTCTATTGAGGTCGGGGATATTGAATCCGAATACGCTCGCATGATTGAGCTCGGTGTGGAGTTTGTTAGCGAGCCAGTGCTAATGGATAACTATTGGCAGGTATACGCCCACGATGTAGACGGCAATGTTTTCGCCTTGCGCCAATGGCTTGATGCTGTTTCATAATTTTCAGTGTTCAAACTCTCTGTCGTTCTATTACTGAAGGATAAAAATGAAATTCAAATGTGAAGTCGGCGATGTCGATTATATTGACCGTGCCCCGTTGCAGTTTATAAACACAGTAGATTTAACGGCACCACCCGAAGCGGTCTTTTCCGCCTTGCGCGAAACAGATGCCTGGCTGTGCTGGTTTCCCGATATGAAGTCGGCTGTGTGGGACGGTGAACCCGGTGCTGGGACGGATCGTAACGTTAAGGTAGGTGCAATGACTATCAAGGAGCACTTTATGATTTGGCGAGAACCTTATCAAATGGCTTTCTATGTCAGTGAAACATCATTGCCCTTCGCCAAGCGCATGGTGGAGAATTACACGATTGAAGAGACAGCTACAGGTTCTCGTTTCACGTACGCTGTTGGCATGGATCTCCGTTTTCCACTGTCTGTTGTGAAATTTGCAGCCAAACCCAAGTTTGAAAAAATGTTCCATGATGCCATTGTCAGTTTCGAAAAATTCATGATTCAGCAGCGTGGAACCTAGATGGCACTGCTGATCAGTTACTCGATGAACAACTAAAACCAAAATTCTGCGATCTAGCTTCATTAGTTTGAAACCACTCAGAGCTTGATATGAAGTTACTTATCCGCGTGCTATTTATCTACATCCCCGGGCTCTTTTTGTCTTTTGCCCTATTGGCATCCCTGTATATCTGGCAACAGGAACTGATTACCCAAAAGCAACTATGGGCGCTAATAGAGTATGTTCGCACACAGGACACGGCTACTGTTGTGGCTGAAATCCACGCTGGACTATTTGGTACCGCCGAATGGGAAACCGATCCCAGCTATGATCGCCAACCCGTAAAGGGCCGCGGACACACTCCCTGGGTAATACGTGGCAACCTTGACCAGAAGCCTCGAATGCTTAGCTTTGCCCTGGCGCCAGGTGTATGGGCATCTTACGAGACGGAATCTGCCTCGCTGTACCAGGTGCTGCAGGGTGAGCTGTTAATGGAAGGGGCGGCTTATGATCACCGTCATGGCCCACAACCAATATCCGGTGGGGCCTGGTATGTACGTTACCCGTCCGCGCCGCAGTGGTATTTGCAGGCTTCCGGTTCAGAGGTGCTATTGCCGGCCACGGTTCGTTACCTGGGGCATGAATATGGTAGTGGACGAAAAACCGCCGCGCTGCGCTTTGTTGTCAGTACCGCAGAGTACAGTGTGGAGCTTACTGAAACTCCTGAGTTGCTACACGAGGAGGGGAAAACCTGGTTGTTGCGCCAGTTCCGCAGGCACGGTGAAACCTCGTCATTCAGCGCTTCGTTTCGAGACAGTAACAATAACTTAACAAAAGCGCAGGGTGATGTGCGTGTCGAGTTAAGCGGGACCACTGCCATACATAATGATGACTATAAGCGCGAAGGCAGTGCCAGTGACAGCCAGTTGGAGCGTGGTAAGGCAGTGATCGCAAACAGCGACTGCCTGGGCTGTCACAATGACCAGCAGCAAGTCGTTGGACCATCCTGGTCCCGGGTGTCGGGTCGCTTTCGTGGAAAAATACAGGATGCCACACTGGCATCTCTAGCGCGCAGCATTATGCGGGGCAGCGCAGATAAATGGGGTCAGGTACCCATGCCGGCACACCCGGAACTGTCGCTGGATGATGCCGTGGCAGCGGTAAGCTATATTCTCAGTCGTACCGAAACCGAGGTAGAGCAGAATATACCCGTCGATACGAATGGTCAGGCCTATGCGGCAAGTCGAGATTACGATATCAACCCGCGACTGGAGGAAGTACACCCGTCCTTTTCCATTAGCAATCTTCTGCCAGAAGGCTTTGAGCCCAAGGTCGGGGGGATGGATTTTACCGCCGGTGGCAAGTTACTGGTCGCCAGTTGGGATATGGATGGTGCGGTCTTCCTAATCGATACCGAGGCCGCGGGAGTGCAACGGGTGCGGCGCATTGCTGAAGGTTTGCAGGAACCACTGGGCTTGAAGGTCGTTGGCGAACGTCTTTTCGTATTGCAAAAACAGGAAGTGACGGAACTGATTGACCTTGATGGGGACGGTATCATCGATAAATATCGGGCTCATAGTTACGACTGGCCCAGCAGTTCCAATTTTCACTCCTTCGCCTTTGGCCTGGTGCACCGGGATGATGCGCTCTATGCGCTGCTGTCTATCTGCGTCATGCCCGGGGGTGCCAGTTGTTCAGATCAATTGCCTACCCAGGGCAAGCTGTTGCGCATAGCACTGGAGGATGGCTCAGTGGAGGTGGCGGCATCCGGCTTTCGTACTCCCAACGGCATAGCACTGGGCCCACAAGAGGAAATATTCGTCACCGACAATGAAGGTGATTGGTTGCCGGCGAGTAAATTGGTGCATATTCAACCAGGAAAATTTTATGGCTCCAGAGCGGTGCCAGATGAAGGTGTCATGTCAGCGGTGGAAACCCCGCCGGTGGTCTGGTTGCCCCAGCATGAAATCGGTAACTCGCCGACACAGCCACTGTTACTGAACGAGGGCCCTTATGCCGGGCAGATGATTCACGGTGATGTGTATAACGGTGGTATAAAGCGGGTTTACATGGAGCGGGTAGCGGGTGCCTTACAAGGCGCGGTATTTCAATTTAGTGGCGGGCTACAAAGTGGCGTAAACCGTCTCGTGCGTGGCCCAGACGGTGATATCTATTTGGGTGAAATTGGTAATCCACCCAATTGGGGGCAGGCAGGCAAAGTTTGGTATGGTCTGGAACGCTTGCACTACAGCGGGAAACCGGCATTTGAGATATTACAGGTCAATGCCCAGTCGTATGGTTTTAGCCTGACACTGACCGAACCACTGGATGCCTCGCTCTCTTTGAAGCCTGGTGACCTTATCGCCCGGCAGTGGTTTTACCATCCCACCGAGCTATATGGTGGCCCCAAGTATGATTACACCGAACTACCTGTGACAGCCTTGGAGCTGTCAGATGATCGCAGTCGGATACGGGCGCGCATACCCGGTTTGAAGCCGGGCTACGTGGTTTACCTGCGGCTTCACCAGAGGCTGGTATCCAAAGATGGACAAAAGCTATGGGCCGATGAAGCATGGTACACCCTTAATGGTATACCCTAGTGATCAGGTGACGAGAGGGGAAGATAGTGAGCACACTGGGGTCAACGATAATTTTTCTGGGTGCGGCGGTAGTAGCGGTACCGATTTTCAAAAAGCTCAAATTGGGCGCTATCCTGGGTTATTTGGTAGCCGGAGCGCTGATCGGCCCCTCTGCTTTTAATCTGGTCAGCGACCCCGACACAATACTCCACTTTGCCGAGCTGGGGGTGGTGCTACTGTTGTTTCTTATAGGGATCGAGCTGGAGCCTGAGAAGCTCTGGCAGCTGCGCGGCGCTGTGCTGGTTACCGGGGGAGGGCAGCTCGTAATCAGCGCTGGCCTGATCGCTGGCCTGTTGTATTACGTGCTCGCTGACTGGCCTGTTGCCCTTGTGATTGGGCTTGCGGTCGCCCTGTCTTCCACCGCCTTTGCAATCCAGTTGATGGAAGAGCACCGCCTGTTAAGGAGTCCACCCGGACAGCGGGGCTTCGGCATTTTGCTGATGCAGGACCTGGCTGTTATTCCTCTGCTGTTATTGGTCGAAGCACTCGCCACCACCTCGTCATCCGATGCACCCGATTGGTATATCAGTGTCGCGGCCATTGCGCTGGTACTTGTGGTCGGTAGATTCCTGCTGAACCCGTTCCTGCGTTTGATGGCGCGTTCCGGTAGCGCCGAGGTTATGACAGCCTCTGCACTGCTTATCGTTATGGCCACAGCCCTGGGTATGGAAACCTCTGGGCTGTCGATGGGTATGGGCGCGTTTATTGCTGGCATCTTATTGGCCAACTCAAGTTTTCGACACCAGCTGGAAATGGAGATCGAGCCTTTCAAGGGCCTCTTGCTTGGTCTCTTTTTTATCGCTATTGGAATGAACCTGGATCTGGGGTTACTTGCCAGACAGCCGTCTCTGATCCTGGGTGCTGCGCTGGCCCTGATAGTGCTGAAGACCACGGTGATCTGGCTATTACTCTTATTGTCGAAACAATCTTCCAAGGACGCCCTGCATATCGGCCTTATGCTGTCCCAGGGTGGGGAATTTGCCTTTGTCGTAATGGCCCAGGCGGCGAGCAACAACCTTATCGATCCAACGCTTGCCAGCCAGGTGACATTGGTGGTGGGAATCTCCATGGCATTTACCGCGCCGCTGGTGATCCTTCACAGCCAATTTTTCAGTACGCGCAACTGTCCCCGAGTTTACGACGACGTGAGCGACCACGGCGATCCGGCGGTCATCATCGCCGGCTTTGGTCGCTTCGGGCAGATCACCGGTCGTATCCTGGCGGCCAATGGCATCGCGTTTACGGCGCTGGACAATAATGCCGAACACATTGAGTTTGTGAAGAAGTTTGGTAACAAGGTGTTCTACGGTGATGCCGCTCGCCTGGACCTGCTGAAAATCGCCGGCATAGATCACGCTCGCGTAGTACTGGTGGCGCTCGATAACGAGGAGCAAAGCCTGCGGGTGGCTGAACTGGTGCGGGAGCACTACCCCGACGTAACGATAGTTGCACGAGCCCACAACCGTTTCAGCGTACAGCTGTTCAGACAGCTTGGGGTACAGCTGGTCGTGCGAGAGTTGGCTGCCAGTAGCCTGTCCGCCGCGGACCTGGTTTTGCGGGAGTATGGTTTCAGTGACTCCGATGCGGAACGCATGGTGCAGATATTCCAGCGCCACGATGAGGAAACACTTGAAAAGTCCATGGAGCTAAGTGGTGATATGGACGCGCTGATAGACCACAGTCGATACAATCGAGAACTACTCGCCAGCCTGTTCCAGGAAGACAAGGAAGAGCTGTCAGGGGGCAGCTAGGGTATAGCCAAATACACTTGCTCAAACGAAGAGGCCAGATTTTTGTGGCCCAAAGAAGCTAATTTGCAGGAACCCCCAGATGGAATGTTGGCTGCCCTACTGATTTGTAACACTCACCTTGTCGGTATCGGGCGCCCATCCAGGCGGGGCAAAGAAGTAGCAAAAAGCATCAGCCAGGGAGTCGGCGGAACGCATTTTTGCAAAGAGGACCTTCCAGTCCATCAGGGTTATTGTTACCGGATTATAGGTCCCAACATTGTGACGCAAGCCGTAAACCACGGGTGCGCGCTCCGGTTCAAAGGTTCCAAACATGCGGTCCCAGATAATAAACAGGTTTCCATAGTTCTTATCGATGTATTCAGGGTTGCTGCCGTGGTGCACGCGGTGGTGGGACGGAGTGTTGAAAACCCACTCTATCGGACGCCAGAGTTTGCCTACAATTTTGGTGTGACCAACCACTCCCCACAGCGTCGCGCCAACACCGGCCACCAGAGTTATGGTGGGATCAAACCCTATGAGTGGCAAACTGGCAAAAAAGGGAATTTTTGTCGCCGGGCCTAGCCATGCTTGTCTGAAAGCCACGACAAAGTTCATTTCTTCGCTGGAATGGTGGTTCATGTGAACGGCCCAGAGGAATCGCATACGGTGTGAAACACGGTGGTACAAGTAGAATACGAAATCGATAGCCACAAAACTCAATAACCAGAGAGCCCAGACGGGTAGCAGTTTGCTTATATCGAGCCAGCGGAATTGATAGAGGTAAAGATAAAACCCGAGCGTGCCGGCTTTGATGCCTGCATTCACGACAATGTTACCAGTCAGCAAGCCCAGACTGCACAGCGTGTCACTGCTCTTGTAATAGTCCCAGTTCTTCACGTTGCAAAGCACGGCTTCTACAAAAATCAGTAGCAGTACCAAGGGCACACCTACTGCGTAAAGCATCAGCGCCCCCATCGGATCTACATCGGGCTGCATGAAAATTCCTCGAGTTCACGTAAAGGGCTGAAATGTAACCTATGCTAACATCGATTGTTCTAATAATTACAAGGCAGGACAATCTGGATGATCATTGCGGTTTCACAGTACCGCCTTGCTTGCGCTTTGTCGCTATTGACTCTGTCCTTCGGCGCCCACTCTCAATTAGAGGAGATCATCGTCACCGCTCAGAAGCGAGCGGAGTCGATTCAGGATGTACCTATTGCCGTCACCGCATTTGACGCCGAGGCGATGACGGCCAGGCAGATTACCGGCTTCCAGGACCTGCGCTATACCACGCCAAATGTCACTACCGCGAAAACCAATTTCAGCCGTTTCAACTTCCAGATCCGGGGCATCGGCCGTACCCTGGTGGCGGCCTCCGGCGACGCGGGCGTGAGTATACATGTCAACGAAGCACCCATTGTGTCACCGCGACTGTTTGAAACCGAATACTATGATCTGCAATCGCTAGAGATTTTGCGCGGTCCCCAGGGCACCTTATACGGCCGTAACTCCACCGGCGGCACGGTCAATATGAACACCGCCCGGGCACAGACTCAGGTTTTGAGTGGTAACGTCGAGGTCCAGTACGGTAACTACGAGCACAAAAAGATCACCGGCAATATCAACCTGCCTGTGGGCGATCAATTGGCGTTGCGCTTTGCCGGGATCTGGCTTGAACGCGACGGCTACACAGAGAACCTGTATCTCAATACCGACGTGGACGGCAGGGATCAATACTCATTTCGAGGTTCACTGGCCTGGGAACCTGGTGACGAGACTAGCGTCGACCTCATGGTGTCCTACTTCGACGAGGACAGCAGTCGCACCCGCAGCCAGAAGATCATGTGCAAGAACGAGCCCACGGGGCTATTGGGTTGTGCACCGGATGGACTCGACTTTGACTATGCGCACCCCAGTTCCCAGGTCACGCAACTGCTGGCGGGCACTCACGTGCTGGGGGCATTCGGTCTGTATGAGTTCGGCAGCAACATCAGGGCCTCCAACACGCCTGATCTGCGTAAAGTGGAGTCCGATTTCGATCCTACCTATGTGGCAGATGAAACACTGGTGACGCTCAATATCAGCCACGCCCTGGATAAACATACGCTGGCATTCGTGGGCAGCTACCAGGACACCTCCCTGATGTCCGAGCAGGACACTACCTGGAACGTGGCCATTCCAGTGGAGCTGTCACCGTTGCTCGCTGCGGTCGCACCACAGAACTATGCATCTTTCTGGGCAGAGGGTTTACTGCCCATATCAGCAGCGTCTGGTAACGGTACCGGCTCTATCGGCGGGCATGAGAAATTCCGTAGTACCGGCATCGACGCTTACAACCATTCTGCGCTCGATAGCGAGCAATATACCCTGGAATTTCGGGTCGCCTCCGAATACGACGGGACATTCAATTGGCTGGCGGGTGGCTTCTATATGGATGTGGAGCAGGTCGACGATTACTTTGTGTTTGCCACCGCGTTTGATTACCTTGCCGCCCTGCGCCCCGCGCTAACCACAGGCCAGGATGGCTATGGCCAGGTGGGCCCCAATTTCCGCACTGAAACAGCCGAGTACACGCTGGATTCCGCCGCCTTGTTCGGTGAGATCTACTATCAGTTCAGCGATGCCATGAAGCTGACGCTGGGGCTTCGATACACGGAAGATGAGAAATCGGTTACCAGTCGGCAGCTGTTGCTGAATGAGGACGCCGACACTGGCGAGATTCTGCTCCAGGTCGTGGGAGCGGACCTGCCCATCGCGGTGCCCTATGACGAGTTCGATGAAAAATGGGACGAGTTTACCGGTCGCGTGGTACTGGACTGGGCCTTCACTGACGACAGTATGGTTTATTTTTCCTATTCCAGGGGTTATAAGGGCGGCGGCTTCAATCCGGCTTTCAATCCCATAGATTTTCCTTTTGCTTCCACGCGTTTTGACCCCGAGTATGTCGATGCCTTTGAAATTGGCAGCAAGAACACCTTCCTCGATGGCTCTCTCCGGGCCAACGGCTCGATATTCTTCTATGATTACGAGGGACTGCAAGTCTCCAAAATTGTCAACCGCACCGCGTTCAACGAGAACACCGACGCGGAAATTTTCGGTGTCGAGGCAGAGCTGGCCTGGGCACCCAATCAGCATTGGCTACTTAATGGCAACTTCGCCTACCTGAAAACTGAGGTTAAGAACTTTGCCGATGTCGACCCTCGCAATCCAACGGATAGCCGCGATGATCTGACGCTGATCAAGGATGAGGTACTGGCGACTAATTGCGTGGTCGAAATGGCGCCAGAGGATTTCGCTGCACTCGGGGAATCCCCGTTCAACAGCTGCGCTGGACTCATCGACGCGGGCTTCCCAGTATCAGACGGCGCAGCGATCGACTTGTCGGGCAATGCCCTGCAGAACTCCCCGGAGTACTCCTTCAGTCTTGGCGCCCAATACACCTTTTTCCTGCCACAGAACCACAGCCTGGAGTTGCGCGTAGATTACTATTGGCAGGACGATATGTACGCGCGAAACTTCAACAAACCGGTCGACAAGATCGATTCATGGGATGTCTGGAATGCCCAGGCCAGTCTGATGTCGGCCGAACGCAGTTGGTACCTTCGCGCCTATGTGAAAAACATTGCCGATGAAAACCACTTGGTGGGCATGCACCTGGCAGGAGCTTCTTCCGGCAATTTCACCAATGTGTTCGCCATTGAACCGCGCACCTACGGGGTCGCCCTGGGGTATAACTGGAACTAGACCGGGTTTACCGCAGACCTGCGTACCTGAAGATATAGGCCCCAGGCGTTGCCCGCGATGATTAGCGCGGCGCCCAAGAGTAACCAGAGAGTCACGTTCTCGTCGTACAACCACCAGCCAACTACCATGATCAGCGGCAGTCGAAGGTAATCCATCGGCATAACGACCGAGGTGTCGGCATTTGACAGGGCACGGGTCAGGCAATAGTGGGCTGCTAGCGCCGTAACTGCTGCCACGATCAGCCATAATTCGCTCCCCGCTGGTGGCATGCGCACTTCTGCGGTCAGAAGTAAAAGTGACAGCGACATCAGTCCCTGCATCAGGGTCATATAGAACAGTACCAGCAGAAACGCGTGGGCGTGGCCGCTCAGCAGTTGCGTCAGTTTGCGGGTCACGATCACGTTAATGCCGAAACAGAAGGCCCCAGCTAACATCACCAGACTAGCGGGATTGATCGCCGCGGTGCCCGGTCGCAGAATGAGCAGCACACCGGCGAAACCCAAAAGCAGCGATATCCAGCGCCCACGATTGAGCGCTTCCCCCATGAACACTGCCGCCAGTACCGCGGCCCACAGTGGCGTGGTGAACTCCAGCGCAAACACTTCCGCTAGTGGCAGGGCGGCGATGGCCATCAGCCAGGCGCACTGCCCGGCGAAATGTGCGACATTGCGTAAAATATGCCATCCGGCCAACTGCGGCTGCAACCCCTGCCGATTGAGGGCGCCGGCTCGAGCCAGTATTACAACTACGATGATCGAGCCCAGCAGGCTGCGCCAGAATAGGATTTCCACGGTGCCCATAACCATAGTGAGCTCCCTACTGGCAACGGCCAGCAGGGAAAAGCAGCTGAGCGCCACCAGCATCCAGGCGATTGCGCTGCCGGTGGAGGCGTTCGTTGTTGTGGTCATCAGGTCGGCAATATCCGGGAGTAAGTGGAGGATATTATAGGGTTATAGGGTCAAAGAGATAGGACGAGAGAGCATCGTCGCCATTCGATGGTGGTGAATAGCCAGAGGCTGCAGTATTTACTCGGGCATATGGGGCTCGTCATCCTCCTCCCGCTGGTGGACACCGTTTTCCGGAATATTCTGCAGCATACTCTCCAATTTCGCGGCATGTGAACGTTCTTCATCGGCAAACTGGCCAGCTATCTTAGCCGTATCTGCATTGCCACTGGTGTTGGCTATCTGGCGATAATATTGCTCTGCCGCATACTCATTCTCCAGGGCCAGTGTTATCGCCTCGTGCAGGCTCATGCGGTAATGCATGGCCTCATAGCTGGCGGTCTCGGGAGGTTCAGCCTCGGGCCAGTTAAACTCCCAGGCCTTGAGCTCCGGCAGTGTGATGCCCTTGGCCAGGTCGGCCACTTCCTCCAGATGGTGGCGGGCCTCCAGTGCCATGTTCAGGAAAAATTGTGCTACTTGGCCGTTATGGTGGATCGTCATCGTATCCGCTAACTCCTCGTAACGGTCCCGGGCTTCCGATTCCAGTTCCAGGGAGTGGGCGAGAAATTCTGCAAGTTCAATGTTAGCCATTGTCATACCCTGAAGTCAGCGGCCAATCGTTCCACCACATCGTCGCTGGCCATTCTCCCGCGGTCAGGTGGCCAGCTGGCACGTTGCTCACTGAACAGCAAACCGGTCTGGAAGCCGTCCTCATGCAGGAACAACCTGGCAGCATCGTCCGGATTTGTCAGAGCGGGTTTATCTCGTTCGTGAACAATGGCTTTCCAGTCCGTCTGTTCCGGGCAGAAGGTGATGCACTGTGATAAAACATGGAGAAAGCTGAACCCGGGAAAGGCAATCGCCTCGGAAATTAATTTCGCCATCTGGTTGGGGTTACCTGAGTAGCCACGGGCTATCCAGGGGGCTCCTGCGGCCAGTGCCAGTGCCGCCGGCTTAAAGGCGCGCACACCGGGGCCGTGTGGCGTCAACTTGCTGTGGTCCCAATCGATAGGCGTGGTAGGCGAGGCCTGGCCTTTGGTCATACCATAAACCTCATTGTCCATGGCGATGTAGGTTATGTTCACATTGCGCCTACAGGCGTGGATAAAATGGTTGCCACCGATGGAAAAGCCATCACCATCGCCCCCCATCGCCAAAACTGTCAGATCCGGGCGCGCCACCTTCAGGCCCTGGGCGATGGCCAAACCCCGACCGTGTACGCCATGGAAACCGTAGCTGTCTACATAAGCTGGCAGGCGCGAGGAGCAACCAATACCCGAGACCATGACCGTATCATCCTTGTTGATGGCCAGGGCCGCCATGGCCTTGGTGATGGCGTTAAACACCGAAAAGTGACCGCAACCAGGGCACCAGATGGGTTTAACGGCCGACTTGTAATCCCGGGCCTTGAGTTTAATGGTGTCAGTCATCGCCTCACCTCCAATACCTGCTGTGCAATACTCCTGGATCTAAGTGGCACCGGCCCGGGGACTGCATAACTGTGGACTTCCTGCTGGAAATCCATGTGCCCCTTCAGGTAATGAAAGAGCTGTCCGCTGTGATTCTGTTCTACCACAAACACCTGTGCACAGCCGGCAAGCGCATTCAACAGCGCAGTGTTTTGCAGCGGTGCCAGTAAGCGTAAGCTGATCACCCGGGTATCCACGCCGTGCTCGGCCAGGAGGCCTGCCGCTTCGCGGGCCGCGGCCGAGCTGGAACCAAAGCACAGCAAGGCTACAGAACCTGTGCCCGTTATTTCGGCCCAATCTTCGCCGAAATCAAACGCACTCAATTTGTTCGCGCGCTTGTCCAGTTGACGCAGGTGATCAGCATTTCCCGCGGAAGGTGTGCCCTTTTCATTGTGTTCCAGGCCGTCGGCGGTAAAGCGCCTGTCAATGTCACCCGGTGAGGCCACGGTAGAAATGCCCGAGGAAGTGAGTTTATAGCGCAGGTATTCATTGTTCTCGTCTGTTGGCAAAGCAGCAGTAACCGTATTTTCACACTGCCTGGGCTGGGAGACAACGGCAGTGGATTGGCCGATAAACTGATCCGACAAAACGATGGCCGCGGTTTGTAGCTGTTGCGCCAGATTCACGGCCCAGCCCGTGGTGAAGACACAGTCGGCAATATCCAGGGGGGCCAGCACCAGATGGGGAGCGTCACCGTGCAGGCCGTTGAGGGCTATGTTCAGGTCAGATTGCTCTGATTTGGTCGGAATCCCGGTGGAAGGTCCACCGCGCATGACATTCAATATTGTTACCGGTGTCTCGCTGGCCACGGCCAGGCCGATGCTCTCAGTCATCAGTGCCAATCCCGGGCCCGATGTTGCGGTAAAGGCGGGGACACCGCCGTAGGCAGCGCCTATGATCATGTTGATGGCGGCCAGTTCATCCTCTGCTTGCAGCAGTTGCCCTCCCATCTCCTCCAGTGGCGTGGCCATCCACTCCAGCACATCGGAGGCAGGGGTAATAGGATAGGCGGCGACAAAACGAATGCCTGCTGCCAGCGCACCAAGGCCGGACGCTTGATTGCCGCTGATATACCACAGTTGCGAGCCGCCCAGAGCCGGTAGCTGCAGCCGGCAATCCGGTTTTTCCTTGGCACCACGCTCAATACAGGCCGTGGCCGCTAGTCGATAGCTCTCAGGTTTACCTGCCAGTTTTTGCTCAGCCAGTTCGCACAGGCTCGCTACCGGCAAGTCTAATAAACCAGCCAGCAAACCCAGTGCCAGCATGTTTACTCTGCCCTGGGGATGCGTCGCTGCAGCTATTTCAGCCAGAGGCATACGCAGAATATGGGCCTCATCCACGACAAGGCTGTCGGGAAGTTCGCCGACCTCATCGCAAATCACCCAGGTATCGGCACCTACACGAATTTCATCCCCAAACCGCGAAAAATTGGCCCAGTCCAGTGCCAGGAGCACATCGTACTGCGCCGAAGCGGTATAGTTTTCGACCTCGGTTAACTTCAGCAGGGCGGCCGACTCGCCACCCCGAATCTGTGGGCCATAGGCCTTGCGCAGCAGACCGCGGCCCCCCTGTCGGGCCCAGGCCTGCAACAATAATTCGCCGCAGGAAATCACGCCGGCGCCACCGGCTCCAGTAATAGCGATAGACAATTCTTTTGCGCCCATACAATAGCTGCCTGTTTATGAAGAGCTAATCATATCGCCATAAGTCATCGGCCGAAGCAGTAATGGTCTATTAACTGGCCGTTCTTTGCTCTACCTCAATAGATTTATCAGATAAATCGGCTTTGTCACGTTAATGTGCTGAAATATTCAGGTCTAGCGTGCCTTGGTGGCTGACTGCAAATCCCGATAGCTTTGTTTGAGGAGATTCCCTAGATTCTCTATACCAGGTTGCCGGGTAGGGCAGCTGGTAATGGCAAAGCACAATTTGTTCATATAGCTGATGACGGTGAGGTTAATGCCCATACCGTCGGTCACCACAGAAAAGGGATACAGGCCCTCCAGTGGTGCGCGATCAAGGTAAAGCTGTTCCCGCGAGCCCGGTACATTGGAAAATATGGCGTTTATAGCGGGGTTCACCCGGTCCGTGTTACCACTGAGGGTTAGCAAGATAGTGGGCATTAGCATCATATTTGCGAAATCCTGGGATGCCGTTGCAGATACCCTCGCCACCTCTGCCTTGGCCTTACGTGTCACTTTGATAATACGCTTAAGGCGTTTCAATGGGTCTCGTTCATCAGTATAAAATGGGCACAATATGAAGCTCAGCTGGTTACCCTCAGTGGCACCCTCTGAACGCACTGACACCGGCAGGCCCGAGATCAGTGTTTTCGAGGGCAGGGATTTCTGCTGCTTCAGATACTCACGCAGGGCACCCCCGCAAATGGCCAAGAGCACATCGTTGAGCGTCCCACCGGTCAAGCGCCCGATCTTGCGCACGGGCCCAAGGGGTAGGTCGCATATAATGCCGCGGCGCCGTGAATCAACTTCGGTGTTAAACAGTGTGCGCGGCCCGGTAAAGGGCAGAGCAACCGCGTCTTTCTTGTGCAGCAGGGCATCCGTGCCCATATGGGTAAGCAGGGACGAAAGCTGCGGTAGCGCTCGATACTGTTGTAGCACACCTTTGCTCAAACCTGTCATTTTTTGTACCAGACTGCGGTGCTCGTGGTGAACCCTGGCAAGGGGTTCTGCCCTGGCAAAATTCATACGCTGATCGGGCGAGGTGGTGAACATTGCATCAATCATTTTCAGTGCACCCACACCATCTACCAGCGCGTGGTGTACCTTACAAAACAGCGCAAATCTGCCACCGCGTAGGCCCTCGATAAGGTGCATCTCCCATAGCGGCCTGCTGCGGTCCAGTTGCTTTTCATGCGCCCGCGACACCAGGGTCAACAAGTCTTCCATGTTCCCGGGGGCGGGCAGGGCATAGTGAAAAACGTGGTTAGTGCTGTCGTAATTATCCTCAGGCACCCAGGCCAGGGTACTTTTGCCATAGGGATCGTGGAGCTTCTTGTTAAAGATGGGCCAAATTTCGTTGAGTGCAGCGCAGTTACGCGCCAGCTTGCGCAAATAGGATTTTGGCGCCCTTGGGGGCAACCGAAATATCATGAGGCCCGCTACGTGGTAGGGATGTTGCGTTGAATCGAGCCGTAGAAACGCCGCATCCTGAAAGCTTAGCTTTTCCATAGTGGCAAACCTCATGGTGCCTAAAAACCGATACTATAGATTATCGGGCTTATACCTTCCCCCGACTATCGACTGGATCAATAAGATGTGATTTTTCAACGATAGGCGTATCGCCTTGTTGCCTGTATTTCTGTGATGTAGTATCAGACTGATTATTTGAACCCTCTTATTAGCAGGATACTGGGATTATGGTTGTTGGAACAATTTTTTTACTCACGATATTGTTTGGTGGTGGGCTTATCGACACCTTTTTTGTCGCCGAGTTGGAAAAAGGCGTCAAGGAATATGTCGTTGGCGATGAAAGACAAAAAGAGATCCTCTCTGATCTAAAAATGTCGAAAAGCGCACTAAAGACATTTAACAAGAATCGAAAAGAGCAATTCAAAGCCTACAAAAAACTCAGCTCTTCGCGCGCCACCACTGGTGAAGAACTGAATGATTTTTTCCTTGCGCTGCGCGAAGAACGCCTTGAACTTCAGAGGCAGCTTGTTGATGCCAGGCTAGACCTCGCTCAGAAAATACAGCCGGAGGAATGGGTTTCCATAATTGCGCTGTCCGAAGAATCGATAGCGGAGAACGCAGAAAAAGCCCAAAAGAAAGCGGACAAAAAGCTGGCGAAGTCGCAGGGATATACTGAGACAATTCAGGAAGAAGTTTTTTTTGAAAAGACCAGGAAATCGCTAGCTCAGTCTATAACAGACAGTGATAAACAGACGACTATTACCAATGGGTTGGATGAGGTAGTGGTCGAGTTCCAGAAACTGGAGCGACGACTCAGATCGATTAACGTGACCGAAAACATCGTGATCAGTAATCGAGATTCCACTCGAGAGGATCTGGATTCAATTGCGATAGAAACGAATGAGCTGAGATCTCTTGGGTTTGAAGCGCTGTTTAGGTTTCATTTTCTGATCAGGGAAAACACCACGGAGCCCGAGTGGGACAAGCTCATAAAGGCATTCCACAAGGATCTGGATCTTGCTATTCGCTAGCTCGAGGGCGTCTATCTCTCTAACATGGACCCATTAGACCGTAATGGCGTCAGCGGATAACTATGGAAGGTAATTTACTTTATATTTTAGCCGCCATCATTGTGCTGGGCAGCGCAGCCCAGTGGTTGTCCTGGCGCCTCAATGTTCCGGCCATTCTCGCCCTGCTGGTCATCGGTATAACAGCGGGGCCAGTGTCGGGACTGCTGGACCCGGATGCCGTTTTTGGCGATATGCTGTTCCCTGTTATTTCCCTGGGTGTCGCCCTGGTATTGTTTGAGGGCGGGCTCACCCTGAAGTTTTCCGACCTGCGCGGCCATGGCACGGCCGTCTTTAACCTGGTCAGCTGGGGAGCGCTGCTGAACGGTGCACTGATTGGGCTGGGCAGTTGGCTACTCGCGGGTCTGTCTCTCGAAATGGCACTGCTCTTCGCAGCGCTGATGGTGGTCACTGGGCCCACTGTCATCAACCCACTGCTGCGTACCATGCGGGCAAAACCCGAGGTCAGCCAGATTCTGCGCTGGGAGGGTATTCTGATCGATCCGGTAGGCGCCCTGATGGCAGTTCTGGTCTACCAGTTCATCATTGCCGGTAAGGCCTCCTATCAGCTGGGCCTGATCAGCGTCGCGGCCGGTCTGGCTGTCGGCGCCATAGCCGCTCTTTCGCTGGGTTTCGTTCTGCGCCGCCACTGGGTGCCGGAGTACCTGCTCAATACAGTCACTCTAGCGGTCGTTGTGCTGGCCTTCGCGGGCAGCGATTATCTCGCCCATGAGTCCGGCCTGCTGGCCGTTACCGTGATGGGCATCTGGTTGGCCAATATGCGCGGCCTGGACATGACGGAAGTCCTGAGTTTCAAGGAGAGCCTCTCTATCCTCATCATCTCCATGCTGTTCATCGTGCTGGGTGCCAGGCTCAACCCCGCCGATATGCTCGCCATTGGCTGGCAGGGTGTTGCCCTGCTGGTCGTGGTCCTCCTGGCCCGACCTGTAGTCGTGTGGGCCGCCATGATGGGCAGCGAGTACAGTTGGCAGCAAAAGGCCCTGGTATCCTGGGTTGGGCCACGGGGTATTGTCGCGGCAGCTGTATCATCCATATTCGCCCTGCGACTTCAAGAGGCGGGTTTCAGCGACGCTTTTATGCTGGTTCCCTACACGTTCCTGATCATCATCTTTACCGTGGTACTGCAGAGCGTAAGCGCGCGGCCTATGGCCAAATTTCTCGGGCTTATGGAGGAAGAACCCAAGGGCGTTCTGATCGCCGGCGCTAACTCCGTCTCTAGAACGATCGGCCTCGCGCTCGCCGCACAGGGCTTCCGTGTTAAACTTACAGACACCAACTGGTCTAGCCTGAGCGATGCTCGCATGGCAGGATTGGACACTTACTATGGCAACCTCGTATCGGTACACGCGGATCAGCATCTGGATCTTGAGGGCATTGGTCGCCTGTTCGCCATGTCGCCGCGACCTTCCTTCAATACCCTGGCATGCCTGAAATACAAGACTGAATTTGGCGCCCAGCGAGTATTTTCCCTGCGTACCTCCGAGGAGAAGGACGAATCGGACAAGCAGCGGGTGGCGCAGCACTACCAGGCGCCGCGCCTGTTCGGCGAGGATGTCACCATGCAGAAGCTGTCCAGCCTGATCGCCCAGGGTGCGGAGATAAAGGCGACGCTGTTATCTGAGGACTTCGACCTCGAGACTTACCAGCAGGCCCACGACAAGAACATCATCCTCCTGTTCGCCATTGATCCACAGGAGCGCCTGCGTGCTTTTACCAACGATTACGTGCCGGAAGTACAGGCCGGCTGGACGCTGCTGACGCTGGTGCCATCGGCTGATTCTGGCGGTGCGTTAGTGCCATAGTTGTTATTTTGCACTGAAGTTTGACCCAGAGTTTGCCAATACTCGTAATTTGGCTTGTGCCGGGTTCGTTGGGTTAACTTGTCACAACCCCGTCACCACATGCCACATCACGGTGCTCGCCAGTAAAATGAGGATAACGCCAAAAACGCGATCGATGATCGCTGCGCTGTTGCGCAAGCGTGCAAGAAAGGATTTTCGGCTGATCAGGGTGGCGACCACTGCATACCAACACATGTCGGTAATGCCCACCGTGGCAACCATGATCCACTTTTCCTCCCAGCCTGATTCCGGGCGTAGAAACTGACTGAACAGCGCGAGCATGAAGATGGCGAGCTTCGGGTTCAGGAAGGCGACCAGAAAGCCGCTAATGATCGGCGAATGACCTGCGGCGCCTTCGTTTCCGGTCAATGCGGGACCACTCGAGCTACGCAGGGACTTTATGCCCAGATACAGCAGATACAGCGCCCCGAGAAACTGCAGACTGAGGTAAATTGCCGGCGTACGGGTGAGAACCACCGCCAGACCGGCGACGGTGAGCAGGCCGTACAGTGCCACACCGAAGCCGTGTGCAACCGCACTGGCATAGCCGGCGCTGTGGCCTCCATGCAGCGTGCTGCGCATTACCACTGCCAGGCTCGGACCCGGTGACATCGCTCCCAGCAGGCAGATACTAAAAAGGGATAGCCAAAAGCTCAGCTCCATGGTCTGCTCTATTTCTTGATTTGCGAATCCAGCAGTATAGTGACTTTTCTCCGTAGGTGGGGCGGTTCATTACATTGATACCCATTATCCCTGGGCGGTTTCAGTAGACGCGAACGTTCTCAAGGATATGTCCCCATCCAGTAGGCACGTAATGTCGCGTTTCGGTGTTGCCCATAATGCCATTTCCGTCGTAGCTCCAACCCTCTGATTCGCGAATCAGGTTGCCGCTGGCATCATACTGGTAGGTCTGGGTCCGCTCAGGAATGCCATCGCCCTGTTCGTCGTATTCGGCCCGTAACAAATTTCCATTGCTGTCGTACTGCCAGCTCTCCACAACAATATGTTCTCCGTCATCAGTTTCTTCCTGTCGATGCTGGGTGAGATTTCCGCTGGCATTATAAGTCCATACGTCCACCCGGTCGGCCACTCCGTCTCCGTTCCAGTCCTCTTCCTGGCGAGTATGGTTGCCGATGGAATCATACTGGTGCATGAAGGTGGCGGTTTCGCCCGTGGCGTCGCCCTCGTCGTCATCGTGGAACTCTGACATGATATTGCCGTGTGCATCGTATTCCATGATTGAAACCGAATCGAGGATACCGTCGCCGTTGTGGTCTTCCTCCTGCCGGAGGAGATTGCCGTTGGCGTCAAACGCATAACTGACAACCTCGTTGGCGACACCATTGGCAGGTCTATCTCGTAGCATGCGGGTGACATTGCCTGTGGCATCATATTCAAAGACAGTTACCTCGTCAGTGCGTCCGTCGCTGTCTTTATCGATTAACTCCCGGGTAACTCTGCCGGCGTCGTCGAATTCTGTGTTGACAGTTTGGTTACGCAGGGGCTCAACGTAATTTCCTTGATACACCTCGCAGCCGCCTTCACAATGCCACTTATACCGGATCAGTCGCCCCAGGCTGTCGTACTGCCAGCTTTCGAGGCCGCTTATCTGATAGTCCCCAAGGTTTTCAGGTAACGGGGCGTCGAGGAAAAACATGGGGGATAAAGTGTCATCCCATTCATAGCGCCGCAGATCGCCGTCGGCGTCGTATTGCCAGGTCTCGGCGGACACCCGGCTACCATCCCTGGCGAAAATCTCTCTAAGTGCCAGACCGCCACAAGCATCGTAGCCGTAAGCAATCGTTTTATCTGGCCCCGCTTCGCCTCCATAGTCGGATTCTTTGCGCAACAGCTTGCCGCTGGCATCGTACTGCCAGGTGGTCATTTCATGTTCGCCGACTTCCCGGCTGGAGAGGTGTTGTTCGGACACGTTGCCGTTCTTGTAATAGCTGTAACTTGTTATCTCTTCAGGGTCGTCATCGCCGTTGAGCTCAATGGTGCGACTGACGATATTGCCGCTAGCGTCGTATTCGTACTCATAGGGCCAGCGCTGTACATCATCCACACTGCCATTAGCATCGTAATCCCATTCGGTGAGCACGCGGGCGTCGTGTTGGTCGTAACTGTGGCTTTCGATTAAGTCTGGACGGCCGTTACCGTCTTCGTCTGTCCAGATCTTTGTAATATTGCCCCTGGAGTCGTATTCATACTGATACTTGCTGATGGTACGTTGCTCTTCACTATCGGTGCCGTACTGCATAAGTCGCCCGTCGTAGTGGACTACATTACCGTGAGCATCGTAGCGATGCTTAACTATGTGGTAGCCCAGTTCGGGGTTGGATCCGGTGAGCGTGTCTGCGGCGAGCACACCGGCGGCGTTGTATTCGCGGGCAATGGTGTAGGCAGTGGCGAACGAAAGAAGGTTAACCGTCGGTAGGCCCAGCTGTATCGCAGCCAGATGCAGGTAGTTTCCGGTAAAATCTATCTGACTCGGTTGATCGTTTTCGTTGTACTCAAACGTGGCAACCGCCCTGAAAGATTCCTCCTCCGGCTCGGAATGCAACATCTCCGCCCGCAGCACTGTGCCATCTGCGGCTCGTTGATAGGTCCAGCGCTGGGTACTGATGTGGCCTCCCTCGTTCAACTCATGTTCGGTGAGGTCGCCGTTGGAGTGATAGGTCCAACGTTCCGAGAATTGTTGGCCGAACTGTTGCAGCTTGAATGTTGTTCTCTGGCCGTTGGTATTGTAGGTCCAGTTTTCCACGCTAGACCAGGTACCATATTCATCGCCTGATTCCAGCCGGACCAGGTTGCCATCAGTATCGTAATACCGGCGCATAGAGTCCTCCGGAATGCCATCTCCGTTCCAGTCCGATTCCTCCATGCTGATGCCGTAGGTATGTGCCTCAATCCCCAGGGTGCTGTACAGATGCGCCAATGCGCGTGCCGGATTTACTGTCTTGAGCAAGCCCAGCCAGTACTCGTTCTCGAAGCTGTGCCAGGCTTGGTTCATATCCAGGCTGATGCCTGCAAACAGCACGGCCCGCTCGGGGCTAACAACAATGCCGTTGCCCGGCTCACCGTCTTCATCCAGGCTCTGTAACAGTACAGCGGTATTGATCACTGTGTGGAAAGGATGATTATCGTTTTCCAATGCGTTGGTGATGGCGGGCATGCCGGTTAGTGCATCAGAGCCCGCAAGATTGAAGGGCGTAACCTGCGCCATGCCCTTAACGTTACCCAGGGAGGTGCCCCCCAGTTCGAAGTTAACGGTTTCTCCCTCCTGATAGAGAAAAGTGCCCTCAGCACTGGTTGTGCCTTCAATAGACGGTGTTCGATATGCCACGCCTGACACGGCAGAGTCGATCAGGAATCCGCTAATGGCGCTGGTGGTGTCGTCTCTGTCGAGGGGAGGGGTGGTCACACCCGCGGGCGGCGCAATGTTGTCGCAGGCAAGCTCAAAATCAGTATCCGGCGGTAGTACATTCACCTGCGACGGCATGTTGTAGTCGTCAGGTGGATCGGTGACAGGGGGTGACTCGGGTGGAGGGGCGGGGGCCATGGCACCCGAACGCCCAGAGCTGGAACCACCGTCACAGGCGGTGAGTACTAACGAAAACATCAGAACAGTAGTGAGCGATGGATATGTGTGCATATCAAACCCCCGGTAATTAACTCCTCGTTACTTTCAGGCTATCACCGGGTAGGGCGTGTTGAATTGATGTGAATCATTGCGATACAATTAACCTTACAAAATGTAAGTACATAAAAGACAAAAGGGCAGTCTTGAATAGATCTTCTCATGAAAATGGGGTACCGAGAGCTGATGCCCGAGACGATCCACAGTAGACAACAGTATGAGAATAATCGGGCCGAGCACTATAGGAATCTCAGGGTGAGTGCGTTCAATGAGTGGAGTAGGGCGGCTGCTTGAACGTAGACAACGACTTTCTCTGAGCTGACGAAGTTAATTTTTACTGGATAGCCACAATACTGAAAGACTCTTTGCGCTGATTAATCTGCCAGTCCACCTCATCATCAACACGTTTCCCTATTAATGCCTGCCCTAATGGCGCAGTGGGGGTGATGACTTGTATGAGGCCCTGCTCACTATCAATATTCAAGCCGCCAGCGGCGGGCCCGATCAGAAAGCGCCGCTGTTGTCCTTGATCATCTTCTATGCAGACCAGAGCGCCCAGTTGAATAGTGTCGCGCGCGCTAAAAGTGGGGCGTTGGAACTGCTGGTAGAGGGCGATGGATTGCTTTAGTTCGGCAATACGCATGGATTGGCCATGGGCCAGGTAGGCGGCTTCCACGGCGAGGGTGTCATACCTGTTGGCGGCAATATTTTCAGAATGGGTAGCACTGTCGTGTGCTTGCTGACTGGCAGCGACAGCGGTGCTGTGCTGGAGTTGTAGTTTCTCAACAATGGCGCTAACCAGATAATGCATAGTGAGGGTTCGGTAGTTAGGTAGGTAGCTGTAGTGTTGTTTGCCATACTAACTGATGCACAGAGCCTTTGACTAATTGGAGGGTGTGCCAGGTTAACTGGTTTTCGGCTTTTTCGAACGACGGTTTATCCGCCTGCCGCATGACGTCCGGCCCTGCGTCCGGAGAATACGCATCCCGCGATGGATAGTCCGCTGACATAAGAGTGTGAGGCGATACCAACAGCGGAGCGACCGGCGGCGTAGAGTCCACCGACTTTTCCCCCGGAGGCGGATAGTACTTCACCGGTGGTTTGATCGACGCGCAGCCCACCCAGTGTAATAGAGGGGTTGCGCACTATACCGGTGACCCGGCAGTCCAGAGCATACCAGGGTCCTTCTTCGAGTAGCTGGCGGTGACTGGCGGGTTTGCCCAGGGGGTCGTCCTTTCCGCTCTTCGCATCGCTGTTGTACTGACGCAGGGTTTCCTGCAATGCGGATGCCGGTATTCCGATTTTGTCCGCCAGCGCGGAAAGGCTGCCTGCCTTTTTACGTGCCACCAGCAGATACATCAGTGCCGTGGCAGACTGAAACCACATGGCCCTGCTGGGGCCTATTTCCCGCATGGCACGCTTTATTAGACGGGCGTCGAGAATCAGCCAGGCATCGCCGTCGGCCTTTTCCTGGATTTGTTCTCCCAACTGGGCACCGTAAAGCATTTCGTTGCAGATGCGTTGCCCACGCATGTCTACCAGTACGCCTTTGATAAAAGATTCCGGTGGATTGACAAAACGCCACTGACTCACATTTTCCATAAGCCCTGTTTCCCCTCCTACACTTTCGCCGAGGAGGATGCCGCTGCCATCATCACCTATGGTGCCCAGTGGCATACCCGGAAGGTGTCTGGGTGCGTACTCCTCGACCATATCCCGGTTATAGAAGAAGCCCCCGGTACTGATAATTACACCTCGGGTCGCCCGCAGGTTGAGGGTCTCACTGTAGCTGGATTCAAGTTTTTTGAGCGCTGCGCGCAACACCCAGGTGATCACGGGAACATACATGCTGGCATAGCGGGAAAAAATCAGTAGGTCGTAGAGTTTTCGATGGAGCCAGCCGGATAGCGATTTTGCCTGCAGTCGGGCCAGTCGGATTCCCAATACTTCGCCCTTGGTCCCTGTAATCAAGCCCAGAGCGCAGTTTTGAGTCAGTATTTTGACCCCCTTGCGCTGAGCTGCTTCCCGCAGCGGTTCGAACAGGGCAGCCCCGGATACTCCCTTGCCGTGGGCACGGTGACCCCGGGCGGCGGGTTTGGCCGTGTCTGTGTAGGGCGGGAATGCCTCGTTACCGGAGTAATATAAATAGTATTGATTGGATGGATAGGAGGTCTTGAAGGGGCACAAGCTGGCCTGGAATGGCACGCCCTGTTCCATGAGCCAGTCCAGATTTTCGGCACTGTCTTCGCAGAAGTGACGCAGGGTGTTTTCGCACACGGCGTCTGCGGCCTCCCGTACCAGGTAGTTGTACATATTCTCGGGAGAGTCTTCCACACTGGCGTCGCGCTGGATTCTAGTGCCTCCTCCCGCGTAGAGAATCCCGCCACTGATCTTGGTGGAGCCGCCGCCATTGAAGCGCTCAACCACGGCTACATCGGCACCTGCGTCTCTGGCTTCAATAGCCGCTGCAGCTCCGGCGCCACCAAACCCCAGGACAGCGATGTCAACACTGTCGTCCCAGTTGAATTCATCTGGATTACCCACTTGTAGCGGGGCATCTATCTGCGCTGCGCCAGCTTTAAATCTTTCCCAGGCAGTTTGTGTGACCTTTGGCATGGTGGACCTCTCTCTTGTTCAGAAGGAAAATCTACTAGATTTGTCCCAGTGTAGAGATGTCACAGATCAACAAAATTGAGTATACAGCGCGCATGGATAGTGACCTGAATCAATGCCTCCATATACAGAGGGTATATGCTTATTTTCTTGATTTACCAATAGTGGCTTAACGCCTTTAAGGATGCATATATGTCAGTAGAACACCACGATCTCATTCACGAATTCCCCGAGCTAAAAGACCGTATTCACGATTTCAAGGTAAGTAATGGCCACTTTCGTAAACTGTTCGACGAGTACCACACGCTAACTCGTCGCATCGAAAAGATGGAAGATGAGGTAACACCTGCCTCCACTCTGACAGAGGAAGAGCACAAAATACGGCGAGTACACCTGAAAGATGAACTCTACAGAATGCTGACTGCCGCAGCCTGAGAAGGGCGTCGTTGTCAGCCGAAATTCCGCCAGATTCGATCGGTTATTTTGGAGTAGCTATTTATCCATGCACCCAATACAACGCGTGTTAGCGGGATCGATGTTTAGCCTCGCAACGCCAATCTCGTTACCGCACTTGAAGCAGTCGCCGTAGTCACCGGCCGCCATACGACGCAATGCGTTGTCAATTTTCTGTAATTGCAACTGCCTCCGGCGTGCCGTTTCCTGTGCCATCTGCTGGGCTTGCATGGCGTCCATGCGGGACAGGCGGCCAACCTTCGACTGATCCAGCGCCACGGTATCAGCGGCATCCTTGCTATCTGTAGTTAGTTGCTCGATTTCCGCTCGGAGAGCTATCAACGCTTCCTGGAAAACATCTAATTGGCTCTGTTTCATATATCTCAGCTCTAAGGTGTGGCTATCCAAAATCTAGCATGAATATCCGTCGGCTGCCTTTACCTTCGGCTTGCTTGTATGCGCAAAATCATCATTTACAACGCGAAAAATCGCTAATTTGTGAGCTGTTTCACATTACCTGTCCCGCTCCTGAACAAAATCGCTCTTGGAAGGTCTATTATCTATAGAGGTGGCTCATGACTGGATGTCATGGAACCAGAAGATTCAGGAATTGGAGGAAAGGCTCGATGCAATTGGACGCAGATAAAAATCACGCAATGCAGAGAATTGAATCCGGTGGTGTAGCAACCACGGTGGCTCCGCGTCATGCAGGGATAACAAATGGGGCTGCGCTGGCCGGGTATGATATCGGCCTATTCAAGGCGTTACGAAAATTGGATACCCCAAAGAGCAGAATATGTTCCGCTATGTGGTTGAGCTACGCAGAATACGACGAACTGTCAAAGCTGGCATAGCTCATCGAGGCTCGAGTTTTGGCAAAAGGAAGTAAAGCGCGAGAGCTGCTAAATTACACGTTCCTTACGGCGTTAGCCGATGATGGGGTCATCGATCATGGTGAGTTGCTGTACAAGCAGCCTTGAATGGCACCCTTCAGAAAAAAATTTCTTAGCTAACAAAGATCGCTTTCTGCGTACTGATAATAATTAGCAATTGCCAATCCTGCCGCTACACTGGTAAAGGGATCGTGTTCGACAACTTTACCGCCAAACTGGTTGTCGAGAATATCTTTTACTGCTGGAATGAGTGAAGATCCTCCGGTGCGAATAACAAGATCTATATCATCCGGTTGGCAGTTGGCTTTTGTTAGAACCACAGTAATCGCCTGTTCAAACTCGAACAGTAAATCGGAAATCATCATCTCAAACTCCCAGCGCTCAACCACAACCTGAATATCTATCTCGGGAATATCCAGTACGGCTGAATCTTCAATCGAAAGCTGGGCCTTAAGCTCCTTGATGGACTCAAAAACCTGGTAGCTGTAGTTCTGTAGAATAAGGTCGTAGAGGCGCTTAAATTTTTCGGCGCCTGGGTCGGACTCAGCCATGCGCTGCATTACGGAGGCGGTATATTTATTTTGATTGAGCGTATAGCTGATCGGCCAATTGAGTAGCAGATCTTCAATTTCACCAAATGGGAATAGCGTGTCGACTTCCGAGCCATCTATTATCCGACTCCAACGCTCGCCTTGCCCCAGCAGCGGAAACAGTAGCTCTCTAAAAATCGTTTGATCAATTCTATCCCCGCCTAAGGCAACCCCATGAGTGGCCTGCACCTGGAAAGTTGAGCCATCCCGTCGCAATACGCTAAAGTCTAAAGTACCACCGCCAAAGTCGACGGTTAACACCAATTCATCATTACTCTGCGGGTTATTGTGCAAAAAACTGATAGTTGCCGCAGTGGGCTCGGGGCAGAAAGATTGCTCGGTAATACCTGCATAACGATAGGATTCACCCAGGCGATCCAGGGCGGTACTATTACGCCCACTTTCAATGCCCTCAAAGTTAACTGGATGACCCAGGCAAGCATGCTCAACCTTCTCGCCAATGGTATTTTCAATAGCCTTGCGAATCCCAACAAGAATGGGCGTCATCAACGCTACCAATCTGAAAGCCTTTTGGAAAACTATCGTTCGGTCCGTTGTTGTATTGCCCAGGAGTCTTTTTGTGCCGCGAAATAATCTTCCCGGCAAATTCGAATCGTTGAATGCCTGGCCGTAGACTGTAGCGGTATCGGACTCGCCTGGGCCTCCCATCGCACTTTCACCACCGCCGGTTCCTGAGCGGGCCTCACCGAGCACTTCGACGCTGAGTTCCACCTTACGACCGGTATTGCCGTCGATATAATCATCTATAGCAAGTTGGCCAATTGAACTTTGATAGGACTTGTCGATATAGTTGGCCGATGGCATAACACTGTTTGGCGCAGCCAGCTTTATAAGCGTGAGCTGCTCGCCATCAAATACGGCGGCAGCACTATTACTGGTACCGAAATCAATTCCGATACCTAATCTGGAAGAATTTTTTGAAGTAAATTGCATTAATGGGTCGCAGAGAGGTCAGTGGTTTATTAGGGAGGGTTTAAGCGTCTTCTCCAGGGTAGACAAAAATGGCTTGAATTGTATCCACTGCTCTACACCCTCGCGGTAAATCGGCTGTCTTACTTGCTCCGAACTCGCCGTGCGAACCGCGCGTTCAGTGTTGTAGTAGTTTAAACAGGCGGGCTCGAATGGCAGCCCGCAATATTCCAGGATACGTGTTACCTGGGTTTCCAGATCCGCGACAACATCCTCGTACTGGACTTTAAGTACGGCGCCGGGTACTACAGTGTCCCAGTGGTCCATGAGTTCCACATAATCATTGTAATATCGGCCAATGTCGGTCAGGTCGTAGCTGAATTCCTGGCCTTCTGCGAACAATTGCTTGAACCCGCTGAAACAACAGGCCATGGGGTGCCGGCGGGCATCGATTATCTTTGCATTGGGTAGGATGAGCTTTATAAGGCCGATGTGACGAAAGTTGTTGGGCATCTTGTCGATGAAGAAGGCGGCGCCCTGCCTGTGGATTTGCGTATCTTCGATGTACTGCTGGCCCAATGATTGCAGTTGAGTGTCGCTAAAGTCCTGCAGTAGCTCAGGGTAGGGCTTGCCTCCATCGTCACGGCCCTGTCGACGGAGTTTTTGTGCAGTGGAGAGAATATTGGGCAGCTCAAGGGTGCCATCAACCTGGCTGTGCGAAGACAGTATCTGCTCCAGTAAGGTCGAACCGGCTCTTGGTAAACCGACGATGAATATGGGGTCCGGTGCCGGGTATCCTGTATTGGCTCGGCTGTCCAGAACGTCACCTGTAAAGTAGAGGCGCTGATTTGTAAGCTCTTCCTGCATTTTGTCGGCATCGTAGTTACTCTGCTGCCGCTTCAGCCGATTTCCCTGCGCATAGAATTCAAATGACCGAGCGTAATCGTGCTCGTCCTCGAAGGCTTTGCCTAGCGCAAAGGCGATGTGCAGTTTGCTTGCTGGCGCCAGTTCCTCGCGCTGTTCCAGTGCGAGCATCTCGTCAATTTCACCCTTGCTGAAATTGTAGGTCTTTAGGTTGGAGAGTGCGTAGTAGGCATCTCCATGCCAGGGGTTTGACGAGATCGCGGCCTTGTAGCTCGCAATAGCTTCCTTTTGACTGCCGCGGGTCTTTAATGCGTGACCTCGAGAGGTCAGGGTGATGGCATCTCCCGGGAGTAACTCCAGTACACTGTCAAACAGCTCCAGTGCCCCATCAAAATCTCCCATTTGCATTGTCTCGATCGCGTAAAGGGACTTCAGTTGTGGATTTCTGGGCTGTTCTTTGTACAGTTTTTCTGCAGCGGACAGGGCCTGGGCGAACTTTAGCCTCTTGCGCAGTACACCGATGAAATCTATCTTTACCTGGATGTTGGCGGGCTCGAACTCTGTGGCGCTTTCCAGCAAGTATTCAGCGTCTTCCAGTACACCGAATTGGACGGCAAGTTCAGCCAGAAGGCGCATACCCTCCACATGGGTCGGATTGGCTTGCAGAAACTTGCGGCATAGCGATTCAGCCTTTAACAGCTTGCCCTGTGCCATCAGGTCTGTCACGGCGACTAGCGCTTTGGGAAGTGCCTGCAGCCGCTGAACCTGAGCCAGTGCCTGCTGCGCATCTTCCGCACGTCCCATTGCCGCCAGGATCTGGTGTTGGTTTTGCCAGCTCGCCACCAGGACCGGGTTCAACTGGCAGGCGTTGGCAAAAGCCGCCAATGCTTTTTCCGGGCTATTCAGGGCAACATGCAGGTGGCCCTGTTCCTGATAGACCCGCCCTCTGTCATGGGACAGAGACATCAGAGTGTCCAGACAGGCCTGTGCTTTGTCGTACTGCTTCGTGTATCGGTAGCACACAGCAGCCATATACAGTGCTTCGGCATTATCCGGGTTGATTGCCAGTAAACCGTCGATGTCCTGTAGTGCAACTGCAAAATTGCTGGACGCAATTTTCTTCTGAATATCCGCGAGGGTGGGATCACCCGAAGTTGAGGTCATGAGAAAGCCTGGGGGCAGAACGAAAATGTCCCGGCATTCTACCGCCGGGACATGGGTGTGGCGAGCCCTGTATTAGAAGTTGTAGGAGAAACGCATGCCCATTGTGCGTGGCCTGGCCAGGGTGACCCTCGCGCGGTTGAATATGGCGTTACCCGAGACTTCCGCTCTTTCATCTGTCAGGTTTTCCACATAGAGCTCAGCGGTCCAATCATCGGAGCTAATACCGGCAGTGGCGCCCCACAAGTACCAGCTGTCCAGCGTTACGCTGTTGTCCGCCACGATGTCGGTGTTGACTTCATCCGAGTAGCTGACGTAAGACATAACGTGGGCCAGTTTTCCGGAGAAGATGTCCCACTCGTATCTTCCATTGAGGGTGAACTGTAACTCGGGCGCAAAAGCCAGGTCGTCACCTACGTTAACGAACTGGGAGACGAAACTTTCGGTGATTTCTGTGTCGAGAAAAGAGAAGCCGCCGCTCATTATCAGCCCGGGTACAGAGCCAGGTGCCCAGGTAACATCGCCTTCCAGTCCGGTCACCTCTGCATCTGCAGCGTTGTCGGAGAAGAAGAGGTTGGTGATGCTGGTGTCGAAGATGCCTATCTGCATATTCTCGACCTCGACGAAGAATATGTCCCCATTAAAACGCAGGGTACCGTCCAGTAGGTCAAGCTTCCAGCCCAGTTCGTAGTTGGTCACGTCGTCCGTATCAAAGGAAAAGGGCACCGTGTAGCTGCCATCTTGCGATACAGAACCACCCGGGCGGTTAAGGAAGCCGGGGCGGTAGCCTTCCGACCAGGTGACATAGTAGAGCTGGTCTGCGTTTGGCGTCCAGGTGAGACTGACCTTCCCAATCACGCCATCGGTTTCGGCCGTGTCATTCTCTCCGCTGAATATCTCGTCGAGGTTGTTTCCCGCGTTGGTGTCTTCCGATTGTCCCTTATTGCCCCAGGAGCCCGCAGCACTGCCGAGCAGGTCGACTTCGATGTCGTACCATCTGGCACCAACGGTGGCGGTAAATTGATCGGATATATCAAAATTGAGCTCACCGAATACGCCCTTTTGTTCGTCGGTGCGCTTGACGTCATTGCGGAAGATGACACCCGGGTCCCACTGTCCTTTGTCGGCTGCCGAGGAGGGTTCGGCGGAGAAGTTGGGTCCGAAGCCAATCTCGCCATTGTCGGCGACGACCTGGGTCGAGCCGGGATAGGTGAACTGGTTGTCCTCGCGTATTTCCATGTCGCTGTAGAAGATGCCAGCGATACCTCGAATACGTCGGCTTTGATCAGTCGAAATTCGGAATTCGTGTGTTTGTACTTCGGTTTTTACAGAGCTTTTCACGAATAGGTTGGGCGGCTGGCAAGTGCCACTGGGAGCCGCCCCATTGGGATAATAAACCGTGTGGTCGCAAATATAGTAGGGGATGTACCCGCCGACAAAGAGGTAATCGGTGTAATCGATCTTGGATTCTGCCTCTCGTTCCGTGTAAGCGCCGGTGTAGAGAACGTCTAGCGCTCCCAATCGACCGCTCAGGGTCCAATTGTAGTTATCATAATCGTCGCTTAGCGTGTCTTTTTCGTAGCGGCTGATCTCGAGGTCGTCGAGTTCTGGGTCCACGAAGAACACCCCATCAGTATCGATGTTCTGTTGCGCGATGCCTACTAACAGGCTCCAATCGTCGTTGATGTCCCATAGCCCGGACAGGCGTGCGCCCGTGTAGGTCGCCTCGTTGAAGTCGTCCTCGGCCAGTGCGGCGTTGTCAGCTGTGAGGAAGTTCACATTGGACAAGTCAGTATCGCCTCCGGCGAAGGCGGCACTTTCTCGTGTTGTCAAAGTGCCCTGTACATTGTCGATATAACCGCCCTGTTTGTCGGTGTACCCAACGGCACGAAGGGCAAAGTTGTCTGTTATAGGCACATTGACCATGCCTTCCAGGTTGTAGCTAGGGTCGCCTTCTTCGGTATACGCTGCGCCCATTTTCACGTTGGCCGCGAAGCCGCTGGGGTCTGGTTTGTTGGTAATCAAGCGCACGGTGCCCGCCTGTGAGCTGGCGCCGAACAGGGTGCCCTGTGGGCCTTTCAGTACTTCAACCCGTTGCAGGTCAGCCGCGTAGACGTCCAGGTTTCGCCCCGGTTGCGAGAGCGGCTGCTCGTCCAGGTAGAAGGCAACGTTGGGTGCGAGGCCGGCCACGCCGGAAGTGGTCGTGTTTGGTGTGGTAGAGGCGACACCGCGGATGTAAATGGTATTGGTGCCCGGTCCGCCGCCACCGGAAGTGACTCCCGGTAAATGTATGAGGTAGTCAGAGAAATCCTTGATCCCCAGTTGCTCCAGGGATTCTTCCCCCAGCGCCGTGATCGCGATAGGAATATCCTGAGTACTGGCGGATTTCTTCGTCGCCGTGACGATCACTTCTTCGAGTTGAGCGTGAGCCAGGTTGATCGTTGAAGCCGCCAGAATGGCTCCGTACATAGCATTTTTTTTGAACATATGATTTCCGAGTAAAAAGCGGGGGAGCCTGTAGTTTTTATTGTTCGAACAGGAATATTTATAATACTAAAGATAATGATACCTTTTTTATACCATTCTTCTCAAGCCGTGGGGGGGATTAGGGGAATATGGCACCTAAAATCGGCTATTTTGAGGTAAGTCCTAGGTATTCGAGGCAGAAAAGCTAAAATCAGTCTTTAGTGTTCTATGTAAAAAAAACCTCTTAGGTGTCCGCATGCGTGTAATATGACGTACTCTAAATAAACTTTGAGTGGCTCCCCGCGAGTCGTAACGCAGATGGCAAACAAATACCTGTCCGACCACACCATAGGGGAAGATAATATTCGGCTATGGGGGCTGGATATTCATAACCCGGTGTTCTTTGTTAGCGCCAGCTTCATCATCCTATTTGTCATCGTCACGATCCAGTTTCCGGCTCAGACGAATGAGCTTCTGGGCGCCGCCCGTGGCTGGAGTTTAGCGACCTTTGACAGCTTCATGATGACGGCGGTGACTGCGATCCTGTTCTTCTGTCTGGCCCTCACCGTGTTACCTGTTTCCAAAATAAGGCTGGGTGGGGTGAATGCCAAACCTGAATTCAGTCGTATGAGTTGGTTCGCGATGCTGTTTTCTGCGGGTATGGGCATCGGTTTGATGTTCTGGGGCGTGGCGGAGCCCATGACCTACTATACTGGTGCTGGCGGCACGCCCCTGGGTGTCTCACCGCAAACCCCCGAGGCTGCGGATATGGCCATGGCGGCAACTCTTTACCACTGGGGGCTGCATGCCTGGGCGATCTATGCCGTCATGGGGCTTGCGCTGGCGTTTTTTAGCTTCAATTGCAAACTTCCCCTCACCTTGCGCTCTGCATTCTATCCTCTACTCGGGGAGCGATGCTGGGGGTGGCCGGGGCACGTTATTGACACGTTTGCCGTACTGGCGACGATATTTGGCCTGGCGACATCTCTCGGTCTTGGGGCATCGCAGGTCAACTCAGGCTTGTCCATGCTGTTTGGGGCTGAAGAGGCGCTCAATACCAAGCTATCCATCATTGTCTTCGTGACGTTCATTGCCACTATCTCGGTGGTGCGGGGCCTGGATGGTGGTGTCAAGGTGCTGAGTAACTTCAATATGTTACTGGCTTTTGCCCTGCTGGTTTTCATTATCCTGGTCGGTAGCGATATCAGTATCGTCGGGGCTTTAGTGGATACCGCCGGGAACTACCTTGGCAATATCGTCCCCCTGAGTAACTGGGCGGGTCGGGACGACGAACAGTGGATGCAGGACTGGACGGTGTTCTACTGGGCCTGGTGGGTCAGTTGGTCCCCGTTCGTGGGAATGTTTATCGCTCGGGTTTCCAAGGGGCGAACCGTCCGGGAGTTTATCATCGCGGTACTCCTGGTGCCGACGCTGGTGACATTGATCTGGATGACCGTATTTGGCATGAACGCGCTGCACCAGGCGCAAAATGGAATTGGTAGCCTGGCCAACGGTATGAGTTCGATGAGCCTTGCAACCTTCCAGATGCTCGAAAACCTGCCTTTCAGCGAGTTCACGACCCTGGTCGGGGTCGTGTTGGTACTGGTGTTTTTTATCACGTCCTCAGACTCCGGCTCACTCGTTATTGACGGCATCACGGCAGGCGGAAAACACGACGCACCCGTCCCCCAGCGTATCTTCTGGGCGACGATGGAGGGCTTGTTGGCGGCGGCATTACTTTACGGGGGCGGGCAGCAGGCATTGGCCGCACTGCAGGCTGGGACCGTAGTCGCGGGCATACCCTTTACGCTAATTCTACTGGTGGTGTGTTTTAGCCTTTACAAGGGGCTCAATGCCCATTTGCGGGAATCAACGTCGTCTTGACCCTTACTTGCCGGCAGTAAGCACTGTAATATCAGTATCGTCGTAGTACTACGGATAATAGGAGGTAAGGGTGGATCGATTGGAACAAGTACTGACGTCCCTGCGCAGGGTTATTCGCGCCACGGATCTACACTCCAAGCACCTGGCCAAAATCTCGGGCCTGACGGCACCGCAAATCCTGTTGCTGCAGGCAATTCGCAGGTTCGAGGGCGCCGCAATCGGGCAGTTGGCCAATGAAGTCAGCCTGAGCCAGGCCACAGTAACCTCCATTCTGGACCGGCTGGAAAAAAAGGGCTACCTGGAGCGAGTGCGCTCCACTGTCGATAAGCGCAAGGTTCACGTCCAGCTCACAGAGACAGGTTTCGAAATACTCAGGGATGCGCCCATACCCTTGCAGGAACATTTCGCCAGGCGCTTCAATGACCTGCAAGAGTGGGAGCAAACCATGATTATCTCGTCCTTGCAGCGGGTGGCGTACATGATGGATGCCGAGCATATTGACGCTTCGCCGGTTCTCGACGTCGGCGCCCTGGATCGGCCGCATGAATCGCCTGCGAATGTCGAAAGGCTGAATCGATCGAACCCGCCTGTCATGCCATCGAAAGAACGCAACCACGATTGACCTGCAAGTTGAAGGCAGGATCGTTTAGCTTAGACTCAGCGACTTAACTTATGAGAACCTACAGCAGGCAGAACACCATGCGTATTCAAGACATTGCAGTATCTAACAACGTTAAAAAGAAGCTGTTGCAGGCGGTGAAAGATGAGACAGTGCTGTTTCAGGATGAGGATGGTGCTGTTGTGGTCAGTGTTGCGGAGTATGTGGCATTGAAGTCGGATAGTGGCAATGAGCCGCTGGAAGATGTGCTGGGTGATGTTGTGTTGGATCTGAGTGCTGAGTATTTTGTGTTTGGGTGAGTGGGATAGAGCCAGACGGTACTGAGGGGTTCACTGATCACGATTTGAGTCAACATTTAGAGGTTTCCCTCTCAGCATTTCGCTCCACGCAATAATCGGCCCGGCCTGCGCATGCCACAGCGTTTCAATTTTTTCGCCCGACGACAAGCCTGTGGGTGGGTACTCATCTACTCGAGGGCGATAGTAAGTGCCAAAAATCACATCGAACAGCGGCAGCCAGATGGCATAATTTTTATCTTGATGCACTTTCAAGCGTGAGTGATGAATCCAGTGGTATTGCGGTGTAGACAAAAATGGCAGTAATCGATTCAGCGCATCTATGCGTACATTGGCGTGAATGAAATAATCCCACAGTGGCGGCAGCAAGCCTGCAGCGATAACGGCTATCAGGGTCTCCGGCGCACCAGAGAGATCGAATACCAACCCCACTGTCAGGCCGCGCACCAAAGCTTGCCCGGCCAGTTCCAGAAAGTGCGAACGGAAGATAGTCGTGCTGTTCATGTGTTCGTCGCTGTGGTGCAGCTTGTGCAGTTCCCACATAAAGGGTATTTCATGTTGCATGCGATGCCACCAGTAATACCAGAAATCCCCGAGAAAACAGGACACTAGATAAAACACGATGATTTGCAGTACCACATCCAGAACAGGAATCCCCAGTGACAACTCGGCGGCAGGATAGGCAAAGCCAGGTAGGCCGAAGACGCCCGCAACGGTCAAACCGATCATAACTGCGAAAGCGGTGAACAGAGGCGTAAGTATGAAATTGCTGAATACAATCTTCCAGTTGAACCAGTAATTTGACAAAGGGGTACTTGAATTGACTGGTGTCAGTCGCTCCGCAAGTAACCACACTGGCCAGCTGACCAGGAAAGACAAATAGGCGTAAAAGAGTAAAGTGAAAGCTTCTGGGAGTTGTCTAAGATACTCTGCCAACATAGTTATCTCGTAGGGATTTAACAGTGCGATGAACGCATTGTAAGCCTAGATCCGTTTCTCAGCTATGGAATACCGTATTAGGTGTAATAGCGCCAGTGAATAGGTGATATACCCACCGGCAATTCTGTCGGCTACACTTTAGGGTTCTGCACTAACAAATCCTGTCACGAAGCTGGCATCTAATCTATGCTATAGCGGCTGCCTGATCATCTGTCGGGCAGGACTATGAATTTTATCCCAACAGGTACCCCATGCGTAAAGTATTCAGTTTCCTAGGCGCCGTCCTTTTCAGCGCGTCATTACTGGCAGATGCAGCGCCCTACGCCGCCAGCAGCGCCAATGGCAGCGGTGCAGTTGCCACCGTACACCCACTGGCGACTGAGGCTGGCCTCAATGCCTTGGCCCGTGGTGGCAACGCTATTGATGCAGCCGTTGCCGCGGCCTTCACACTTGGCGTGGTCGATAGCCACAACTCTGGAATCGGTGGTGGCAACTTTGGGGTAATACATTGGGCTGACGGTTCGGTAGAGGCATTTGATGGTCGAGAGATGGCCCCGGCCGCCGCCCATCGCGATATGTACCTGGTAGATGGAAAGGGGGATATCTCCCTTAGTATGACCGGTCCGCTGGCCGTGGGCATTCCCGGATCGCTGGCGGTATATCAAGCCATGCACAAACGGGCAGGAGAAGTATCCTGGAAGGACCTGGTGCTGCCGGCGGCAGATTTGGCCGAGCGCGGTTTTGCCCTGAACAATGCCGTTGCCGGGCGTCTTGCCGCCAAGGCGGAAGACCTGGCCAAATTCCCTGGCTCTGCTGACATTTTGCTCGATGATAAAGGCCAACCCTGGCCCGCCGGGCACCATCTGGTGCAAAAAGACCTGGCCAACACCTATAGGCAGGTCGCTGCCAAAGGCGGGGATTATTTTTATCGCGGGAAGTTTGCCTCCGCGGTAGCCCAGTGGATGAAAGACAACGGCGGTATTATTACAGCCGACGATTTTGCCAACTACCAGATGAAAATCCGGGAGCCTGTGATCAGCCAGTATCGGGGCCACACGGTATACGGATTCCCACCCCCCAGTGCCGGAGGCGTCAATGTCGCCCAAATGTTGAATATCCTGGAGGGCTTTGATGTTGCCTCCTTAAGTGAAGCACAACGCTACCATCTGCTAGCCGAAGCAATGAAGATTGCTTTTGCCGACCGCGCCCACTTTTTGGGCGACCCTGATTTCGTGCCCGTGCCAAAAGGCTTGATTGACCCGGCTTATGCCGCAGAGCGTGCAAAACTGATCAACCTGAAAAGGGTTGCCGAGGGTGTTAGCTATGGCAGCCCACCGCGAGCCGACGTGGACTTGTTCGGCAAACACACCACCCATCTGGTTACCGCTGATAAATGGGGCAACTGGGTCTCGATAACCACAACGGTGAACACAAGCTTTGGTTCCAAGATTATTGTACCCGGCACGGGTCTGGTGCTGAATAACCAGATGGACGACTTCTCCACCCAGCCCGGTGTACCCAATGCTTTCGGTCTGGTAGGAGCTGAGGCCAATAGTGTGGCGGCGGGCAAACGCCCCCTTTCCAGTATGAGTCCCACAATAATAGTGCGTGACGGCAAACCGGTTATGGCGCTCGGCGCAGCGGGGGGGCCGACCATTACCACACAGGTGGTACAGAATATTGTAAATGTTATAGACCTTGGTATGTCGGCCGAACAGGCACTCGCCACGCAGCGAGTTCATCATCAGTGGGCACCAGATATGTTGTTTGCAGAGAAAAATATGCCAGTCGAGCTGCAGGAGTCACTGAAGGCCATGGGACACAATGTGAATCCGCGCTCCTGGGGCGGCACCAGCCAAATGATCCGGGCAAAACCGGGCGGCGGTTTTGAGGCGGCTTCAGAGCCACGGGTTATCGCTCGGAATGCAGAAGCCAGCGAGAGAATGAACGATGAGTGAAAGCAGAGAATTTGAGGTCATCCTCTGGGGTGCCACAGGCTTTACCGGTGCACTGGTAGCTCGCCACCTCATCGATACCTATGGCGAAGAACTGAGATGGGCTATGGCAGGGCGCAACCTCGCCAAGCTGAAAAGCCTTAGAGAAGAGCTGGGGCAGCCGGAGCTGCCATTGATACAGGCAGACAGCGGCGACCGCGCCTCACTGGACGCCATGGTCAAGCGCACAGCTGTCATCTGCACCACAGTCGGCCCCTACGCGAGTTACGGCACCGAACTACTGGCCGCCTGCGCCGATGCGGGTACCCACTACTGTGACCTGACAGGTGAAGTCCAGTGGATGGCACGCACGATTGACCAGTATCAACAGGCCGCCAGGGACAGCGGCGCACGTATCGTCCACACCTGCGGTTTCGACTCCATCCCCAGCGACCTCGGCACACTCCATCTCCAGCAAAATATGCAACAGGAGTTCAGCGAGTACGCTGACCGTGTCAAATCACGGGTGGGTAAGTTCAGCGGCAGTGCCAGTGGGGGTACGATTGCCAGCATGATGTTCATGATGGAAGAAGCCGGTAAAGATTCGGCGGTACGTGACGCCCTGGCCAACCCCTACTCGCTGAATCCTCGCGGCGAGCGCAGTGGCCCTGATGGGCCGGATGAAAATAAGCCCATCTATGATGAAGATTTTTGCCAGTGGACCAGCCCCTTCGTGATGGCAGCCATCAATTCGCGTGTGGTGCGCCGCAGCAATGCATTGGCCGGATACGCTTATGGCAAAAATTTTAGATACGATGAGCGCCAATTGAACGGCGATGGTAAACCCGGCAAACGCAAAGCCGGAACAATTGCTACCGGCAGTAAACTCACGCCGGTGGTGATGGGCATAGGGCCATTCCGGAAGTTGGCAGCCCGGTTTTTGCCCGCCCCCGGTGAAGGGCCGAGCCCGGAGGCACAACGCAAAGGGCACTTCGAATTATTCTTCCAGGGCAGCAATCGCAACACGGGCAATACGATCAAAACCCGCGTGTCAGGCGACCGCGATCCAGGCTATGGCGCCACCTCCAGGATGCTGGGCGAGGCCGCTGTCTGCCTGGCCAGAGATGACCTGAGCTGCGGGGGTGGAATCTGGACGCCCGCGACTGCGATGGGCGACAAGTTGATCCAGCGTCTGCAAAACAGCGCAGGCATTACGTTCGAAGTAATCTGAGAATAGTAATGTAAGAACCATTCCCACCCACGCCGATAGACCGCCGTGGTCTGGCACATGATCGAGGGGTCCATCGCCTGTCAGGCTTGCTCGTGCATTCCACATACGGGCGACCCACTCGAAAACGGACAGGGCCGTTTCACGCATGATGCGCGCACTCGTCGGCATAGTCTTCGAGTAACCGGCTGATGAAGGCCGTTACAGGATCGCGAGGAATGACGGAGGCTTCCGGGAACCGTTGATCTAGCCAGTCGATAATGGGCGTTGAGTCTGTCATCCAGCGATCATCGGCGAGCTGAAGGCCGGGCACCTGAGCTGTGCCGGTCAAGTAGGCCATTACATCCATGGGCCCTTTGGACACGCGCTGGTAGGGCAGTTCCATGTAGCGAATGACGGCTTCGAGCTTGCCCGTGTAGTAAGAGGTTTCTGGGCCTCAAAGGGTCAGCGGCAACACTGGGTCGACTTTGACCCCCTGCTTAGGTCCTGCACTTTCATCGGTGTTGGTCATCTCAGATCCTCCTCGGTTCGGTGTGTTGATTTCCAAATAGAGGCGCAGGGGAGATTTTATGGTCATGATGCTTCAATCTTCCAGAGTGTAAATGGCCGGTGCATGTCAGGCATGCACAACCAAAAAGATACCAGCAGCCTGCTAGAAACCAAAGCGCTCTTGCACATGCCGTCGCCGTGCCGTCATTTCCAGCGCTCGCTCTTCACTCGACACCTGGGGTTCATCGGCGGGCAGGTATTGACGAAGCTCTGCAAGCGTCACCAACTTGGCAGCTGGCTCCTGCCCGGGTTCGATCTCGGAACGCATACCATCGTAACGCATCAAGATCACACCACGGTGAAAGCCGGCGGGATCCAGCCAGTTGGGTACTCCCGGGTCCTTAAGACTGATTACAAAATGATAGGCCCCGTCGGAACTGAGTCTTGCCTGATCTACACTTAAACTGGCCTGGTGATGAGCGTAATCGATAGATTCCCACCAAGGGTGCCCTAGCTGGATGCCTTGATAGGCAGCTTTGCTGGGCCATGCGGTAATAATAAGCGCTTGATCCTCCGCTAAGTCGAAGTGCCCGCCCACCATCCAGCGACCGGCAAGTCCGCCCTCCTTGGATGTGTCCTGGGGTGGTGTCAGCCAGTTGGCAGGCATCAGAAGATCAAAACGGCTGCGCTGGAACTCCGGCCATTTTCTTACTTCCTCCGCGAAGAAGTCTGTGGCTACTCTAAGCCGCTCCGCCATCAGTTGCCGAGTCATGCGGGGGTAGGGAGGCCGACCCGCATCAATACGGTCGATGTGCAGTTGCCCGGGCTGCTCCGTTGCCCAGTCCGAGAAAATCTGTCGAGTCATTAATCGCGCCTCGCCCGAAGGGCCAGGCAGCCAGTTTTGCGGGCGGGGTTCGCCGCCAATAAACAGCTCAAAACTACCGTCTTCGTTAACGGCCAGGTCATCCGTAGATAAGGTCGCAAACGCTGCTGCTGTACTTGCCAGGCCCTCGTAGATCGCGAAATCCAGGCGCCGGCTGCTACCACGATGTCCCCAGATTCGATATTCCGCTTCACCCTCCAGCCGGGCTATCAAATAGCGTTGGTCAGAGTTATCCATTCCCATTTTGTTAATCGGGTTCATCTCCTGGAAGAAAAGGAAGCTGCGGTCTTGCAGCGCCCGACTTTCCAGCGACCACATCAAGCTGCGTATCAGGTGCCGATAGGCTTCTACCTGTTCTCGTTCGGAGCCGTAATACCTGTGAGTTTTAACGAACTCCCCAGCATCGAGAATTGATTTTGCCAAGGCATCAAAGCTGGCCTCCATATCGGCATCGGCAGAGACCTTTATCACTTTCGCCGTCGAAAAATCTTTGGCAAGCATTCCCGAGATACCCAAAATAGCGCCAGCAACCAGACATAGTAAATACTTTTTCATCGATAACTATTCCTTTCGCAAGCGAGGAAGTTTTTCGCGCACTGCAGTTGGCAAGGCCAGCAGGGCCGGAGTGGCTACCAGTGTCAGAATAGTGGCAAAAGAGAGCCCGAATACGATTGCCTGAGACAGAGGCCCCCAGAACAACGCCATCTGCCCATTGGCGCTAATATTGCGATTAATCAAATCCACCGAAAGACCGGCCGCCAAAGGCAGCAGACCAAACACTGTCGTTACAGTAGTGAGCATAACCGGGCGCAGTCGTCGAGAAGTGGCACGAACAATAACTGAACGAATATCCAGCTCCGGATGTAACTGACGTAAACGATTAAATGTATCAATGAGAACAATATTGTTATTCACGACAATGCCGGCCAGAGCCACCACCCCCACACCGGTTAACAAAACGCTGAACGGATTGCCTAAAATCAGCAGGCCCAATAGAACCCCTGCCGTAGACATAATGACCGAGAGTAGAATCAGGGTGCTCTGGTAAAAGCTGTTGAACTGGGTAACCAGCAATACAAACATCAGGATAAGTGATAGGGAAAAAGCAACGCTCACAAAGGCCATGCCCTCTGCCTGCTCTTCGTTGGCTCCACGAAACCGAATATCCAGGTTGGGGTCGAAGGTCTGCTGCGAAAGCCACTCGTCAATTTCCTTTACCATGGTGTCTGCCAGTACGCCAGCTACTACGTCTGCGCGTATACGCTCAACGGGAACACCGTCGATACGTTGAAAGGTATCGACACCTGGAGATGGAGTCATTCGAACAAAATTCGACATAGGAACCAGGCCCTGAGTGGTATTCAGGCGCAATGTATCCAGCGCCTTAATACCGCGTTCATGCTTGGGGTAACGGACTCGAATATCAACTGCGTCGTCCGCGCCATCCGGGCGATACTCGCCGATTTTCACACCGTTGGTTACCAGCTGCACAGCTATGCCGGCGGAAGAGACGTCGGCGCCGTATATTGCCGCCTGCGCACGGTCCACCTCAATACGCCACTCGATCGTTGGCAAAGCGGCCGTATCATCGATGTAGACAAGCTCTGGCAGCGTATCCATATAAGCCCGTATTCGAAGCATCGCTGGCTCCAGCAGCGAGCGATCGCGCGAAGCCAATTCTATCTGGATAGGTTTGCCCACAGGCGGCCCTTGTTCGAGGGGCTGAATTTCGATCGCAATGCCCGGTAGGTGCGATGACCGCTCCCTGATCTCAAGCTCGATATCGTCGGCTTTCATCTCGCGCTTGCTCTCGCCCAGCAGTTCTATAAAAATGGAGCCAATACGATCGGAGGTGCTACCCGAACTGCCACCCAATCCGCCGCCGGAACCGTTGCCGCCGGGCAAAATAGTACGGGCATTGACCGACTTGATGCCCTCGACTTGCAGTATTTCTCGCTCTACTTCCAGTACCAGGTCATTGACCTCATTCGCCGAGAAGTTTCCTCTACCAAGCACCGAAACCTTAAAGTACTGAGCCTCTGCATTGGAAAAGAAAATACTGCCAACACCGAACTTACCGTAGGCCCAAAAAATGGCAAAGAGTACAAAGAGAATCACTCCCAGGGTGCGGATCGGGTTGTGGCAAACTTTCTCAAGAAATCTCGCGAATTTTCCCGTAACAGTAGGCAGTTGTGTTGGGTCACCGGTTTCGAGTTGGTGCGTCAATTCAACGGACTTTTTGCTGTGCCCGCTGGGTCGTCCAAACATCGTACCCAATACGGGCCCGAAGAAAAGTGCATACAGTAGAGAGCCCAACAGTACTGTAAATACCGTGACAGGGAGGTAGCGCATGAACTGGCCCGAAACGCCCGGCCAAAAAATTAGCGGGACAAACGCTGCCAGTGTGGTGGCCGTTGATGCCGTCACTGGCCAGAACATACGTTTAACCGCTTGCGAGTACGCCTCGCGATGGTCCATTCCATCCGACATCTTGCGATCGGCATACTCGGTGACGACGATGGCACCGTCGATCAGCATACCCAGGCCCAACAGCATCCCGAACATGACCATGAAATTGAAGGTGTAACCCAGCAGATAAACGATGGTCACTGAGAACAGCAAGGACACAGGAATACCCAGGCCTACAATGACACCACTCCGAAATCCCATGGCAGCGACTACCAACACCATTACCAGCGCCAGGGCCGTCACGATATTACCTTGTAATTCTGTCACTTGGAGGCTGGCGAAGTCCGCCTGGTTTTGCGACACGATGACTTCGATTCCCTCTGGTATTGCGGTGCGCTCCTTGTCGACCAGGTCGATAACCCTATTGGCGGTGTCGACAATATTGGCCTGGGCTCTTTTAGTGATTTCTATTGAAATGGTTTGGCGGCCATTGAATCTTGCATAGCTGGTTCGGTCTTTAAAGGTTCTTCGAACAGTCGCTACATCCGCCAGGGTAACGACTGTGTCACCGACGGTGCGTATGGGTAGCCCGCGGAGATCACTGGCATCCTCGACGACCGAGGGGATTTTGACAGAGAATCGCCCTTTACCGGTATCTATACTACCGGCGGGTATTAAACGGTTATTGCGCCGCAAGGTGTTGATAAGCTCTTCGCTTGAAATTTGGTAGGCTTGCAGCGCTTCAGTATGGATGACTACCTCAAGCAGCTCTTCCCGGTTCCCCTGAATCTCCGCAGCCAGTACATCCCCTATGGTTTCGATGTCGTCGCGCAGCTTGATCGCCGCTTTATATACGCTGCGCTCGTCTACATCCTCACCAATCAAATTGATCTGCATGATCGGAAAATCATCCACGGTGATTTCTCGAACATAGGGTTCCTCTGCCGTACTGGGTATTTCCGCCTTGCCCCGATCTACAGCTTCTCGAACGTTCGCCAACGCTTCGTTAAGATCGTTCTTAACATCAAACTCAACGAATAGGGTAGCGCCGCCTTCTGATGCATTGGAGGTGAGTTCTACAACACCCTCAAGCTTGCGCAACTCAATTTCCATGGGTTGAATCAGCAGGCGCTCAGCGTCCTCCGGTGAGATACCCTCATGCATAATGCCCACAATGAACATGGGCAATTCAATATGCGGGTCATTGGCGATAGGCAGGTTCGCGCGGGACAACAAACCACAGGCCACTACCACCACCATTAGCAGTAGAGTTGTGCGAGTGCGCGCAATAGCCGAGTCGATGAAGGAAGTGACCACTATTCGCTTGCCTCAATGGCGGAATCCGCTGGATAAATCGGCTTGACGGTCTGACCTGTGAGCACAAATTCCTGTCCCACGGTAATCAAGTGCACCGTATCAGGGAGGCCGGTAATCCATACCCCCTGAGGCGAATCTTCGATTATGACGACCTTGAAAAAATCAACGACATCATCATCACCGACGACACGTACGCCAAAATCACCTTCGTCGTTTAGTGTAAATAGCGCCGGAGACACCTTGTGAGCCAACACTTCGTCCAGCTGAATTCGAGCGGTGGTTGTCAGGCCTGAACGCAGGCGGTAGTCCTTGTTTTCGACAGTAACCTCTATTGGATAGGTGCGGGTTAACGGGTCACTCTGCTTGCCGATAAAAGTGAGCTCGCCCTCTATAGGTGCGCCGGTACTGGTAGTGCCACTGACGAAGTTGCCTACCTCTAGCTTGTCGACTTCCGCTTCAGTTACTTGAGCGCTGACCAGCATAGGATCGAGATCAATTAGAGTGGCACAAACCGCGCCCGGAGTGGCGTAGTCACCTACGTTCATTTGCAGGTCCTCAATCACGCCGCCAAAAGGCGCGACGATGCCGGTTCGTTGCAAATTCAGTTCCTGGCGGCGCAATTGCGCTTTGGCCGATTCCAGCTTAGCCTGCGCTCCTGCGATAGCAGTTTCGGACTGTAGCCCTTGCTGTTTAAGCTTGAGACTTCCCTGATGTTGGATTTTGGCATCTATCAGGGTTGCCTTGGCCTGCGCGACTGCTACGCCGCGATCATCGATCGCCAGCTGGCAAAGCAAATCGCCTGTTTCAACCCGGCTACCCCGCTCAACGACGCGCTTTACGACATTACCCGCAATTTCTGCTTTAACATCAACACTGCGTTTACTTTCGGTTCTGCCGCGCAGAACCAATATTCTGGCGCGCTTTTCAGCATTGGATATAGACACCCGCACGGTCACGCGCTTTCGCTCGGCTGCCGGCTTGCCATGTTTTTTTTGTTCTGAAATTGCGGGAGTGGTTCCGCTTTCAGAATCATTGAAGACCAGGCCCGAGAGCAACCACAGAAAAAGGGCACCGGCGATCAGCGATGCCGTTATAAGGTTCTTACGCATTGATAGTTACCGCAGAAATGAAAATTACCACGGAGTATTATAGTAGCTGCGCAGTGGGAATAATAGCTGGTGAATAAAAGCAGGGTGTAGCCAACTTAAGTGGCCAATATTTACAGCCTCAGCGGTTCGCTATTCGCTACCATGCCCCTCCATGACCAAGCGAAAACCGATATCTGGCATTCGAACATTATTGCTAGCCGCATCACGTCGATATACCTTTGACTCTTGAGCCCCGTACTCATAGCCACCTCCACGAAGGACTTTCATCGCTTTGCGCCGGGGGCCGTCATCTTTAGGCAGGTTTAGGGGGTTAATCCGTGGTTGGTCGCCATTGAGTTGATGATGCAGGGCATAACTGCGTGTATTCATATCATCCAGACAAAATTCCCAAAGGTTGCCGGTCATATCATACAAGCCCAGTTCATTAGGGGCTTTCTGCGCCACCGGATGGCTGCGATTACCGGCATTCCCCGCATGCCAGGCCACCTGATCAATCGTGTTGGAGCCGCTGAATAGAAACCCTTTGGAACGATTGCCACCGCGGGCAGCGTATTCCCACTCAGCTTCGGTGGGCAGTCGGAAGTGCCTGCCGGTACTCTGATTGAGTCGGTCAACCAGCAACTCGATATTCATCCAACTAAGATTGTTAACAGGGCACCCTGCACAGGGGTAATAACTGCTATTCCAACCCATCAGCTCTTCAAAAACATCCTGGGTCAGCTCCGTGCGGCCGATATAGAAGCCCTCCACCGTGACCGTATGGGCCGGTTTTTCCCGATCAGCAGCGTCGTCACTGTCGGAGCCCATGGTAAAACTTCCCCCTTCCACCCAAATCATTTCGGCGAGTAGTTTGGCCTGTGTCTCGGCGGACATGCGGTATGGCTGCTCGGTCTTGGAATCACCGTCCTTCTCGGCGACAGTCGCCGCAGCGATGGCCATCAGGATAACCACCGTTAAAGCAGAACGAATGGATAAACGTTTGCTTAACTTCACATTATTTTCCTTGTGAACATAGTCGTAACAGGCCGCCTAAAACGGAATATCATCATCCTTGAAATCTGAGGGGCTTGGATAGTGCGACTCTGCTGATGAGCCATCCGCAGTATGTGTTGGCCCACTTTCCAAAGTAACGATCTTCCACCCTTGGAGATTGTTGAAATAACGCCCGTTGTACTCTCGGCCACGGATGTCAAATGTGACGGTTATTTCCTGCCCGGGCTGAAGGGGGTCCAGCAATGCTGCCTTCTCCTGGACAAATTCGATGTTGATTTCTTGTGGGTATTTCCCATCCTCAACAATGACGACCATTTCTCGTTTGGTAAATCCGCTGTCAAAGGTTTTTGGATCCTGGATTAGTTTTATTTTCCCTGTTAAATCATATGCCACGTAATTACCTCCGGTTCAATTGATAGCGAGCACCTGGGGTGGCACCGGTCTATCCTGTGAATCGGAGGTAGTGTAGATTACTGGGTACCTCCATGCTACCCATAGCTGCCGCCCGGCCAGGAGGTTGCGGCTGTCCATCCGTTAAAGATTGTGAGCTAACGAAAGGCGCTATACCATGCGGATACTTAACCAGGAGGTTCGATGTAGGGCAGGGGGATATGGAGATACTATGAAATGTTACCGCCGCTGGGTGATTCTGTTGACGCTGGCTGTAGTCAGCGGCGAGGCACAGGCCGAACCAGGCTGGGACTACGGTAATCGTGGTCTGGAGTGGTCGGACAGTGATACAGGCAGCTATGTCTGGCTTGGGCTCAGGGGTCAGGCGCGCTTTACATCCATTGAACAGGCCTTGCGCCTGCCCAGTGATTTTGACACGGGCACCGAATCCGGCGCCTCGATCAACCGTGCCCGTTATAAAATTGGAGCCGGCTACCACAGGGACCTGACGTTCTATCATGAGTACGACCTGCGAAATTCGACGCTGCTAGACCTGCGCACCACTTGGGTGAGTAATCCCGCATTGAATGTCCGTGCGGGCCAGTGGAAATCAGACTACAACCGTGAGCGAATAGACTCGTCCGGGAAGCAGCAATTTGTAGAGCGGTCCATTTCCACCTACTGGTTCACCATCGATCGCCAATGGGGCGCGATGCTCTCCGGCCGCCTCTGGCAGGGCCAGCCAGTGGATACCAGCTGGTGGGCCGGCGTGCTCGGGGGTAACGGGCGGAGTACTGGCGATGACGGCGGTATGCCCATGGTTATGGGGCGGTGGCAGTGGAACTACACGGGCAATGTGCTGCCTTTTTCCCAGAGCGCTCTGAAGCGCTATGAGGAACCACACGCCTCCCTGACATTTGGTACGATTGCCAATGACAGCGCCTACACCCGTTTTTCCAGTGATGGCGGTGGCCAGTTGCCCGGCTATGAGGAGGGCGAGGACAACCAGTACCGCGTCTATCAGGCGATGCAGGAATGGGCCTGGCAGCAGGGCGGGCTGAGCTTCCAGCAGGAACTGCACTTTAAATCCATCCGCGATAGGGTCAACGGTGGTACCCGGGATTTGTGGGGAGGGTATGCCCAGGTAGGCTGGTTTCCCGCAGACCGCTGGCCATTAGTGCCGCAAAAACTGGAGGTCGCGCTGCGTGGTGCGTATGTGAACCCGGATGCACCTTCGGGCCTGGAGGACGTAGAGTACACCTTTGCAGTCAACTGGTTTTTCAATGGTCATCGCAGCAAGCTGACTTTCGACACCACCTACCTGTCCGCAGAGGACGATGGCCGGCGCGAGTCCGAGTACCGCTACCAGTTGCAGTGGGACCTGTCTATCTGACTGATACTGCGCTAGGGGTGGGCATGATCTAGCTTCTTGATTCGGTGGACAAATTAGCACTTCGCCAGGCACAGGGATGACTCAGCGCTTTAGTGCTGCCTTCATACCCGCCTCAGCCATTGCCAGTCCCCACTTTCTGGGCAGGCTGGTCAGCAACCAGGTAAAAAATCGATTGCTGCCTCCCGGCATATGGATGCGTTTGTGTCCCAATTTTTGAAGGGCCTCGTGGGCGACTCGGTCTGGGCTCATCACCCCGGACATTTTGTTTTTATCAAAACCCTGTTTGCTGAGTGCCTCAGTGTCGGTTGACCCCGGGGCCAGCGTCAGCACGTCAATGTTGTGTGGTTTTAGTTCTTGCCAGAGCGCCTCACCAAGAAAATGGACAAATCCTTTGCTGGCCGAATAGGCCGCTGACAGGGGGAATCCCATATAGCCCTCCATGGAGCCCGTCAGAATGATGCCGCCGCTACCGCGTCTAATTAATTGCGGGGCTAGCGACTGAGTGATCAGCATAGGAGCGCGCGCGTTCACCGCCAGCATGGAATCCAGTGCCTCCGGAGCTTGATCAACGTGCGCGCCTTTTAGTCCAAATCCCGCATTGCTTACAATGAGGCCCAGATCGAGATCGCCTATGGCTTCGATTAGGCGGGGCATGAACTCGGTGCCGCTGATGTCCAGGGTGAGTGGTTTGATCTCAATACTGTGGCTTTGTTGCAGTTGAGCCGCCAGGGTCTCCAGTTTTTCGCTGCGACGCCCGCAGATAATGAGGTTAAGGCCTTCTGCGGCAAGCGCTCGTGCAAAGGCTTCGCCAATACCGGAAGATGCACCGGTAACCAGTGCCCAAGGGCCGTACTGCTGTAGGAATTCATTATTCATACGCGATTGCTCTCTCAATCCAATGTGATACTAAATCTTCCCCTGTCATGCTAGCAGCGGCGATCCGCATATCTTCAGGCTCCAGCGAAAGGAGAGTACACAAGTTCGCTGCGCTTCAGAACGGTCACTATCACCGTTCGCCAGCACTGCCTTCCAATTCAGATTCCATTCCGCGTACCAGCCAGTTCACCGCGGTGCTGAACACTTCCGGGCTATCCTGAAACTCGCTGCTGTTCGCTGTTTTTCCAGACCGGGCAATAACAAGATCTTCGAACTCAATTTCCTTGGACGAACGGCGTTTTCGTCGAATCTGTGCCGGTGGGGTATCAATCTCAGCCAGTACAAGCCCAATAACAGTATGGGTGAGCACCCTTGCGCTGCGCAGGGCCAATTCTTCAGGAAACGCATGCTCCAACAGTACCCTGAGTAACTGGTTCACATAGTCGGCAATGGCCGTGCGGTTTTCCACTGTCAGGTGCCGGGACAGGTTGGGGTGTGCCAACAGGGCGGATCGCATGGCATGAGCCCAGGATGTGCTGCTCTCCTGCCAGCTGGCCTGCCGAGAGAAATCCAGCTGAATATGGGCGAAGTAGAAGTCGAGAAGTTGGCGAAGTAGCTCCTCGCGCTTGCCGACCTGCTGATACAGCGTCCGGGTGGAACACTGCAGGGCCGCAGCCAGGTTGCGTACGCTCAAAGCTTCGCTGCCCTGTTCGTCCAGTATGCGCAGGGCGGTATTGTAGATCGTCTCCACGCCTATGAGTGGTTTTGCCATAACTATCTATACCCGAAGAGGTGTATTCAGCGTATTCCTGCGGTCACAACTGCAGGGTGTTTACTTTTTAGTGGCTTATCTGGTATTTTAAAAATACACTGTAGTTTTATATCCTGCCTTGGGCTGGAAATCAACAACATATTGTAACAATGTAAGAGGAATTGCGAATGGCATGGGATTTTCGGACAGAGCCTGAATTTCAGAAAAAACTGGATTGGGTGCAGACTTTTGTTGATGAGGAATTAATTCCTCTTGAGACGATCAAGGACGACTTCACCGAGGCTCAGTGGACTGCCGTGCAGGCTCCACTTAAACAGCAGGTGAAGGATCAGGGTCTGTGGGCGTGCCACCTTGAGGAGGAGCTGGGCGGCCAGGGCATGGGCCAGTTGGCGCTTGCGCAGATGAACCTGATTACCGGGCGCTGCCCCTTCGCCCAGGAGATCTTTGGCAATATGGCGCCAGATTCTGGCAACTCGGAGTTGCTGGCCGAAGGCGGTACCGAAGCCCAGAAGGAAAAATGGTTGTGGCCCAATCTGCGCGGAGACATCCGTTCCGCCTTTGCGATAACTGAACCCTGGGTTGCTTCCACTGATCCGACCCAGATTGAGTGCAGTGCTGTGCTAGACGGCGATGAGTGGGTGATCAATGGGCGCAAGTGGATGATCACCAACGCTTCCAGGGCGGATTTCATTATTTTTATGGTGGTGACAGAGCCCGAGGCCAACACGTATCAGCGCTGCTCTATGATTATTGTCGAGAAGGGCACGCCCGGTATGGATATCTTCCGGGATATTCCGACCATGCATCACCCCCATTGCGAATTTGGTGCCAATGGCAACCATGCGGAAATCATTCTGGAAGACGTGCGGGTCCCAGTGGACAATCTTATCGGTGGACGAGGTGAGGCCTTCAGGTTGTCGCAGGTTCGGCTGGGTCCCGGTCGTATTCATCATGCAACCCGTTGGCTGGCTGAGGCCGAGCGGGCGTTTGATATGCTGTGTGAACGCACATTGTCCCGTACCTCCTTTGGCAAGAGCTACGCCAAACACCAGATGATTCAGGAGTATATTGCCGATTCGCGTATTGAACTGGAAAAGTCCAGGTTGCTGACGCTGCAGGCGGCGTGGAAGATGGAGCAGGTAGGCCATCAGGCTGCCCGTGCAGATATTGCCATGGTCAAGGTGAACAACGCCAAGGTACTGTATGAGGTGGTTGACCGGGCACTGCAAGTGCACGGATCACTGGGCTACAGTTGCGATATGCCACTGGAGATGATGTACCGTTCGGCGCGCATGGCGCCACTGGTGGACGGCGCGAATGAAGTGCACAAGGTAACTATCGCGAGGGAGCAGCTGAAGCAGTACGATGGGGTAGAGGGTTGGCCCAGTGAGCATATACCCACACGACGGGCACTCGCACTCAAACGTTTTGCGCATTTACTGGAGGCCTGACAATGGCTGAGCTGGATTTCGATACCGATACCTTTGCTACGTGGCTTGAGCGGCAAACGGGCGAGATCGGTGACATTGAAGTGCAGCCTTTGCTCGGTGGGGGTTCCTGTGAAATGTTCACGCTCGATCGCAACGACGAGCGATGGGTGATCAGGCGGGCACCATTGGCCAGAGTGTCAGATACCGCGCAAAATGTGGTGCGAGAGTATCAGGTGATTGAAGCGCTGACAGGATCGGGTGTGCGGGTGCCAGAACTACTGGCCAGTTGCGATGACCCCTCCGTTATAGGTGCCGAGTTCTACATCATGCGCTATGTGGACGGTGAAGTGATTCGTCGGAAATTACCAGCTCAGTACATTGCCAGCCCGGAAACCCAGCCCGCTATCGGTGAAGAAATGATAGATGCGCTAATCGAGCTACACGCATTCAACTGGCGTGGAACCGCTATGGAGACGCTGGCCAAGCCGGATAATTTTTTGGCGCGACAGGTGCAGCGCTGGCTGGCCCAACTTGATACCTATCGCAGTCGCGATCTTCCTGGCATTGACGAAGTTGCCCGGTGGCTGGAGGTAAATCGTCCTGCCAATGGCGACCTGACCGTGATGCACGGCGACTATAAAGTCGACAATGCGATCTACAGCAAGAGCTTGCCACCAAAAATTGAGGCGCTGGTGGATTTCGAAATGACCACGGTGGGCGACCCGCTGATTGATCTGGCCTGGTGTATGATCTTTTGGCCAGAGGAGGGTAACCTGATTGCCATTGCTGCACCTGGCAGTGAGGCCGGTATGAGTGCGGACTATTGCCAGGCGCCGGAGGTGCTAATTCAGCGCTATGCCGACAAGACCGGTAGAGATATGAGCCATTTCCAGTGGTACCAGGCTTTCGCCGCATGGAAACTGGCGATTATTCTCGAGGCGTCCTACGCCAAGTTTTTACAGGGTCAATCGAAAAATTCCAATCACGAGTTTTTTGGTTTTCTGGTTGATCAATTGCTTGAGCGTGCCAGTCGCTTTGCAAAATAATTAGAAGGGCGACAGCATGAGGAAGAAGGGATGAACGATATGTTTGATGTGGCAGGCAAGGTCGTGATGATTACAGGGGGTAGTCGGGGCCTGGGAAAAGCCATGAGTCTTGAATTCGCCCGACGAGGGGCGAATGTCGTTATTGCCAGCAGAAAGCTGGACGAATGTGAAAAGGTCGCGGAGGAAGTGCGTGCGCTGGGCGCCGAGGCTTTAGCTATTGCCTGCCATGTGGGTCAATGGGATAGTCTGGAGGCTGTTGTTGATCAGACAATCGAACACTTCGGGAAGATTGATGTCTTGGTCAACAACGCAGGCATGTCCCCCGTGGCGCCCTCACTTTTGGAAACCAGTGAGGCCTTGTTTGACAAAATTATTGATATCAACCTTAAGGGACCGATGCGACTGACAGCCCTGGTTGCAACAAAAATGGCTGACACTGGCGGCGGTACCATTATTAATATCAGCTCTGTGGCTTCCCTGAAACCGAGCCCGATAACCACCGCGTACAGCGCAGCCAAGGCGGGCTTGAACGCACTGACAGCGGCCACTGCCCAGGAGTACGCTTCGGTCGGTGTGCGAGTGAACTGCGTTGTCTGTGGCACCTTCGATACGGACAGCGCCGCGGGGTTTGTGCGCAACGAAGAGACCCTGCCCATCGTGGTGGAGCCGATTGCACTCAATCGTGTGGGGCAGCCAGAAGAAGTCGTGGGTACGGTGTTGTATCTCGCTTCACAGGCGTCCAGTTATACCACGGGTACCTGCATCACCGTTGACGGCGGTGTGCGGCCTTAAACTCGAATAATCCATGGCCAGCTATCGGAGTTAAATTATGAGTTCGAACATAGAAACCCTACGCCGTATCTGCCCAACCTGCGAAGCCTGTTGTGGACTGATCCTGAAAGTTGACCGGGATGAACAAAAAATTGTTTCGATCAAGGGCGACCCGGATGATCATCGCTCTAAAGGCTATGTGTGCGCCAAGTCCCAGGCATTCAATTATATCTATGAGGATCCGGAGCGTTTGCGTCACCCGGTGAAGAAAACCGATCAGGGCTGGCAGGAGATTAGCTGGGACGAGGCGTTCGATACCATCGCCGAAAAGTTCTCGGGGATTACAGCGCAGTACGGCAAGGATGCGTTGGCGTTTTATGTTGGCAACCCACTGGGACATGATTTTTCTGCCGGCGTCTATTTGCAGTCACTAATGACAGTGGCCGGTACTGAACGCTTCTTTTCTGCTGGTACGGTAGATCAGCATCCACAGCAATTGGTCTGTTGGGGCCTGATTGGACACGAGTGGCTTTTCCCTGTGCCGGACCTGGACCGCACCGAGTTGTTTATCTGCATGGGCGCCAACCCCGTGGTTTCCCAGGGCAGTATTCTGGGAAAACCCGATGTGAAATCAGCGATGCAGTCGATACAGGCGCGTGGGGGTAAATGCATTGTTATCGACCCGCGCTATACCGAGACAGCAGAGGTTGCTGATCAGCACATTTTCATTAAGCCCGGCACCGACGCATGGTTTTTGATGGCCTTTGCCAATGTCCTGTTCAGGAATGGCAATGTTGATCCGGCTCATCTGGCGGAGTACGTCGATAATCTGGACCAGTTTGCTGATATTGTCAGCGCCTATACGCCCGAAAACACCGCGTCTGTTACGGGCGTTCCTGCTGAAGTGCTATACCAATTGGTCGCTGACTACGGTGCGACAAAAAAGGCCAGCCTCTATGGTCGTATTGGTTTGTGTACCCAGGAGTTTGGCCTGGCGTCCCATTGGATGCTGATGGCGATCAGCATCGTCAGCGGTAATCTCGACCGCGAGGGCGGTATGATGTTCGCCGCCGCGCCCGTAGGCGGTTCCGGGCCGGGCTCTGTCGGAGATATAAAACCCTATGGCCGCTGGCATTCCCGGGTGCGGGGAGTGCCTGAGACCTGTGGCGAACTGCCCGCGTCACTGATGGCCGAGGAAATCACTGCCCCCGGCGACGAGGTACACGGCTTGCTAACGATTTGCGGCAATCCCGTTCTTTCGGTACCCCGCGGGGATAAAATTCGCGAGGCACTGAGCTCACTGGATTTTATGGTCTGCCTGGATATCTATATCAACGAAACCACCAGCCGGGCGGATATCATCCTGCCCAGCACGGTGCATCCCGAGCACAGTAATATTGATGTTACGTTCCAGAATTTCACCACCCGTAATTACGTGTCCTTTTCGCCAGTGACCTTCGAACCTGATTCGGGCTTGAAAGACCTGGGGGAAATTATTCTTGAAATTTCCGCCCGAATGTCCGGCTTGAGCCGGGATGAGATGGAGGGCTATGTTTACCAGGGCATGGTGGATATGGCATTGGGTCGTGCTGAAACGGATGGTTATGAATTGTCGGCTGATACCATCGCACAAAAAATCACAGGGGAGACACCCCCGGAACGCTACATCGATTTGATGTTGCGAACGGGACCCTATGGTGACCGCTTCGGTCTTCGTCCGGAAGGTATATCCCTGGAATCAGTTAAAGACCATCCGCAAGCTTCAATGGACCTCGGTCCGTTGCAGCCGCGCATAGGGGAAATTCTCCGTACACCGGGCCGGCGTATTGACCTGGCCCACGAGTTGTTTGTCAATGACCTTCCCCGCCTCCACCAGCGTTTTGAAGAACTCTCTGCCAGCGCGGAGCAGGCGACGGCCAGTGCCGACATGCTGATGATTGGGCGCAGGCATATCCGTGATATGAACTCCTGGCTGCACAATCTAACGCCCTATGTTCGCGGCAAAAACCGCTGCACCATGAAAGTGAATCCTGTTGATGCTGAGCGTATAGGGCTTGTTAATGAGGGCCTGGCCAGAGTAGTTTCCAATGCGGGCGAGGCGCAGGTTCCGGTGGAAATCACCAATGAAATGATGGCGGGGGTGATTAGTATCCCGCACGGTTTCGGGCATGTTTACCCCGACTCACAGCAGAGTAATGCCGAGTCAATGCTGCCTGGAATCAGCTGTAATGACCTGATTGATGAGTCGCTGGATGTAGCCTCGAGTACCTGTGTGGTTAACGGTGTGCCTGTGCAGGTGTTTCCGGTTTGATTGGCCAGTACCGGACAATGCAATAGTTATTGTTCAGACTTTCTGTAAGTCCTGGGCGACATTTTCGTCCAACGCTGAAAGGCGCGGCTGAAACTGGTCGGGTCGGGATAGCCCACTGCGG
>JBALWA010000089.1:0-13804 GCA_036960305.1 Halioglobus sp. | reverse complement strand
CTGAATCCGGAAAGGGACATTGGTGACTTTGAGGTCGCCGCGTAATTGGACGCGACAACTACTTTGACAAACAGCGCGGTAAGTTGAAGAAGGGTAACGGGTTTTTGAAACCGAACTTTGGGGTGGGGCCGAACAGCATTTTGCTCTAACAAGATGATAGCATTGTTGGGCTAGTGGTTCGCCACGCAAAACTTTGAGCCGTGCGTTGGCTACCCCCTTGCTTGATCAAACGTCACCGGTTTCGACACTGATATCATCAGTTACGCTGCCCATCCGGGCCGGAGGGGTCTAGAATCCGTAGCCTACTGCGATCCCTAAGTAGGTCGTATTACTGGCATCTTCAATGGCGTCGAAGGAAAGGATTGGACCGATTGACCAATTGGAAAAATGCCAGTTGTAGGCTGCAGTTGTCCGCAGCAGTAGAAGGTATTTGTCTTTCTTAATCTTGTATTCGACGCCCGGGCCTGCGCTGACACTAAATCCACTTTCCCATTGCTTGCCGAACATAAAGCCCACGGCCTGTAAGTCATAATCGCCCCGCACGTCCTCAAGGAAAGCGCCTACGGTAAAACCATTTTGGAAGCCGTATGTATAATCGATTCCGGTGTAAATTGACTCCTCATTGCCATGCCACGAGTAGCCAGTTGCAGCTGCCACATGATGTGGGTGTTGGTTGTTTTCTGCGGCATAACCTGCTCGGCTAATCACCAGTAATAACAGCAGAATATTCAGCGTTTGCATTTTCAAGAGTTATTCCCTTCTTTCGAATTGTTGCACTGGAAACAGATTTTCCAGGCCGTCGTGGGCAACCGTCGAAGGAAACGCAGGTTAATAAATCAAGCCCTTGGTGCGCAGTTCCTTGATTGTTCTTTCTGCCAGTATTGTCGAGTCTTTGATGTCGCTATCGTTGCTGAAGGACTTGGTATCCATGCTCCAGATAAGGTCAGCTGATTCGGCGTCCCAAAGGCCCAAACGGAGCTGATATTTGCCGCCAGCGTTGTAGGCCGCGAGACTTCCCCATGCCGCGGCTCTGCGAAGCTCTGGCTCGTCTAGTATCAGGGAGGCCCACCAGAGCGCTCCCATGGCAGACTCTGTTCCCATGGCGGCTCCGCTTCGTGGTGTTATGACTTCTATGGTCAATCCACTGTTGGCGCCAGTATGTTGGTACATATCCAGAATCGCATTGTCGTTTTTCAAGGACTCAATGTCAGGCAAGTGCGTATAGGTTGTTGCGGCAGCGATGCCCTCTATTGCCAATACAGATGCGAAGGTATCCTCCCACACTGCTCGTTGCGTGACGTCTTCGATCACGAAAAATACCGCTATAGATTTTATTTTTCCAATATTTTTTGAGACCGTGCTGTCGGCGACCTGGTGCTCGGTGGCGCAACCGACCATAAACGCGAGTGATGCGGCGATAAGAATGTTCATTACACTTCGTGCTTTCATTGTCTTTCCTTGTATATTCCGTTAAAGCTATCTAGTCGCATTAATCAATGCCAGGGGTAGAATCAGGTTTAGGCATCCTGAAAGGTACTTCACAGGGTTGACCTGATCAGCTTGTTTTTGCTCAATTCTTCGACGACAAGATCGGCATAGGTGGAAACCACTTCTTGCAATTCGCCAGCGTCATAGGTGTCGGTTTTTCCTACCCAAATGCTTCGGTGATTGGTAGCGCTCCAAAGCTCGGCTTCTACACCGTAGTGTGCAGCATTCAGGTTGTCCACAGCAGCGCCCGCGCCTATAACCCTGCGTACGTCTCTGCGTAAAAAAGGGTCGTCAATCAGGTGCCAGGCTACTGCATAAGCTGTATCCCATGCTTGATCGTTTGCCTGCCTGAGGCCCTCCGCACTCACGGTCAGTACTGCATCCACGCCGGTTGAAGCCAAAATTACTTCAACCTCCTCTGGGCTATCGAGAGCTTTAGGGTCTGGCACACTGCGATAACTCGCTATCGCGTCGAATCCTCGGCTTCTGAGCTCGGCGGAAAAACTATCTTCGAATGCAATCCGATATTTGCGTTCATGTAATCCGACGACCAGAATCCTTTCGAAAGGCTCTCCTGTCCATTCAGGATCTTTTGCTGTGTGTTTTAGCTGATGGGTAGAGGTGGTGGTGCATGCCATGAGCAGCAGCATGGCTGCATAGGCAAGCGACCGTCTCGCCGTTTTTTTTATGATGGCAGTAAATGACAAGTACATATCAGTGGTGAAAAGCGTTGGCTCTAGCATCCAGACCCTCCAGATCAATCTCGCCTTGTGTCTGACGCTGGTAGACGACTTCGCCGTCCAGAATCGTGTGGTCGACCTGCGTGCCGTAGATATCGGTTGTTTCGATCTCAAAAAGATTCTGGTCGAGAACAATGAAGTCTGCATATTTACCCACGCTGATCGAACCGAAATTATCGCTAACGCCCAGCACTTCGGCACCGCCAAGAGTGGAAATGTAAATTGCTTGTTCGAGCGTGATCGCCTCATCCGGGTTTATCTGCCCAGGCATGCTGTCGTCGAACGGGTTGCTGCGGGTGATCATAGACTCGATTGCAATGAATGGGTCGGGTGTTGGATTAGCGGTGAGCCAGTCAGATCCCTGACCCACGCTGAGACCTGATTTGAGCGCGCTGTGTATTGGATAAATTGTATTGGTACGCTGCTTTCCTACCGCCGCCAATAGCCCGGGTGTTGCGCCAGCGTGCGGATACCAGATCGGCGGTGAGAAATCGATATTGACATCTTTCATGGCTGCTAGCCGCTCGATCTCCTGAGCATGCAACATGGTGTTATGAGCAATCTTGTGGTGTACGCCGCTGTCACCGTTACTAGCCTTCATTGCTTCCAATGCATTTACCACGCGACGAATAGAGCCGTCACCCATCGCATGAACATGAACTCCAACGCCCCAGTCGTCGAACATCTTGAACGCATTTGTAAACGCTTCTTCGCTCATGTTCGCGCCACCGAAATTATCGGTAGTACCTTCGTAAGGCTCGAGCAGCAATGACGTCCTTGAAAATGGCCCGCCGTCTGAGAAAATTTTCACGTAGTTGGGATAGACACGCTCTGTCTGATACTGCGCGCGGCCCTGAATTTGTGATTCGATGTCTTCAAGCGTATAGGCGAGGTTCAAAGTGGTATTCCAGTCCCAGCTTACAAATACGCGCTGCTCGAGACGGCCGTTTTCTTCGAGGTACTTCATCGCATCCATTGGCGCTCTATGCCCCTCGGCAGTCTGTTGGCCGGTAATGCCGTTGGAAAGAAACATTTCAAATATGTCTTCAATCGTCTCGGCATACTCTTCCGCGGTGGCCTGGGGAATGTGACGTTCGACTAGCTGTATCGTCTGTTCGTTGATCGTACCGGTTGGTTCACCGGAGTCGGGATCTTTGTGTATCACTATGAGCTGATTGGTTTGGGTATCCTTGGTAATGCCTGCCAGCGCCAGCGCTGTGGAATTCAACCACATGCCATGGCCGGTCTGGTCGAGAAGTGCCACCGGCCTGTCGGGTACGATATCGTCGAGCCACTCTTTCCGTGGACTGTCATTCTCAAACACGCCTAACAGCCACTGACCGCCAATGATCCATTCCTTGTCGGGGTTCGCTTCAGCATAGCCGGCAACAGCAGCCAAAACTTTCGCCTTGGTATCTGCACCAGTGAGCTGTAGGTTCATACTGCCGTACCAGGGCGTTATGAAGGGATGAGCATGGAGGTCAAAAACGCCCGGCATGACGAAAGCGCCGCTCAGATCTACGACCTCCGTGTTATCGCCAGCCAGCGCAGCAACCTGATCCGCGGAACCCACGGTGATGAACTTACCGTCCTTGATGGCAACGGCTTCGGCCCACGGCTGGGCCTCATTAACCGTATAGATTTTTCCGTTAGTGTAAATGGCATCCGCTACGGGCGCGCTGTCAGGCGCCTCATCTGCCTTCACCACGGCCGTCGCCATAGCGGTAGTGATAGCTAGCGATCCGATAACTGTTGTCGCTGAGAATTTCATATAGGTAGCGCCATGTTCATAAAAATGTCTGATTAATAGTAGATAGTTATTTAGTAACAATCAATGGCAAATTTTAAGTCAGCACCCCGGGGTCGCGATCGGCTTCTGTTCAGTGATTTCTTGTAGGCTCGAAAAATACCCGCCTTTTGTGCATGGTTTTAGCCCTATTTCTAAAATAGAATCTCTGGCGTTATTTTTCGTTATCGATGACCTGTCTGAACAATGACAGTGTTAATTTTAATGCATAGTTACAGCGGGAATAGAAAACACTGGATATTCTAGATAAATATCTCGTATAGTGTCGACTTCGTAGAGCGAGGACAACACGAGGGTTGAATGAGTTGTTTACCCGAATCTTGGCAGTACCGGCTATAGTACAAAGCCTGCTGTAAGATTAATCCTTGCCACAGCCTGATCGTAAAGACCTTACATGCCATAAGAGAGAACAGAGTGATGCTGAAATTCGAAAAGAAACAATTGGTGCTTGCGGCCTTAGCCTCGATGCTGATGATCGGCTTAGGATTGAGCGGCTGTAGTTCCACAGCACCGAAGGACGATAGCGACGGTGTAGTAGTTACGAGTTCAAGTCAAGGAGAGCAGGTTGTCAACTGGATTAATCCAGACTTCGAGGCAAAGCCTTACGCGACTTTGCTAGTAATTTTTTATGACGAGGATGCCTTATTACGTCGTCAAGCAGAGGCGTACTTTTTGAAGGACATGGCTAAGCATAATGTCAAGGTGATCGCAAGCAGCGCTGTCGAGTTGAATGTAGTTAGGCTGGAGGACTCCCTCAATGTAGTAAACCTAGCTGAGGCGCAGGGCGCACAGGCCGTGATTACCGTTGAGTTCAAGGAGTTCAAGAAGGGCTATAGGCCGCCTTCCAAGGGATATGGAGTAGCTTGGTTAGCAGCGGCTTTGATTGATGATGACCTGCGACGCGCCGTGTGGGCCACTTCGGTTGCAGATCGTGCGCTGTCCAGCCTTGCAAGTATGGAAGTCGAGCTTTGGGATTTGCAGTCTGAAACCAAAGTGTGGGCAGGCACAACCAACGTGCAAACCTACGACAACGTAAAATCTGATACCAAAAGATTTACCGAGATGGTCGTAAAAGATCTGTCATCTAACGGTTTTATTGGTACTGAAAAATTAACTTTGATGGACCGCTGAACATCCACTATTTGGAATAAAGGGTATTTGCAAATTAACTAGTGGGTATTGGCAAGTAGCCGTATTTGCTAGAATCGGTGGATGAATACATACAAACACCACCGATTCCCACCTGACATAATTTCCTACGCCGTCTGGCTTTACTACCGGTTCAACCTGAGTCATCGAGACATTGAAGATCTACTCGCTGAACGAGGCATCACAGTCAGTCGCGAGTCGATCCGCCTGTGGTGTATCAAGTTCGGCGCCATTTATACCCGCCGATTGAAGCGGAAGCACCGTGGCTATGGAGACACTTTCTACGTCGACGAAGTCTTCGTAAAGATAAATGGCAAACAACACTACTTGTGGCGGTACCGACAAGTAAAGTCGCCAAAGTTGGTATTATCGGTCAATGAATACATATAAACGGCATAGATTCCCTCCCGATATCATCTCCTACGTCGTATGGCTCTACTTTCGATTCAACCTGAGCCATCGCGACATCGAAGACCTCCTGGCTGAACGTGGCATCACCGTCACGCGCGAATCAATCCGTCTCTGGTGCATCAAATTCGGAGCCATCTATACCAGGCGCTTGAAACGAAAGCATAGGGGCTACGGCGATACCTTCTACTTTGATGAGGTCTTCGTGAAAATTAATGGCAGCAGCATTACCTATGGCGGACTGTTGATCAGGATGGTGAGGTGGTTGATGTGTATTTCCAGGCAAAGCGTGATGGGACTGCGGCCAAACGCTTCTTCAGTAAGAGTTCTTGGCATACCCTCACAATAATCCAAACCAGCAATCCACCGAAGGTCAGATAACATGAGTCACACAGGTTCATGTCTCTGCACCTTGTTGCTCAATCTGGCCACGACATGACCAGTGTATTACTGAGGTTTCAGCGATTCACAGGGTGCCACTCTGGAGCATTCAATTCGTGTTACACCCACCGACTTCAGTCTACGAGTCAGCTTCCATAGTCGGGTGCTCTAAGTAGCTATAAGTATATGATTTTTATAATAAATATCGATCTTATAAGGACCGGGTCTTTAGAACTCCCGATTATGAGGCGGATGGTCTAATGGGAAGGTGGGCAGTAAGTTGAAGATTTGTAACAGCTTTTCAAAACCGAACTCCGAGCCTGGACCGAGCCTATCGGTTAACGACCTGATTCTACTAATGAATTACCAATTGGCCACCCACTGGATCGCTAGACGATCAGATGCGCGCCCAGAACTGCTAAATAAACTTTTGCTGAGCCCGTAAGCCTGGTTACAAAAAGCCTCAGTTGCAGTGGTTACAGCGAATCTCCTCAAAGACCGTTGTTTGGTCGGCCTCCTCCTTGACGTAGTCCAATACAATCCGCAGCGCCTTTCCTTCGTCCTCGATTGCATATTTTTCCGTCATCCCCTTCAACCAGTCAACATGCTCGTCGTTGAGTTCAAACGTATATTCCACCTTGATGCCACCCATTTTCATCACCTCGCTAATTTTGTGGGCCTTACTTACACCTGAAAGCTTGTATTGCCGAGAAAACATTTCTCTAGCTCGTGCTATACAGCAAGCTTTGAGGAGGCATAGCCACTTGTCAGTACCGTTTCCTCGTATCTCAGATGGCCTCTCTGCCGTAATTACGGATCAACCTCCAGTGTACGAAGAATAGTATGCCGGAGATAAGGAGGACGATGGCGGTGCGAATCAGCTCTTGCATGGCGGAACGCTTGTGATTCTTGATTAGCATTTGGTAGCTTTCCAGTCTCAGATGCTCTACTTCTTCATCGGACGGGGGCGTTGGGTCGGCATCTGACTCACTATTTTTCAGCATGTCGGATTGGCGCATGGGCATCGACCTGGCGACACCCATGGCTCCCGGAAAGAACAATGCCTGGGAGTGAAATCGGGAGGCATAAAAGTGCGAACTCTTGAAGTTACCGAGCGACTGGTGGGCGTTGTAGGAGTGGGTGTCCAGTGTAAACTCCGGCGCCGCTATCTTGAGCAGGCTATACAGGCCGACACCTGCCATGATCGCTACACAGACCACCGATACAAAACACACGGCCAGCAGATAAATTCTGAAACTCCGATCCATTGACACGAATTCCTACCTCCGTAGCTATTCAGGTATTGAGACACCAGTGAACTGGATTCAGTTCCAACTGCATCGATGCGGCCTTTATAGAAACTGCCTCAAATTTCACGGGCAGGTATATGGCAGGATCTAGAAAGAGTATGGGACCCACCCCGGGGATAGAAATTCAAGATCAACCCGACGAACCTGGGACAGGCCAACCTGGCGTACTCGATTTCGCCATGGCGGTACCCTCGCTAAGACTTTTTGGAGGTCTTCACATTTACTGTACTGATCAGGCTCTCGACTTCGGTACTGGAACACTTCGGGCATTTTTCCCGGTGCCGATCATGGGTCTTCATCGACTCCAGAAGATCGAACTTGTTCCCACATTTCTTGCACTCGAATTCATAGATGGGCATGGCAATGCCTCCCGCAGCGCCTAAGAGTCAGGCAGAGTTTCAGTATAGCTCATCAGGAGGTACCGCGAAGTTAACTGGTCGTAATTGGGTATCGACAAGTTAAAGCGCCGGTTTTGATAGAATCGGCGCATGAACACATACAAGCGACACAGATTCCCACCTGATATCATCAGTTACGCCGTCTGGCTGTACTACAGATTCAATCTCAGTCATCGAGATATCGAAGATCTTCTAGCCGAACGAGGCATTACCGTGATCTCAGGATAAATGCGTTCAATGAATGGAGTAGGGCGGTTGCTTGAGACTTGAGGCTAGATTCCTCTGACCTCAAGAAGTTAATTTGTCGGTACCATTTGAATCACTTCAGTTGGCTGTAATGGGGCCACCGATACCGATGTATTCTGTTCCCATCCAGACGATAAACCCGACATACAGCAATAGCAGAACTTTGCCGTTATTATTGGTCAGCTCGAAACCACTGCGTGCCAGCACCAGCACCGTTACAGTGGCAAATATAAGAAACATCATCATGGGAACGATCCGGGGATAGTTGAAGCCCACTGCGCCGGCAACGATGACACCTGCTGGTAAGACAACTAACAAGTCGAAGGTATTGCTGCCGAAGGCGTTTGTAAGGCTTGCAGTACTGAGCTTGCGTTGGGCCGCTTTGATGCTAACAAAAAGGTCTGGGATGCTGGTTGCCGCCGCCAATATGGTTGCGCCCCAAAAATAGCTCGGAGTATTGAACATCTCGCCGAGGTCGATAACCATTCGGATCATCATTTCCACCCCAATGGTAACCAGCACCATTGAAATAACCAGCTTGCCCCAGCTTTTGAGTGCTGTGGAACCTAGTTCTTCCTCTTCGGGTTCGTGGTCGCGCACTTCTTGATATTGGATGTAGATGTACAGCACGTAAAACAGCAGCGGTAGTATCATCAGGGAACTGGTGAGCGTTCCGTTCAGCGGATTCACTGCAGACGGGTGATAAATAACGGCAAATGACAGCGTTACCATGACTATCAGTACACTGATCAGGTAAAACTGCGCTTCCCGATAGATCACATTGCGCCCTGCCTCTAGTGAACCGGGACGGAAGAATACCGATGTTCCCGGGATTACTAAGACATTGAACACTGCCGAACCAATAATGGTCGCCAGCCCCAGTTCAAAGTCGCCATGAATGCCTGTCGCGAGAACGATAGTAACCAATTCGGGAAAGCTCGAACTGATTGCCATCACTGTGGAGCCTTTGACTGAGTCGGGAAACCCGTAACAGAGCGCTAGGTCGTGGCAGGCGTCCTCCAGGTAGTCGCATGCCTTCCACACCATCGCGGTAGCAATAGCCATGATAAAGAGTATATAGGCGAGTTCAGCTAGCACGGCGACCCATTTTCATAACCGATTTTATAGAATCCTATGATAACCGATGCCAGCCTCGCCGAGTCAATCCCTCCCTTGGATATTGCCAACCTAAATCGCCGAAATGAGATAATCCGGCGATGAACACATACAAACCACCGATTCCCAGCCGACATCATTTCCGGTTCTGTCGCGAGCTTTTCCCAATCCGAATAAACAGTAATCGTCAGACACAATTATCCTGTAGCTGCCAATGCGTAAAACTGCTCCCATGCCGGCAGCGAACTCTTGTTTTGTCCTTTCTTCAACATGCGCCAAAGTTCTATCCCGGCCAATGTGGCACGAGCGGACCAGAAGGATTTGAAACCCAGCATCGGGCGAACTATCCGCTTGATAAACCTGTGATCCTGCTCGACAATATTATTCAAGTACTTGCACTGGCGGATTTTTACACGCTTGTTTTCATCGCGATTGTACTGCTTGATACCGGCCGTGTTGGCGCCGCTTTTGTCAATATTGATCAAGCTGGGTTTGCCGTTGGAACCGATGGCCTTATTCAAAAATCGACGCGCGGCTTTCTTATCACGCTTGGCCGTCAGTAGAAAGTCGATCGTATTGCCTTGCTTGTCGACGGCACGATAGAGATATCTCCACTCGCCCATGATTTTGATATACGTCTCATCCAGCCGCCAGCGATGACCAACCCGTTTCTTGTTTTTGCGGAAGGCTTTCTCGATACGAGGCGCGTAATGCACGACCCAGCGATGAACGGTGCTATGATCAACAACGTAGCCTCGCTCCTGCATTAGCTCCTCCAGGTCGCGATAGCTGAGCGAATAGGCTACGTACCACCGCACGCATTGTAAGATGATATCTTGCTGATGATGGCGGCCTTTAAAACTGATCACAAATTGTCCAAATATTGAAATACTGAGCACAAGATTATAGCTTAGAAAGTCGGTGGAGCCGTTTTTGCGACGGAGCCGGGATATATGGCTGGGGGTCAGTTTTCATGGCTGTTCTCGAATTTGGTTGATCGGAACAGATAGGTTAGGCTAGCTGGGAGTCCGCACCTTACTCCAAGCGGACACTGGTCGATCAGAGCAGGCGGCCCAATCCCGCACCTTAAAACGGACCAAATAGAGACACAGTTCACCTCCAAATTTGATAGGTCAGGTCAACTCCTTCAGGAACAGGCGCGGCGGTTGTATGTATTCTTGCGCTGATTCTACCAGTTTCGGGGAGTTTACTTGTCAGTACCATTTTGAGCATCCAGAATAGCGGATTTCCTCATGAATCGCATGTACCCATGGGTACATTGGGTGGGTACATTCTTAGGGGTTCACTCCCTTATTGTCGTGGTTTTTATTTCTAAAACAGCCCCACAAAAATCCTAAAAATCCGTAGGTAATCCCTCCCAAAACGGCCTTTACAACCTCTACTAAAACTCGTTGATCGTCGGTTAAAGGAGAGTCAGCAGAAATGAACTGGAGGACAAGGGCGACTCTCACACCCGCTAAGTCATGAAAAAATCGCAAGTAAAAAACACATTGGCCAAATAGGTCAGAAACTGGCCAGACAAAATACAAGGCGTATAAGCCTTTCAAGGCATAAGAGACCACCAATCCGAGCGAGGCACCGATGATTGTGTTTCTTGATAGTCGCGACCTATTGCGGGCGGCAAACCACGCCGTTGGCGGAACAAGCCATAGGAGATTCAAATATAAGTCTGAGTTCATTTTCACCCTACCCTGGACGTAATAGTAGCGTAGCGCGTGGTATCAGGTTACCTTCGCACCGCCTCATTGCGAAGGCGAAAATCAATAGTCTCACGCAACCACATGATCGGGTAGACAAACATGTACCGCTGGATAGATAATCTGTATACATTTGTAGACAGCCTTGGGCCACGCTAGTCTAAAATCTGACGTATTCGGATTTGCTCCGCGCGGTCCAGATACCAAAAACACGATTACTTTCGCCAAATATGCACCGAAAATCTGAAAGCGAGGAAAAACACAATGGAAAATGAATTCCAAACCAAGTGTAATGACAGCTCAAACAAGGTTGATACCAAGCCGGAAGTCTCTCGGCGAGATTTCCTCACCAGTTCCTCTGGAGCGCTGGCGGGCGCAGCCGCGCTGGCTGCGGGCGCCGTCTTAGGCCCCTCGGTAGCCAATGCAGCTGTAGCACCACCAGAACCTGAATCTCCGGATACCAGTGTGCGCTGGAATACAAAACCCGGAGATCTGTACAACGAAAAAACCGGCTACGGGGATCGAGAAGTCACTGGCTATAAAGGCAGGTACGTATACGGCCCCACGGTGGGCATCCTGCAGTTACCGGCCAACATTCCCATGATGCCAGGTGACATGGGTAACCCGACCACATTCGACTTCCCCGTTCTCTACGAATTGATTGAGGAAATCGATCCGTTCTGGGTTCTGGCTGCAGAGCCACATCCAGTTGTAATGAAAAAACTCATTGCGGCGTGCAAGCGACTGACCGTCCAGGGCGTGACCACTATCATTGGTAATTGCGGATTCTTCGCCAACTATCAGCCTGAGGTAGCTCAGTCCCTCGACCCTGGGGTGCTGTTTTTCAACGGATCTTTGATGCAGGTTCCCATGCTCCTGACCAGCGTTGGAGCCAACAAAAAAGTCGGCGTGCTGACGGCGAACGCGGAGTTACTGATTCCATCACCGGCCCTTAAAAACAGCGGCGTATTAGATGAGGATATGAGCCGGGTCGTTATCGTCGGCAACGAAAAAGGCAAGGAAATGAACAGGATTACAGGTGAAACGGGCAGCTTCAGCCCGAAGGCCCTGGAGAAGGAGTTGGTTGATTTGGCAGTGAAGATGGTCAAACAAAATCCGGACATAGGCGCTGTGGTACTTGAATGTACTGAGTTCCCACCCTACGCCCATGCCATTCAGGATGCGATTCGACTCCCTGTCTGGGATTTCGTGACCATGACCAACTTCATGCACGCGGGGGCAATGCGAAAGCCCTTTACTGGCTGGATGTAGCCACTTAACTCGACGCAAACCCTTCTCGTGAGATGGCCCGCGAGGGCCTTCGACACGAGGAGGAATCAGCAAATAACAGGGAGTGAAGACTGTGAGCCCAAATCATGCAAAGACGGGTCGGCCTGGATTAATTCGTCCGGCGAGAACTACGCCTGGTAGAGGCGTCATAAGGACTTCGCTTGCCCGGGCCTGCGGGTTGGTGATTGTCGTGTTGCTCGCAGGCTGCCAGGCTGGCCCCGCGTTATACAAAACCAGCTTTACCGAATACAACGAGGCCGTCCGGCAGACACTCGATGAGCAGATGCTGGCCAACCTGGTCCGTATGCGCTACTACCAGTCACCCATATTTTTGCAGGTGTCGAGCCTGAATAGCTCATTTTCCCTTGGCGGCAATGCAGGTGCCTCGGGGACCTTCTTTGAGGGTGACTCCAACTCCTATGGAGCCAGCATCGGTGGGACCTACTCGGAAAACCCAACGATCACGTTTTCAATGCCGGATTCCGAGAAGTACTATGGACGGCTGTTGGCACCACTCAGCACCAAGCAGGTTACATCGCTGGTACTGGCAGGCTTTGACAGTGAACTCGTATTCCGAATATCGGTGCGGGGGCTAAATGGTTTAAGGAACCTGGATGCCAATTTCGACGAATCATTAGCAGAGCCTGTGGCGCATGCTCGGTTCAGGGAATCACTTGGGCTAATCAAGAAGCTGCGGAGCGAGGGATTTGTGGATCTGGAACTGGGTGGCAAGCAAAACGACTGGTCCAGTCCTGTCAACATAGACCAGAGCAATGCAATTTCGCAGGTCCTCCTGCTTGGAGCAGCCAGTTACGCCATGTCGAATGATGCGGAGATCGTCTCGTACCCGGACGGGAAATGGCAGACCCACATGTACGAAAAGAACATGGCCTTGCGATTCTCACCGGCTTCAAAAGATTCGCCAGATGCCAAGAGGTTGAAAGAGCTCATGGGTCTGGAGGTCGATCGCTACAACTTTCCTATCGTAGAAGCTGAAATGGTTAACGCAGAGAAGGCCAGGGGCGTTCTCGGGCAGTCCCCAGGAGCACTTGACCCCAGTGTCATCTGGAGTGAGATCGGCCTGCGCGGACGTTCGATGCTGGAGATCATGCAGGTTGCCTCCAAAGAGGTCCGGGTGCCGGCTGAGGCTGTTCAACGAGGTTTCGCGGTCCCCAATCGATCGCAAACTCATTCCAGTGCCACCGGTGCGTCGGATTGGCTGGTCATAAGAAGTTCCGTCGAGGCGCCTGAAAACAGCAGCCTGACAATCCAGCGCAAGGGCTATTGGTACTACATTGACGACTCCGATCTTCAATCCAGAAAGACGTTTTCAATGCTCACTGCACTGTTTTCCGTGGTTGGCGGCACAGTTCCCGGTGCTCAGCCTGTCATGACTATACCTGTGGGGCTTTAAGGAGTTACGGGGACGGTGCACTCAATTACCAACATCATCTAGCGACTTCGTTTACCGAGTGGCTATTGAGTAAACTGTCCCTGAATTCCCGATAGAGGTCCGCAGTTGGCACAAAGCGGAATCTGTTCAGGTGCCGAGTTGTCTGGGTTGAGTATTGCGAGAATGAGGTAGCACATAGGTAGAAATTTCTATTATAGAAAAATATAAATCAATTAAGTCATTGATTTATATTATTATTTTATACGTATGCATTATATTGCTTTCCGATTATGAGTCGGCGGGCGTGTGATCAAGCTGGGAAGTAACTCGAAGAAAGCTAACGGGTTTTGCTGATGGGGT
>JBALWA010000088.1:0-13846 GCA_036960305.1 Halioglobus sp. | reverse complement strand
TTCTGCAAGGCTTGTCTTCCTAAGTTGAATCCGACTCAGGGATCATCCAAATCCAGGGCAAGTGCTTCCATGAAGCGGTAGTATTTGTCTGCCGGTATGTGTGAGAGTTCCCTAATACTCGACTCGGGCACAAACTTGCGTAATAGCCGATACCCATCGATGTCCATCGCGGATAAGCTCATTAAAATAGGCCGCAGCAGCAGCATACTGGTGACTGGTAGTTTGGTGTCCATATTCTCTTTAGCACGAATCCATGTGTCCCCAATGGTAGATTTAGCTTGGGACACAGTAAATGACATTATCCTCATTATAATTGAAAACCTATGTATTAAGTGTCAAATGGCGACTGATGGAGCTGAAGTCGAAATTAGTTCGTCAATATGTCGGTGGGTTGGTGACTCGCTAACGATAGCTGTGCTGGGAGCGAAACCTGTCTCCGAAAATTATCGCTTTTACGCGCTGTCCAACGCGGACTGCGAGTCAACAGTGTCTGGAAACCTCAGGACAAAATAGCCGCTGAACGGCATAGCGCAGGGTTAACCCCCCTAAAAGCCACCACCCTACCGTTCATCACTACATATCGACCTCTCATCGGCTTCACGGTCGCTTTTGCGTTTTTTCCTGACTTTTCTCCAGTTTTCACGGGACATTAACAAGCTCTATGCATGACACTTCACACATAACTGCTCACAAAGCGTGAACAAAGCGTGAACAAAATGTCATAGATTTTCGAGCGAGACTGGGTAAAGACATGAATAGTGCGATATCAAAAAGACGACGAGAAAGCGGATTTACGCTGATGGAGCTGATGATCACAACAGTGATAGTCGGTATCCTGATGGCCGTAGCGTTGCCGGCGTATCAATCCCAGTTGAAGCGAGGTATTCGCACGGCTGCACAGGGCGACATGATGGACATCGCCAATCGCCAGCAACAATATCTATTATCAAATCGCGCTTACTTTGACAAAACAACCCTGGTAGCGGCGGGCTACAGCCTCGATTCCGACGTCTCCAATAGTTACACCTACGCAATAGCAGTGGGTTCCGGAACATCCCCCACCTACACCATCACATTTACGCCGTACGGCGCCCAGTCCAGCGAATCGGTACTGACGCTTAACGAACAGGGTGTCGGCACCCCAACAAATAACTGGGACAGGTAACCACCATGAAAACATCAACGTCACAACGCGGCGCCATGATGATTGAAATCCTGATAACCATGGCTATAACGGTCATTGGCCTCTGGGGGACAATGGAAGTACAGGCGCGATTACAAAAATCAGAGATGGAAACCTACCAAAGATCCCAGTCGCTGATCCTGCTAGACGATATTTCCAATCGTATCGAGGCCAACCGAAACAATGCGATAGATTACGTTACCTCAGCCTCCACACCGGACTACGCCGGTATGGGAATGGTATGCAACGCCCTGCCAACCACAACACAGCAAACAGATAATGCCGAATGGTGCAGTGCTTTACAGGGCGCTGCAGAATCTGTCAGCGGAGTCAATGTTGGCGCCATGGTAGGTGCTCGGGGTTGTGTTGAAGAAATCGGAACAGGCAGCGGCCAGTATATGGTAACCGTGACCTGGCAGGGCCTGACCCCAATAGCGGCGCCTCCTGCATCAGTGGGCTGTGGCCTGGGGCTCTACAACGAGCCGGCGGGAAGTGGGTGTACCGGGGAGCTGTGCCGACGATTTGTTACCACCATGGTAAGGATTCCAGTGCTATGAAACTACCAAACTATATTGCTGAAAAACAACGGGGCATGACGCTGGTTGAGCTCATGATCGCCACGGTACTGGGCATGTTTATCATGCTGATGTTAACCAACATCTACGCCAATGTTTCCCGTAGTAATCAGGAAATGAGCAATGTTAACCGCCACATAGAGAACGCTCGTTTTGCGATGCAGTTTCTGGGACACGATATAAAACACGCTGGGTATTGGGGGGGCTATGTCCCCGAGTTTGACAACTTGACTTTCGGGAGCACTCCTAGCGATACCCCCACAATTATCCCTGACCCTTGTCTGGCCTACGCCGCATGGACAGCAGCCCATGTTAGAGCACTTATTGGCACACCTGTGCAGGCATACAACGCGGTACCGGGTACTTGCGGCGCCATAGTAAGCTCGAAAGTGGCCAATACGGATGTGCTGGTTGTGCGCCATGCCGAGCCCTGCATTCCCGGTACGGGTAATTGCCAGGCAATGGACCCGGACAGACTCTACTTTCAATACTCAAACTGCGAATCTGAAATCGACGGCGGATTCACCATGGCTTTAGACCCCAATTCCTTTCCACTTCGCGAGCGAGACTGCGGACTACCAGGAGGAGACACCATTGCGGGTATTCGTCGGTTCGTCCAGAATATCTATTACATTCGAGACTACCTGGACAGCCCTGGAGACGGCATCCCCACTCTAATGCGGTCCGAGTTTGATGTCACCGCAGCTGTGCCTGCCCAACAAGCCGCCGTGCCACTGGTAGAAGGCATTGACCGGTTTCGAGTAGAACTAGGCGTTGACAGCCTCAGCGATTCGGGTGACGCGATAGACTACAGCGCTGCGGTCACCTGGGCCCAGCCAACGAACTGGACATCACCCACAAACCGTGGCGATGGCATCCTGGACGGCGCGTGGAAACACTGTACTGCCTGTACCGTCAGCGATTATATCAATACGGTTGCTATCCAAGTCCACTTGCTGGCCCGAGCCGGCGCCCCTTCCCCCGGCTACACTGACCAAAAAACATACACACTGGGCAGCCAAAGCGTCAGTGCTTTCGGCGATGAATACAAACGGCATGCTTACTCGACCACAGTGAGACTGAATACAGTCTCCGGCCGCAGGGAGACCCCATGAAAACTTTCTACACGCCACAGCGGGAAAAGGGCGCTATCACTATATTCATTGCGATGGTGATGCTGATCATGATTACCGGCCTTATCATGACCGAGTTCTCTATGTCCGTATCTAACCTGCGAGCGGTGGGCAACGTCCAATCCAGAGGAGAAGCGATTTCGGCTGCACGCGTTGAAATTGAGAAAGTGATAGGCTCCCCCTTCACCGCCGACCCCGCTGGCGTGGTCAACAATGCGTTGGGGGTGGACATTAACAATGATAGTATTGACGACTACGTGGTAAGCATTGAAGAGCCTATCTGCGAACGTGCTTTGCAGGCTAACCTCACTTCTATAAGTAGCGTGCAGCTCCCTGGGTTTTCACCAGGCTCAGCTTACAATACCATCTGGCGTATTCGCGGCACGGCGACAGACTCTATCTCGGGCGCCAGCGTCACGGTGGTGCAACGAGTTCGCGTATTACTAACCCAGGTTCAGAAAAATGCTGTTTGCGCATAAACGACAGGCCGGGCGGCCACAACAGGAAACGACTATGAAAAAGCATATCATTATTAGCATTGTAGCTATCGCAATACTGGCGAAAATGAGTAGTAGCTTTGCGGAGGACGTCGATCTATTTCTGGGACACCCGGGCGGAAGCCCCCAGCCGCCCAACATCCTGTTCATAGTTGACAATACAGCCAACTGGAATACCCCTTTCTCAGACGAAATGCAGGCTTTACAGGACGTTTTTCTCAACCTGCCGGAGGGCGAGGTCAATGTCGGCCTCATGATGTTTACCGAAACCGGTGGTGGTAACAGCAATGTAGATGGTGGCTATATACGGGCTGCGATCCGCCCCATGACGGCCGCCAACAAAGCGCTTTATGCCAGTATGATCTCAGAATTGGACCAAACCGATGACAAATCGAATGGCGGTAAAGCCGGTACTACGCTGGCGGAAGCCTACAGCTATTTTGCCGGCCTCGACGCCCGGTCGGGTATAAACAAGGTGAAGACCGACTACTTTAACAACCAAGATGGTGTCAGGACCATTGGTAATGGTCGCAATGCTATAACGGTAAGTTCTGACCAGGATATCTATAACCTGACTGACAACGCATTAAGTGCGGTCGGTGGTCCCACCTACAATCCACCCGGAGGACTGACGTGCACGAAAAACTACATTATCTGGGTGGGCAACGGCGCAGCACAGGACAACAGCAGCGACAGTACCACTGCCAGTCAAATGCTGGCGGCTTTAAACGGTGATACCGCTCAAATCAGTCTTTCCCCAAGCGGATCAGCGGACAATATGGGCGATGAGTGGGCACGTTTCATGCGCCACGATAGCCCCGAGAAAGTCACAATGTTCACGCTGGATATCAACAAAGTCACCAACGGCCAGGGCCCCGGTTGGACCGCGCTCCTCAAGAGCATGGCAACCCAGAGCGAGGGTAAGTATTACGATGTCGATGGCAATACAGCCGACATCACTGCAGCGCTTGATGACGCACTCAGCAGCATACTCGCTGTCAACTCGGTATTTTCCTCAGTGGCACTTCCCGCCAGTGCGAACACCCAAAGTACCTTCCTGAACCAGGTGTATATTGGACTCTTTCGACCCAATGACAACACGGACCCCCGCTGGCATGGCAACCTGAAGCAATACAAGTTGGGCATCATTGTCGAGGACGGTGAGCGGAAACTCAAAGTTATGGATGCAGACAGTGCACCCATCGTTGACTCAGGCACCGGGTTTATAAACGAATGCGCCCGCAGCTTCTGGACTCCCAACACAACCGACAGCTACTGGGATTTCCTCAATAGCCCCAGGGGCACTTGTGTGGGTGTCGCAAATTCTGCCGAGTCCAATTCGCCAGATGGCCCGATTGTGGAAAAAGGTGGACAGGCCTACCTGACACGGGCAGCCAATCCCGCTAACCGCAACCTGAAGACCTGTAGTACCGCGTTGGCCTCCTGCACCATCATGACCACGTTTGATTCTACCAATGTATCCCAAGGTGACCTGTTAGCTTCCAGCACCACAGAGCGCGACGAATTGATAGCGTGGGCCAAGGGAATGGACGTTGACGATGAGGATGGCGACTTCATTACAACAGAATCACGCCCCTCCTTGCATGGAGATGTCATACATACCCAACCGGTTGCGATCGACTATGCCAGTGATCCCAACGATCCCGACGTGGTTGTATTTTATGGCGGCAACGACGGTGTACTCAGAGCTGTGAATGGCAATCGGTCAGTGGCACATAACACAGTAGATGCCGGTCACGAATTTTGGGCCTTCATGCCGCCGGAATCTTATGACATTATCAAGCGTTTGCGTGATAACACGCCGGGGATAAAATTTCCCGCCACCGCCACCACCGCGCCACTGACTGGACAGCTCAAAGACTACGGTGCCGATGGACCAATTACTACCTATAAAGGCGATATCTTAGGCACGGACAAGGTCTATCTCTACGCGGGATTGCGTCGAGGCGGTCGCTCACTAACGGCATTTGATGTCACCAGTATCAATAGCCCCGGTATTCTATGGAAACGCGGCTGCCCCAATCTCAATAACAACACGGGCTGCACAGCCGGATGGGAAAATATTGGCCAAACCTGGTCCAAGGCCGCGGTCACCCAGGCGGAGAACTATGCGAACCCGCTACTGCTGATGGGTGGCGGCTACGATGACTGTGAGGACTTTGATGACAATGGCACTGGAAACCACAACTGCACCGCCAGTTCCACGGGCAATAGTGTTTACCTGATAGATGCCACGACCGGTGCTATCCTCAAAGAATTCACCCACACCGCTGAAGATTCGGCCATTTTACCCCGCGCGTTTACCGGCGATATCACGGTCGTCTCAGTCAGTGACGGTAACCAGGATATCAAGTACGCGTACGCAGCCGATACGGGTGGCAATCTCTATCGCATATCCGGTGGCACCGGATCGGCACCGGCAGCCATTGAAACCACATTGCCCGCGGACTGGATTATTACCCGGGTCGCGTCACTGGGCTGTGGCCCCGATGCCACAACGACCTGTGCCAAACCGCGAAAATTCCTGTACGGCCCCGACGTCATTCGCGGTCTTGGTCCGAACAAATTCACCCTGCTGATTGGTTCCGGCGACCGCGAAAAGCCTCTGTACGACTACGGCAGCTCCGGATCAATCGATAACTACTTCTTTGCCGTGGTCGATGAGCCAGCAAACCCATTCTGGACGGATGACCAAATGACAACAGACCCTGTACCAGTGCCGGTATGCGATGCCGACCTGATATGTCTGAACTCACTCACCACGGTAACAACCGCCGGCGGTGTTAACCCGGATGCTCAGGGCTGGAAAATGGCGATGACAGCGGGCGAACAAGTCGTTTCAGGTGCTCTGGTCGTCGCAGACATTGTGAACTTCAGTACGCATATACCCGTCCTACCCAACCCGGCCTCATGCGAATCAAACCTGGGAGAGGCCAACATCTACAACGTTGATTTTGAAGATGGTGAGGGTGTAAAGAACTATATCAAGACAGGTGGCCTGGTGCCCACACCCGTGGCGGGCAAGGTTGTACTTGATGATGGCGAAATTGTGCCATTCTGCATTGGCTGTGGCGGAGAGGGCTCGGCTATTGGTAGCAAGCTCGTTACCGGTGGCGGCCTATGGACACAGCCAACAAGCCGAGTTTCATGGGAGGTGGAAAAATGATAAGCAATAAGAAAGGCAGTACTCAGCGCGGCTTTAGCCTTATTGAATTAATGATTGTTCTCGTCATCGTAGGAGTCGCACTCGCGTTAGGGCTGCCGGGCTTTAAGTCGGTCCAGTTGACGACAAAATTGCGCAACTACTCCAATGAGATGGTAACAGCTGTTTACCTGGCACGTGGAGAAGCCATCAAACGTAATGGACAGGTAACACTCTGCGCCTCCAGCAATGGCTCTACCTGTGCCGCATCCGGCGACTGGGAACAGGGCTGGGTAGTACTCGACCCCAACGCCCATGTAATCCAGGCCCAGGAAGAAATGGGTTCGGGCTTTAGACTCGCCGGTACGGAAATAGGCACGGGAACTGGCGTCACCTCTGTTACCTTCCAACCATCTGGACTCGCGAGCCCCCCTTCAAACTTCGTTCTCTGCCGCAGTGCGCCCACAGCGGGATTTCAGGAGCGAAAACTCACTTTACTCTCCAGTGGTAGAACCAAAGTGGAAACCACAACTGACGCGGTCTGCCTGTAGCCAGACCGCTATCCCTCGAAAAAAGACATCACCGTACAGCTGATCCCCAGCTGTACGCTCTACTTCGCTCAATGTGAACCGCATAAACCAGAGTTCCCTATTAATTCTGTAAGCATACGATAATTCTTGTTTTTACAAGGAATTTCCCGCCTTTTTGCACATTTTAAATCTCGACTTTTCACCAGTTTTTGCATGCCAACCATGATCAGCTCGCGTAATTTAATGACTGGGCCGGCCAGCAATATCACCTTGTCAGTCTATGTATTGAGCTTACATTTCGCATAGGGAATCTGGACATGTTGTGGCTAAAAACAATAGCGGTGAGCGCGCTGAGCATCATGCTGATGGGCAGTAAAATTATTATACGAGTCCCCGATGGAGGACAAGTCGTCTCATCGTCAGGCTTGTATGCATGCGCCGCGGGTGAAACCTGCACAATCAATTACGATGAAATAAATTTTGATGAAATGTTCATCGCAATCCCCGACAGAGGAAGTAATTTTTCACGCTGGATAGATACAGCGGGTTCAGTGTGCTCCAGCAGCTGGGATCCACGATGCTCAAACACAACACTGGATATCATCCAGGACAATCCGGGCCGCCTAAGGGCTTACGATTCAAACCGAACGGTTAAGGTAAATCCCACATTTATCACCCATAGAACCAGAACCACAGATTCTGTACCTCGATTTAATGTCAGGTCATTTCACTCAACGCAGTATTATGCGATCAGTGGAAACACCTCTAGTGAACTGTGGAACCAACTCAACAGTGAAGTAAACCCTCTCCCTAAAAATTTGACCTCCGGTCGCAAGCCTATCGGTCACGCGAACTTCTCCTACCGCTACAGCTATAAGGCCCAATACGATTCCGGTGGTAGCAACTGTACCGTCGGTTCAGCTGAAATCGATCTGGATTTCGAAACCGTACTGCCCAAACTCAAACAGTTTTCCGATAAGCCGAATCACTTGCAGACACAATGGAACAGATTCACGGCGGTCATAATTGAACATGAAGCGGGGCATCAGAAAATTTATCGCCGATTAGTGCAGGAACTTCCGCACGCCCTGCAGAGTGTCACGAACTCCCCCTGCCACGACCTTGACGAACAGGTCAAAATAACAGTGAGTCGACTAATCGCGACATTGGAAAAAGCCAGTACAGAGTACGACCAGATCACTGGGCCAGACGAGTACAGCCTGTCTTCCCTTTAATCGGTTTCGACAAGTTAGAAATCTGGGCCCCGATATATCCGGCTTTGAGTTTCAAGCAACTGCCCTACCCCATTTTTCAAACGAACTCACCGTGAGATCTCGATAGTGCTCAGCTCTGACTTTGTGCCTACACAAAATAGGCCAGATATTGGGGTTGTGAGAACCCCTTTGCTATTTTCATCCCACTTGTGCAAACCCGCCGTGGTTTTATATAGTGGGCATCATGAAAGCCGCATAAAACAACCGGAAGAGCGCGCATGGCAAAAAGAAAATTAACGCCCCTCCAAAACGGCTTTCACACCGTCATCTTTGGCACCACTACGCCGATGGGCAAATGGTTTGATATCGCCCTGATCTGGGTGATTCTCATCAGCGTTGGGGTGGTACTCCTGGATTCCATCGCAGAGTTGCACGCCCTGCACGGAGCAACCTACCTCCGGCTGGAGTGGTTATTCACCATTTTCTTCACCCTGGAATATACCGTCAGGGTCTGGTGCGCACCCAATCGAAAGGCCTATGTCTTCAGTGTCTTCGGCGTCGTCGACCTGCTGGCTTTACTGCCAACCTATATTGCCTTTTTCATTCCCGCGGCCTCACCGCTGCTCATCGTTCGGCTGCTACGAATTTTACGTATATTCCGGATTTTGCGTCTGTTTGAGTTTATTACTGAAGCCAATGTACTGGCGACCGCCCTGCGGGCCTCCGGCCGCAAGATATTCCTGTTTTTTTCCATGATGATGATTATCACCACCATATTTGGCTGCCTGGTCTATGTTCTGGAAGGCGGACAGAACGGTTTCGAGAATATCCCCGTCAGTATCTACTGGGCCATTGTCACCGTCACCACGGTGGGTTATGGGGATGTGGTGCCCGTTACCGTCGCTGGGCGGGCGATTTCTGCCCTGGGCATGCTCATGGGCTACGCTATTATCGCCGTTCCCACGGGGATTATCACCGCAGAACTGGCCTCAGAGATGAGCAGCCAGAAAATGCGGGAGCGAAGTACACGGAACTGCAAAACCTGTGGTTTATCCGGCCACGAGGCCGATGCCAACTATTGCGCCAATTGCGGCGAACATCTGGAGCAAAAATCAGCTATAATAGATGGTCCTTAATACAGCCAGTTCCCCATGCCACAGTCCCTGTTTTCCTACCGTAAACACTGGGCGGAATGCTTCGGCCCCGCCCCTGAACTACCCATGTCCCGTGCCGAAATGGACGCGCTGGGCTGGGACAGTTGCGATATCATCATTGTCACCGGGGATGCCTACGTGGATCATCCCAGCTTCGGTATGGCCGTCATCGGTCGCACCCTGGAAGCCCAGGGCTTCCGGGTAGGCATCATTGCCCAGCCGGACTGGACACACGCCGACCCTTTCAAGGTACTGGGCAAGCCCAACTTATTCTTCGGCGTTGCCGCGGGCAACATGGACTCCATGATCAACCGTTATACGGCGGATAAAAAGCGCCGTAATGACGATGCCTACACACCCAACAATGAGGGTAATCGACGCCCGGACCGCGCCGTCATCGTCTATAGCCAGCGCTGTAGAGAGGCCTACAAGGACGTGCCGCTGGTTGTGGGTAGCATTGAAGCCAGCCTGCGACGCATCGCCCATTACGACTACTGGAGTGACAAGGTCAGGCGCTCCATCCTGATGGACAGTCAGGCGGACCTGTTGCTCTATGGCAATGCAGAGCGAGCCATCGTCGATGTGGCCCATCGTTTAGCACGGGGTGAGTCCATACACGAAATACGGGATTTACGTGGCACAGCGTTTGTGCGCAAACGGGTTCCACCCCAGTGGCGGGTAATCGACTCTACTGATATCGATCTTGTAGGCCCGATAAAAGCGAGACTGAACCCCTATGAAGATACCCGTGTAGAAAGCTGTAGCACCAAGTCGGAAGAACCTGCCTCGCAGGATCTGGGCGTAGTCACACTGATGGACAAGGTCCAGCGCAGTGAGCACGAAGTCATTGCCATTCCCGACTACGAAAAAGTTCGGGAAGACAGTGCCCTGTATGCCCACGCCTCGCGGGTGCTGCACAAGGAGACCAACCCCTACAATGCCCGCCCCCTGATACAGCGCCATGGTGACCGGTTTGTTTGGCTAAATCCGCCCCCCCTGCCATTAGAAACGGATGAACTCGATGATGTATTCGAACTGCCCTACACACGCCTACCCCATTCCTCCTACGGCAAGGCACCCATCCCCGCCTACGAGATGATTCGTCACTCGGTGAATATCATGCGGGGCTGCTTCGGAGGCTGTACCTTCTGCTCCATCACAGAGCACGAGGGACGCATCATCCAGAACCGCTCCGAAGACTCTATTATCAGGGAACTTGAAGCTATTCGCGATACGTCCACCGCCTTTACCGGTGTCATTTCGGATCTGGGCGGCCCCACAGCCAACATGTGGCGCCTGGCCTGCAAGAGCAAGGAAACAGAGGCCAAATGCCGCAAGCTCAGTTGCGTCTACCCTGGAATTTGCAAGAGCCTGAATACAGACCAAACGCCGCTGGTAAACCTGTACCGCAGGGCCCGTGCCGTCCCGGGTGTCAAAAAAGTGCTGATTGCCTCCGGCTTACGTTATGACCTGGCGGTAGAAACCCCAGAATATGTTAAAGAACTGGTCACCCACCACGTCGGCGGGTACCTTAAAATCGCGCCGGAGCATACTGAAGATGGCCCGCTCTCGCGTATGATGAAACCGGGTATCGGCAGTTACGACAAATTCAAAGACATGTTCGAGAAGTACTCCAAGGAAGCCGGTAAAGAGCAGTACCTCATTCCCTATTTTATCGCCGCCCACCCAGGCACATCAGACAAGGATATGATGAATCTCGCTCTTTGGCTCAAGCGCAATAAGTTCCGCGCAGACCAGGTACAGACCTTCTATCCCTCTCCAATGGCCACCGCCACAGCCATGTACTACAGTGGCAAGAATCCGCTAAAGAAGGTAAGCCGCAAAAGTGACAGTATACCAACCGTAAAAGATCTGGGAAAACGACAGTTGCATAAAGCATTCCTGCGCTATCACGATTCCGACAATTGGCCCGACTTGCGAACAGCCCTGAAGAAAATGGGCCGCGCCGACCTGATAGGCAATGGTAAGCTACACCTGGTGCCACCGCGCCAGCCGCCGAAACGCCAACAGCGGGTGCCCGCGGGTGCAAAACCATTCGCCACCCAGCATAATGGCCTGCCCCGGACACCCAAGCGACCGTCTCGTAAGACCCGGCGATGAACAAAAAGTTGGACCTTTCATGAACCCAAATCTATATAGAGGAATTACAATGTCATACAGCCGCCTGATATTGATCACTTTCACCCTACTATTAAGTGTCTTCGTTCGGGCAGAAAGCCCGACCATAGACGCCAAGCTACCAACCCTGGCAATTGAAAAGCGTGGCGAGTTGCATCTGGAGGGCGACGATATCAATTACAAGCCCTGGACCTCGACGGAAAACCCGGGCCAGGTCCATATTGTCCAATATCTCGCCGCCACCCGCTCCGCCAGTAAAGTCTATCGCCCTTTAACGGATAAGCTGGCTGATAACTACACCCACGAGGACTTTCATATCACCACCATTATCAACCTGGATGACGCCATGTGGGGAACGGGCGGAATGGTGGTTTCAGAGGTAGAAGACAGCAAGCGGGAATTCCCTAATTCTACTCTGGTGCTGGACGAAAAAGGCAGTGGCAGAAGCAGTTGGTCACTGGAGAAAAAAGGTGCCGCCCTCGCCATCCTCAATAAAGACGGCACCGTATTGCACTTCACCCAGCAACCGATGGACGATGCGGTGTTACAGCAACTGTATGAACTGGTTGAATCACAGATAGAGGTTAACTAGTCCAAATTTCTTAAAGTTTTGTCATGCTGAGAAATTAGGGGCTGTTTCCGGTATTATGGCGGGCTACACCGGAGCCGCAATGAACAAAAAAGCCCTATACCCTCTCCTTGCCCTCGCAGCTTGCCTGGGCGTTGCCACCTTGGTCATGGTGAGCAAACCCACGCTGGAACCCGAACCCTACCAGGCCCAACCGATTACGGTCAGGGTGACAATCGTCAAAGCAAAAACAGAACACCTTGTCATAAAGTCCCAGGGTACGGTACAGCCGCGCAGCCAAACTGAACTGATCCCGGAGGTCTCCGGCCGCGTAACCTGGATTTCCCCCGCACTGGTCGATGGTGGTTCATTCGACGCCGGAGAGCTTCTCCTGCGCATCGATGACGCCGATTACGACAATGCCGTGCAGCGTATCACCGCACGGGTTGACCGCACAGACGTAGAAGCAGACTTCGCCAAAGACGAGTTGCAGCGCTTACAGCGACTGCATGACCAGCAGTTGGCCAGCCAATCGCAACTGGATTCAGCAAAACGCGCCTCCCGGGTAGCGGCAGCCAACCTGGTAGAAAGCCGGGCGGATCTGGATCAGGCAAAGCGCGACCTTGAAAGAACGAATCTTGTCGCTCCTTTCAAGGGGCTCGTCAGGGAAGAGCATGTCGACCAGGGCCAATTCATTGCCCGGGGCAATAGCATTGGCACAATTTATGCGACAGACTTCGTGGAAGTAAGACTGCCTATTGCTCCGGACCAGATGGCTTATGTTGGTTTACCTGTCGTGCGAAGAGGACAGATACCTGCAGATATCCGCCCGCCGGTTACCGCCACCGCTGTGTTTGGCTCTATCAAACTGGAGTGGACAGGGGAACTTATCCGTACCGAGGCTCAAATCGACGAGCGCTCCCGTATGGGCTACGGTGTGGCCCGTTTCAAAAACATGGCCAGTGAAACAGAGCAAACTATCTCTGCCCCAGTCGGACTGTTTGTACAGGCCAGCATTCGCGGACGCGAGGTCGAGCAGGTAGTGCGCCTGCCCCGCTCCGTCATACGCGACAACAACCAGGTACTCATCGTCGATGAGGACAATCGGCTACATTTTCGCGAGGTTTCCATTTTACGCCTGGAGCACGATGAAGTGTTGATCGACGCGGGACTGGAAGATGGCGAGCGTGTCTGCCTGTCCCCCATGCAAACGGTTGTTGAGGGGATGCGGGTCCAACCCGTATTCGAATAAAGACCCTCCCTATGAACAAGATAATCAGTTGGTTTATCCACAACGCCGTCGCATCCAATTTACTGATGATGATCCTGGTAATGGCGGGCCTACTGGCCCTGCCGAACATTCACCAGGAAGAGTTTCCCAATATTGAAGTTGACGCAGTGCAGGTCAAAATACCCTACCTGGGCGCCGCCCCGGCCGAGGTTGAGGAAGCCGTGTGTGTCCGGGTTGAGGAGGCGGTTGAAGGCACCGAGGGTATAGACCGTATTCGCTCCACGGCCTCTGAAGGCTTCTGCTCTGTGGTCATCGAACTCGTTGAGGGCGTGGACAAAGGCAAGGTGACAAACGACATCAAGAGCAAGGTCGACGCCATTGATGCCTTTCCCGCTGAAACAGAAAAGCCGATTACGGCAGAAATCACCTATATCGCAACGGTACTGGATGTTGCCATAT
>JBALWA010000087.1:0-14322 GCA_036960305.1 Halioglobus sp. | reverse complement strand
TGCATGCCAATATTACCGTAGCCAATGATGCCCAGGCGCTTGCCTCTGATTTCAAAGGCATTCAGCGCTGATTTTTGCCATTCACCACGATGAGAGGCGGCATTTTTCTCTGCGACACCCCGCAGCAACAAGATAGCCTCGGCGATCACCAGCTCCGCGACGCTGCGGGTATTGGAAAAAGGGGCGTTGAAAACGGTGACTCCACGCTGAGTTGCCGCCTGCAGATCAACCTGGTTAGTGCCAATACAAAAGCAACCCACTGCGACCAGTTTTCGGGCGGCGGCGAACACGTCTTCGGTTAGCTGTGTGCGCGAGCGAATACCGACAAAGTGCGCATTGGCGATCGCAGCCTTGAGCTCTTCAGGTGGCAGCGCCTTTTGGTGGCTTTCGATATTTTCATATCCCGCTTTGCGCAGGACTTCCAGAGCGGAAGGGTGTACACCTTCCAACATAAGGAATTTTATTTTTCTCTTATCGAGGGACTTTTGCGTCATTTTGAGGATCTCACCAAGGGGTCAACGTAGGCATTTCGATCCAGCGGGAATCGAAGGGCGCGTATGTTAACATACGCGCCCGCAAATCCACTGCCCTGTGAAACATTCCGGAGAAACGTTCTGTGCTGCAACTAAGTACCTCAATCCTGTCTGAGCTGGAATCCATTCTTGATGACGGGAAAATTTTGTGCGATGAAGAATCCCGGCAGCAATATGGCTCCGACTGGACGAAAGTATTTACCCCGAACCCGATAGCTGTCGTGCTTCCAACCACCATAGAACAGGTTCAGGCGATTGTTCGCCTGGCCAACCGGGAGGGGCTGGCCATTGTGCCCTCAGGCGGTCGCACAGGGCTTAGTGCCGGCGCCGTTGCCCATCGGGGTGAGTTGCTCATGGCCCTGGATAAGCTCAACACCCTGTCAGACTTTAATCCTGTAGACCGCACGGTGCGTTGCGGGGCGGGGGTGATAACCCAATCCCTGCAGGAGTATGCCGTCGAACAGGGGCTGTACTATCCGGTGGATTTTGCCTCCAGTGGATCCAGCCAGGTTGGCGGCAATATTTCTACTAATGCGGGTGGAATCAAAGTCATACAGTATGGGATGACCCGGGACTGGGTCGCTGGTTTAAAACTCGTGACTGGCAGCGGTGAGCTGCTGAATTTGAATCGTGGCCTCATGAAAAACAATGCAGGCTATGACTTACGACAGTTGGTCGTGGGTGCTGAAGGAACGCTGGGGATTGTGGTGGAGGCTACAATGCAGCTCTGCCGCCCGCCCCGTGACCAGGCTGTACTGGTCCTGGGTGTCCGCGATATGGCATCTATCATGTCGGTGCTGAATGCCTACCAGAGCGAGATGGACCTTTCTGCGTTTGAATTTTTCTCCGAGTTGGCACTGCAAAAAGTGGTCGATCACCAGGGCCTGCAGCGACCTTTTGCCAGTCCCGCGCCCTATTACGCCCTGCTGGAATTCGAGCAAACGGATGGGCGGGAAATGGAGTCTGCCATGCAATTATTCGAACATTGTATGGAACAGGACTGGGTGCTGGATGGTGTGGTGAGCCAGAGTCTGGCCCAGGCCCAGGATTTGTGGCGACTGCGGGAAGATATTTCCGAGACGATCTCTCGGTGGACCCCCTACAAGAATGATATCTCCACGCTAATTTCCCGGGTTCCAGATTTTCTCGCGGATGTAGAGGCCGTGGTCAACGCAAACTACCCGGAGTTTGAGATTGTCTGGTTTGGGCATATTGGCGATGGCAACGTACACCTTAATGTCTTGAAACCTGATGACCTGGCTATGGAGGAATTTCAGCGGCGCTGTGGTGAGGTGAGCACATGGGTATTTGAAATTGTTCAGCGGTACGGTGGTAGCGTATCAGCTGAGCACGGGGTCGGCTTGCTGAAGAAAGATTACCTGGGTTATAGCCGCTCGCCGCTTGAAATACAGCTAATGCGGCAGATCAAACTGGCCTTTGACCCGAAGGGAATTATGAATCCGGGTAAAATCTTTGATTTGTGAGGTGCTGGGCCCAGGCCCTGTTTCCTACTCGGGATAAAGTACTTTTACACCGGAGGCCGTTCCCAGAAACAAAACATCTGCCGGTTTTAGCGCAAACAAGCCGCTGGTGACCACGCCGGTAATGCCGTTGATTTTGGTTTCCGTGGCCAGAGGCTGGGGAATTGAAAAATTGTATACGTCGATAATGATGTTGCCGTTGTCGGTTATGACACCCTCCCGATAAACCGGGTCACCCCCCAGCTTTACCAGTTCCCGGGCAACATGGCTACGCGCCATGGGAATAACCTCTACAGGCAGTGGGAAGGCCCCCAGGGTATGTACCAGCTTGCTTTCGTCGGCGATACAAATAAATTCCCGGGCCACAGCCGTCACAATTTTTTCCCGCGTTAGCGCAGCACCCCCGCCTTTGATCAGCTGTAGCGCACTGTTGCTTTCATCAGCCCCATCAATGTAGAAGTCGACCTGATCGACGCTGTTAAGGTCATATACTGGGATTCCATGACTTTTTAATCTGTCGGCGGAGGCATCGGAGCTTGCGACAGTAGCATTTACCTGTCCCTTGATAGCGGCCAGCGCTTCGATAAAGCAATTGGCCGTGGAGCCTGTGCCAATCCCCAGCACGCTGTCGTTATCGAGTTTGGGACGGATGTGTTCCAATGCGGCGGCGGCTACCGCCTGCTTTAGCTCGTCCTGGGTCATGCTGTTGCGTCCTTTGTCTGGTGGGTGGCGCACATTATGGTGCATTATCGTTCTGCGAGCACGAAAAATACCGTACGCCTGTGGTTCCACGGCGGGTGTAAAACAGGGGCGGCTCCATTAGACTGGCCGGTCAGCCCAAATCAAACGGAATAGTCAGCTCATGCCACAGTCATACATCAAGCGAATACTCGACGCGAGAGTATACGATGTCGCCCGGGAAACACCGGTTGATGCCGCAACGATTATGTCGAAACGACTGGGGAACAAGGTATGGCTTAAGCGAGAGGACCTGCAGCCGGTATTTTCTTTCAAGTTGCGCGGTGCCTATAACAAGATGTCCAAGCTCAGCCAAGAGCAGCGGGACCAAGGTGTAGTGGCCGCCTCGGCGGGCAATCATGCCCAGGGCCTGGCTCTGGCTGCGAGTCGAATGGGCGTCAAGGCGACTATCGTCATGCCTCGAACGACGCCACAGATCAAAGTGGACGCGGTGCGCAGTTACGGGGCGCGGGTGATTTTGCACGGAGATTCCTTCGAGGAGGCGGCTGCACAAGCCAGCCGGCTGGTGGAAGAGAAGAATATGATCTACGTGCACCCCTTTGATGATCCGGATGTTATCGCCGGACAGGGCACGGTGGGGATGGAGATCGTCAGGCAACGGGAACAGCCGCTGGATGCCTTGTTTGTTCCTGTGGGCGGCGGCGGACTCATTGCCGGTGTGGCCGCCTATGTGAAATATGTCTGGCCGGAAACTCGCATCATAGCCGTGGAACCGGAGGACGCAGCCTGCCTTAAACTGGCGATGGAACGCGGTCGCAGAGCGACTCTGCCGGAGGTGGGATTGTTCGCCGAGGGTTGTGCGGTTGCACAGATTGGTCGGGAGACGTTTCGGGTGATACGTAAGACGGTTGATGAGGTGATCACGGCGTCAACCGATGAAATGTGTGCGGCGATCAAGGATATTTTTGAAGATACACGCAGCATTGCAGAACCGGCGGGCGCCCTGGCTCTGGCGGGGATGAAGAAATATGTTGAGCGCACCGGCGTGGAAGGACAGAACCTGATGGCGATTGTCAGCGGCGCCAACACCAATTTTGACCGCCTGCGCTATATTTCCGAGCGTACCGAAATTGGCGAGCAACGGGAGGCGGTGATCAGTGTGACGGTCCCAGAGCAGCCGGGCAGTTTTAAAGCGTTCTGTAGTTTGTTGGGCAAGCGCAACATCACAGAGTTTAACTATCGCTACGCAGACTCGACCTCGGCCCAGGTTTTTGTCGGCTTGTCGGTTATCCCGGGAGGGGGCGACCTGGAGGAATTGCTGCAATCGCTGGCGGACAATGGCTATCAGACCGATGACCTGACCCACAACGAGATGGCCAAGCTGCATATTCGCCATATGGTTGGCGGTCACGTTCCCAAGACCATCACCGATGAAAGAGTCTATCGCTTCGAATTTCCGGAGCGGCCCGGGGCTTTGTTAAAATTCCTGAATGGCCTGGGCCACCGGTGGAACATTTCCATGTTCCACTACCGTAACCATGGCTCGGCATTCGGTAGGATTCTTGTCGGTTTGCAAGTGCCGCGGGGGGAGCGCAAGTCATTGGAGCAGGCGCTGGCCAAGATAAATTATCGGCACTGGGATGAGACCGACAATCGCGCTTACCAGCTATATCTCGGTGGCAGGACCGACTGATAGTGGTATGCAGGCCTGAGCCTGGGTTATCACCAGGGGCCCAAACGGGTCATTTATCGCGTGTCAGCGGTCTTTTCTTTCTATTTCGAGTGGTATAAACTGTTGAAAAATTTGTGAAATAATAACAATTTAGAGTAACTCAAATTTTATAATTAGAAACATACGTGTCAGGACGATGACTGCTAGACAGAATTCGTCCTAAAAGCTAGAGAGATAGAGATCGTGAAAAGTAAACCTGACTTCCTGCTGATATTGATGGCTGTTTTTGGCCTTGGGGTGGCTGTCACTCTGGTAGCACCTGTTGCTTCCAGTAAAACAGTCTCTGCACCTGCATCAGAATTGCAGGCTGGGGTAATTATCCAGCGATAGGGGGCTCCTGCGAACGAATCGCACCGCCGGAGCAGACCTGTGTCCCGTTCTCGGTGAGTACCCGATCCAGAGCAATATCCCAGGGTTCACTTGAGATATTTCCAATCTCCTGCACTGAATAGGCCAGTCCGACCAGCAGCGGGCCGGAAACGCCCTCCAGACAGCGATCATAGAAACCTGCGCCCATGCCCAGACGGTTGCCTTTCCTATCCCACCCCAGCAGGGGCATAAACAGAATATCCAGCTCCGATGCAGGGCACCGCGGTGACTTGGCAGTGGGTTCGGCGATGCCAAATCGATTTTCCTGTAGTCGCGTATTATTGCCCCATTGGGCAAAACTCATGGTATTGCCGGGGCCGATTACTGGCAGGTAGAGTGTTTTACCCTGAGAGAGGGCCTCGCTGGCAATATGATCGCCGGAGATTTCGCTGTTTACAGGGTGGTACAGGGCTATTTTAGTTGCACTGGGCCACTCGGGCAGGGCCAGGGCGTACTGAGCGATACGGCTGGCGGCAGATTGTTGTTCAATTGTATCCAGCTGGCATCGCCGCTCGCGCAATAGGGTGCGCAGCTGCTGTTTGCTCATCGTGGATTCATTCATAGTTGAAGTGGGGTTCCCAACATACCGCTGACAGTGGCGCCCTTGAACCCGATGGTTCAAGGTGGCGGTTCCCGGGCTGCTTCAGGCTTTCCGGTCGAGGCCGGACTTGCACACCAACAACTGCTAGGAACCTCCGGGTTTTCAATTATCGGCTCGAGGACTGTCCTGTCTGGCGCATATGCCAGGTACCCGGGAGAAGTATACCCCAGCTTTGGCTCAAGAATGTATAAACTGGTCCAAATCAACCAATCTTAAGTTGCCGTAACTGATATAGCGCGTCGTCAACCTTGTGGTTGAGTTGTTGAAACGAAGCGTCGGCGGGGGCCGGCTCGGCGCTTAGCATCGCGCCTTGCTCTGAGGCTTGTAATAGCTCATAACTGATATTGAGTGCCGCCATGACGGCGATTCGCTCCAGGCCGATCACCTTGCCGGTATCACGGATAGAGCGCATCTGCTTGTCCAGGTACTTTGCGGAAACAACCAATTCAGCCTGTTGATCCTTGGGGCAGGCGACCTGGTATTCTTTGTCCATGATCTGGACGGTAACGGTATTTCCCTGGCTCACGGCTGCTGCTCCATTGCCTTGAGGCGCTCGAGCATGGCTTCCACCTTGGCTCTGGCCAAATCATTTTTGTTGACCAGGGACTGCCGCTCACTGTGCCAATTCGCGCTGTCAGCCTTGAGCGACTGATTTTCGCGATTTAGGTCGTTACATAATGAAATTAACTCGTCGATTTTAGCTTCGAGCATTTTGAGCTGGGTATCTGCCATGGGGCTATACTTGGACTGGTCTTGTTTGCACACTACTATAGTGGGCTCATAAACTCAGGTCAACGGCACAAATATCTTAAATATCAATAGCATGCCAAGCATATTAAAATGACCGGTAGAAGTATGTGCATTTCGCACCACGAAGCGGTAAGAGATAGGGAAATAACTATGTACGATGACGCCTCCGGTGATCCGGGAATCTTTGATTTTGATGAGCTCGCCAATCATCTTCTGGAGCAGGGATTACAGTCCTCGCCGTCCGACATTCATGGCTGCCTGTGCGGATTACTAGCCGCCGGTGCGGCAGTTGAGCCCGAGCTGGCTCTGGCGGCACTGGTGGAGGTCATGGACCTTGAGCTTCGGGGCGAGCTGGCGGAGCAGGTTATGCAACTCTATACCATAAGTGCAGCCGCACTCGAGGATGAGGAGTTTGATTTTCATCCCTTGATGCCTGACGACGAATCTGACCTTGAAGTTCGCACCGCCTCACTCGCCGGCTGGTGCAAGGGCTTTATGGCAGGGTATGCACTCGTCACCGCAGGTGCTTCCAGCGAGTCTGAGAATACCGTTTCCAAGGACAGCGCTGAAATACTGAAGGACTTTACCGTAATTGCCCAGGCGGAGAGGGGTGATGAGGACGTTGAGGAAGACGAGGCAGAGGAAAACCTCTACGAATTGGTCGAGTATCTGCGATTTGCCACATTGAATGTCTATATGGACAGCCGGGTCAACGGCGCCAACGGGGAGGATGAGGGTGGGTCTCGACGCCCACTCCATTAGTTGTGCTAAGCTCCTGCCACCATTTCAAATCGTCTAAATGCGTCGGGGGTTCAGCGCTTGGTGGGCATTAGTAAGTCGGAATTCGCCCGCAGGCGGAAAAACCTCATGGGCTTGATGGAGCCTAATAGTATTGCCATTTTCCCCGCTGCCAGGGAGCAAATGCGCAGTCGTGATACCGAATTTCCTTTTCGCCAGGACAGTGATTTCTACTACCTGTCGGGTTTTGTCGAACCCGAAGCCGTTCTGGTGTTGATACCCGGGCGTGAACACGGTCAATTTGTATTGTTTTGCCGAGAGCGGGACCCGCAGCTTGAGTTATGGCACGGGCGGCGGGCGGGGCCGGGCGGTGCTTGCGACCAGTACGCAGCAGACGACGCTTTTCCAATTGGGGACATCGATGAAATTCTCCCGGGACTCATTGAGGGCCGGGATCGAGTGTACTATTCGATGGGTCGCAGGACAGAGTTCGATCAGCAGATCATGTCCTGGGTTAATCAAATTCGGAGCAAGGAAGCGACTGGGGCAGTGCCTCCCGGTGAATTTACTGATCTCGATCATATGCTGCACGACCTGCGTTTGGTAAAAAGTGCAGCGGAGCTACGGTTAATGCGTCGGGCGGGTGACATTACGGCTGCGGCGCATATTCGGGCGATTAGCCATTGCCGTCCGGGGATGGAAGAGTCTCGGCTGGAGGCGGAAATTTTACATGAGTTTGCCATTTCCGGAGCCCGCCATCCCGCCTATTCGAGTATTGTTGGCAGTGGAGAGAACGCCTGCGTCATGCACTATGTCGACAATGCAGCGAAGATGCGATCGGGCGACCTGGTGTTGATTGATGCCGGTTGTGAGTACGAATATTATGCGGCAGATGTCACTAGAACCTTTCCTGTAAGTGGCACTTTTAGTACCGAGCAACGGGCGCTCTATGAGCTGGTGCTGGCAGCCCAATTGGCCGCCATCGAGGAGATCAGGCCCGGAAACCACTGGAATCAGCCGCATGATGCCACCGTTCGGGTAATTACCGAGGGCCTGGTAAAGCTGGGTTTGCTCAAGGGCGGTGTCGCCAGCTTGATCAAGCGAGAGCGTTACAAGGATTTTTATATGCATAAAGCGGGTCATTGGCTGGGGCTGGACGTACACGATGTGGGTGACTACCGCGTCAACGATGAGTGGCGCTCGCTGGAGCCGGGTATGGTAATGACGGTGGAGCCGGGGATTTATATCGCGCCTGACAATACTAAAGTTGCCAAAAAGTGGCGCGGTATTGGTATCCGGATCGAAGATGACGTGATTGTGACTGACCAGGGGTGTGAGGTGATTACTGCGGGGGTGCCCAAGTCGGTGGCCGAGATAGAGGCATTAATGGCGGGATGAGTAACTACAGGGACATTGTTATTGCCGGCGGAGGCATGGTGGGTGTCAGTCTCGCTCTCCAATTGGGCGCCTTGTTGCCTGAAGATATCCGGATACTGATGATAGAGGGATTTCCTCTGCCTGCGGCTACGCCGGGCTCAACTCCGGACTATCATCCCTCCTTTGACGCCCGCTCCACGGCGCTGAGTTATAGCTCACGCCTGATTTATGAGCAGATGGGCGTGTGGGGTGACCTTGAAAAGTGGCTGTGCCCTATTGATTCCATTCATGTGTCCAATAGGGGCAGGTTTGGCAGTACCCTTCTGCACGCGCAGGACTACGATTGGCCCGCCCTGGGCTACGTGGTAGAAAATGCCTGGCTGGGCAGCTCGTTGATTCAGGCTCTGTATCGCCAGGGCAGGGTTGAGCTGATGAGTCCGGCCAAAGTCGTGAGCGCGGCGCCGCAGGGTGAGACCGTCCGTTTACAGCTGGAGGGCGCGGCGGATGCAGAAATGGAGACCGGCCTGCTGTTGGTGGCGGACGGGGCTAATTCGGGGCTTCGCACCAAGTTGGGCGTTGCGGTCGAGGAAAAATCCTATCGCCAGCATGCCTTGATTGCCAATATCGCCTTTGCCCAGCCACATAAGGGTTGCGCTTTTGAGCGATTTACCGATGAGGGCCCGGTTGCGCTATTGCCACTGTTGCCTTCTGCTGCGGGGGAGCATCGCTCAGGCCTGGTTTGGACTCTGTCGGCTGAGCGAGCGGCGCACCTGCAGGCCTGCCCTCCCGACGAATTTCTGAAAGAATTACAGACCCGATTTGGCTACCGTTTGGGCCGCCTGCAGCAGGTGGGTGAACGGCATATCTACCCCCTGACACTCGTGCAATCAACCGAACAGGTCCGACAGGGCGTGGTTGTTATGGGGAATGCGGCACACGCCCTGCATCCGGTGGCGGGTCAGGGCTATAACCTGGCACTGCGCGATGTCGCTGTACTGGGGCGTGTGTTGGCCCAGGCGAATGAAACATCGACGCCACTGGGCAACCTCAAGGTGTTACAGCAGTATTACGACAGTCAGGCCGCCGATCAGGTTCGCACGGTGAATTTCAGTGATAAGTTGCCGGCACTGTTTATGCAGTCAGATCCGGTACTTGGCCTGGCCAGGGATTTGGGTCTGGCGGGTCTGGATATGTTGCCCGCAGCGAAGCGGGAGTTTGTTCGCTATGCCGCGGGTGTTGCTGCCATGGGGGAGTCCAGTGATGCCTGATGTAGCTGAACATTATGATATTGCGATTGTTGGGGCCGGTATTGCCGGCAGTGCGCTCGCAGCCTCATTAAGTGGTAACGGTCTCTCCATTGCGCTGATTGAGGCCCAGAACCTACCCATTCGCGGCTTTGTGCCGGAGCCAACGGTGTCCGGGTTTGACGTCAGGGTGAGTGCGCTGACGCCAAATTCCCAGGCGTTGTTAGAGCGAATTGGTGCCTGGTCCAGTATTGAATCCCAGCGTCTGTGTCCCTATAGCCACATGTCTGTGTGGGATGCTGAGGGCACGGCAGTACTGGAATTTGATTGCGCTGAAGTCGAAGTGCCCGCTCTTGGGCATATTGTCGAAAATAGGGTGATCGTTAGTGCACTGCTAGACCGGATCGGCCAATGTGATGACATCACGATGTTCAACCCCTCGCGATTATCAGAATGCAGCCGTTTGACCTCAGGGGTAGTTCAACTGACGCTTGAGGAGGGCAAGGTGTTTAATACCGACCTGCTAGTGGCCGCTGATGGTGCCCTTTCCAAGGTGCGTTCCATGTTGGAATTTAGTACCCGTGAGTGGGATTACGGGCACCGGGCACTGGTGGCGACGGTGCAGCTAGAGCAACCTCACCAAGCGACAGCCTGGCAACGTTTCCTGCCCTCGGGGCCGCTGGCATTTCTACCACTGCCCGAAATTGACGGCAACCACTACTGCTCGATTGTGTGGTCACTGGATGAGGCTCTGGTCGATGACCTGCTGGCGCTTGATGAGGCCGAATTTTGTGCACAGTTGACGACCGCAATTGAATCCCGGTTGGGCAAGGTCATGGCCTGCTCCAGTCGAGCGGCTTTTCCGCTGCGGCAGCGCCATGCCGTGGAGTATGTCCAACCGGGCGCGGCCCTGGTGGGTGATGCAGCTCACACCATTCATCCCCTCGCGGGTCAGGGCATCAATCTGGGCTTGCAGGATGTTCTGGCTCTTGCTGAGGAGGTGCTTGCAACTGCGGCTCTGGGCGGAAACCCGGGGCAGTTGGATACGCTGAAACGCTATCAGCGACGCCGGAAGGGCGAGAACCTGGCGATGATGGCGGCGATGGACGGCTTTAAACGCCTTTTTGCACAGCGTTCACTCCCTGTTCGCTGGCTGCGGAACGCCGGAATGCGTGGTGTGGGCCGTTTTGCACCACTCAAACAGCAGCTAATGCGACACGCGATGGGTATCGGCCGATAGAAGCGTTGTTTTTCCGTCCATGGGCGGTAAAATAAGCGCCGTGAAATTTTCTACTATCGGAACCAAAATGGCGCCGTACAGCCATCTATTTTTTGAGGACACAAAATGAGCCAGACTCCCAGCGAACTAAAATATGCCAGCAGCCACGAGTGGGCTCGTCTGGAGGAAGATGGCACCGTTACCGTGGGTATTACTGATCATGCCCAGGAAGCACTGGGCGATGTGGTTTTTGTCGAATTACCGGAAGTAGGCGATTCCCTTGCGGCCGCAGAGGAGGCGGGGGTAGTCGAATCGGTGAAGGCAGCATCGGATGTATACGCGCCCGTAACCGGAGAGGTCATCGCGATCAATGCCACGCTGGAAGATGTACCGGAAACCGTTAATTCAGATCCCTACAACGACGGTTGGTTTTATAAGCTACAGCCTGCGGATGTGTCGGAACTGGAAGGGCTGCTATCCGCTGAAGATTATACCCGGCAATGTGCCGAAGAAGACTAGCGAACTCACCCTATGGAGTCTCCTGAGGCGAAGTTATATCTGCGCAAAGGCGCGGACAAGCGCCTGCGTGGCGGGCACTTGTGGGTCTATTCCAACGAGATAGACAAGCAGCAGTCGCCGCTTGGCAGCTTTCAAGCGGGCGATACGGTCACTGTCATGGATGCAGGTGGCCAGATATTGGGTTCTGCCTATATGGAGCCCCAGTCCCTCATCTGTGCACGAATATATGCGCCACGGCGACAGTCGGCGCTGGATACCCATTTGATCGGCAACCACTTGTCTGTGGCGCTAAGGGGCAGGGAGGCCGCCTTTGACAAGCCCTGCTATCGGCTGGTTTATGGCGATAGTGACCTGCTACCGGGCCTGGTGGTTGACCGTTTTGGTGATTATCTTGTTATGCAGTTGAATAATGCCGGTATTGAGCGCTATGAGCCGGCCATCATTGCCGCACTGGTAGAGTTGCTGGCGCCCAGCGGTATCCTGTTGCGAGCCGACAGCCGTGCCCGCAGGGAGCAGGGCTTGCCTGACCGAATTGAGGTGGTGCATGGAGATGTGCCACCGCATGTGGCATTTGAGGAAAATGGCGTAGATTTCCTCGCGCCGGTCTGGGAGGGCCAGAAAACGGGCTGGTTTTATGATCACCGCATGTCCCGCGCCAGGCTGGCGGCGTATGTGCCCGGTAAATCGGTGCTGGATGTTTACAGCTATATCGGTGGCTGGGGCATTCAAGCCGCCGCATTTGGCGCCGCCGATGTCTGTTGTCTTGACAGTTCGGCATCGGCACTGGATGGCGTCCTTGAAAATGCACGCCTGAACGGGCTTGCCGACAAGGTATCTGTGCGAAAGGGATCTGCTGCCGAGGCGATGAAGGCGATGCAGGAGGAGGGGCGGCTGTATGACGTGGTTATTCTGGACCCCCCTGCCTTTGTCCAGCGCCGTAAAGATCTCAAGAAGGGCATTGCGGCCTATCGGCGAATTAATGAGCTGGGATTGCGTCTCCTTAGGCCTGGCGGGCTGCTGGTGTCAGGCTCCTGTTCCATGCACCTTTCTCGGGCCGATCTTATCCTTGCCATGGGGGCCGCGGCCCATCGTGCGGGCTGTGAATTGAGGATTATTGAGCAGGGCGCACAGGGGGCAGATCACCCGATTCACCCCGCCATCCCCGAAACTGAATATCTCAAGGCGGTCTTCGCTCGCAGGCTCTGAATCCGATTTCAGGGCGCCCAATTCCTATTTGAAGTCATGACTTTTCCCTGGTTGGCAGGTAAATGTGAACTGGTTCACAGATAATGAACTGCGCCGAGTAAAAGCGGGGTTTTCGGGGGCTTTTAGCCTACTATTCCGTGCAGAGTTTGGGGGGTGTGCTATACCAGTACGTGAGGTAATTAAAACCATACCACCCCAAGGGATATGAAGGTGTTGGTATGAAGAGGGAAGTTTGAGTATGTTGTCACTTTTAAAGGTAAAATCAGGGATTGGAATTGCCTTGCTGTGGTTGCTGTTGCCTTTGTCAAACGCAACTGCTGCGCCGGGGTTTAATCTTGTTGATAGCAATTTCACAATTGCTGTGACCAGTTCCCCTACAGCGGCCTTTGTGCCCGGGTCATTCGGAAGTTTGAGCCAGGATCGGGACGGTGCCACCATTGAATTGGCGATGAATCAGCTGAATTATAATGCTGTGAGCCTGGATACGAGCGCGGCCACCCTCACGGGCCAGCGCAATACGTTGCCGGAAATAGGCGGCGGCAGCTTGTCCGGGGCAAATTCGGTTGATGTAGAGTCGACAGATGGCGGCTTCAAGAATCTCATTTGGCTGGTTGTATCTGCTGCTCTGGGTTTCAGTGTGGTAGCGCGTCGTCGCGCGCCACGGGATTTGATGGAGGGCTGAGGTACACCAAGGTATAGCGCTCCCTGATCAGCGGGGACAGCACAGGTTTGTCAGGGAGAGAACTGTACTGGCAAACATCGGCTCTTTTTTCCACTTCGATAGCGATTAATGTGTTGCAAAAATATATACTGCCTTATAAGCGATAAGTTGGGTAGAGAGGGGCGTTGATGTCATTTAAATTATATGGGTGGATAGTGTGCTTGCTTGCCGGCGCGATATGCAGCCAGCTTGCTTTTTCGGCGTCCTATGCCATCAATCCAGGAGATCGTCTGCAGGTGGACGTCTGGAACGAGGAGACGCTTAGTCGCGAGGTGCTGGTGCGGCCCGACGGCATCATCAGTCTGCCCATCGCGGGCGAGATAGACACTAACAAAGCTTCACCTTCCCAGGTTGCCGACAGAATATCCAAGGCCCTCGATAAATACATGAAAGACGCCCCGCGGGTTGTGGTGTCGTTGATCAGTGTGGACGGCAACAAGATTTACGTTATTGGCAAGGTCGAGCGGCCCGGTGAGTACATCATTAACAGCGATACCGATGTCATGCAGGCGCTGGCATTGGCGGGGGGGCTTAATGCCTACGCTGCCGAGAACGATATTCGTATTCTTCGTCGCAGGCCGGACGGTAAGCAGGTTTCTATACCGTTTCGCTACGCCAGGGTAAAAGGTGGTGAAGACCTCGATTCCAACGTCATCCTACACAGCAGAGATTTGGTGGTAGTGCCATGAAAACTAAAAGAATGTTCCCCGTATGTGAATTACCGGTCGGCCGGGCCAGCTCTCTTGCTTTGATGGCTTCGCTGGCATTGGCGCCCGCTGGGGCCTGGGCCAATGAGTACTCTTTTGAGTACGGCGTTGAGGCGGGCTATGAATACAATGATAACGTGCGTATGGCGCCAGTGGATGAGCTCTCCATATCCGGCGGCCGGGTTTCGATCCCGGCCACTCTGGCTTCTCGCAGCGAGCGCATGGAGGCCTCTTTGGACGGGGAATTAATTTTCTCCCGCTTTGACGAGGACTCTTATGACAGTGATGACCAGGACCTGGAAGGCAAGTTCAAGTATCTGTTCGAGCGCGGCGAGCTGGAAGCAAATGCGGGGTATCGTCGCGATTCGACGCGAACAAGTGAATTTCTTGATACGGGTGTGGTCGGAGCAGCGGCGACTCGGAGGG
>JBALWA010000086.1:0-14341 GCA_036960305.1 Halioglobus sp. | reverse complement strand
GGTGGACAGTGAACAGGAGGCCATCGCCCTGGCCAATGACTCTGAGTTTGGCCTAAACGGTAACGTCTGGACCCAGGACAAGGAGAAAGGCTACCGCCTGGCGAATTCGATCGACACAGGGGCGTGCAGTGTCAACGACATGGCGGTGAGCTACGGCATCCCCGCCGCTCCCTTTGGCGGCAAAAAGAACTCAGGAGTGGGTCAGGTTAATGGCAAAAAGGGCTTGCGTGGCTACTGCCACGAAATGCCCATCGTCATCGATCGGTTCGGCGGCAAGATGCAAAATGGCTATCCCTACAGCGCCGAGAGCGCTGAGGGAATGAAGAAATTAATGAACTTCCTCTGGGTTAAGACCGCCATTGGCCGCTGGCTGAGCTAGTTCCCGGATGGGCTCTCGCTAACTCGCTTCGCGTTGCTCTGCCTCGTGCAGCTTCTGGAATTCGCCCAGCATGCTCTGCTCGTAAGACTGCGCTTCCTGGGTATCCAGGGGGCGCTCCAGTACGGACCAGTCTATATCGCCATCGTTGGCGAGGTTCTCATACTCTAGAATCCCCAATTCTTCAAATTTAGGCCGGATTTTATCGGTCATCAGCCCGATACGGGCAAGGTTAGGGATCACCCGCTGGAACAGCAGATTTCGGAAATGGGACATCACGAATCCGTCCAGGACTATCTTACGGGCCTCTTCGACATCCCAGCCAAAGTGACGGAAGACGTCGGTTGCCACCAGTCGCTCGCGGCTGATCACGCAGGCCTCGTAAGCGAATAGCGCGCGCTCATCGCGCTCTTCCTCTGTCAATGTCTTCACGAATTCTTCCAGATAATTGACGCCGAAGGTGACGTGGCGTGCCTCATCGCGGGTCACCAGATAGACGATGTCCTTCAAAACGGGGTCTGGCGTGGTTTCGCGGGTCGTATTGAAGGCCGACAAGGCCAGGCCCTCTATCACGATCTGCATCCCGATAAACTTCATATCCCAGCGCTCATCTGTCAGGATTTTATCCAGGATACTCTTCAGACTGGTATTAATCGGGTAGCTCAGGCCAATGCGCTGCTGCAGGTATTTGTTAAAGACCTCCACGTGTCTGGCCTCGTCAAAGGTCTGGGAAGCCGCGTAGAGTTTGGCGTTGTAGGTGGGTGCACAGGAAACCAGTTGCGAGGCCACCAGTAACGCCCCCTGCTCGCCGTGCAGGAACTGGGACAGACTCCAGGCATTCATATGCAACCAAAATTCATCCTTGGTCTTGTCGTCCATGGCCAGATAGGGCTCATAGTCCTGCAGATTCATCATTTCCGCGGAGCGCTCTTCCACAGGCCAGGGCCGGTTCCAGTCGATATCCATCTCCGGGTCCCAGTTCAGCTGCTTGCCCAGGTCGTAGAGCTTCTTGATGCGGTCATCCTGAATCGTGTAATTCCAGTTATAGGCACCGGTCAGCGGGGTCTGGAAAATTTCTGCTACGTGATCAACCTGTTCGCTGGTCAGCACATCCTCCAGTTCCGGGTTTTCCTGAGGGTAATCGGCGTTGGGAAAGTGCTGAATCTTGCGCGGGGTCGTGTCGGTCCACTCGATCTTCATCTCTGACGCTCCATTATTCTAATTGACTGTGCCTCACTATGCGGCACACCCCAAAATGCGACAAGGTAATGTCTTGTCAAATTATAGTCATTTATGGCCAAATGGGGCATGCCAAAAGCGACCACCCCAGCGCAGTATATTTTGATCCTTATCGACCTCGTTGAGGGCATGGGCCATGGACGCGACGCATTACTGGCCGGAACCAGCCTGGCGCAAACCGGTATCACCGGAATTGGTGCGAGAGTCAGTGAAGAAGATTTCACCCAACTGGTCGCCAATGCCTTTCAATTGACAGGCGATCCCGCTCTGGGGCTGAAACTGGGTCTGCGTCTGAACCTCAGCGCTCATGCGGTACTGGGCCAAGCCTTCATGACCTGTGCAGACCTGAGGCAGGTAATGGCCCTGTTTCTCAAGTACTATCACCTGCTGTCACCGGCGCTGTATCTGGAGCTAGAGACCAAGCAGGAGCGCTGCATACTGACCACAGTAAGTACCCCCCTGGAAAACCCGGTTGAGTTTGCCTATGAGCTCATGTACGGAGGCATGCTCAACACCCTACAGGGCTTGCTGAATTTGCCCCGGATCGATTTGCGGGTGGAGGTACCCTACCCCGCGCCCTCCTACTCGGGTATGTACTACGACGTATTTGGCGAGGATGTGCACTTTGACTGCCCCAGGGGGCGGGTATCCTTCGACAGTACGCTACTGAAGACGCCACTGCCCTCCTCCAACCCGGCCCTGCGTGCTCTCTACGAAGAGGAGTGTTCTCGCCTGCTGGCCGATCTCGAGGAGGAGGATTCCATAGCCGAACAAACCCTGCGCCTGTTGCGCAAGCTGGAGGGCCAATACCCACAGATGCCGGTTATCGCGCAAATGCTCAATTTCAGCCCCCGTACCTACCGGCGTCGACTGGAAGAGGAGCAACAGTCATTCCAGGCACTACTGGACCAGGTTAGAGCCGAGCACGCCACACGCTATTTGCGCAATACACGGCTACCCCTCACCTCCATCGCCTACCTGATTGGCTTTAACGACACCTCTAACTTCCGGCGGGCGTATACCCGCTGGACTGGCCAATCCCCCAACGAGGTGCGCTGTGGCAACTAAAGCCCTCTCTGTTTACCTGGGCAAAGAGGCCGCCAGGCGAATCGCCGAAACCGGCTGGTCCCCCGAACTCTTCTCCCTGCTCATCGGCGCCTCCGGAGGCCCAAAGTTTTTTATTCTCAGTCAGCTGGATCGTTTGCTGTTCGGTGATTTCCTGCAGCGCAGCGACCAACCCCTGTCGGTACTGGGCTCATCCATCGGTTCCTGGCGCCACGCCTGCCTGGCCATGAAGGATCCCGCCGCCGCGGTCGCCACCCTGGAACAGGGTTACCTCCATCAACACTATGCCCACAAGCCGACAGCCGCAGAAGTCAGTCAGCAGAGTCTGGAGATACTGAAGAAAATGCTCGGGACAAGCGGCGCAGAGGACCTGGTGAACAATCCGCGGATTCGAACCCATATCGTGACCGCAAGAGGGCGGGGTCCGGCTGCCGCCTCATCGACGCCACTGCTGGCCACCGGCATGGGAGCCGCTGCGCTGGGGAATACCCTGAGCAGGAAGCTGCTGAAACTGTCCTTCCAGCGGGTAGTTTTTCACAATAGGGGTAGGCCAAACCCGGAGTTCAATTTTCACGATTTTCAAACCCACTACAGCCAACTGAGAGCACAGAGCGTCGTTCCGGCACTGCATGCCAGCGGTTCAATACCCTTTGTGTTGACCGGCGAGCGCGACATACCCGGCGCGCCCCGTGGACAGTACTGGGATGGCGGCATAGTCGACTACCATTTTGATCTGGATGATTTTCGGGGTGAAGGTTTAATCCTCTACCCGCACTTTAGCGCCAGTATTGTGCCGGGCTGGTTCGACAAGTTTTTGCCCTGGCGACAAACCGCATTGCATGAAGCAGAGAGATTGGTTTTGCTGTGCCCCAGTGAAGAATTCGTCGCCAGTCTGCCCCAGGGGAAAATTCCTGATCGCAGTGATTTCACCGGCATGGAGCACGATGAACGGGTACGTTACTGGGAAATTTGTGTGCAGCGCGGCAAGGCGCTGGCGGAAGAGTTTGCGGAATTACTGTTACAGGATGACCCTCTGCGGGGCGTCAATATACTCTAGCTAACGTGTTCATCCAGATAGCGCTCTACTTCTGAACGCAACACACCCTTGAAAGCGGACGCCAGAAAACCCATCTTCACCGACACATCAATATTGCCATCGTGAAACGAAAGTTGGCCGTCGACACCCGAGCCTTTAATTTTGACCGTGTCACCACTCCACTTGGAGTGCACGCCGTGGTCGCGCTCCAACTTCCTGGCCAGACCCTCTGCCGCTTCACGCACTTCGTCTTTAGGCATTGAGTACGCTTTTTGTAATCTGAATTCTGCCACTACGACCCCTCCACGACGGTGATCTGGAAATATTACACTGTTGGCTTCGATTTAACGAGTGCGATATTCAGTCACCAGACGCTCGAAATTGCCCCCCGGTCAGCGCAAAGGTTTTGCCACAGCACTCCTCAACCAACATCGTCTTAATAATGTCCTCATCTTCACTATAAGCTACGGTGCGCTGCTGGTCCGGCAAATCGAACACTGCCACTGCCCGCCAGGGGTTATCGCCCTGATACAACACCGTATAGCCCGCCACTACGGCGCTGCCGCTGTAATCTGCCACCACATCGCACACGGTTGTCTGCTCCCGCACCTGCTCGGTCACATCGGCATAATCCCAGCCACCGGCGTTGGGGGTAGCCGACCACAACGCACAGGCCTGCTTGGTCAACATGCCGCTGACCGTTGTCACCAGACCGACCTCTGTGGGCTGCTCTCGCAGCAGCTGTGCCATTTTAACGGTCGCCTGAAAGACAAAGTTGTTCAGCGGGCCACCCCCAAACGTCATCGCGCCGGTTACCGTCAAGTCCCCCGCCTGCTGCATGCCAAACTCCTGCACTTGCGACCGCACTGCCGCTGGAAAGCAGGAGTAAAACTCACGTAAACGGATATCATCAAAACTGACACCCGCCATTTTCATAGCAACTTCGCCCGCGACACGAAAACCGGCACAGCCTCCCAGGTCCTTGCGCGCCGCGACCACAGACATGAAATTGGATTCCGTCGATGCCCGTGGAAAAATCCATTGACTGCGATCAATGCCCAGAGACTGGGCCAATTCAACCGAGCAAAAAATCAGCCCGGCCCCCTGGTCAACGTTCCACTGACTGTTGTGCAGCTTGGTATAGGGGAACGCCAGCATACGGTTTGACCCGGAGCCCTCTCGAATAAACGAGGCGTCCACGGGTTGGTCAACCCAGGCACCCGGGTTCTGGGCCGCTATCTCGCTGAATCGGGCGTACATCTGTGCCATTTGGTCACGGTGTTGCTCAACGCTGAGCCCCTGTTTGTAACGTAAGGCACTGTCAATAATCGCATAATAGCCCACCGGCATACCCAGCCCGGTAGCCGACTCCGTCTCCGACCACAGTTCGGACCCAGGCTCTAATACCTGATCTGCAACCACGCCCTCCTGCACCGTTTCCTCGGCTGTGCTACCCGCTTTGCTGGCACACAGTGCACGGTACTTGGCCTCTGCACCGGCAACCAGGACCACCCTGGCTTCGCCGCTGGCAATTTTCTGGCAGGCACGGGTCATCAGGGCCTGTTGCAAAATACCAAATTCAGCAAACACTGTCTTGGCCGAGCTGGCACCCAGGGCATCAGCCAATAGGCGGCCGGGATCGCTGTAGCCCCACATACCGCGGGGCACCAGAATCTCGTCGGCGAGGGCCAGTAATTCAGTGCAACCCGCATCGTCAGCGGCCTCACGCAGCGCCTGCTCCATCAGTACAATAGGCTCACTGGCTTCGTCAAATTGCTGCAACTTTTGCTGAACGGCGGCGACACCCACCAGAATCGGGGTATTGGGTGGCAAAGTCGTTGTATCAGGCATTAACAAAGGTCTCCGCATACCATTGAAGTTGTTCTATTTTCTCGGCAAGCGGCTTGTCCGGCTCCATCTCATAGACATTGCGGAAGCCGATAACCACATCGGTTACCCCCACCGCCTCCAGTTTCGCAATTCCCTCGTTACTGAAGGCATCAGCACCAGTAGTAAAGACCTTAAAGGGACGATCAGCGGTACCGTACTCCTCGCGCAGAACGTTAATACGCTGCAGATAAACGGACAGTTCTTCCAGGCTCGCCCCGGCACACATCCAGCCGTCACCCACCCGGGCCGCCCGTTTCAGCGCGACATCCGCGTGGCCACCTATCAATATCGGGGTTTTTTCGCTGGGGGCCGGGCACATCTTATTCGATGGCATTTGCAGGATTTCACCCTCATGACCGTAGAACTCGCCCGTCTCCAGGCCGCGCAGAATGGCGATTTGCTCGTCAAAACGCTTGCCGCGTTTTTCCCAGGGCACACCGCAGACAGCGAAATCTTCTTCCCAGGGGCTGATACCGACGCCAAAGTCAAAGCGATTGCCCGACAGTAGCTGAATACTCTGGACCTGCTTGGCTACAACGGCGGCCTGGCGAACCGCCAGCTTGTACACAAAAGTGGAAAAACGAACTTTCTCGGTAACTGCCGCCATCGCAGCCACTGCGATGAGGCTCTCCAGAAAAGGCACAGTTTCCAGAAACTCCCTGCTGCCATCCTTGTTATAGGGGTACTTTGAGCTCGCCACCTCGGGGTAGCAAATACTGTCAGGAATGGTGATACCGTGGTAACCGGCGGCCTCTGCTGCCTTAACCAGGGGAAGATAATGGTCAGCATCACACATGCCAATCTGGTAACTAAATCTCATTTTTAAACTCCGAATAAAGCAAGACCCGCTAACCGCTGGGTCGATGAAGGGGAAACTGTAGCTGTTAATGGCCGTCAGGTCATGAGAACCTTGAATTTTCCAGCGACTGGCCTCAAATACTGTACTCCCTCATGAGGCATTGAACACGACAGGACACAGGCAAACCCCCTATGGACGAAAAATCACCGGCATCCGGCCCCTCTGGCGACAGATCCCTGCGGTTTGTTTTTGAGGAAACAGATATCCGCGGCGAGACCGTACACCTGGAGCAATCGCTACAGGAGATTCTCGCTATCCACCAGTACGCACCTGCCGTCGGTCGCCTGATGGGCGAATTCCTGGCAGCGGCAGTCTTGTTGAGCACAACCTTGAAATTTGAGGGCAAACTGATTTTGCAAGCCCGAAGCGATGGCCAGATACCGCTGCTCATGGTGGAGTGCAACAATCAGCGACAGATTCGGGCCATTGCACGGGGTGCGGAAGAAGCCACCAGTGACAACTTCGAACAGCTCCTGCACAACGGCCAGTTGGCCATCACAGTTGACCCTGTGGATGGACAGCGCTACCAGGGCGTGGTCCCGTTAGAAGGGGGTTCGCTGGCAAGCAGCCTGGATGCCTACTTTGAGCAATCCGAGCAGCTGCAGACCCGTCTGTGGCTGGCGGCCGACGAAAAACGCGCCGCCGGAATGCTACTGCAACAATTACCCGCTCAGGTCACCCCTGACCCCGAACAGCGTGAAACACAGTGGCAACACGCCTGCGCACTGGGTACTACCGTAAAAGCCGAGGAGTTACTGCAGCTCAGCGCCGAGCAAATACTGCACCGCCTGTATCACGAGGACCCCTTGCGCGTCTTTACCCCTGCGGCTGTCGAATTTAACTGTAATTGCTCCCGCGAACGCACTTTCAGCGCCCTGGCGACGCTAGATGGCGCGGAATTACAGGACATTCTGGAGGAACAGGGCAGTATCTCCATGGACTGCGAATTCTGCAATCAGCAATATGTCTTCCTGGCCGAGGATATACAGACGCTACTATCGGACGAAGAGACCAGAACATTGCACTAATTTGCACAAATGTGTGGTCGCTCGCGTTTTTTTGCTCAATCTATTCGCAGGGCGTCATGATTCTGACATAATAGCGCCCCCAAAATGATCCGAATAAGCGGTAGAACGGCTCTATAGGGCCAAATACCAACGTATGACAGGACACGCAATGACCGTTGATACCCACACTACCCGGGAATATACCGACCTGGGCACCTCGCAGTTTATCGAGCAATCCCTGCAACGTCGGGAGGGCATACTGGCCGATTCCGGCGCTCTGCTGGTGACAACCGGTAAGCGCACCGGACGCTCACCCGCTGACCGATTTATCGTCCGCGAACCCAGCACTGAAGACAGCATCGATTGGACCGGCGTCAACCGGCCTTTCGACGGCGATAAATTTGATGCCCTGTGGGAGCGTGTAGAGTCCTATATCGCCGATCGCGATCGTTTCGTCTCCCACCTTCACGTAGGAGAGCACTGCGACCACTATCTGCCCGTCAAAGTCACCACCGAAACCGCCTGGCAAGGTCTGTTTGGACACAATATGTTCATCCGTCCCAGCCAGTATAATGCCGGCCGAAAGCCAGAGTGGAACATCATTAATGCCGCCAATTTTGTCTGCGACCCCGCGCGCGATGGCAGTAATTCAGACGGTGTGGTCATTATCAATTTCGCCCAGCGCAAAGTATTGCTTGCCGGCATGCGTTACGCCGGCGAAATGAAGAAAGCGATGTTTTCAGTACAGAATTTCCTGCTTCCCGAAAAAGATGTCATGTCCATGCACTGCTCTGCCAATGTCGGCGAAGCGGGCGACACCACTTTGTTCTTCGGCTTGTCTGGCACCGGTAAGACCACCCTGTCAGCTGACCCGGATCGCTACCTGATTGGCGATGACGAACACGGCTGGGCAAAAGGGGCAGTCTTCAATATTGAAGGCGGTTGCTATGCAAAAACCATCGATCTGAGCCAGAAAAATGAACCTGTTATCTGGGATGCCATTCGCTTTGGTTCCATCATCGAAAACGTGGTGGTAGACGGTCAGCGCACGGCAGATTACTGCGACACCAGCCTCACCGAAAATGGACGCTGCTGTTACCCCCTGGAACACGTTGATAAGCGCACCGAGACCAACGCGGGCGGCGAACCCAAGTGCGTTATTTTCCTGACCTGTGATGTGTCCGGCGTACTACCCCCGGTCTCCATTCTGTCCAAGGAAGCGGCGGCATTTCACTTCCTTAGCGGCTATACCGCACGGGTAGGCTCCACCGAACTGGGTGCTGAAGCCGGAATTCACCCCACCTTCTCCGCCTGTTTTGGCGCACCGTTTATGCCTCGCCCGGCCAGTGATTACGCTGAACTGTTGATGAAGCGCATCGAGGGCTTTGACAGCCAGGTCTACCTGATCAACACCGGATGGGCCGGTGGCTCGGGTTCAGAGGGCGGCAGCGGTTCACGCTTCCCCATCCCCGTTACCCGCGCTGTCGTCGCTGCCGCCCAGAGCGGTGCCCTGCTGAGCACGGAAACGGCTCATCTGGATATCCTCAACCTGGATTTCCCCACCTCCATTCCCGGTGTGGATGACAAGTACGTCAACCCCCGCGATAGCTGGGGCGATACCGCCGCTTACGACGAGCAAGCCGGCAAACTGGCTGCCCTGTTTCAGGATAACATCGGTAATTTTGAGGTTTCCGAGGCGATCATCGCTGCGGGCCCAAAAGCTGGCTAATACGAGCGCGCTGATCGAACCAAAGGGGCTCAAAGCAATGTGGGCCCCTTTTTTATGTACAGGATGTACGGTAGATCGCGAGAGCCAAGGATGGCCTACTCCAATTCTGGCTGTTGACCGGAACATTGGAATAACGTTGTAAAGCCGGGTTTGCTCAGGACACTGCTTTTCAGTCACTCCACGGAATTCGCTTTGTGAAAAGCAGTGTCCTGAGCAAACCCTCTCCACAGTGCTATTTTCCAGTTTGAGCGGCTAATAAAAATGGGGTCAGATAAGACTTTTCGAATCGAAACCTCTGTTGTCTCGCCAAACTATCTGAAAGTCTTATCTGACCCCACTTTTTATATCAGCGTGCTGAGCTATTCGGTCCACAGGCGGAGGTTAAGGACAGGAAAACGCCATTTTACAAAACGAATTTCGTGGAGTGACTAAAATGGCGTTTTCCTGTCCTTAACCGGCAGAGGTTCCCACGGACTGTCAGCGGGGTCGCAATCCGAACTCCCTCCAATGCGCGAAGAACCTTTTTTAGCCCTCCGGCAATTCAATAACCGTCGATAACATCCGTAACCGACGGCCTGCGTCTCAGCACCACCAGCCCGATCTGCTCACCCAACAGATAGAGGCAGGGCACCAGTAATAGCGTCACAAAGGTGGCAAACAACACCCCGAAGGCCAGCGAGGTCACCATGGGTATCAGGAATTGGGCCTGAACACTGGTCTCGGACATGATGGGCAGCAGGCCGATGAAGGTGGTCAGCGAGGTCAGGATTATCGGCCGGAAGCGATCCTGCCCTCCCTGCAGTAGGGATTCCAGCAGGGAGTGTCCCCCCGCGCGCAACTGATTCACGCGGTCAATCAGCACCAGGTTGTCGTTCACCACCACCCCCGCACAGGCGATCACCCCCATTAGCGAGAACATGCTGACCTGCCAGTTGAGAATCATATGCCCAAAGATGGCTCCCATCACACCAAAAGGCACCGCTGTTAATACCAGTAGCGGCTGCCAGTAGGAGCGAAAAGGTATCGCCATCAACGCGTAAATGATCAACATCGACAAGCCCATGTATTTCAGCAGCGCGCTCATGAACGCGGACTCTTCCTGCAATTCACCATCCAATACCAGGGAAATTCCCGGATACTCCCGCTTCCAGCGCTCGAGGTTCCTGGACAAAACTTCATCAATGATCGCCCGGGGCGCAACGCCTCCGCCCAGCACATCGGCGCTGACTTCGATCGTGCGTTTGCGGTTGAGCCGGTCTATGGTCATATAGCCCGGCACATAGTCGACCTCCGCCACGTTGTCGAAGGGAACCTCGTCACCGGCGGGTGTTCGCACACGCATATCGCTCAGGTTTTCCACCGACAGGCGCTCGGCCTCAGGGTATCGCACCATGACCCGAACATCTTCCTTGGCCCTGGGAATACGCTGGGCTTCCGCGCCGTGAAATGCTTCCCGCACCTGTCTGGCGAGATCAGCCAGTGTGACCGAGAGATTCTCCGCGGCCGGCTTTAGGCCCAGCACAATTTCTTCCCTGGGAGCCTGCAGGGTATCGTTGAGATTGTAGACGCCGGGATAGGCTTCCAGCGCCAGGCGTAACTCGCCGGTCACCGCATGCAGCTCATCCAGAGAGGCGGAGGACAGGATCAACTTGATGGGCTTGCCAATGTCGTTGATGGTGTACTCCAGGCTAAAACTCTCAACGGTGCCCAACTCACCTATTTCCTGGCGCCAGCGCTCAGACAACTCGGCCGTATCCACGTCTGTAGATACCGCTTCCATGTAGACACGCACTTCATTGCCGCTGCCCTTTGAGTCAATATTGCCGATAGCCGGTCCGGGGTAATAGGGGCTGTCTTCACTATTGAGTTGCGCTCTGACCTCAATGGCCGCCGACTCAACCTGCTGCAACACCCGCAGGGTATCCGAGTAAGGCCCCCCTTCACGCAAAGTCACCTCGGCGACCACGTAGTCGTTGTTGATCGACGGGAAAAAACCGGTGCGAATCCAGCCGCCGGCATACAGCCCGAGGCTTATGAACAGGGTCACAATAAAGATTGCGGTCACCAGCACGTTGTTGTCCAGGCAACGTTTCAGAAAGGGGCGGTACACGTTGGCGGCAAAATTCAGCAGACTCTGGGCGCAGGCTTCGCGCATCGCTTCCAGCCGACGCAGCCAGGCATAGCGACTGGGTTTTGGCGGCGACATATGCGCCAGGTGAGCAGGCAGAATCCACAGGCTTTCAACCAGGGAGAACGCCAGGGCAATAATCACCACCGTTGGAATAGAGGCCGCTGCATGGGCCATTTCCCCGGGCATAAAGAACATAGGGACAAAGAAAATCATGGTGCTGATCACTGCAAACATAACCGGTTTAAGCACGCCACGTGCACCATTCACCGCGCCCTTGGCACCGCTTTCGCCGCCAAGTTGTCGCGAATGAATGGACTCACCCACGATGATGGCGTCATCTACAACGATCCCCAGAATCAGCAGAAACGCAAACAGTGAAATCATATTCAGACTGACACCGGTATATTGCAGTACGAACAGTGTTCCCAGAAATGCCACTGCAATGCCGACGCAGACCCACATGGCCAATTTTGGACGCAGAAAAAGCACCAACACCAGGAACACCAGCACCAGCCCGCCGATGCCATTCTTCAGTAGTGTTTCAATGCGGTCTTTGAATGGCTCGGCAGAATCCCGCCACATCACCAGATCCACCCCCGGCGGCAACCGCGGTTTGGTTTCCTCCACCCACTGCGTCACGACCTCGCTGGTTGACAGCGTATTGGGCTTATTGGTGACAAAAACATGCAGGTTGTGGGAGGGCCTGTCGTTAAAGCGGGTACGGACGTCCACATCGGCAAAACCATCGACGATGGTGGCCACATCGCCAAGCTGTAGCTGGGTACCATCGCGCGTACTCAACAGGGGGATGCGCTCGAAGTCCAGGCGGTCATAGGCCTGACCGCGGGTTTGCAACTGGATATCGCCGCCGGATGCCTTGATTGACCCCGCGGGTAAATTGAGAGAGGAACCGCGAATCGCGGTGACCACATCCGAAAATTTCAAACCATAACGGCGCAGTGTGTGCTCTGAAACCTCGACCGAGACCTCATACAGTCGCGGGCTGGCCAACTGCACCACCGATACATGGGGTTGGTTCGCCAGATCATCACGCAGTCGCTCACCCAGTTGTTTCAGCTGGCGCTCACCAATATCACCCGACAGGGTCACCACCGCCATATGGTGGCGATGAGCCAGCTCCGTGATCACAGGGCGCTCTGCATCTGACGGGAACGTACTGATTGCATCGACCCGGGTTTTGACCTCGGCCGTCAGACGCTGCATGTCATAATCGGCCTCAGCCTCAATTCTGACCGTCCCCATGCCCTGGCGCGCCGTGGAGATTATTTTCTTGATGCCGGTAATATCGTGTACCGCTTCCTCTATGCGCACACAAACCTGTTCCTCGACCTCCTTGGGCCCGGCGCCCGGGTAGGGCAGACTGACCTGCACCATATTCAATTCGAATTCCGGGAAAAACTGTTTGTCCAGAGCCGGTATCCCGACAAAACCACCTATCACCAGAAACACCATCAGCAGGTTGGCGGCGATAGGGTTATCGACAAACCAACGAATAGACCCTCCCGTACTCACTGGGTATCCCCTGCCAACTGTGGCACGTTGTTTACGGTGACCTTCATGCCGACAACGGTGAGGCTACTTTCCCGCACAATCACCCGCTCGCCAGCTTGCAGGCCCTGGACCCAGGCCCTGTCAGCACTGCTGTGCAGAACATGTACGGCTCGCTCGCTCGCACGTTGCTGTGAGTCAACCAACATCACCGTACCGTCGGTACGCAGGGCGGAGCGTGGCAACACGGCCACACCCGATAACTCCCGGCCACTGATGGTGGCGCTGACAAACAGGCCCGGCGCCAAGGGCGGCCTGTCAGAACCCTGCACTCGGGCAAATGGCCGCTTGATCTCTGCCACGGCGTAGACCACGCGGCTGTTGACATCAATATTTGCGTCGGTGCGCACAATACGACCCTGCCACTGCCAGCGCTGGTTGGCAAAACGGGCATGCAACACCACCGCGGCACCGGAATCCGGCCTGGCCGGGCCATCCTCATAGTTCAGGGGCAAATCGAGCAAGGCAACCTGTCGGTCGGTGAGGGGCAGACGCACCTGGGCCACATCCGTATCGTATACCTTGGCGATAGCGGCACCCGGGGCGACATATTGACCCAGATCGACATACTTTTCACTGATACGCCCGTTAAATGGGACTTTAAGCGAGGTTCTCTCCAGATCCAGCATCGCGGCGCCAAGATCAGCCTCTGCCGCCTTCATGGCAGCCTGTGCCGACGCCAACTGGGGCTTGCGCAAAAACAGGTCGTTGGCCTGCACACTGCCCAGATCACGCCATTCCCGCGACGCCTGTAAGGCCCGCCCTTTCTCCTCAGCTACACGCTGTTTCGCCGCGGCGACCTGCGACTCTGCCCTGGCAATGGCAAACTGATAGTCTGTGCCCTCCAGGCGTAGCAACTCCTCGCCCGCGGCAAAAAACTCTCCCTCGGCAAAACGCCCTGAAACTGACTCAACACGCCCCGACACCTGGCTTACCAGGTTGATCTCACGCAGTGGTCGCACCGTGCCCTGGGTTTCCACAGAAATGGCGTGCATGCGGGGCTTCACTGTTACCACATCCACGGTCGGTGGCAACAGGGGCGGCTGCTCCTGAGGCTCCGGCGCGGGTTTGCCTACCAACAGGAAATAGGCTAAACCAAAGCCCAGTACAAGAACAGCCAGAGTCCAACCTCCGTTACGTCGCCACCCGCCTTTCATAAGTTATTTCCTTGCACAATAAATTCCCTACCTCAACTGTATACGTGGGACAGCTGAAATCAGTCTGAATTCCCTTAAAGAAATCCGCCACTATTGTACACGCCAGCGCCAAAGCAGGCCGTGAAAAAGTATTTGCGGCGGTTTCCTAAAAAGTGATTATAAATCAACCGCTTTAGTATGTTTATTCTAATTTAAACTCGTAATCTGCACCTGTCCTTGAGGCACATACGCGATCTACGAAACAAATGGAGTAAGACATGGCTACTGAAGAAAACACTGCACC
>JBALWA010000085.1:0-14786 GCA_036960305.1 Halioglobus sp. | reverse complement strand
TTTTGACGCGGTGGAGGAGAAAACGCTGCCTATTTCCGTTCTGGTGAATAACGCGGGGATTGGTTTGAACGGCCAGTTTACGACTCTCGGTCTGGACGACCAACTAGGAATGATCCAGCTGAATGTGAACTCGCTAACCGAACTCACCCATCGATTTCTGGCGGGCATGAAGGCCCGTAACGAGGGTTGGATCTTGCAGGTGGCCTCCACCTATGCATTCCAGCCCGGCGCGGGTTACAGTGGGCAGTTGTTTCGGATAGCGCCCGCGCTGCTGGTGATTTGCCTGCTAATGTCGGCGCCGATTTGGTGGGCCACTCTGCAATGGGAATTGGTGCTCGGCACTGTGAGTGCTGGGCTGTTTGCCTTGTGCTATTTGCGCCTGGTAGCTGGGGCGAACAACCCCGGTGCCTTTCGTCTGCTCGTGACCTCTACGTTTGGCGTAATTCACGGGTTTGGCTTTGCCGGCGGCTTGCTGGAATTCGACTTTCCAGCGGCCGACATGGCATTTGTTTTGTTAGGTTTTAATCTAGGTGTGGAGTTGGGACAACTACTCGTCTTGCTTGCGGTCATTTTGTTGCTACTGGGTATGCGTCGTTTTGTCTCAATGCGGTGGCAGCAACGAGGTGCAAATGCCACTGTAACGGCTTTGAGCGCCTTGGGCACTTATTGGTTTGTCGGTCGTCTGATTGGATAATAAATGAATATGGGAAAGGAGTTTCACTGTGCGTAATTCAATAAATAGACTGCGTGTGCTGCTGGCCTGCACGCTACTGGCGCCTGGCTTTTCAATGGCTGTGGAGCGGCCGAATATCGTGATCATGCTCAGTGATAATCTGGGTTATGGTGATCTCGGAGCCTATGGGGGCGGAGAAATCCGTGGAGCGGCCACGCCCCGTATTGACCAATTGGCAGGCGAGGGTATGCGATTTACCAATTTTAACGTGGAGGCAGAGTGTACACCTTCTCGTTCAGCCCTTATGACGGGGCGTATGCCGATTCGCTCGGGGACTACCCGAGCGGTTCCGGTTCCTGGACTACCCGTGGGTCTGGCGCCCTGGGAGTATACCGTGGCTGAAATGCTTTCAGACCAGGGTTACGACACCGCCATTTATGGCAAGTGGCACCTGGGCTACGTCGATGATCGCCTGCCTATAAATCAGGGGTTCGATGAATGGTGGGGTTTTCCTTTCAGTACCGACATGGCGTGGTTTCCCGATGCCGTTGGTTTTGATCCCGAGTTGTTCGGTGTGCCGCGATTGTATGAGGGGCGTAAGGGAGAAGGTGTAAAGACGCTTCAGCCTTATGACAAGAGCGTACGCCCTTTCATTGACGCCATTATTGCTGAGAAGTCAGTGGCCTACATTGAGGAGCATGCAAAAACAGAAAAGCCCTTTTTTCTCTACGTTCCCTGGTCACTGGTCCATCACCCTTCGATTGCGCACCCGGATTTTCAGGGTAAATCTGGCGCAGGAAAGTTTGGTGACGCGATGATGGAACATGATTATCGTGTTGGCCAGGTACTCGATGCGATCAAGGCCGCCGGTATTGAGGACAACACCCTGGTGATTTATGCCAGTGACAACGGACCTGATCGCGCCGAATATCCCTATGTCGGTGACACCGGCCCTTATCGTGGCTACCTGGGTACCGTACATGAAGGCTCTATTCGCACGCCGATGATTATGCGTTGGCCAGGGAATGTACCTGAAGCGAAAGTCAGTAATGAAATAGTATCCATCAACGATATCTTCCCGACGCTGGCAGCTATCGTTGGCGGCGACGTGCCGGATGATCGCGCTATCGATGGGGTAGATCAAACGCCATTCTTCCTGGGCGAGCAAGCACACTCAAACCGCGAGAGCGTCGTGTTCTTCGCCGGTGAGCAATTCATGGCAGTGAAGTGGCGGCAGTTCAAGATCTATATGCATGGCGAAAAAGCCGGCATTGATGAGCGAGGCTACAATAACCTTTGGGCACCGGAGGCCTATAATCTGGAGTTGGACCCCAAGGAACAGCATAATCTGGCGCTACAGAACCTGTGGCTACTTGCTTCGGCTTTGAAGCCCTCCTTCGAATATGTCTACAGCGTGCAGAAGTACGGTTTGATTTTGCCCGGTGGTGACGAACCGGAAATATTCGAAGCAGAACTGCCTCTCTATTCGCCAGAAGCGCTGGAATTGGCCATGGGGGCGATCAAGGAAGAGGCCATAAAAGAGATGGTTAAGAAGAAATTAACGGAAATCAAGGATGGCGTCATCGGTAAGAAGTAAAGGTGATAAATCTTGTAGCGGCGGTGGTTTCTCTTGCTGCGATCAACTCGTACTGTTCTCAGTAGTGAAGGATGTGCCTTATAGGCAGCCGCTGGTGATGCCAGCTTCCGGGTGGCCGTTCATACGGGCTTGAGCCATCAATATCTGCTGATGTTTCTGGAATGCCGCCTGCTGCTCCGGCTCAGTAGCTGACTGTGAGGCCAATAGGCGTTTCTGTCCAGCGCAGGCCGCCTGGGAAGCGAGCAGTTCAGGGTTTATCACTTTGTAACGACTGATGCCGCCTGTCAGTGGGCGAACCAAAGGTCCAAACAAGGCACGGGCGACGGCTCTGCGCACAGGTGAGTTGGCCAGGTAGTAGCCTCCGTCCCCCGCGACGGCGGTTATTGAGACCGACTCTTCCCTGGCGGGATTGTAAGAAACCAGAGCCCCTGTCTCTCTGTCCAACAGGCCGACACCGAACTTCATCGGTAACGTGAAGCTACCATCTGTCAGTCCTGCGCCTACGGTTACGGCGATACCATTGGCCACGATGGTCGCAGTGGTCATGTTAAAGTTTTGATAAGGGCCAAATTCGGGATACATCGCCAACTGAGATACCCATTCCAGTTTCGCTTTATCTCCCAGGTCGATCAGTTTGTAGATGCCTTTCAGCGATACGGCATACAGTTCGTTGTTTTCGCTGGATACAGAGATTGAAGCAGGAATGTTTTCGGGTAGTTTGATGGACCAGATGGGCTTTAGGTCCCGATCAAATGCAAGTACATGTTGATCGTTATCTGCTGTGTAAACACGGCTGCCATCCGCGCTTAATGCCGGGCTCGCGCCGGTACCGCCGGTAAAGTCCTGACGTCCCGCGGTGATGAGTTCATAGTGGCCCATTTCAGTGCGACGCAGGTCGTAGGCGTACAGCGATCCGTAAGCGGACAGGCCATCCAGTTTTCCGTCGGTGCCATCCGGCGAGGTGGCTGCGACAAATATTCTTCCGCTATTTTTATCTATGGCGAAATAGTTTGAAACTTTGTAACCGCCACCGAAGAGTGCTTGAAGCACCGAGCTGAATCGCCCTAGATTAAAATCAAGCGGACCAAATGTATCTGCCAGTAGGGAGTCGACCCTGGCTGTGAGCCTGGGGCCAGGGCCACCGGTATCACTTACCCCAGGTGCACCTTCAATCGTATAGGGCGCGCTAAGTAATGGCGTGCCCGTCGCGCGGTCCAGAACGTAAATGTCGCCAGCGGCCGTTAAGCCAACGAGTGCATCGGCTTGCACATGATAGTTCAGACCGAATACATGTCGAGCGTCCAGATCGCCTGCCTTCAGCGCGGGTTCTTGTAAGCCCGTTGTAACGTCCCAGACGATATCGCCATTTTGTCGTACCGCAACTGCCCTGTCGTATACCCCGATATAGATTAACTGTTTGCCCGGATTGTTCGGATCATTGAGAATCAGTGGCGCGCCGCCGCCTGCCGGAAGTAGTGCGCTGCTTGAGGGAATTGCCCAGCGCCTCTCACCTGTTAAAGGGTCCAGGGACACCAGGATAAGCTTTTCTTTGGGGCCTATGGGTGAAAAGTACAGATTGCCATCGACATCTTCAGTGGGGCCTTCGGCAATGAACATATCCGGTTCAGTCGTCCAATCCAGCTCCACATCGGGTGAGGCGGCAATGCCTAACTCATCCGAATTATGTGTGTCTCCGTGCAGGGTAAAAAATCGACGGTTATCCGGTATGACCGGGCTTGTGCCGGCGGCAACGTTTACACTGACGGGGCGCCAAGGTGATGTCTCCGGCAATTCTATTTGGCGCGCAGTGCCAAGATAGTTCACGGTGGCGAATGTTAGCAGGGCCAAGGTGCCCGTCGTCAGTAATCCCTTCTTCATTCGAACCTCTTACTAAAATGACAGTTTGTCAGCACAATCAATTAAAGACTATCTTCTCCGGACTTGAGCACCAGCTTTCGTAACTGGGCTGAAATCGCTGGTCCACGATAGCGCGCTTTATTTTCAGGGTTGGTGTTATCAGGTTACTCTCTACCGTCCAGGCCTGGCGAAAGACAACCATACGGGCGAGGTTCTCGTGTTTATCCAACTGGGCGTTGGTTTCTGCGATCAGTTGCTCTAGCGCCGCTACAAGTTTAGCTTTTTCGGCCTTCTGGTTTAGAAGACAGGCCGCATGTTCTGAAAGGGTTACCAGAACAATGGGTTGAGGCAGGTCGGCGCCGGTAACACAGACCTGCTCCAATGAGGTATTACGGGCCAGTAAATCTTCGATGGGGGCAGGCGCGACATACTTACCCTTGCTGGTTTTGAATATTTCCTTTATTCGGCCGGTAATCTTCAATCGTCCCAGGTCGTCTATTTCACCTTTGTCGCCGGTGTGCATAAAACCTTCTGTATCGATGGCTTCGGCAGTGAGTTCAGGTTCCTTGTAGTAGCCGAGCATGTTGGTGGGAGACCTCACCAGTATTTCACCCTGCTCGGAAATTTTGCATTCAACCTGGGGGCTTGCACTGCCAACATAGCCGATTTTAGATTCGCCCAATAGCGTGCAGTGGGAGTAGGCAAAGTTTTCACTCATAGCATAGCCTTCGAGTATCTCAATGCCCAGACGTCCATACCAGGCCATCAGGGAGGTAGAAAGCGGGGCGGCCCCGCTGATCCCGATTCTGACGCTGTCCATGCCGAGCGCGCGGGTCAGTTTCTTGCGAGTAAACCCGGAGATAATCGGTAGACTGAGCAGGCGCTGCAGTTTTTTCTCAGGTACCTGTTCCAACACACGCTGTTGTAGCTTGGTCCAGATTCTGGGAACCGCAAAGAACAGGGTGGGCCTGGCTCTGCGCAAGTCGTCCGCGAAAGTGTCAAGGGAATTTGAAAAGTACACTCTGAACCCGTGATAGAGCTGGTTGATCTCCACGGCCGCTCGTTCTGCAACATGGGCCAGGGGTAGGTAGGAGAGCATCCTGTCAGCGCTACCGGTTGTATACAGGTCACCGGTGAGAGTGCCAACGGTGGCCATGGTTCGGAATGAGTGCATCACACCTTTAGGCATCCCCGTTGTGCCCGAGGTATAGATAATGGTGCCAAGATCATCCAGTGGTCGGACAGGACTATCAGCGATCGGTTCGTTCTGGGTCATTATCTGGTCCCAGTCAATGTTTTCGGCACGTGTGTTTTCTGGGCTCAGGGGGAAAGTGATGCAATGTATGTCACTGGCCACCCCGGCCCGCATGTCGTCCCAGCCGGCGAGTTTTCCCACAAACAGCACCTTGGCGCCGCTGTGATCGAGTATCTGGGTAATGGTTGTGGGGGCCAGTATCGGATAAAGGGGTACGGAGATGTGTCCGGACATCCAGATAGCGATATCAGCCATGATCCAGTGGGCGCAGTTGTTAGACATCAGGGCGATGCGGCTGCCAGCTTCCAGTTCAAGCCCCTTCAGGTAGGCTGCCATGCTACGGGCTTGGTCGCCGACCTCTCTCCAGGTGAACTCTCGTAAAGTCCCATCGGGGTAGGGCTGAACAAACGCCACCTCGGTAGCCTGTTGTTGCTCTCGTTCGTAGAAAGCCTCAAGAGGAGACAGTAAGTTCGCTTTTATTTCCTGATCAGTCGACATACATTCCACCCTTGAATTAACGTAGGAAAGCTTAAAGTGGCAAGGTGTGACAGGCAGTGGCCGAAGGGTTCAAAAAATCTGTCTGATTTGTTCAGGCCTTATCGGACACTTCAGCGTGACGATGATCGCTTTACGCTGCTGTTGATACCTCAGGTTCCGTGTTTGTGACCTCCAAATCCTGGGGGCTGAAACTAACGGTATCAAAATCGTTCATCTCCGGTTCTGCCATTTCGGCTTCCCAGCGCTGAAAGGTATACGGCCACAGAATAGGGTCACCGTCGCCGTCCAGGTACCAGCTTTGGCAGCCGCCTACCCAGGCGGTTTTACTCATGCCCTTTTTCATGTATTCGGCGAAGCGTTGAACGGCTGTCGGTTTGACCTCAATGGCATCAAATTCATGTTGGCGCCAGCGCTGGATAATTTTGATGATATAGCGGGTTTGAACTTCACTCATTTCAATCACGGAGAAATTGCCTACGGGCGAGTTGGGCCCCAGCATCAGGAAATTGTTGGGAAAACCAGGCAGGCATACGGATCTGTAAGTTCGGATTTTTTCCTTCCAGGCATCGTTGATATTCAGGCCGTCCCTGCCCAGTAGATTCATAGGGCGCATATAGGCGGTGGGCTTGAAACCGGTAGACAAGACCAGTACATCCAGCTCGATGTGCTCGCCAGAATTTGTCTTGATTCCGGTTGCGGTTATTTCGGCAATGCCATCGGCGACCAGGTCGACATTGTTCCTTTGCAGGGCTGGAATGAATGTGTTGCTGATCACGAGGCGTTTGCAGCCCACAGCGAAGTCCGGCGTCAGTTTCTCTTTCAAGACAGGGTCTTTAACAGCCCGCTTCATGTACTGCTGACATATCAACGTAAGTAGCGTTTTTTGTAACCTGTGTCCGGTGACCGCTTTGGTTAGCAAGTGGCTAAGGCCCCAGTTGTAGTACTGCCGCAAAAGTCGTACCCGAATCGGGCTTCTGCGGAGGCGGATTTTCTCTTTTTCGGGGATGGTCTTGTTGCCCAGTGGCAGTACCCATTGCGGCGAGCGTTGGAAGACAGATAAGTTTTGGGCTACCTTGGCCACTTCCGGCACGACCTGGGCGGCGGTAGAGCCGGTGCCGATAATGCCGACTTTCTTTCCGTCCAGAGCTACGCTGTGGTCCCACTCTGCGGTGTGAAATACCGGCCCCTCGAAGTTTTCAACACCTTTGATAGCCGGTTTGGACGGGTGGTGCAAAATACCGGTGCTGTTGATGACAAAGTCGGCGACCAGTGTTTTGTTTTTACTGGTCTTTACTGTCCACTTGCCCTCTTTGTAAACGCAACTGGTGACCGTCTCATTGAAGTTGATGCTATTGGTGACGCCGTATTTTCGCCCGACCCTTTCAAAGTAAGCCTGGATCTCGTCACCGTGCGCATAACGGTGACTCCAGTCGGGGTTGGGCTCAAAGGAATAGGTGTACATGTGAGCGGGAATATCACAGGCCACGCCGGGGTAGGTATTTTCCCGCCAGGTGCCGCCCAGACGGTCGGTTTTTTCCAGTATTGTCAGGTCCGTAATGCCGGCCTCACGCAGCTTGATGGTCAGTAGGATGCCAGTCATTCCGGCACCGATAATTACGACGGATGGATTTCTGTTGGTTTTAGCGGTCATAGTCATATTCTTCCAGGCGTAGCTTATACCCTACATTCTATGCCGTGCACGGTGAAAGAGAGTGGCCACAGCAATCAAATTTACTGCCTGTGGCTCCTGTGTGTCAGCGGTGATCTCTGGCGCCATTAAATTTCGACTTTGGAGTCATTATGACAGTTTTAGGATCTCTATATAGTTGGTCAAAATGTGATTTAACTGAAAGCAACCCCTGAAGGAGAATAACTATGTCAAGCTCCCTGAAGAAAACAGCTATAGCCAGTGCCCTCGCTGTCGTGGCCAGTGCGTCCATACCTGCCGTTTACGGCCAGGCCATGTTAGAAGAAGTCATTGTTACCGCGCAGAAACGCGCTGAGAGCATGCAGGATGTGCCTATCGCGGTTACCGCGGTAACCGGTGCGCAAATTGAAAATGCCGGTATTCAGGGATTGGAAGACCTTTCTGCCTATGTACCCAATATGTCGATTAACACCCAGGCCGGTGGTAGCCCCGGCAATATTGTTATCCGTGGGGTGGGGTCCGGTAACAATGCCGCCTTTGAGCAGTCAGTTGGCATGTTCATCGATGGCGTATACGCCGGTCGTGCTCGCCAGTTTCTGGTCCCCTTTCTTGACCTGGCTTCGGTTGAAGTCCTGAAGGGCCCCCAGGGAACACTGTTCGGTAAGAATACTGTGGCCGGAGCGATCAGTCTCAGTTCTGCCAGGCCTTCGGAAGAGTTTGAAGCCAGTATTCGAGCGCACTATGAGCCGGAGTACGGTACTGAAGAGTTAACAGGGGTTGTGTCCGGTCCTCTTACCGATAATCTCAGTGGCCGGATTGCGGGTCGATATCGCGATCAGGGTGAATATGTCGACAATCTGGTAAGAAACAAAGATGAGCCAGAAGTGGAACAACAGGCGCTGCGTGGCAGCTTGCTCTACAGCCCCACCGATACTGTGGAGATCTTCACCAAGCTTGAATATACCAGTCAGGAGGCAACCGGCAGCTCCTTCCAGATGGATATACTCGATGGTGTATTTCGCGGCTCAGAGCTGGTTGACCTGATTTCGCCCCTTGAAGATGGGAAGCTGGATGACAAAACCACCTTCGACAGCTTTAATGAGGAGTCCAACGATACCGACTCGCTTAACGGTGTTGTCCGGGTAGACTGGGACTTGGCGCCTTTCACACTGACATCCATCACCGGTTACAGCGACTACGACGTCGAGTACAGGACGGATGTGGACTTCAGTAGTTTGCACTTTCTGGAGAGCGTTGCTGAGGAAGACTTTGATCAGCTGAGCCAGGAATTTCGCATCGTATCCCCGGGCGGGGAAACGCTGGATTACATTGCTGGAATCTATATGGAGACCCAGAGTCTCGCAAACTCGACCCGTAATGACCTCGATGCCTCCGCTGCCGGTTTGGCTTTACCTGCGGTGGGAGGGGTGGCCAATTTTGATCAGGATGCAGATACCGTCGCAGTGTTTGCCCAGGCGACCTGGCAGATGGCTGACAATTGGTCACTGACCGGTGGTCTGCGCTGGGCTAGAGAGGAAAAAGAGGCGACCCTGGATCGTTATTCCGCAGATTTCGGCACCAACGACCCGAACCCGTCTCTGGATCCAATTACCAAAATCGTCAATGGGGGTGACACCTTCACAATTGATGACGAAAGATCGAGCAGCAACTGGTCGCCCACGGCCAATCTACAGTGGGACTACAGTGACGCGGGAATGGCTTATCTCCGAGCCTCTCGTGGTTACAAGAGCGGCGGTTTCAACGCGGCCATGGTGGCGGAGACTCCCGAAGAATTTGAGTTTGATGATGAAGTTGTGGATGGCATTGAGCTTGGTTCCAAGACCACTCTGCTAGACGGCGCGGCTACCTTGAATCTTGCCTTGTTCTATAACAAATTCAGTGACCGTCAGGTCAGTGCTTTTACTGAGACGGGTTTTGTTGTCGGCAACGCCGCTGAATCAACAAGCCAGGGAATTGAGGCTGAGGGACGTTGGAAGGCAACAGAGAACCTGACCTTGAGTCTGTCCATGGCCTACCTCCAATCAGAGTATGACGAATTTGAAGACGCGGGCTGCTCAAACGAGCAAAAACGGGTGGACAATCCGGCACCCGGTTGTGATCCGGTAACGGAATCCCAGGATCTGACAGGCCAAACCACTGCCCATGCCCCGGAGTGGGCGGGAACCTTTATCGCAGACTATTACCTTCCTGTGGGTAACAGCATGGAGTTTCGCGCCAATTTGGATGTGATTTACTCTGACGCGTTTAATCTGGAGCAGGCACTGGACTCCAATTTGGTTCAGGACTCCTATACGCTGGTCAATGGCAGAGTGGGTCTGGCCAGTGCTGATGACGTATGGGAGCTTGCGCTTGTAGGCAAGAATCTCACTGACAAGGTAAAGAGTGATTACGGCGCGGGTATCCCCCTGTTCACGGGCGCGTATTTCCGTTCGGTGAATGCCCCTCGCACGATAGCAATCGAGGCCGTTTACCGTTTCTTCTAGGGGAGCGTAGACAGCGCGCAACAGTAGTTGTGATTTTTTTAGCGGCCCAAGGGCCGCTTTTTTTGACTTCGAATAAAACTTACAGGAGCTCGAAGATATTGACTCCGTCCTCAATGGCCACTTGCCCACGCCTGCCAATGGGGTCTTCGATGAGCAGTTGGTTCAATGTATTCGCATCCGTACGGGTGAGAGCGAGAATGCGTTCGCCCTGGCTGTTCCTCGCGATCACAATGCCTGTTTTCGGGCCGTTGCGGCCAAAGCCGACGGTGAAGGTCTCGACCACGGCAGGGCCGCTGGGGTCTTTGGCAAGAGTAACGGTGGGCAGCTCGTCAATCTGCCGCTGCAGAGAGCCACTGTCCAGCGCCTGCCATTCGTGTTCAGCAGGTTCAGTGGAGTACAAACCCAGGGAGTGCTTGGTTAAATAGAGACCGTTAGCGGTTACCAGGCCGTGCCCCTTACCTCGATTACGCAGTCTGGAAACTATTTCTGCGATAGCGTGCAGGGAATAATTATTGCCCGGGCCACCCATGTAGGGCAGTCCACCGGTTACCGTCACTCCGCGGGGGTCCTGTGTAGACAGGCCGATTTCATTGCAAGTGACCTGCACGGCGCTGGGGAAGCAACTATAGAGGTCGAAGTCGCTTATTGCGTCGATGTCTAATCCAGAGGCCCGGGAAAGGGATTGCCAGGCTAGACGGATTGCCGGGGATTCATGCAGGCTGGGACGTTCGCTTATATACCAGCTGTCATTTACATCCACACCCCCGCGCAGGTAAATCCACTGGCTGGAATCAATGCCCAGTTCGCGCGCTTTGCCCACTGTGGTCATAATCACTGAGGCAGCCATATCCACTGCCAGCACCGGGTTCATTGCTTTGGTGTAGGGGTAGCCGATGTAGCGGTTCCGCTCGTCAACGGTGCCAATCTGTTCCGGGCTTAATGCTTTTGGTTTCCAGGCGATTGGGTTGTCGGCGGCAATCTCGCTCATTGTGCTGCAGAGTTTGGCGATGTTGCCCAGATGCTCTTGCTCAGTGATGCCCAGATGATGCCTCAGGCTGTTCTCAAAAAGGGGGTAGGTGTTGATGGGTTCGTACAGGCTATACCGCTTTTCTGTATCGTTCAGCCCGTCGCGTTCATGACCTATGGTGGTCGGTTCTGCTTCAGTCTCGCCGGCCCAGGTCGATAGGTCGTCACCGGTTCCCAGTGCCGAAAACAGGGTGGCAAGTAATTCTGCGCCGCTAATCATCACGGCGCTATGTTCGCCTTCGGCCAGTTTGCGTGCAAAATGGTTTACAAGATATTGCGGCGTGTTGCCCCCGATCACGCCCTGGAAAAAATCGGCATTGGGCATGCCCAGGTTGTGGGCGACCTGCTTCGCTGGATTTCTGGGAAAGAGGGCTTTCATGCCCGGGTCGGTGTCCGCAATGAACCTGACCATCACGACAGCGTCGATAGCCTCGGCAATGGCACTCTTACCCACATCGGCTAATGCGAGAGCAGACACTTCAGTGAGTGCATCCACCGGCGTCCTGCTCGCGTCAGTTTCGCGCCAGGTTTGTTGTCCTACACCAATAATGATGGGCGTATTGTCAAAATTATCCATAGAGATAGGTACCATAATTATTAGTAGAATAGTTGAGGTGAAAAACATATAGAGATGAAACGGAAAAATCTACCAGAGAGGCATGTGTAGTGTCGTTTTGATTGTTTGAGGTTGTGGTTTTGTTAACTGCGGTAAGTTGATTGCTCATTCGGGCTATAAATACTGCTCGTTTTAGTAATTGGAAGTGCCCGCTTCATATTGTAAGGTGAGTTAAATCCAGTTAGAACACGAAACAGGGAACAGACATGAATGAGTACGTATTAACCGAGTTTGAGGGGCGCGTATGCAGGCTAACGCTCAATCGGCCCGAAGTGTTGAACGCGTTAAATCATGAGGTATTCACACAGCTAAAAACGGCGATTGAGACTGTCGCTGGTCGTGGCGCTGAAATCGGCTGTGTTGTTCTCAGCGGTAGCGGCAAGGCATTCTCCGCAGGACATGATCTCAATGACATCAGTTCCGGTGATGAGGCCCAGCATGCCGATTTTGAGTCTTCAGTGCTGGAGGCGTTGGCATCCCTGCCACAACCGGTTATTGCCCAGGTACACGGCTATTGTTTTACCGGTGCGCTGGAGCTAGCCCTGGCTGCCGACCTGATTTTTGTGGACAGCGACACGAAGCTGGCCGATACACACAGTAAATGGGGGCTCAGCCCTATCTGGGGTATGACCCAGCGTTTACCCCGGCGTGTTGGCGCGGCGCGGGCGAAAGATATGATGTTCAGCAGCCGCCTGGTTGCAGCTGAAGAGGCTCTGCGGATCGGTCTGGTTGACAGGGTCGCTGCAACTGGAAGCTTGGCTGATGAAGTCATGGAATACGCCAACGCGGTCGCTGAAAATTCCTCGCACAGCCATCAGGTATGCAAGGCGATTATTGAGTCCACGGATGGTTTTCGCATTCATGAGGGACTCGACTACGAATACACCAATAGCCCAGGTGCCTGTAACGATATGGCGGAAAGACTTGCCAGCTTTCAGGAAAAAGCGGCGGCCAAGAAAGCGAAGGCTTAAGCGATTTTTGAGATATAGGCGCGCGGTGTGACGCCGGTCCACCGCTTGAAAGCGCGGAAGAATGAAGTGGGTTCTGAAAAACCGACACTCTCCGCCACCTGATCCATGCTGAGCGTGCCCCGGCTCAAGTGATGAATAGCGGTATCGCGTCGTATGTCATCCTTCAGCTGTTGGTAAGAGCTGCCCTCCGCTCGTAGCCTTCGCCGCAGCGTAGCGGTGGTCATGTGTAGCGTCTTCGCGATGATATCAAACTCCGGGAACTGTCCCCCGACATCCTCTTTTATCATCGTCCTGATCTTGGACACCAGGCTACGGTCTGAATCATGACTGGTCATCAAGTGTATTGATGGGGTTGAGAGGAATTGCTCCAGCTCTTGTTCTTTTTGTATGACTGGCATGTCCAGGTATCTGGCTGCGAATCTTAGTCGGTTGAGCTTTTGGCCAAACTGGATGGGCGACATAAACAAAAAATTGTATTCATGAGCGTAGTTTGGTCGGTCACGAGTGATGTCTACGGCATCCAGGGCAATTGTTTGGCCAATCGCCCAGTTCGACAGCCTGTGTGTAATGCCCAGCAATACCATGATGATGAGCTCGTCATCGTCCGGTGAACCGGGCTTTGCTGAAACGCTGTAGTGAGCGTGCTCTCCATCTCGCTCTAGTTTGAGGCTGACACAGTCGCTTACCAGGGCGTTAAACTCTATGCATCGCTGGAGGAACTGGCCCAGCGTTGGACTGTTAATAGACGCATTACACATCATGGCAAAAGTGCCAAGCTTGGTAGGCTGGCTTAGCAAACCGCAGTTCTCGTCCTGCAATTCAAGGGTCAAATATTCGGTCAGTCGCCTGAAGGTTGCGCTGGGAATACGGGCCTTATCGCCCTCAATCTGCGGCAAATCAATGCCTGCCTGCCGCAATATCTGTGCGCTATCCAGACCTTGCTTCTGCGCCGCATGTAGCAGCGCATGAAAATGGTGAATGGGGACTGTAGAAATTTCCATATGTGCAGCAAAGCCATGAATTTTGAGCGATGGAGTTATTAAAGTCGTTAGTTGCCAAACAGTATAGTTGGTGTTGAGTAACCTTTCTACGGTGGTGAGTATGTCCCTGAGTTTTGATTCCGCACGACTTCCCAATCCCGACCTTACGGAAGAGCACCACGCCTGGCGCGATCAGTTGCGGCGCTTTATTGACCGGGAAATTATGCCCCATGTGGATGAATGGGATGAACAGGGGTTTTTGCCCGACGAACTGTGGGGTAAGGCGGCTGAATTCGGCCTACTTGGCCTGGGTTATCCCGAGCAATACGGGGGCACGGAGGCCGGCATTGATCTGCACCACGTCAATATCGTTAGTGAAGAGGTCTCCCGCACAAGCCTTGGGGGGTTGCCCAGCACCTTGCTTTCTCACGGTATCGGCCTGCCACCGATACTGGCTTTTGGCAGTGAGGAGCTGAAATCGGAGATCGTGCCACCCATCCTGGCGGGAAAAAAGCGAATCTCCCTGGCGATTACCGAGCCCTCAGGGGGGTCTGACGTGGCCAATATGCAAACCACGGCGGTACGCGATGGCGATCACTATATTGTGAATGGCAGTAAGACGTTCATATCCGGCGGTATGGGAGCTAACTGGGCAACCACCGGGGTGCGCACTGGCGGAGATGGCGCCGGTGGCATCTCCGTACTTGTGATTCCGATGGACCTGGAGGGTGTTAGTCGCACTCCACTGGATAAGAAACAGGGGTGGTGGTGCAGCGACACGGCGACACTCTATTTCGATAACGTAAGGGTGCCGGTGGGTAATCTCCTGAGTGAAGAGGGTCATGGTTTTCTTGTTATCGCCAACAATTTCAACGCCGAGCGCATGGCCATGTCAGTGATGATGGAGGCCAATGCCCGGGTCTGCCTGGAAGATGCGGTGAACTGGGCCCGCGATCGCAAGACCTTTGGTAAGCGCCTGGCCGATCACCAGGTGATACGTCACAAGATTGTTGAAATGAAACAACGTATCACCACCTGCCAGACCTACATTCAATACTGCACACGACAGATGGCGGCGGGTACTGCGGAATTCGGCGATATTGCCATGCTGAAAATCCAGTGCAGCCAGACGGTGGAGTTCTGTGCCCGGGAGGCTATGCA
>JBALWA010000084.1:0-14912 GCA_036960305.1 Halioglobus sp. | reverse complement strand
CTTCGCTTTCTGGGGCTCTGTGCACTTCTGGCTCTGTGGTCGTGCGCTGGCGAAAGAGCAAGCATGACCGAATATGATTCCAAGTATGTTTGCGGCGAGAACTACAATCGAACGCAGTAGCCATTTGAAATACAACGAACATCAACTAGCTCATTGTCTGCATCAATTATTGTAACGTGGTGAATATGAAAATAAAATTATTCAAAAGTAAAACGTGGAAAGTGGTCAGTTTGTTATTGATCGCAATCGTTGGCTTCGCAGTATTTAAAATATTCTTAGACGAGAAGCCCCACAACCCTAAAGTTTTTGGCCCGCCTGAGAAAACCCAATGGAAACCGGTGGGTGCTCGCGCTGCAGGACAGCACAGCTACGATGTCATCCCCGAGCCGGATACCTTTAATGCCATACATGTTAATTCGGTCAATTCGGATAGTGTCTGGGGCGTCGCCGCGCCCATGTTTGAACTCGACTGGGTTGCAGAGTCTGCGTATTTCGTTGGTAATGGCCCCCTGTTGGATAACGAAGGCAACCTCTACTTTAGCCCGCAGTTCTACCACGGTGAGCGCGTGGTGCTGATTTCGCTCGATGGCAAAACCGGCGAGCGACGTTGGGCGATACCCGCCGACGACGATATACAAGCCAGCAGCCCAGCTTTCATTTTGAACGACCCGGATAACCCGGGATCCCAAATCATTTATATCGTAGGCTTCAACCGCGTCATGGCCCTACGACCGGACGGCTCTATGATATGGAGTAAAGACACCGGTTTAAGCATTCCTGCTGCGGAGCTCAGCAATCAATCCCCTATAAATAAGGCAAAGGGAAAATTTCATAGTTTCAATTATCATCCGGCGACAGACTCACTGGTATCGATAACCAAAGCCGGCGCTTTGTTTGCATACAGCCGCAAGACCGGTGAGTTGATAGCCGCCATCGGGCAAATCCCCGGCGCGCCTGCGATCAGTGGCAAAGGGACCAAAATTCCTAAATTTATCCTTAACAAGGTCGACCCATTAATGGATAAAGCCTTTGGTAAAACCGATGAAGGCCTGAGCCTATTCTCATCCGCCGTCAATTATATCTATGGTGGCGGTGGTGTGGTGACCAACTTTTTCAGTATCGACCCTGACAGCAGTCGTATCTATATGGCCGCTACTGCGCCCGATGCCGAAGATGGTACAGAAGACGGCAGGTCTGAACTGGGCGCAATTTACGCCCTTGACCTGGTAGATGACGGCAACGGTGGCTTGGAATTTAAGGTATTAAACCGCAAGACCTTTCAGGGCGGCACGGGATCAACACCGGCGCTGAGTGCCGATGGCCATCGGCTATATGTCTCTGATAACGAGGGGCATGTGATTGCGCTGGATGGTGAATTAAATGAAATGTGGCGGGTTAATGTGGGCGAACCGCTGGTGGGTTCTATTACCGTGGCAGCGGATAATAATGAACTCTATGCCGTTACAGCCAAAGACGTCATCCAGTTAATCGATAACGGTGAGAGCGGGACCAGGATGTGGACTGCTGAGCTAACAGGCTTTGATGGTTATGCCAATGTCGATGTGCAAGCCAATGCCTTGACCGCAACGGTTACTGCCAATGGTGTGGTGATTATGGTCGGTGGGGGTAAATCCTTGCTGGGCAGGACGCTGATGTTACATATGGGTATGGGACTGCTGGATCGGGAAACCGGTAAGCTGCGCTACTTTTCCGAAGGCCGCGAAGATTCGCTGGCCATGAGTGTGGTGGCTGCCGATGGCAGTATTTATGTGGCCCACTCACCTTTACGGCGCGCCGTGGGTAAGGCTATTTATCCTGACTTAACGCAGGAGGTTACCGGGGGTATTGCGCGTTTTAAACCGATTCGTTTAGACCTGTTGGCACGTGATGCCATCTGCGCCGCCGAGGCCCGCGCCGCCAATGCCAGCACCCTTAATCTGACTACAGAACTGGATGCTATCAAGACCGATATACGCCAGATCAAAACACTACTTAGGCAAGCCGATGTTGGCATTACCCAGGCTGTTAGCGATGGTGATATGACGGCGGCGGATGCAGGTACACTGGTCGAGTTGTTAGAACAAAGCAGGCCCAGTCTGACAGTGGCTAGCCTATCCCAGGCCGTGCCAGGTCTTAATCAGGCCTGTGGAATGTTTAACTAGTTGGTCGTAGGGAAATCCAAAGGAGTTTGAAACATGAAAAAAGCACTCATACTAGTTCTCGGCTTACTGCTTGTTATCGTTATTGGCCGCAGCTTACTCAAAGTACCTGCAGTACAGGACAGCTTACTTGAACTTGCCACCACCCGTATCGCCGAACGCGGGGCAGAGCCATTCCCGGAATCAGAGAGCCTGAGAGTGTACGTCTGTGGCAGCGCATCGCCTTTAGGTAGGGGGCAGGCCCAGGCCTGTATAGCCGTTATAACCCCGGAGCACTTTTTCCTGATCGACTCCGGCGCCGGTTCCACTGACAATCTCGGCCTGCTGGGTTTGCCGATGAGTCGTCTGCAGGGCATGTTGCTAACGCACTTTCACTCCGACCACATCGCAGAAATTTATGAAGTGAACCTCAACTCCTGGGTACAGGGCCGACCGCAGCCATTAACGATCATTGGCCCGCAGGGTGTTGATGAGATAACGAACGGCGTTAATGCCACTTACCGGCAGGATCGCATTTATCGCACAGGTCACCACGGGGAAGGTATGCTGCCACCGGCGCTCGGAGTATTGGAGTACAAAACGATTGTTCCGGGGGTTATCTTCGAAGAGGGCGACCTCAAAATTACGACTTATGTTGCTGAGCATCCGCCCATTCATCCAGCCGTGGGTTATCGTTTTGACTACCGCGGTCGCAGTGTTGTCATTTCAGGCGATAGCAACGTAACAGATAATACCCTGAAGATAGTCGACGGAGCTGACCTCTTGTTGCACGACGCACTATCTGTACCGACGACAACAGCGATAAAGGACGCATTAGCCAAAGCAGGCCAGTCACGACAATCTAACATTGTATTTGACGTTATGGACTACCACGCATCAGCGGACTCACTGATTGAACTAGGCAAGAAGTCGGACGTGGATATGGTGGCCTTCTATCACCTGGTACCGGTGCCACCCACTTCTTTACTGGAAGATGTCTTCCTGCGTGGAGCACCGGACAATTTCCTGCTCACAAAAGACCTTATGTGGTTTGAACTTCCCATTGATAGTGACGAGATTATTGTTAATCACCCTTAATTCCAGGTCGTAGGAGATAGCTCATGGCGCATGATGAACCCATTCAACTGGTAGGTGGTACTGGGTCGCCCTATACGCAAAAGATGGTGGCTTTGCTGCGCTATCGGCGACTGCCTTATGCGGTGAAGTGGGGGATTCCAGCAGCGGCGTGTGAGGCGGATGGCGTGGAGAAACCTAAACCCATCTTCGAGCCTACCTTTTTCTTTAAAGAAAGTGACGACACAAAAGCGGTCTGCGATTCCACACCGATTATTCGACGTCTGGAAGAGATCTACACCGGCCGCTCGGTACTGCCTTGTGACCCGGCGCTGGCCTTTATCGATTACCTGATCGAAGACTTTGCCGACGAGTGGTGTACCAAATATATGTTTCACTATCGTTGGCACCAGGCGGTAGATGCGGATAATGCTGGCACGCTATTGCCACTAAGCATGGATGTGACTATGCCGCAGGGCGACCACAAACAATTTAAACAGTGGGTTGAAGAGCGTCAGGGCGGTCGTTTGCATGTGGTTGGATCCAATGCCACCACCGCGCCGGTAATTGATGCCAGCTATCGGCGCTTTCTTGCAGCCATGGAAAACCATCTGGCCAATCAGCATTTTATGCTGGGCCGCAGGCCTGGAGCAGGAGACTTCGCCCTCTACGGCCAGTTGAGTCAATTGGTGGGGTTCGATCCCACACCCAGGGCGATTGCCCATGAAGTTTCGCCCCGAACAGTGGCGTGGGTAGATTTAATGCGCGATCAATGTGGACTAGAACCAACAGACAGCGATTGGATTAATCTAGCCGACCAACCCGAAAGTTTGCACGGTCTACTTAAAGAAATTGGCCGTATGTATGCCCCCGCACAATTGGCTAACGCCCGTGCAGTTGAAGCAGGCGACAAAACCTGGACCGCCGAGATAGATGGCGCAACCTGGACCCAGCAAACATTTCCTTATCAAGCCAAATGCCTGCGGTGGACCAACGAACGTTATCAAGCACTCAATAAATCAGACCGTGACAGTGTTAACTCTCTGCTCCAGGGCACGGGTGTTGAGCGTATGCTTACCCAGAACTAAGAGTCTTACCGATGGCAGGCGCGAAACAATGGCCTGGCGATAATCGACAATAGCCACCAATCAGTTCATTCACCTCAAGCATCCGGAGACTTCCCGGACGATTTTTTGAAACGGAAGTTCTCGATCTTCACCTGATGTCTGTCTACTCATCAAAGCACATGATCTAAGTCATACTCTGCGCAGACATTGGCAGGATGGCCGAATATGAATCTGCGTTATTGCTTGCGATCACTACAATAACACCCAGTAAAAAATTGAACGTACTGTCATGAAAATCTGCCAAGGATATCCACTATGAGTCTCGTTAAAACCTATGAAGAGATTTTGGGAAATGCCGCCGCCAGTGGTGATTTCTATGATGCTGAGATGCTGACGCTTGTTTGGGAGACCACCCCTGAAGCCATTGAGAAACTGCTGCCTCCGCCCCTGAAACCCGCAGAGAAGCCTTTGGTACTCGCCTTTGTCGCCGATTATCCCTCGACCAACTTTAGTCTTCCCTATAAGGAATCCGCTCTTTTAATCAGGGCGAGCTTTGAAGGTCAGGAGGGCTTTTACTGTCTGGCCATGCCGGTAACTAATGATATGGCCATGGCCGGTGGGCGAGAGATTTGGGGCTACCCCAAGAAGTTGGCAAATATCAGCTTGCAGCGTGAAGGAGACACTGTTGAGGGTTGGACAGAGCGGCATGGCATTCAATTTGTGAAGGTCAAAGCAAAGCTGACAGGTAAGCTCAACGACAACTCGGCAATGGATGAACTACTGAGTTTGGGTGTGAATCCGCAAGGGGAGTACTCCGATATCGCGTTTAATTTTAAGTATTCCCCCTCGCCGGTAGCTAGTGAAGCATTTGACTACCCGCCCCGGTTAGTTCAGGGAGAAACTGTCTTCAAACCCAAAACGTTTATTTTCGCAGAAGTGGACATCGAACTGAGCCCATCCGAGTTTGACCCCTGGCATGAAGTGCCAGTCGAACGCATGCTGGGCGGTTTCTATTCCGTAGGTGATAACAGTATGTTAAACGACGGCAAAGTATTGGCAGAAGTAGACCCCATTGAATTTGCTCCCTACGCATTTCTGAGATGGGAATGGAGTGCAGGCAACTCATAAGTTAGAGCCGCAATCACATCTAAAGAGAGAATTTCAAAGGCGCTGGTATTTGGCGGTCTGGCCAAAGCCGCTTACGACGAGGCCTTCAACTATGCGTCGGAGCGTATTCAGGGTGGCGTACCTATCAACGAGCACCAGAACATCCAACTCAAACTATTCAGGATGTTCAGCCAGGTAGAGGCTGCCCGCGCGGCCGCCCGCAGGATGGCCCTGTTCAACTATGGTAACCCCACGCCCTCGGGCGCACACGCGGTGGCCTGTAAGTGTCTTTCTACGGAAACCGCGTTTCAGGTAGCCAGCGAGGCGATCCAGATCCATGGCGGCAACGGCCTGACCCGAGAATACCCTGTAGAGAAAATGTTCCGTGACGCACGGGCCTCCATGATTGAGGACGGGGTCAATGAAAGCATGATGTTGGGTGCTTTTGACTGGCTCAAAGGAGCCAGTCATTTAATTAGAAGGAGGTAGTGTCGAGAGCTCGGTATAAAAACATGGCTACCGGTAGTAGCGATCACCATCGTGGGTATTTCCAGCGGGCTTCCTTTTTATCTTTATTTGCGAGAGCGAGCTAACGAGAGCGCCGCCCGCAACGGGCTATGACCGCTGAGGGCCTTTCAATCCCAAAACAGATTATAAAATGAGTGAATAATTTGGTCGGTTGCATATAAGTTCTCTACGAGTCACATACCTGTGAATCGAACTTACCTTTGTACTAAAGCTTACGGCTTATAAAAGCCGTTTCGTGTCCATACTCTGGTGTAACACAGCCAAGACTTCAATATTCTTTTTCTTGATCCGGTAATAAATGCAGTGCCTTCCTTCGAGGAAGCTGTAGTAACCGGGTTTGATGTCTTCGCGGAGTTCTCCAAGCTTTGGACTTTGTGCAAGCCAGCGCATTCTTTCGCGAATTTGTTTGAGGTAGAGCGAGGTTTGATCTGTTCCCCATTGATTGAGAGAGTATTCCCGGATGTCGGCGATATCCTGTTTTGCCGCGTCGGTGAGTTTGTAGCTAGCCATTGTCGCCTAAAAGTTCGTTGAAGAAGTCTTCGCCGTCCGAGAGTTGGCCGTTCTCTGCTTGAGCTTCGCCAATAGCAAGTCTGGCGCGCAAGCGCTCCAATTTGAGCGCTTCAATTTCTTTATAGTCTTTCGCCGATATCACAACGGCGACATCCCTACCGTGCTTTTTAATCACAACCGGTTCGCGCTGTGCGGTATCGAGCAACTCACCAAAACGTGTTTTGGCTTCTTTAGCCGCCATTTCAGCCATTTCAATATTCCAAATAAATGAATATTAGGGTCATAATGGTTATTTTAACCATTTTTGTCAAGCGCAATGATTTTCAATTATGCGGGCAATGTAGCTTTTATAACGATATAGACAAACACAAAAACTTCAACAAAATCAATGAATAGCTTTCAAACAGCTAAGAGAGTGCATCTATTCGACACTGCCCTGGCGCAATTCGCGCCGTAAAATTTTACCCACATTGGATTTAGGCAGCTCATCGTGAAACTCGATAAACTTTGGCACCTTGTAAGCGGTGAGATCCTGGCGGCAAAACTCTCTAAGCGCGGCCTCGGTTAAATCGCTACTTTTACCTACTACATTGGTGCCTACCACAAAGGCTTTTACCGCTTCGCCTGAATGTTCATCTTTTACGCCCACGACAGCGCATTCGAGCACATCGGGATGACTGGAGATCACGCTCTCGATTTCATTGGGATAAACATTGAAACCGGACACCAGAATCATGTCTTTGATTCGATCAACTATTTTATAGAAGTCGTCATCAAGTTTTACCGCAACGTCGCCGGTTTTGAAGAAACCCTCGGCGTCGATGGCGTCTTCAGTCGCCTCCGGACGTTCCCAGTAGCCCATCATGACCTGAGGCCCGCGCACCCAAAGCTCACCCTCTTCGCCGTCTGCAACCACCTTGCCTGAGCCGTCCATGAGTTTTATTTCCTGAAAGCCCATCGGTTTACCCACACTGCCAATGCGGCGAGTTGAGGGCACATTCAGGGTTAGGTTGGCCGTGGTTTCAGAAAGGCCGTAGCCCTCAATGAGTTTGGAATCGGTTCGGCGCTCCCATTGATGGGCGACATCGGGCACGAGTGCAGCGCCGCCAGCAATGGTCCACCTCAAATTTGACCAATCCACGTCAGCAAATTTTTCGCTTGCCATTAAACCAACAAGCATGGTGTTGACGGCGGCAAATCCAGTGAACGGAACGGACTTCATGACATCAAGCAGGCCATCGAGGTCTCGTGGGTTGGAAATTAAGACCGAGCGTCCGCCAGAGGCGAAGTTTCCGCAAAGATACAAGCTGAACCCGAAGATATGATAAATCGGCAGTGGTGCGATCAGCAAACCGCTAAGCTCCTCGCCCTCATCTTCTTCAAGGTGTTTTCGAGACTGGGCTACGCACGCAATAATGTTCCCGTGGCTAAGCATCGCACCCTTGGCAACGCCAGTTGTACCGCCGGTGTATTGAAGTACCGCCAAATCGTTTAATGAGGGGCGAATCTTCTGCAAGTTACTGCCTGTGCCAAGGTCAATCGCTGCTGGTAAGGTAAGTAACTTAACCGATTCGTCCAGATTATGAGCGGGTGCGGGCTGAGCCTTCATCATGTCGAGCACATTTGTGGCGATAAGCAGCTTGATGTCAGTATCGGGAATAACCTTTTCCGCCGTTGCAACAAAATCACTGAGCATCACCACCGCCTTGGCGCCGCTGTCTTGAAACTGATGGCGCAACTCTCTTTCGGTATAAAGCGGATTGGTATTCACCAGCACCAAACCAGCGCGTAGAATGCCCCAGGCAGCTACCGGGTACTGAATCAGGTTGGGTAGTTGAACGGCTACCCGATCTCCATGCTCTAAACCGGCATGGCCGCGCAGATAGGCAGAAAACTTAGCTGACATCTCATCTACTTCACGAAAAGTGAGGTCCTGGCCCAGGCAGGTAAACGCGACTCTGTCAGCAAATTCAGAGCAGGCCCTTTCAAACAGATCCAACACCGATGTATAACTTTCATCATTGATGGCGTCAATTTGCTTACGAGCAAAATTAAAGCGGGGATCGGCGGTAAAATTCATATTATTAAGCTCTTTCGGTTTAGCTAATTGAAGGATTTTTGTAGAATTATCTAGTTATATGTAACGACTAATTGCTTTATCAATAGGCTCAATCTCTATTCAGTAATTTCTGATATTTTGGATAGAGGCGGCGTAATAACGCGATCCTTCCAATACGCTGATCAAGCGCTTCTGTCCGCTTGGTTTATTTGATCTTTCTAGCGCGCGGGTATTTTATCGACGCGCACCCACTCCACGGTGCGACTCATAAAACCGACCTTCCCCTTGAAGAGCATCCGGCCGTCCTCGGGTAGAGAAACTTCCACGTCCTTGTACTCTCCCAGCTTCTCGGCGTAGATCAGGCCATGCCACAAACCCTGTTTGGATTTGTCGGCTTGCAGATCTTTCAGTACCTTGCGACCCACGCGATCAGGGTATTTGTCATTACCCACAATGGTCCCGCTACCCTCCTCCAGTCGGATCTCAATCCAGGCAGGATTTTTGGCGTGTTTCCAGATTCCTGAAATATCTGCGCTGAAAGCCAATGGTGCGAACAGTAAGGCGCAAAGTAAAAGAGCACGTCGAATAATCATCAGAGTGCACCCTTCGTGGACTGAACAATGAGAATGGGAGGCACTGAGCCAGTGTTTACGTTTCATGGTTTGGGTGTCCTCTTCATGCGACTCTTCATTCGACTCTCCATTCGGTAAGCAACGTAAAACGGTAACAACAGCAGAAGTGTTAGCAAAAAGACAATGGTAGCGTCCCGGTACTGCAGCAAGATGTTGGAAAACAACTGTTTTATCTGGGTATAACCCTGCGGCACCGGCACCACCTTGTTATCGCGACGGTATTGCTCATAACGGGATAACATACGCTGGAAGCGCAGTGCTTGTGATGTGGATAAATCTACTGTCTCGCCGGGGTCTGTCACAATATTAAACAAGCGCCATTGGCCATCACCCACCGGCGGCTGGTTGACGACCAACTTGTAGTCACCCTGGAACAACACACCGTGACCGGTCAATTCGTAGCCCACCGCATCATCGGGGCCATAGACCCGTTGAGCCGCTCCCGAGAGCAAGGGGGTTAGGTCGCGCCCGGTGATGGGCTGCACTGGCCGGCCAGCGTAGCGCTGCGCAGGCTGTGAAACCCCAGTCAGCGATAGGATGGTAGGGCTTATATCCGTTGCCCAGGCGAAGGCCTGTGTCAGCTGTTGCTGGCGGGCGACAGGCTTACCGGCAATAATCAGCGGCACCCGCATTCCCCCCTCCCCCGCGTAAAACTTGTAGTACGCCAGGGGGCTCGCAGAGGCGCTGGCGAAGCCGGGGCCGATGGTGCTGTAACTGCCTTTCAGGCCCAGGTTATCGTAGTCCAGGTTATAACCGAGATTCTCGGGAACCAGTCGCTTGGGAAAGGCTCTGGGGTCGTCGGGGCCACTGGCCTCGCTGCCGTTGTCTGAGGTGAAAATGAAAATGGTGTTGTCGTATTGACGCCGCTGTTTGAGGAACTCGATCAGGCGACCGATATTAGAGTCCATCGACTCAATCATACCGGCGTAAACCGCCATGCGTTTGGCCTGATAGCGCCTCTGCTCTTCACCCAGCGCATCCCATTCGTCTGTCGTCGTCATGCGTACCATGGGGGTGTCCGCCGGCACTATACCCAGGCCAGACGCTCGCCCCCTGCGCTGCTGACGCAGTGCATCCCAGCCGGAATCGTACATGCCCATGTAGCGATCGATGTATTCCTGAGGGGCCTGCACGGGCGAGTGCACGGCCATAAACGGCAGGTAGGCGAAGAAAGGTTTGCCGTCTTGCAGATTGCTGTCGATAAAATCGATCATCTTATCGACCAAAAACCGCGAGGAGTAAAAATCCTCCGGTAGCGTAAACCGCTCTCCATCGGCAAACCAGTTGGCCTGATCATAGAGTGCAATGTAGGGGCGTTGCTCCCAGTTATCGGCGCCTGAATCCATCATTGCCATGGTACGCTGAAAGCCGCGCCGGCTCGGTCGCTTGCTAGGCTCCATGCCCAGATGCCACTTGCCGGCCATATAGGTGTGGTAGCCGGCGTCTTCCAACAAGGTCGCCACGGTCACTACGTCATCCCCCAGTACGCCTTGATAGTTGGCGTGCACCCGCTGCTGCGGGGCAAGCATTTCGGGAATATTCGGTACCCCTGCAAGATGGCTGTCGACCCCGGTGAGCAGCATGGCTCTGGCGGGCGCGCAGTTTGCTGCGGTGTGGTAATTGGTAAAGCTCAAGCCCTGCTCGGCCAGCGCGCTCAGGCTTGGCGTATTGACCTCGCTACCGTAGGGCGCGATATCCGTATAACCCAGATCATCTGCGAGGATAAATACAATGTTGGGACGCACTGCACTTGCCAAGGGCTGCGTCGTTGTGTCCACAACAACATCCGCCAGTGATTCAACCCCAAACGCCCCGGTACTAACAAAACCTGAATACAGGGCAAAGGCATAAAAAATCTGACGTAAAAGGGGCCGTGTCACCCGTTCAAATCTCTTGTTGAAAGCGCTTGCGGCAATCGTCGGGATGCAAGCAACAAAATAAGTGCCACCACCACCTCTATCGTGATCTGACTGACCGCAAGTGTGGCATCGTGCAACAGCCAGGCGACAATTCTACCGAGGGCTGTGATCGCCAGTAACATCATGGGCGGGTAGTACCAACTGCGACGCTCAATGATCAGGGCAATGAGCATGCAGCTGCCCAGCGTCAGGAAGTAGCCGGCCATGTCGCCGATCTGGGAACTGAGCCCGATACCTTCAGCCAGTGTCAGGCCAGAATTAGGCGCTATTCCCGCAGGCGCCACCAGCCAGCGAATACCCATGACCACAAAGAGAATAGCCGGTAACAGCACTAGTAATTTAAGCACTTTGTTCAATGTACTTTTCAATGTTACTTTCCCCGACCCGCAACGACCTGCATCATTTTGTGCGCCGTTGCGGTGCTGGAGTTCTGGTTTTGCCCGGTAACAAAACGCTTCTCATTGTCCACCACTACATGAGTGGCAAACATATCGCGAAATGCGCTCTGGCTCTCGTAAAGGGCACCGGCCTTGCGCAATTCGGTTTCAGGGTGCTGTGGGGTGATTTCAATATTGAGTTCTTTAATCTGCTTGTCGCTGACCCCGGTCATGCGACGCCCGGCGATCAGCAAATTCCCATCGGGATCTTTGGCATTGATCAAACCGAGCACGCCGTGGCAGACGCCGCCGATCACCGGTTTGCTGTCAGCGTAGTAGGCATTGCTGATCTTGTTTGCTAACACGGGAGAATAACCAAGATCATAGGCTGCGCCCCAACCACCAGCCAGGAAGATAATGTCGTAGTCGGTGAAATCAACGTCGTCGATCTTGATCGACTTCTCGACCTTGGCTGTGAAGATCGGGTCCTGCAGGAAGCGCGTCGTCTCCGGCGTGGCTGAGATACGCGACAGTGAATCCGGAGCTATCGGAATTTTACCCCCTTTGATACTGGCCACATCAACCTGCATGCCCCCATCAAGAAAAACGTAATACGGGTGCGTTAGCTCCGAGGCAACAACCCCAGTGGCTGGGCCTTCTGTTTCGCCTGGGGCGGCAAGCACGTCATGACTGGTGGTAATCACCAGGGCGCGTTTAGCCGCCAGTGCAACTTTGGGGCCGTGATACTCTGGATGCATCCCCGCCTTGTGCAGGATTGTCGGCAACGCCAGGACGAACGTCCCCGCCAGCACTACCACACCAAGCAGGCCATAAAGCAATTTTTTCATCGATAGACTCCCGTTGAGCATTGTTACAAGCATTTTGAAAACCGGGAAATTTTACGCTTGAACGGCGAACCATAAGGAATCATTTCCGGCCAACCGCTACCTGCTTTGTTTGCACAACTCTCCCCCCGGAGGGGCGGCCCCATTCACGCGGCCTTGGGAGCTTGCCAGCTCTCGAGCAGGTGCCGATTATCATCGTCCCAAGGGTGAAAGTCAGGGTCGAAATACGTGAGGTAATCGCCGCGGAATTCGCGCAATACACCACCCTTGGCGAAGAGAAACTTAAATCCACTTTTCAGCGTGGACCACTTCCAGAGTTTTTTGTCCTTGCGCAGCATATAGGCGGTATTGGCGAGCAGGTTCCATAGGAAATGAATGGTGAACATTCTTAAAGTCAGCTTCCTGGCCTTATAGTTGCCGCCGATATCTATGTAAACATCAAACGCGACAGATTTGTGCTCCAGTTCTTCAGCAGAATGCCATTCCCACAGGCTTCGCATCTGGGGATCCACCTCGCTGAGCATCCAGCCGTTGAGGACTTTGTCTGCAAAAATCGCTGTAATATGTTCGACACCACAGGTTGCTGCCAGGTGACCTACAGGCGACATCTTTTTTTGCCCTAGTCGAACCATGCTTTTTGTTCTGCCCTCCATTTTCTCCTGGTTGTAACCGCGCAAATCACACAAAGCTTTGTTGTATGTAAGGTGCTCTCGGGAGTGCATACCCTCCTGACCAAAAAAGCCGCTCATTTCTTTTTTGAGCTTCGGGTCTTTCACTTCATCTTTATAATGACGAACACTGTCTATAAAAAAGCGCTCACCGTCGGGGAAAGTCATACTAAGGGCGTTAAAGAAAGCCGTTTTAAATGGGTCGTTATCCAACCAGTCTTTGGACAACTGTTCGCTGAGTTCAAACTTGATATTCCGAACTTCCAGGTTCATACCTTCAGGCATACGTGAAGCGCTGGCGATTACTGTCATGTCTCTTCTCCTGAGCCATTGAAAAAAAACACAATACTCTGGAGAAGCGTCCACTTTGGAATCATATTCGGCCAAGAATGGGGTCATATTCGGCCAGCTACTAGTGCCTACTTTGCCATGACCCACCGGTCCGACCATGACAAGGCTGCCTTAAAGCGTAATCTCATCAATACGCTGACGGAATACTGCCTACGCGACCTGCTGTAGGCGATAATGGCTGGGCGTTACGCCGTTCCAGCGCACAAACGCCCGGCGAAAGTTCACCGTCTCGGCATAGTCCAGCAGGTGTGCTATCTCGGCAACGGTTAATTCGGTTTTGGCCAAATACTCTCTGGCAAGCAAATCCCTGATCTCCTCGAAGGTAATTCTAAAGCTGGTCGATTCAGCATCCAGGCGGCGCCTCAGGGTACGCTCGCTAACATAGAGCCGCTCTGCTACCTGCGAAATATCGAGGAATTCGCCAGCGGATTGGATCAACAGGCGCCGTACGGCGGCGGTGGTTTTCTCCGCACTGCTCAAGCTGCGCAGCACTTCCTCGCACTGCTGATGAAAGACCACATGCTCAGATGGATTTGCCGTTCTGACAGGCGTATCGAGAACCTGTGCCGGTAGAAACAGCTGACTGTTTTCACAGTCGAATTTCAAAGCTGCGTTCAAAGCGCGCTTATAGCAAGCAGAATGAGAGGGCTTGGGGAAATTCAAGTGTATCTCGGCATCCTCTATTTGGCCTCTATAGAGAGAGCTCCCCACACAGCTAAGTTGTGAGAAGCACAATTCGGTTACCAGACTTTGTTGTGCTGGAGTGCCCAGAGTTAGATTCAACCGTAACAATAGCCCTCCGTCATGATCGTGCGATTCCCAGTTTGGCTCAAAAAACACCTTCCCATAGCGTAGCAATAGCAATATCGATTCTCTCAGATTGGCGCAGCTCATCAAGGCGAAACCAAAGGCTCCGTAACTGGCAATGCCAACCGCTTGCCCAAGGCGTATTGCCAGACAAGGATCACCCGCCAGTTCCACCGCAGTTTCTAACAGCACCAACGAATCGGCCCCTGCAAACACAGCTTGGCCGGAAGCTGGATATCCCTGCAAGCGGGACCGGGATAGCAGTTGATCGGGTGTGACCCCTGCCTTCTCCAGCTCGCTTAACAGCTGTTTGAGAAGATCACGCTGAAGTCGATCTATTATCATCGCTCACTCCCTTTGCACATGACTGTAGATAGCAGTTAAAAAACACTGGCCGAATATGATTCCATTCAATCTCCAGCGATCACTATAATCGAATCCAGTAGAAATATGAAAGCACTGTCATAAATATTTGCGAGCGATATCCATTATGAGTTTCGTTAAAACCTATGAGGAAATTTTGGAAAATGCCGGCGAGAGTGATGATTTCTACGATGCCGAGATGCTGACGCTTGTCTGGGAAACCACACCTGGGGCCATAGAGAAACTATTACCTCCTCCGCTGAAACCAGCGTAGAAACCTTTGGTACTCGCTTTTCTCGCCAACTACCGTCTACCAACTTCAGTCTTCCGTATTTCGAATCCGCTCTTTTTTCTAAGGGCGAGCTTTGAGGGTCAGGAGGGTTTTTACTGCCTGTCCATGCCAGTAACTAATGATATGGCCAGGAAATAGCTACAGCTTGTGGAATGTTTAACTAGTTAAAAAATCC
>JBALWA010000083.1:0-15324 GCA_036960305.1 Halioglobus sp. | reverse complement strand
GTAGTAATCGCAATGGGCTTTGATTTCAAAGCTGCGATGGCTGCTGCCACACAAACGGCCTAAGTAATCTCTAGTCCAGCTGCGCGATACGTGGATCGTTAGGGTAAATCCATTCATCCCCGATAACCTGCTGAACACGCAGTTCATCGGGGATGTTGTCGAAGCCCAGCGGGGTCGGTTTCACAGCGATCAGGGGCGCCAGTATGCGAGCAGATTATTCCGCCAAAGACTGAGGTCGGTTTCCTTTGTTGACGGCGGTGGATTAAGATCCCCCTATAACTTTTTCTAAAAACACATCAAACGGTTATTTTATGATAATAAAATGGTTGGCTATTATGCTTACAGTGGTTTTTGCGTTGATCATTGGTTTAAACGTTTGGGGTGCGGCAACTCAGGGGTCTTTAGAGCCCGCAGACAATGCCGAGCGCGATACCAGCGCCAATAAGGTGGTGATGGTTTTTGGTGCGACAGGTTCAGCCGGTGGCGGTTTATTAAAAGCCGCTGTCGAGGATAATGAAGTAGAAAAAGTCTATGTCGTTACTCGGCGCAGCACGGATTATATCGCATCTGTTGAAGCCCGCGATAAAGTCTCAGTGATTATGCACAAGGACTTTACAGATTATTCCCAGCTCGATAGTCAACTTGGCGAGGTTAGCACGGTGCTATGGGCACTGGGCACTTCTTCCATGAGCGTCGACGCAGCGACTTACACGCTGATTCATGTGGACTTTCCCGCGGCCTTTGTGCCGGCCTGGTTAGCCGCGCGAAGAGCTGCCGGTCACATTGATTCCCCCATGGCCTATCATTTTATTGCCGGTATGGGCACCGGCGACAGCGATGCGCCCTGGGCACACGATAAACGTAAAACCGAACGGGATGTGGCGGCCATGGCCGAGGGCACCGGGCTGCGGTCATTTAGTTATCGCTCGGCTTATATTCGCCCTATCAGTGAAACGACGAATATCGGCCATCATATTACCGAGGTCTTACTGCGCCCCGGGAAGTTGGTCACCAGTTCAAAAGAGCTGGGCCAGGCTATGTTGGAAATCAGTGCCCGTACTCAGGAATTACCCAACGGTACTTTGCTGGATAACGGCGATAGCCTTGCCTATACAAAGGCGTATCTATTGAGGGGGGAATAGCGTACTGACAACTTAACTCGCTGAAATTGGTAGAATCAGCGAATGAATACTTATAAACGCCACCGATTCCCACCTGACATCATTTCATACGCTGTCTGGCTCTACTACCGATTCAATCTCAGTCACAGAGATATTGAAGACCTCCTCGCCGAGCGAGGCATCACCGTCAGCCGCGAAGCGATTCGCCTCTGGTGTATCAAATTCGGCGCAATTTACGCCAGAAGATTGAAGCGGAAACACCGAGGCTACGGCGATACGTTCTACATTGATGAAGTCTTTGTAAACATCAATGGCAAACAGCATTATTTGTGGCGGGCTGTGGATCAGGACGGTGAAGTGGTTGATGTTTTCCTGCAAGCGAGACGCGATGTCACAGCAGCCAAACGCTTCTTCAAAAGGTTTTTGCGCAGTCATGGCGGGGAACCCCGAAAGATCGTAACGGACAAACTGCGTAGCTATGGCGTTGCCCTTCGGGAGTTGATCCCTGAAACAATTCATGTCACTGATCGGTACGCAAATAATCGGGCAGAGCAATCCCATGAGCCGACCAGGGTGCGAGAGCGGGTGATGCGAAGGTTCAAATCGACAGGGCAGGCTCAGCGGTTTCTGTGTGCTCATGCAGCTGTCTCCAATCTGTTCAATATAGGTAGGCACTTGGTCAGGGCTGAGCATCATAGGAACCTTAGGATTAGTGCGTTTGAAGAATGGGGTAGGGCGGTAGTTTGAGACCATCAGCTAGGTTTCTCTGATCTCAAGAAGTTAATTTGTCAAAACCGTTTCAATGGCAAGTTCAGGGACTGCTGTCTGAACCAATATTGGTTTAAAAACCTGGAAGATGCGCGGTCCAAAGTTGATGCATGGCGGCAGCATTACAACGAAGTTCGACCACATAGTTCACTGGGCTATGTCCCACCAGCTGAGTACGCTCGGAAGGTGGCTTAAATGAGGGATTTTTCACCGAGAAGGTGGCCCAAATTTGGGGGAAAGGTCAGTTCGACTATAGGCGACTGGGAACGTTAACCGTACCAGGGTGCCTAGCGAGAAAGTTAGCCTGATTATTGTGACGGGATTACGTCTAGCTGTGGTTCACCAGAGTCGGATGCTCTGGTCAGCGTAAGTCACTGAATTAATGCCCGAAAAATAGATCAGACTGAAATTCACGTTAGAGCGCCCTCTTATGAGTCGGATGGTCTATCGTGAACCTGGGCAGAAAGCTGAAGAAACGTAACGGGATTTTCTGATGTGGTAGGGCAGAGTGACCGCGACCGAGCTTATGCCGAGACTGGTGGTGGGTAATACCGAGATACGTGGCAGTAAGTTGTAGAAGGGTAAGGGGTTTTTGAAACCGAACTTTGAGGCTCTTCCGAAACTGAGCTAGCTGGGTGTCAGGTACGACAGGTACGACGGGTTGATTTGCTGTTTTCCAGATGCTGGTTGGTCGCGCCTTTATAGAAAACTTAAAAAATTTCCCGGGCAGATATATTGTTCGATCTGGCGCAAAAGGGGTAGGTACCTTGTCAGGGCTGAACACTATAGGAATCTGAGGGTGAGTGCGTTTGAAGAGTGGGTAGGGCGGTTGCTTGAGACCCGTTGGCAGATTTTTGTGGCCTGACTGGGTTAACTTGGCAAAACCCACTAAAGTGTTACTCCAATATTAGAACAACCCGTGTGTTGATGCCTTGGCTGGAGCCCTCCACTCCGAGTTTATCGAGGGTCACATAACGGTAGTTCAGATTGACGTTGAAGTAGGGGGTTAGCCACCAGTTTAAACCGACAGACCAGATATCCATGTCTCCTCCGTCTATCGTATCCTCATTGGCATCCAAGTTGCTGAACCGGGTGCTGATTTCCCATGCGCCCCATCCGTTTTGGTCAACGTTACGAGAAATGGGCACGCTGCCAAAAATCCCCACGCGGCGATTGTAAGGCCTCACTTCCCCTGTGAGCACCCAGGAAGCGGTGACGAAATAGCCGTCGAATTTCGGGTCGTTGAGCTCCTGTGATTCAAGTTCAGACTGTATGTACTCACCATGCAACCAGAAAGGTCCCGAGCGTAGAGATGCCTCTAATTGGTAGAGATCTGAGCTGTCGCCATCCAAAAGGCCAGTATCGACAAATTTGGGTGATTTGTTGAATTCCGGCTCGGTGCTGACGAAGGCTTGCTCTTTAACGTCCGAATGGCGGTAGCCTGCCCCGAGGTGCAGCAAAGTGCTTTCATTGTCTGAGGCCCAGGCTACGCCCGTCGCCCGGCCTACGAACTGGCTGGCATTTTCACTGAATGAATTGGGCTGGTCCTTATCCAGCCAGTTGTTGAAAACGCCGCCGGCAAGTGTCATGTTGTCATCAAATAGTGATCCGGCCATCACAACTCCGATATTGCGAGCTGGTAGCAATGCGTCGGCGACTGCTGCGCGTTCCTGTTGGGGAAGGTGAGCCATGCTCATAATACGCTGCATCGATATAGGCTCTTTTTGCTTACCGATGGAGAAACTGGATTTATCCCATACCGGAATATCCAGTCTTACATCGAAAAGAGTAAAGTCGTCATCTTCGGTAGTGTCGAATCCCTTGTCGAAAGCATGCGTGGCGCCAAACAGTGTCCAAACCCAGGGCTTATCGAAATTGATGGTACCCACGGCACCGATGCGAAGCCCCCGGATCTCTCCGCCATCGTAGAGGTCCAGGTCACCCAACTGCAATTGGCTACCCTCGTTCTGGTCAAGCCAATTCTGCCGGTCGAGTACAAGTGCCGCGACACCTATACCTGAAATCCACTTGGTATTGAAGCGGTTCCAACGTTCGGTGTCCTTGTAATCCAGGGGGACCGCCAGGGGCGGTGGCGCGTAGGCAAGCCAGCCTTTTTCTGCGCGTACTTTTTCTTCCGGTGTCTCTTCAAGCATCATCACAAAGCGATTTCTTACAATCGCGCCATTTTTTATGGCAAAGAGGGCGTGAGACTTGGTGTCGAGCATGATATCGATGTCGTTACCAGGATCTCCATCCAGAATCATGAAGCTTGCGGGGCTACCGAGTTCCAGTTTGCCCAAGATGAAGCCTCCACGGGCATCGTAAGCTTCATCGGCATCCTTCAGTGGAATAAGATCTTCAGTGATGATGTCCAACGTGGAGTTCTTTACCAGAATGTTCACGGTTTTATTGTCAACCCCGTCACGATCCACAAGCGTTACATTGCGCAGGAGGATGCGCGTGTCCTCCACTATCTGGGTATTGCCTGCAAGTGGGAGAAATATCAGTAAAAGCGTGGCAATAGATTTGAAATATAGGTGCATAAGGTTACGCAGGTGATGAGTTTGGTATCACTATCTTGCTACACAAAGTGGGAGAACGCGAATCCAAAATCCCTCCGAGCCAGATTGGTGGAAGCTTTTGTGGGTGCCTAAACGGTGTAAAAATTGGCGATAGTCGGGACAGGGCCATCCACCATCGAGATCCAACAGGCAATGCGTTTGAAGGATGTGCCGAAGCAGTGGCAAGATTTCAAGTCGCTGGTAGTCCGTGGTCTGGTCAGGCTAAGTTGTCATACCTTTCGAAGCGATTCGCTGTTGATACGCACCTGGAGATTCGTTCATCGTCTGTGCAAAGGACCGAGAAAATGCGCTTTGGTTTGCATAGCCCAATAATCTAGAGATTTCGAGCATCGACAGTTTTCCTGATACGAGTTCCTTCTTCGCGCGCTCCATAATCACATCCTTTCGAATGTCTTTAAAGCTCAATCCGTACAATGCAAGCTGTCGATTCAGTGTTCTTGGCGAAACCTCCAGTATATCGCTCACGGTATTTTGTGAGAGTGAATAGTCATCCAGATAGAAACCCAACATCTGTCGAAGAATATTAGGCGTTTCGGTAGGAAATGGACCAGATTTCCTGCCGGGTTTTTGAAGTGAGTTTCTGAGCTCTCGACTACTGGCGCTCATGCGTTTGGTAGGTATCTCGATCCCAGCCCTTGCTGCGCCTACGATAAGCTCGTCACATGAATTAGCAATGTTATAACTTTGCGCCTGCCTTGGCCTGGCGGTAATTGCAATCCGTGTTGGCCGCCAATTCGAACCGAGATAGCTGCGAACGGTATGGACCAGGGTCCCCAGTGCATATTGCTCAACCTGGAAATATTGCGAACCCTTCACGGGTAATGTCGCTCGATAGAACCAACTGCATTCTCCTTCGGTATCTAGTTGTCCATAGCTGACACTAGCGTGCTGTGATATCGAGCAATTATATAGATTGATAGCGTCGCCCAGAGTGCGCTGGTGCTCAAGTTGGTAACCAAATTGTCCTCCTCCATAGACGCCATAATCCATAGCTATGTCCCAGCCGAGGTTTTTGTTTCCTAAACTGCGTGAAGTTTCCTCGATGAACTGCCAGAGGCGATTGGTGGGAATGATATTGCCGGGATCCGTAAAATCGGTGCTGACTGGACAGTGACATCGTCGAAGTTGTCTGGCTGGGTCTACCTCGAGTAACTGTAATTCCTCAATGAACGGTAGCAATTGTGATGCCCTGATAAGAGGTATCTTTGTTCTTGGCATCGTGCAATATCGCTCCGAAGATGTCTTAAAATGGTAAATGGATAGTCTCTTAAAGTTGATAGAATTTCAACACTAGATGCAGAGATGTCTGGAGGCCGTTGAATGAAGCCTCTCCAGTTGAGGTGCAACACATTTTTGTCCATATTTAATGTAAGGGATTTATGTCAATGATAGCTGCATCCGTGATTCGTAATGGCCTGTTGGGCTTTGCTCTTTTTATTGCCTTGGGTGCTGGCCCGGGCATTGCACAGGACTCGCCTGTCCAAACCTTGTTTACTAACGTCCACGTCTTTGACGGCGTTAATGAAAAGCGGATTGAAAACGCCAATGTCTTGGTCGAAGGCAACCTGATTACGGCGGTTTCCACTGAACCACTGGCCGCAGCAAATGCTGTCATCATTGATGGTGGCGGAGGTACGTTGATGCCAGGCCTGATCGACAGTCACGTTCACTTGAACATGTACAAGGATGGCACCCTCGTCGATCTGCAAAACTCAACATGGGAAGAAATTGGGGCACGAGCAGCTGCCATGGCCAAGGAAATGTTGGCCATGGGTTTCACAACGGTCAGAGACATGTGCGGTGCCCATGGAGGGCTGAAAGGGGTTGTCGACGCAGGTCTTCTTGAGGGCCCTCGCATATATCTATCGGGCGGATGCCTCTCGCAGACCGGCGGACATGGAGATTGGGGTATCGCCGGTCAACGCAAAGGTGAAAGCAATCTCGAACGACTTGAAACGACGAGACTCATAGATGGTCGTGACGAGGTTCTCGAGGGAGGGCGCAGGAACTTTGCACTTGGTGCACACTTCCTTAAAATTATGGTCAGCGGCGGCGTTACATCCACAAAAGACCCGATCTTCCAGTCCGCGTTTACCGACGATGAAATAAGTGCGGCGGTTGAAACCGCGGCCGATTATGACTCCTATGTCGCGATGCACGTTTTTCAGGACTCGGATCTAAGCCGAGCGTTGGATCTGGGAGTGAAAGTCGTCGATCATGGGCTGAATATCTCTGAAGAGACAATGCAAAAACTGGTAAAGAAGGAAGCGTTTTTCTCTCCTAACCTGACGGCCTTGTCCGACGCTGCAATCAATCATCCGATGCATCAAGACCCCACGTTTCCACCCACACAGAAGTTTATGCGGTTACGTGATGAAAGTGTGCAGTTGTTTGACCTGATCAAGAAGTATCAACCGAAAATCGTGTTCGACTCTGACTACGTACTGCTGACAGGCGTTCCCTATCGTCAGTCGATGGACTTCACCAAATATTTTGTGGCGGAAACATTTGGGAATTTCGAAGCACTCAAATCACTGACCTCAACCGGCGGTGAGTTGGCAGCACTCACGGGGCGCGGCAATCCTTATCCAGAGACTCTGGGTGTAATCGAGGTTGGCGCATACGCAGACATTCTGATCGTAGACGGGAATCCCCTAGAGGATATTACTGCAATCGGTGCCAACCCAAAATGGTTCGATGCGCAAGAGCGTGGCCAAGACGTACCTTCTATCCAACTGATAATGAAAGACGGTGTGATCTATAAGAACACGCTGGACTGATTACCTAAAGCCTTTCATTGTTGTTGTTGACAAAAATCTAACGAAAATCGTTTAAGGGTTCCTATGCAATTAAAATTCAAGCTACTAGCCGTAGCAATTTCAGCATCACTATTGGCCTGTAGTAGCACGAGTGCAGTCGACAAGAATATGGCGGCCGTTGACGAGCCTTCTGCCATGGGTCCTGGCCCATCATTTGAAATGAAACCGCGTCCTACTGATCCAAAAGAGTTTGATGAATATATTGAGTACCTAATTGAAGTTGCAGACCCTCGCACTGCCGAACAAGTTAGGCAAGATGATGGTATTAAGGAGCGTTTCAAAGACACTATGATTGTTGATAGTTTATTTGTCGGTGTTCCTGGTTTTCCTGCTGGCTTTAGCACCGAGATGTTTGAAGACGCTACGCAGCAATCAATTGACAATAAGTTCAACGTAATTTCTGCGACGGTAACCAACGCGGGTCCAGATACAGCGGAAGCCGTAAAAAGGCGCATGATTGACACCAATAAACATTGGGCTGAAAAAGGTGATAAATACCTACAAGTAAGAACCATTGAGGATTTCGATAAAGCTAAAACTGAAGGGAAGTTGGGTATATTTCATAACTTCCAAGGCATGCTGCCGTTGAGCCACACCGGTGATGAGGCTGAAGCCTTAGCGAATATGGAGGAGTTCTATGAATTGGGTATGCGCCAGTTAATGTATACCTATAACATTGATACGCCATACTCTGATGGCGGAGTATCAAACTCAGACGGTACCGATGAAGGTGTTCATGAACCTGGTTTTGCGGTACTTAAAAAAGCCAACGAATTGGGTATTGCAATTGATTGTTCGCATTCTTCAAACAACACCTGTATTGAAGCGGCAATTGCAAGTTCACAGCCAATTATGGCTTCACACTCGAACGCAACTGCGCTTATGGGTATTGACCGCAGTATTTCTGATGATGCGATCCAAGCCATTGCTGCTGGCGGTGGTGTGATTTGTGTTAACTTTATTGGTGGTTTCCTAAATGAATATGGCGATTCAACACCCTTTAGTATTGCTAAACACGCGGAATATATTCGTAACCTAACCGGCCCTGAGCATGTATGTGCGGGTTCTGACTATGTCTGGAACTACGGAGAGACTTTAAAGTGGATCTTGGAGAATCCGCAGAACTTCCCTATTGAAATGGGTTATGCCACGCCATCACACATGGGTAAACCCAGTGAAATGTGGGGTGCTGCACGTGTTCTTCAAGAAGTTTATGGTTGGACTGACGATGAAATTGCCGGTTTTTTGGGTGAAAACTTAAAACGCTTCTACGGGCAAGTTTGGAAGTAGCTTAGTTCGCTCCAATTGAACTGAATAAATTGGGTCTCACATTTATGTGTCTCACCTGAGCGAGTGTAAGAGCTTTCTCTAGTTAAATTTCAGGAGAAGTGATGGACTTTTTAGACATATTCGCACTATTTGTGCACATTCTGATTGTCGGGCTAGTGGGCTTTCTATTTTGGATGCTGGCAGGCCTTCCAGGTCGGGTAGCGAAGGCGAATAGTCATCCCTTTTCAGAGGCAGTTGCCATCGGTGGTTGGGCTACCCTTGTTCTCGGCGCTGTTGCCTGGCCGTTTGTGCTGATGTGGGCTTATGCGCCTGGCCTCATCGATCGGTCCGACCCAGAGGAACGCATAGCGGCACTTGAAAAGGAGCTTGAAGGGCTGCGAAATGTGGGGGCTGCAAAATGATAACGGTTATTCTTCTGGCCTGGATGGGCTTTTTATGGGCGCTGATTAAGATCGGCGTATTCAAGGGGTGGGCTACCTGGATGAAGTGGTCACCGCTCGTGATTTACGTCCTCGCCAATTTATTTCTACTGATTCCGATGAATTTTGGATCACCCAGTGGCCCTCTAATTGTTATCAATCCATCCATTCAAATTGTGCCGAGTGTATCTGGCATTGTTACTGAGGTAGCCGTCACACAAAACCGCCATGTTGCTGCTGGTGATGAATTATTTCGCATCGACGACACCCTGTATAGAGCAGAGTTTGACAGGTTGCAGGCATCTGTCGAGCTGGCGAGAGTGCGACTTGCAAGCAGAGAGAAGCTTGCCCAGGCAAATGTATTAGCGCAGGAGGAAATGAAACAGGCAGAAATTGAACTACGACAGCTAGTGGCTCAACTAACGGCAGCCAGCTGGAAACTGGAACAAACAATTGCTCGGGCACCAACTGATGGGTTTGTAAGTAACGTTATTCTCCAGCCAGGCGCGCGGGTGATAGAAAACTCCAGTGAGGTGATGGCACTTGTAGATAGTTCAGCCCAGATTCTGGGAACCCAGATAGCGCAGAATTATATTCGCTATGTGCGTAAGGGACAGCCCGTGGAGGTTATCTTTAAGCAGTATCCAGGTAAGGTCTTCACAGGAGAGGTCGTTGATATCATTGGTGCAAGCTCAAAAGGATTGCTGGAGCCAACAGGTGGTGCGCTGGATGCATTCGAGATAACACCGGACCCTGTTTGGGTGGCGGTGAGTCTGGATGACGATTCAATAAGGCTGTCACCGGGAGCAGTGGGAACTTCGGGGATCTACACGGATGAGTTTTTGGCATCACGTATTTTCAGGAAAATCGTCCTGAGAATGGAGAACTGGACAAATTACCTTTAACAAATATCTAGAACGCTGGCTTGCGAAATTGGGCTGCGGACTGACCACTGCGGTGATCTTGTCAGGGCGACCGGTTATGGTCTTGGCTTAGGAGGAGTTCCTCGCAGTTCAACACAAGGTGGGCTACGAAGACAAAAGCTGTTGACGATCTGTAAACAATGAAACTTGGACAAAGGATATTTGGTATGAAATTTACTATTTTTGCTGCGTTGCTTCTGACGGTTGCTGGAACCACGCAAGCAAAAGATTGTGACGTTGCCATTATGAATGGCCGGGTCATGGACCCCGAGACAAATTTCGATGCGGTAAGAAATGTTTGCATCAAAGGCGACCGAATTGCTGCAATCACTGAGGACGTGATCAGTGGTGCTGAGAAAATTGACGCGAGCGGCCATGTCGTCGCGCCGGGTTTCATCAATACGCATTCGCATTCTTTCGCTCCTTTCGATCAAAAGATGATGGCGCATGACGGAACAACCACGCTCCTCGACACCGAAGGCGGCTCGGCTGATGTCAATTTGTTCTATGCCAAGTATGAAGGCAATTCGTTCCTCAATTTTGGTATAGGGATGGGACACGAGGAGATTCGGCGTGTCGTGATGGACGGTGTTCCGATTGAGATCGCCTCGGATCCCACCTATATCTTAAAATCCCGAGGTTTGGCCGAGAGTGAGGACGGCCATGCCAGTTGGGCTTTAGATGTTCCTAGCAAGCTCCAATTGGAGCAAACTATGATGATGTATGACGAGGGGCTTCGCGCCGGGGCGATCACCGTAAACACCACAGTGGGCTACATGGGATACAACACCTTCCCCAAGGAGCTTTTTGCGCTCCAGAAGCTGGCCAAGAAATACAACCGATTCTTCGGAGCTCACACACGGTTTGGCCCGACAGAAAGTCTTCCGCTGTACTATTCATTGGGAGCGAACGAGGTTATCGCAAATGCCGTTGCATTGGACGGTGCGCTTATTCTTTCTCATATCCAGAACCAAGGGTGGGAAGAAATATATGAGATGACTCGCCGCCTGCAAAAGCGTGGTATGCCGATATTCGCCGAATATTATCCCGCCATCACCGGAAGCCCGAATATCGCGACCCCGCAACTGCTGCCTGACAAGATTGAGAACAACAATATCAAGCCGACCCGGGATATCTTCGACATTGAAACTGGGCAGCTTTATGAATCGGACGAGGAGTTTTTCAGACAACAAAAAGAGGACCCCAGCAGACCTATCTTCATTACAGTGCGCCCGGAGGACGACCTCAAACGGTGGATGCATATGAAGGATATTGCCATAGCCAACGACAGTGTTGCCTATCTGGTCGATGGCGAGCCCCTTCCAATTGACGCGGATTTCTCAGAATATGGCGGACATCCGCGCAATGCTGGAACATACGGAATTGTCTTTCGCGAGGCGCGGGAACAGAGCATTCCACTAATGGAGATCGTAAATAACGCCTCATATATTCCGGCCAAGTATTTTTCCATGGTGGGCCTCAAGCCAATGCAAGAGCGGGGCCGGATGCAAGAGGGTATGATCGCCGACATAACCATCTTCAATCCAGATACGATCACGGAAACATCCTCAATGAAGAAGGGCACGAACGGGTCTTACACCAAAGGGATTCCGTACGTGTTGGTGAGCGGACAGGTCATTATTGACAATGGCGTGGCCAACACGGAATTGAGGGCCGGCCAGCAGATCCGCTATCCGATTATCACGGATGGCGAGGTCGATTTGGATCTGGGTGACAAGGAATTCACCTGGCATGCCGACATAGAGACACCGGATGACGAGCATTCGGAATTTCCAGACCGTCCGGCGGCGCTCGTAGATTCCCTTTCTGGAGGTCCTGAACGGTGATTTCGTGGAGTCCAGAGCCTCCTGGCCTGCTAGGATCTCTAATGCATTGGAAACGCCACGCGACGAAGAAATTGCTTCGTGCGGGGTGTTAGCACCTCGTCATCCCGCGCAACTTATTAAAGGAGGCCGGGAGTGTTTCCACATGAAGACTTTCAGTTACACTGCAATCTTTGCAGTCGTCGTATCATTGGCGTCGGCACAAGACAATTCGGGCAAAGTGGGAGTCATCGAACCCGGAGCCTATGCCGATTTAATTCTTATGGATGGCAATTCGCTTGAGCATCTTTTCGTGCTCGGTGCGTCCTTTGATATGTGGGCAGCACCGAGTCAAGGATCAGGGGTAGATACTATTCCTTTTGTGATGAAAAGTGGCAAGGCCTATATCAATAGTCTTGAATGACTTGACAAAGGGAGAGTGAATATGCGATTGGCAGGCATGCTCCGCTACGCCATATTGGCCATGGGAATAGGCTCCTTTAGTGTCGTTAGCCAGGAGAACGGTGCCGAGGACGTCCCGCGCAAGGTCGGCTACGAAGACAGAAGCGTAGGCTTCGGTTCTCCCAATACCCCTCCCCGAATGCTGGTGGATGAAGACATTCGTACGGAGCCCCTTTTTCGCTTCCCTGAGATCGACGATTCCCTGCAGAGCTGGTGGGATTTCAAGTCCGATATGGACGATCGTCACGGCTTACGCTTTGGGTTTGACTACACCGCGCTGTATCAACACCTGAGTGATTCCCTCACCGATGAAGATTATGCATTTTCCGGGATTCTACGGGCCTATGGTGAATGGACTCCTTTCAATCGAGAAAACAAGCAGGCAGGTCGCTTGGTTTTTAAAGTCGACAACAGGCACAAGATTACCGGAGATGTTACCGCCTCCAATCTTGGGGGGGAGGCAGGATACATCGGCCAGACCGGGGTGCTGTTCAATGATACCGGCTGGGAAGTCATTGATTTCAACTGGCAGCAGGGCATTGGCGACGGTGGTGGTCTGATCGCAGGACGCTTTGACCCCTCCGACTACGCGTCGGTTCTGGGCTATGCCAACCCCTGGACAGTTTTCAGTAACCTGGCCATTTTGCTCAACCCCGCTGTGGCATTTCCCGATGCGTCCTACGGGCTTGGCGGCGGGACCTGGCTGGGAGACAACTGGTACGTTAAGGGTTCAGTCAACGATGCCAACGGTACCCTGGAAAACTACGAATGGTTCCGCGATGGTTCCGAATTCTTTACCTGGGGTGAGGTGGGCTGGTCGCCCAGTCGTAGCGAGCGCTACACCACCAATATTCACTTCACCGCCTGGCATGTGGACGAGCGCGAGAAAGTGGGCCTGGATTCAGCCCAGGGATTCACTGCGGGGGCTAATTGGACCACATACGATAAGCGCTGGATGCTGTTTGCGCGGGGCGGTTGGGCCGACGGCGATGCGGCCCTGTATGAGGAGTCCTACACTCTGGGCTTTATGCGAAAGTATCGTCGCAACTCCGACTTGCTGGGCCTGGCTTTGAACTGGGGGCAGCCACCCCAGGATGACCTCGATGCCCAGTCCACAGGAGAGCTGTTCTACAGGATGCAGTTGTCTGAGAATCTGGCGATCACTCCCAATCTGCAATTACTCAAGGACCCTGCGCTGAATAACGAGGAAGACACGGTATGGGTGACGGGCCTTAGAATACGGCTGACGCTGTAGCCCAATTAGTGCTGTCAAACGCATGTAGCAGATTTTACCCGTCGTCGGCTTTGGCATAAAGCGGCCTCTTATCGTGCAAGTATTTTCTGCTGAAAATGTCTGAAGGAAGATAATAATGAATTCAACTATCATGGTCGTAATATCTGGATTGCTGACAGCATTTTTTGTTTTCGCTGGTTCCATCAAAATACTGGGCTGGCAACAGATGATATTCGAAACTCAGTTAGAGTTTTTCAAAAAATATGGTTTTAACCGTACAATAATGGCTTTGGTTGGCCTCATTGAGTTGTTCGGCGCTGTTGCACTTTGGTTCCCGAATTATTTGGGCATTGCGGGTATTTTAGCCCTGTTAGGCACCTCTGCTGGTGCAATTTTTTGTCACTTATACTTTGATACATGGAAAGACGGTATTCCTGCAATGTTTACACTGACATTTTCAATTGTTGTGTTGTATGAAAAATATATTGCACTCGTTGCATAAACGGTACTGCCAAGTAGAATGTCCGGTTTTGATAGAATCGGTTCATGATTGGCAGGCACATCAAATATAGGCGCAGGCCATCCACTACCCACCCAAATCAGTGAGGATCAACATGTCTGAGAATTTTATTAAATCAAAAGCTGCCATCGCCTGGGGCCCGAATCAACAGCTATCCGTAGAGGAAGTGGATGTCATGCTGCCCAAGAAAGGTGAAGTGCTGGTGAAAATTCTGGCTTCAGGTGTATGCCATACCGATGCATTTACCCTCTCCGGCGATGATCCGGAAGGTATTTTCCCGTGCATATTGGGCCACGAGGGTGGCGGTGTTGTTGAGCAGATCGGCGAGGGTGTTACCAGTGTGAAGGTTGGTGACCATGTAATCCCGCTCTACACCCCGGAATGTGGCGAATGTAAGTTCTGCCTGTCTGGAAAAACCAACCTCTGTCAGCAGATTCGCGAAACGCAAGGCAAGGGATTGATGCCTGACGGTACTACGCGATTCTATAAGAATGGCGAGCCCATCTTCCACTACATGGGCTGCTCAACCTTTTCGGAATACACCGTGCTGCCCGAAATCTCACTCGCTAAGATCAATCCGGCCGCACCGCTGGAAGAAGTGTGCTTGCTTGGCTGTGGTGTGACCACCGGCATGGGCGCGGTGACTAAAACAGCTAATGTTCAAGAAGGCGACACAGTGGCGGTCTTCGGGCTGGGTGGAATTGGCCTGTCTGCCATCATCGGCGCAACCATGGCCAAAGCATCGCGTATCATCGCTATCGATATTAATGAGAGTAAGTTTGAACTGGCGAGCAAGCTTGGAGCGACCGACTGCATTAATCCTCAGGACTACGACAAGAATATCCAGGATGTGATCGTCGGTCTAACAGACGGCGGGGTGGATTATTCCTTTGAGTGTATCGGTAATGTTAATGTCATGCGCTCTGCACTGGAGTGCTGTCACAAGGGTTGGGGCGAATCTGTCATTATCGGAGTGGCTGGTGCGGGTCAGGAAATCTCTACCCGCCCTTTCCAATTGGTGACTGGGCGTGTCTGGCGCGGCTCGGCTTTTGGCGGCGTTAAAGGCCGCTCTGAGCTACCTGAGTACGTTGAACGGTATCTCAAGGGTGAATTCAAGTTGGATGACTTTATTACCCACACCATGGGACTGGAAGACATCAACGAATCCTTCGATCTGTTACACAAAGGCGAAAGTATTCGAACTGTCATCCATTTTGACAAGTAATGACAACAACGCGGCCTCCTGCGAGGGGCCGCTATCACAATCCACTTCACTGCCTGGCATGGGCTTTGTCGCAATGTTGGCGGTCTCAGCGTGCCGATCTATACTCGGTTATCCAGAATGCCAGCTTCCGGATAAAAT
>JBALWA010000082.1:0-16365 GCA_036960305.1 Halioglobus sp. | reverse complement strand
GTCTCGTTTTTGCGGCCCCATTTTTTCTGCCACGATGGCCTCCAGCTCCCCCACTCGGGTACCGGCCTCCCCAAGCACCTTCTTTCCTTGCGGGGTTAGATAGAGCGCATACGCGCGTCTGTCTCCAGGTTTTTTGCGCCTCTCCATCCAGGCTTTGGACTCAAGCTGGTCGAGAATAGGCACCATGGTAGAGCGGTCCAGATACATGGACTTGGCGAGCATGCTCTGGTTTATTCCCGGATTTAGATTGATTAGAGTAAGAACAGTGAAATGCCCGGAGGGCATCTTCGCTTCCTGGCTTACGCTAAAGGCCTTGTCAGCAAGAATCTGAGCAATGCGAAGCTCCACTCCAATCATGTTTACCAGTCCGCCGAGATCTATATCATCTGTTGACATAAAGCTTTTAGTTTCTCTTTGGTAATTATTGTTTGACATCCAACAATAGGAGATACTACATTAAATATATAACGACGGCAAGGTCATCGACTGCCGGCGATACCTGCCGATATCAACTGCTCACACTGCTCTTCTGAATAACCCAAAATCGTTTTGAGTATGTTATGTGTATGCTCCCCCGCCGCCGGCGCCGCACTGGGCTTCGGCAAATCCTCCCCAATGAAATGTACCGGGTACGGCATCATATCAGCCACGTGGTCGCTGGCGGGTAGCAGCTCAAAGCGGGCCTGAAAATGAGGGTCTTCAAGCAGGGTTTTCGGCGTATTGACCGGTGCGATTGCGGTGTTCTTGTCGCTGGCAAATGCCAACCAGTCACCCGTGGAGCGGGTTTTAAATATCTCTCTGAGAATAACGTGTAGCTCCTTATTATTCCGCGCGTGATCGCCATACTGGTTTCCCGGAAAGCGCTCGAACAAATCTGCGCGGCCAAGGCCTTCACAGAAATTTCGCCAAAATTTCTGTTCCGAGGCCATAAACAAAACATGGCCATCACTGCTCTCGTAGTACTGGTAACGTACACCCTCACGCATGCCAGCGGTTCCCGGTGCCCGGCGTTCATAGTTATCCGTCTTATTACCGGTCACCTCGGACTGAGGCCGCTCATAAGCCTTCCAGGTCTCACTGCGCAGACGGTCAATATAGGCGGCGCCGTCGCTCTGGCCTATATCCAGACAGGCGCCCTCCCCGGTCATTTTTGCGCGCAGTAGCGCCGCGCAGATTGCCATGCCCGCGTAGACGGGCGCGGAGTGCATGCCAACTGATGGGTGCTCGGGGATATAGCAGAAGCCTTCCTCGTCGTAAGCGGGCGTTACCAGCCCTGCCCAGCTATCGAAGGCGATACCGTGTGCGGGCAGGTCTTTGTAAGGGCCTGTCATGCCGTAACCGGAGATGCAGCAGAACACCAATGCCGGGTTGATTTTTTTCAGCTCTTCAAATCCCAGACCACGCCGGGCGAGCGCACCCGGACGCATCGCTTCAATCACCACGTCAGACTTCGCGACCAGGTCCTTGAATACCTTTACACCTTCAGCTTGGCGCAGGTCCAGCTCCAGGCTTTTCTTACCCCGCGACACCTCATGGTGCATCAGGGAACTGCCCTCTATGATCGGCCAGGTCAATTGGCGCACGTAATCGCCACCGGGGGCTTCCACCTTGATGACTTCTGCGCCCAGATCGGCCAGGTGGGCCGCTGTTGCGCCCGGTGCCAGCAGCGAACAGTCTACAACTCTGATGCCTTCAAGTGGTGCTGTCATGGTTGCCACGCCTCGCCTTTTCGTTTCCAGGGACTGTCCTGCGCCTTACCGGGTAAAGCGTACCGCACTTCACAGGCGGTTGCTGTCTCCCCCTTTACCTCTATCCACAGTTTCAGCTTAAGCCAGCTGCAACCCGATGCATCTACCGACTTATCAACTACCTCGCCATCGAGGATAATCGAGTCGCCCGCATAAATGGATGCCTTCATGGTAAAACGCATGCGCCCGAGACGCCCGCCAGGGCCGGACCAGTCACTGAGATACTTTTCCAGTAAAGCCGCCTGATGCGGCGTGTTGAGGAAGATATCCCGGTGGCCCGCCTCCTCTGTCACGTAGTGGTAATCGTGATGCAAAGGAGAGTAGTCACGACTGGCCATGGCACCGGCAATCACGTCCGTAGAACTGATATCCAGTTGCAGTGCGCCAAGGGACTCACCCACCGCGACGTCCTCGTAATTCAGCTGTCTCATGAGCCCGCCTTGCGATAGCCAAAACAATTGAAAGTATCGACACCTGCCAGTTCGTCCCGCTGGTTGTGGTACTGCATTTCGATGACCCAAAAGCGGCCCCGCCCCAGACGGGTGTCCTTTTCTTCGCTCACCGACCGCAGGACCTGACACGTATGTAAACTGTCGCCAATCAGTACGGGCGCATGAAATACCGACTCGAAACTACCGACGATGGCCACTGGAAAACCAAACAATTCTTTCAAGTCATAATGCAACTGCAGTGGTTTGGTCGCTGCCGATTCCGTGGGTGACCAGCGTTCGGGCCTGCCCCAGGTAGACAGCATAGCCGTAGGGGCAATGCGGGCGCCTACGATACTCTCGGCCTGCTCCGCATCCCAATACACCGGATTCGCATTTTGCACAGTGGCACACAGGGCCCGAACATTTGACTGACTCACCTCGCAATCTGCATCGCAGGCGTAGCTGGATTTGCCGATCAGGGACTGCACTTTCTCGGGTAGTTCACTCATCATCAAACCTCGACGGCCACACCCGCGCTGTGCTGCGGTGCATGAAACTGCTCCAGCAACAGCTCCTGTTGGCTCGCCACGTCGGCAAGATTCTCCTCCTTCACCACATCGTAGCCGCGGATTTGGTTAGGCAAGGAAGCCAGTTTCACTGCTGTAGCATGGTTGTCCGCGGTCAACGCAGGTAGAAGTTGCCGTATCATCGTCTCGTACTCACCAATCAACCTGCGCTCTGTGCGGCGATGGTCGGAATAGCCGAATAAATCCAGCGGAGTACCCCGCAGAAACTTGAGTTTCGCCAGCACTTTAAATGCCTGGAGTATCCACGGCCCGAACTCCTGCTTGGCATAACGCCCTGAAAGGGGATCACGCTTGGACAACAGTGGGGGCGCTAGATTAATCCCAAGAGTGAAGTCACCTTCAAACTGTTCGCGCAGACGCGCGATGAACTCAGGCCGACTATAGAGCCTGGCGACTTCATACTCATCCTTGTAGGCCAGCAGTTTGGCGTAGTACGTGGCAACGGCCTCTGCCAGGGCGCCTGCGGTGCCCGTGAGGGCCTTCTCACGATCAGCCACCTCGGCCACAAGCGCTCGGTAGCGATCCGCGTAGGCGGTGTTTTGAAAGCCCGTCAGCCACTCGGCGCGTCGATCAATCAACTTATCCAGTGTCATGGTGTCTGCCTGTACAAACTTCACTGCCTGTTCAGGCACCAGTAGTGTCTCCAGCGCCTCGCGATCAAGCACCGACAGTCGCCCCAGACCAAAGGCTTGCAGGTTCATTGCAACCTCAGCGCCATTGAGCTCAATGGCTTTTTCCAACGAGGTCAGCTGTAGGGGAATCAGACCCTGCTGGAATGCGGCGCCCAGCAAGAAGGAATTCGCCCCAATGGCGTTACCCAAAAGCTTTATCGCGATTCCGGTGGCGTCCATGCCAAGCGCCTGCCCGGCCCGGGTACGCGCCACCAATGCATTTTCCATTCCAGAGCTGTCAAAGTTGAGATCGGCATTGGTGGCAAAGGCATTGGTGGGAGCCACGTAATTGTTGTATACCACCGCAGAACGTTCCGCAGACAGCGCGGGCAACACCTGGGCGCTACTGGCCACGACCAGGTCGGCCGCCAATACCAGGTCTGCGCTACCCTCCGGGATGCGCGTCGAATGATCCAGTTCACTGCCTTCCACGAAACGGATATGACTGGTTACCGGGCCGTTGCGCTGGGCCAGGCCCGTGATATCCAAAACGCTACAGGGCTTACCTTCCAAATGAGCAGCCACGCCCAGCAGTGCACCCAATGTAATTATTCCGCTGCCGCCAATCCCCGCTACCAATATATTACAGGCCCCGGCATCAGCCGTCCCGACTGGTAACGGCAAGTTTGCAAGTACGGATTCATCCAGACCGCTACCCTGTTTTACACCGCTGCGCAGCTTACCACCATGGACCGTGACAAAACTTGGGCACATGCCCTTCACACAGGAAAAGTCCTTATTACAGACAGACTGGTTGATTTTACGCTTGCGGCCGAACGCTGTTTCATTGGGCTCTATCGCAATACAATTGGATTGTATTCCGCAGTCGCCACAGCCCTCACACACGTCCTCGTTGATAAACATACGTTTATCAACATCCGGATACTTGCCACGTTTTCGCAGGCGGCGTCGCTCGGTGGCACAGGCCTGTTCGTAGACAATCACAGATACGCCTTTAAATTCGCGTATTTCACGCTGTAGGGCATCCAGTTCATCGCGGTGATGGAAACTTGTAATCGCCGGGAATTGCGCCTTGTCCGGATGGCGCAGCAAGTCATCCGTGACCAGGGCGATACGGTTCACTCCCTCGGCATAGACCTGCTGGGCAACACGTGGCGCAGTAAGGCCACCGTCAAAGCTTTGTCCCTCAATGGGCTGCCCGCCGGTCATGGAAATGGCGCCATTGACCAGGATCTTATAGGTTATACTGGATTTTGCTGCCACATTGGCACGCACGGCCAGCAGACCCGAGTGGAAGTAGGTGCCGTCCCCCAGATTCTGGAATACGTGATCGTGGGTCATAAACGGTGCCTGGCCAATCCAGGTGGCCCCCTCGCCGCCCATATGTGTGAGTCCAATGGTCCGTCGATTGGGCATCCACGTCGCCAGGCCGTGACAGCCAATACCCCCGTGTGCCACCGAGCCCTCGGGCACATTGGTGGAAGTGTTGTGGGGACAGCCCGCACAGAAACTGGGCAGGCGCATTAAATCCCCCTGCCCGGATGGCAACTGCTGTTGTAAAGAGAGCTTTTCCTCCAGGGCGTCCAACTTTTCACAGAGCTGCCCGCTGTCCTCAACACGACTCAATACTTGCCGCGCCAGTTTTACCGCGATCAGGCTGGGGGACAGTTCGCCGCCCGACGGAATAAGCGGCTGCCCATCGATATCCTGCTTACCAATGACGGCGGGCCGCTCGCTGTCAGGAAGGTTAATCAGCAAGGAGGTAATTTGGTCCTCGATGACCGCACGTTTTTCCTCCACAACCAGCAGCGTGTCACAGTTTTTGGCAAATGCAATTAAACCCTGAGGCTCCAGTGGCCAGACCAGAGCCACCTTGTAGACGGCAATGCCCAGACGCAGTGCTTCCTCAGCATCAATGCCCAGCTGACTCAGTGCGTCCATCAAGTCCACATACGCTTTACCGGAGGTGACAATACCCAGTGTCTTTTCGGGTGCGTCGTACAGGGTTCTGTCCAGCCCGTTAGCCCGGGCAAACGCTTTCACCGCCTCGAGTCGATCCAACACCAGTTGCTCTGCCAGCAGGGGCATAAACCCCAGACGGATATTGAGGCCATCGTCGGGCAACGCATAATCCGTGGGCTGGACAATATTCACGCGATCGGAATCAACGGAGATTGAAGCGGAGGCTTCCACCGTATCGGTAACACATTTAAAGCCCACCCAGGTGCCGGCGTAGCGCGACATGGCAAAGCCATACAGGCCCAGGTCGATATACTCCTGTACGGTCGAGGGACTCAGAAGCGGCATATTGAAATGGATGAGGGCGTGATCACTCTGGTGAGCCGTCGTTGAAGATCGCGCACCATGGTCGTCGCCACACAAGACCAGAACCCCACCATGCCTGGCGGAGCCGGCGTAGTTGCCATGTTTGAGAGCATCGCCAGAGCGGTCCACCCCGGGCCCCTTCCCGTACCATATAGCGAATACACCATCGTACGGTGATTCACCCACTTCCTTAAGCTGTTGACTGCCCCATACTGCGGTGGCTGCCAGATCCTCATTGATCCCGGGCTCGAAATGTATCTGGTTCTGCTCCAGGTAACTCTGGGCCTGCCACAGGGCGATATCATAGACACCCAGGGGGGAGCCCCGGTAGCCAGAGATAAACCCCGCGGTATTGAGACCCGATGCTTTGTCCCGCTGGTGCTGTAACATCGGCAGGCGCGCAAGTGCCTGTGAGGCGGAGGCATAGATGCGCCCGGACGTTGCCGTGTATTTATCGTCGAGACTGAATTCGCTCACCGCCTAACCTCTTTAGCAAGTTGTTTTTCAAAGACAAGGGCTTGCGCCAGGGAGGATTCCGCTCCAGCTGCAAGTCCGCGCTTAATCGCATCGATGGTGCCGGCTTTGCAGCCTGCCGCGCCCTCGGCAATTTCCAGGGCATGGGATAAGACCTGCCCTTTGGGGACGGCCGCGTTGGCCAGTCCATATTGCGCAGCGCTAGTGCCATCCAACCGGCGCCGGGATAGCAACAACTCTCTAGCCCTTGCCTCCCCAACCAGCCTGGGTAGAAAATACGTGGACCCCATGCCCGGCATAATGCCCAGTTCGGCAAAATTGAGGACCAACTTGGCATCCGCCGCCACAACGCGAATATCCGCCGCCAGCATACCCGTAATACCTATTCCCGCCGCTGCGCCGTTGATCGCAGCCACCGTCAGGATGGGCAACGCGGCAAACTCCTCGGTAAAACCGGCGATAAACTCTTCTTCTCCAATTCGCTTACCGCTGCGGGACGTTTTACCCTTTAAGTACTCCAGATCAGCACCGGCACAAAATGCATTCCCCGCGCCGGTAATCACTGCGGCGCAGGTCTGATCATCGGCGGCAGCTTCGCGCAGCGCATGCACCAACTCTTCACCCATGTCGGGCGTATAAGCGTTCAGCTTCTCGGGGCGGTTGAGCGTGATAATCACGGTTCCCGCCTCGCGACTTAGCTGTATCTCCTGGTAGGGCATCAGTTATTCTCGCTGTAGGGTTTCCAGTTGGGCAAGCGCTGTTCCAGAAATGCCTTGCTGCCCTCCTCGATATCCGGGTGTTCGTTCTGCGCCATAATGAGTTTCCAGGCCTGCTCCAGGGCCTGCCCCAGACCGACATCGGCACCCTGCCAGATCGCGCGTTTCGTTTTGGCCATTGCGGCAGGCGAATTCGTCTTCACCCTATCCGCGACCGCCCTGGCCCGGGTCATCAACTGCGCCTGTGGCACCACCTCCCCAACCATACCCAGTTCGAGAGCGCGCTGAGCTGGCATTCGCTCGTTACCGCCCACCAGCATCATGCGCAGTACGGCTTCCATGGGCATTTTTCGCGCCAGGCTGACCGGTTCCAATCCAGCGACTAATCCAACCTTCACGTGCGTATCAAAAAATGTCGCGTTGTCTGCCGCAATGACAATATCGCTGTCAGCCACAAAATGCAGGCCGCCGCCCACGGTCATGCCGTTCACCGCGCAAATCACTGGTTTCCACACGGCGTTCTGTAATGAAGTCCAACGAAATGAATCGAGAGTGCCGGCACGTCCCTCCCCCTCAGTTTCCGGTAAGTCTGTGAGATCGGCCCCGGTGCAGAAGGCCTTTTCGCCGCTGCCCGTGACGATAGCAACGATCGCGCTGTCGTCCTGTTCGAAGTGACGCCACATCTCAGGTAGCTCGCGGCTCATTACGGAATTTACCGCGTTACGCGCGTCCGGGCGCTGCAGCGTGATGGTGGCGACCCCTTCATCCACTGCGTAGTTAAGTGTCTGGAAGTTCATCTAGCTCTCCTCGGGTGGCGTTACGCCGCGGCTAAACGGGTAGGGCTTACCCATGATGCCAAATACACCGAATTCCTCAGGGAACTCCTGCTGAAACTGTTCTCTCACAGCCTGTATGGTCCAGCCATCGGGCATGGAAAGTGTCTTGCCGTAATGTGGCTGCACCATGTGGGAAAGACGTTCTCCGCCAACCCCGAATACCTGGCCACTGACATTCGCCGCTTCATCAGACGCCAAATACGCCACCAGCGGCGCATTGCGCTCGGGCCGCCACAAGTCAGCGGGCGACTGTCCATCCTGGTCTGCCATTAGACCTTCGGTCATCTGCGTCATGGCAACAGGACAAATTGCATTAACCCGTATACCTGCCCGCGCCAATTCGATTGCCCAGGTATAGGTCATGGAAGCAATTGCGCCCTTGGCCGCGGCATAGTTGGTCTGGCCGAAGTTACCAAAATGTGAACCAGAGCTGGTATTGATGATCACCCCGCCTCGCCCCGCATCCTTCATGGCAAGCGCAGCCGCCTGGGCACACCAGAAGCTTCCCTTCACATGCACCAGCCAAACGGCATCGAATTCGTCGTCGCTCATTTTCAAAAAGGAACGATCACGCAAGTTACCCGCATTGTTTACCAGTACATCAATGCCGCCATATTCTGCGATGCAGTTCTGGATCAATGCTTCAGCGCCATCCCGGCTGGCGATATTGTCGGTACTGGTGACGGCTACGCCCCCAGCAGCTGCTATTTCCGCCACCACCGCGCCCGCGGCATCCCCATTGATGTCATTGACTACAACCCGGGCCCCCTCTTTCGACATCAGCAGTGCGTGGCCCCGGCCGATGCCGCCCCCCGCTCCGGTGATGACAACGGCTTTGTTATCCAGTATCCCCATCAGCCGAACACTCCCGCGGCAATACGCTGTTCCAGATATCGAGGGTCCCAGTGCATCAACTGCAGATGTTTTGCGCGCCGGTAGTAAAGCTGGGGATCTGCCTCTGAGCTAAACCCCATGCCGCCGTGCACTTGCACTCCGGTCACCGTGGTACGACGAAAAACAGCCGTCGCCTGGAGCTTGGCCATCAGCGCCAGTTGTTCCCAACTTTCGCCGGCATCACAGGCCCAGGCAGCCTGGTAAACCAGGTAGCGGGCACCTTCAATCTCCGTGGCCCGATCTGCCAGGTAGTGTGCGATAGCCTGGAACGCGCCAATGGGCTGACCAAACTGCTCGCGCTCCTTGGCGTAGTCATTGGCCATCTGCAGCATAGCTGTCGCCCCCGCCACGGCCTGGGCCGCCAGGGCAATCTGGCCTTTCATCATAGCGGTGTCCCAAGCTGTAGTCAGGTCTGCCACGTTGAGCAAGGCCCCAGGCACGACCTCTACGGCATCAAAGTTCACTGCATAGAGATTCTGATCTGCATGGTTGGGTTGGCAGCGCAAAGACCCTGCCTTCGCATTCACCAATACAATTTGCAACTGTCCATCATCATCTTTGACAGGAACCAAAAATTTATCGGCACTGTTTGCAAAAGGCACCATGATTTTCTCGCCCCGCAGTAGTAACGTATCTCCCCTGCTTTCAAGTCGCATGGCGATGGCGGAAAGGTCGGCACTTGCTCCAGCTTCCTGCCAGGCCGGCACCAGGACCAATTCACCACTTGCGATGGCCTGCAGCCATTCAGCGCGCTGCGTATCAGTACCGGCATCCTGCAATAGCGATGCCGCTATGATGCTGGAAACAAGATGCGGGGAAGGCGCGAGGGTACGGCCCATCTCCTCGTGAACAATCACATTTTCCAGACAGCCCAGGCCGATACCTCCATATGACTCGTCGATACTAAGCCCACACAGGCCCATCTCGGCCATGCCTTGCCAGAAAGGCTGGCTGAAACCTCGTGAGTCTTTCTCCAGAGTACGAATCGCGGCGCTGTCACTGTGCTCGTCGCACAGGCGGGCTACCGAATGTCGGAGCATCAGTTGTTCTTCGCTAAAATCGAGATTCATGGCAAACCTATTTAGTCAGCAGTGAAGCGAGAGCAGTGTCCACCACCTGCTGTATATATTTTTTTGTGACTGGCATATGCAGGGTCACCCCACGGATTTCCACCGGCCCCATACAGAGATCCGCGACGAACTCCGGGTCAGTACCCGGAATCAACTCGCCCTTTTCAAGCCCACGCTCGATAACCGCTATCAAAGGCTCACGCCTGGATTTCATCAGCGGTGCCAGCGCTTCGTCCAGTTCCGGGTTGTGCTGACGCTCTGCCGCCAATGCAGGCAAAACACCGCCCAGTGGCGTGTTCTGCATAAACTGGCTGAACTGCCAGATGATTTCCACCAGGTTATCCACCATCTTCCGCTTGCGCGGCACGGTCAATAGTTCAGTGAGTTCAAAAGCCGCTATCACCAGGTTTTCCTTGGTGGGCCAGCGACGGTAGATGGTGGTCTTGCTGGCACTGGCCATGGCGGCCACCTTATCCACGGTCACAGCGTTGTAACCGCCTTCTGCAAGCAGTTTCAGTGTGGCACCGAGAATCGCATCTTCCGACGCCTGGCTACGCGGCCGCCCGCGGCCTCTTTTGGTTTGCGCTGTATCACTCATGAGGGAAGCCCCAAGCCACGCCGGGCCACGATGTTTTTCTGCACTTCAGAAGATCCTCCGCCAATGGTATCGACTACCGTGGCACGGTAGGAATGTTCCCACTTACCCTGTGCCGGTGCATCCTGCGCACTGTGGCGCAGTAGTCCCATCGGGCCAAGCGCATCCATGGCAAAATCCGCGAGACGTCGCCCCAGTTCGGTGCTGTAAAGTTTATACATAGCTGCCTCCACCGTGGGCACCACACCTTGTAAGGCTGCGGCTATAACCCGGCGTTGCAACATTTTTGCCGATTCGAGCTCACCGGCGAATACTGCGACCTTACTGCGAATGACCGCATCTTCGGACAAGGGCACGCCATCCACCCGGGTCAACTTGAATAACTCCACCAGGGCCTGAAACTTGGTTAGCAGTGGGCCGACCGTATACAGCGTGAACCGCTCATAATCCAGCGCCTCGCAAACATACGTCCATCCCTTGTTTTCCTCTCCCACCAGGTAATCTCCGGGGACACGCACATCGTCGAAAAATACCTGATTGGTACGGTGATCCCCCATGGTCCCCACTTCACTGATGGTAAGCCCAGGGTGATCCATTGGAATAAGGAAGACACTGATACCCCGGTGTTTAGGCGCCTCGGGATCTGTCCGCGCGGCCACCCAGTACCAGTCGGCAAAGTGAGCGGAGGTGGTCCACATTTTCTGACCGTTAAGTATCCAGTTGTCGCCGTCCCGCTCAGCCTTCAATTTTAAAGAAGCAAGGTCTGAGCCGGCAGAGGGTTCCGAATAGCCCAGGGCGAATTCAATCTCGGCGCGCAAAATTTGTGGCAAAAATTCGCGCTTGAGCTTGTCAGAACCGTGAGCGATCAGGGTTTTTCCAATACAACCCACACCCTTGCCTATCAGGGGAGCGCCTACGCTCGCCAGTTCTTCGTTGAGCAGGTAGTCGTATATCCCGTCCCGGTTCTGGCCACCGTATTCCTCATTCCAGGACATACCCAGATAGCCCGCGTCAGCCAAACGACTATTGAAGGCGCGCCGCTGATCGCTGTCACTGAGCATAGAATCTGCTTCGCGATCAGGGGCAAACACATTATCCGCACCGGGGAGCTGTTTTTGCTCACCGATAAACTGTTGGGCCTCGGCGATGAATTGTTCTTCCTGCGGAGAAAAGCGAAAATCCACCTCAGCTCTCCTCCATCAGTTCTACTGCATTACCATCCGCATCTTCCACCTGCGAGACTCGCACGCCGGGTCGAAGGTCACGCACCGGTACCGCCACCTTAAAGCCGGCGGCCGCCACTGCAGCTGTCGCATCCTCAAGGTTGCTCACATACAGGGTCAGGTAGCGAATGCCAGTCTGGCTGGCAAACCCATCCCGACTACCCTCCCGGGCGGGCTGGGCAAGGGGCACGAATACCCGCAGTGTGCTCTGGCCCACCTTATAGCGTCGCACGAGTCCGTACTGGGGGATCTCTATCTCACCTTCCAGTGGCAGCCCCAACGCCTCGCCATAAAATCGATGTGCTGCTTCCGGGTCTGTCGTGACGATGCCCGCGTCGATGTATTGTTTCTCAAGTTGTACAGCCATTACGCCGCCCCCTGCTTTTCTGCCAGCCCTGCGAGATTATCAGTGATGGTTTCCGGGTCCAGCCCGCGGTGCCCCCAGAGATCACCCTCAACAAATTCATGTGCTGTCCATTGCTCATCGAGTAATAGTCCATCACAGCCGATTTCCACTTCAAACCCGAAGGGACTGGACATGTAGAAGGAGAATGTATTGTCGTTAACGTGGCGACCCAGGGTGGAGGTAATGTTAATGCCCGCATCCTGTACCCTCTCCAGGCACTGGCAGACCATGTCACAGGACTCCACCTCAAGCATCAGGTGGTGTATACCGGTCAGCTCCCCAACTTTCAACAAACCAACACTGTGATGCCTGTCGTTGCAGTGAAAGAAATTCGCCGAGTCACTCTCACCGAAACGAATATAATCAGAAAGCCCAAAACCCAACACCCGAGTATAGAAATCCTGGGCTTGGTGTAAGGGCGCCGCAAGTAGATTGACATGACCCAATCCAAGCGGCCCTGTTCTGAAGGACATACCCAGAGGTGACTGAAAATTTCTGTCAAGTGTTGGCCCGTAGAACAATTCAATGGAATTACCCATCGGGTCCTCGGTATAGGCAATGCCCGTGACTGCCCTGGCCCTGGCCTGTTCCTGTGTCCCATGTACTGCCTTTACGCCTTCAGCGCCCAGCTCAGCCACCGCGTCGGCCAGTTCGAGCTCGCTGCCAAGCTCCAGGCCCAGATACATAATCCCCAGATTCTCCTGGTTGGGGTGCACAGCAATACGCCACTGCCAGTCATCCATTTTCAGATACACGGAACCATCCGGCGCGATACCACTACCGCCACTGGTCGGACCTTTGCCGGGGATGGCGGGCATCCCCCAGTCCTCGCCGGCGTAGGCCCTTGCGGGCATAAGACCGAGGATTTCGGTAGCGTATGTGAGCCACGTCCCAGGGTCGGGTGCGCCGAAGCCTACGTAACCCAGACTTTTTACTTTCATCGATTAATTCCTTTTTATTTGCTGGGAAGCTGCGGAGTACAGATCTGTTCTATCACGATGCAGCCCTCATGCCATGTACAGTAACTGTAGTTCAAAAACCAGGGAGGGCTTGTCACTGCCCACGCCCTGTATCGCCACTTCCTGGGTGATAAGCGTGCCGCGCCGATGCTGTTCTACTGCCAGGAGCCTACTGCGGGCGTGAATGCTACTGCCACTGAGTACTGGCTGCAGGAACCGTAGGGCCCGAATACCATAATTCGCCGCCGAGCCCCAACCCACCAATTGATACGTGGTGACCGGGCGAACCGCAGGCATAAGGGAGAGCACCAGAAAACCGTGGGCAATGGTGTTACCGAAGGGCCCAGACTCAGCCCGTTCGCTGTCTATATGAATCCACTGTTTATCAGTGGTCAGTTCGGCAAAGGTATCGATTAACTTCTGACTAACTGCTAGCGATTCCCCCCACGGACCAAAATCATTGGAGATACAAGCACGCAGCCCCTTGAGATCATCGTAGGCGACTTCGGTCATCGTTGCACCCGGATAGGCACCCTGAGAAAGCCGGACAGATGCTCACCGTAAGCGCGTACACAATGGTCTTGCAATAATTCATAGTCCTTAATACTACTGAACAGCTCACCCAGTAGAATCTCGGCGCCCATAGACGCCAGGTGCATTCCCAGGCATTTATGCCCGCCGGCTCCATAGGTCATATCACGTGGGTGCTGCCGAAAAACGTCGAACTCATCCGCACGCTCAAACTCTGCCTCATCGCGATTAGCGGAAGAATAGAGATACAACAAATTCTGCCCGGCCTTGATCTCAGCGCCATTAACCTCAAAATCATTGATGGCCCGGCGGCACAGCATATTCGTCGGTTGGTCATAGCGACAGGTCTCGAAATACAGCTTTGAAACCAGGCTGCGATCTGCCAGCACTTGAGCTTTGCTCTGCGGGTCCTGCGCAAGATAATAGGTAGCGCCAGCACAGACCATGGGGGTTGTTTCAGAGCCGACGATGAGAAAGTTCGCCATGAGCAACATAATTTTCTCATCGTCCATTTTCTTGCCGTCGATTTCTGCATTGAGGTACGCGGCCGTGTGACCACGTGCCTTTTCAGGGCTACGACGAAGCTGCTGTACAAATCCTGCAAGATAGGCCATTAACTCGCCCGCCGCCTTCTGGTTGCGGTCGGAACCGGCACCCACCTGCCCTTTCTCACGGTGTAACATCTCATCGATCAGTGCGCGAAGTGTAATCGCATCTTCACTGGGCAAACCCAGGTTATAGCCCGAGTTAAGGCTAAACACCCGATTGGCATAGTCTGAGTACATATCAAACTCGCCCTGCTCCAACAGCGGCGCCAACACCTCGCGAACCAGGCTGGTAAAGCGCTCCCTGTGTGCCTCCGCCCCTTCAGGCGTGTATTCCTTGCGTATAACGCCACGCCATTTCCGGTGCTCCGGCGCATCCATTGTGGTAAACGCCCTCAAAACGGGCTCGCCCAACAGCACCTGACCAGGCGATTGGCCAGCCGTAAAAGTGATGTCTTTTTCGTGTCGGAGGCTCGCTTCTAAAACATCCTCAAAGCGTGCGAAGGCCCAGGCGTTGTATTTTTCTATATAGTGCGGCTTACCCTCAGCTCGCATCGCTGCGTACAGGGGAAAGGGGTCGCGCATGGCTTCATCTGAGTAGGGATCATAGTCAACAGTCATTGCTAGTCTCTTTATGTGTACTGATCGTATCCATTATGCTCAGGCAGTGTTCAATGTCAAGGTTTGCGTTAGAGCACCGGCCGAACTGACAGTCGTACCGAGCTACAACATTGACAATATTTATGATACCTTCGGTACCCTTATAAATTCGAAATGAATACCAGGAGAAAACCGAGATGCAGGACGTTTGGATCATTGATGCTTGCCGCACTCCCAGGGGGATAGGCAAGGCAGGGAAAGGCGCCCTGGCAGACATACACCCTCAGCACCTTGGCTCGACTGTACTGCGTGCATTAGCTGAGCGTAACGCGCTTAACACGGCAGATGTGGACGATATAATCTGGGGGACCAGCTCCCAGGGTGGTGAACAAGCGGGCGACCTGGGTCGCATGTCTGCGCTGGATGCCGGGTATGACATTCGCTCCAGCGGTGTCACCCTGGACAGGTTTTGCGGTTCCGGAATCACTGCCGTATCGTTCGCCGCACACAGCGTGATGGCCGGCATGGAAGACCTGGTTATTGCCGGAGGCACCGAGAAAATGTCTGACCCCGGACGTATGACCGGGAGACTGCCCACCATGGATCAGGGTAATCTTCACTTGCGAACACTACACCCGCAGACGCACCAGGGATTGTGTGCGGACACGATTGCTACGCTGGAGGGAATTGATCGGCAATCGGTCGACTTACTCGCCTTATCCTCACAGCAGCGAGCAGCAGCCGCTCAGGCCGCGGGCTTCTTTGATCGAAGCCTTGTTCCTGTGTTTCACCGGGATGGAAAACTTGCCCTGGACCGTGACGAATTTCCACGCCCGGGAACCACGCTGGAAGGTCTGGCACAACTCAAGCCCTCTTTCGCCGGACTGGACCACGCCCTGGATGACAGCGGTACGTCCTACCGCAGCCTGATGGCCATGAAATACCCCACACTTGATATTGAACCTATACACCATGCGGGAAATTCCTCGGGCGTGGTAGATGGTGCCGCCGCGCTACTGCTGAGTTCGCCGGACTATGCCCGTGCCAATGGCCTCAAGCCGCGCGCACGGGTAGTCGCGACAGCTAATATGGGTGACTGCCCTACCCTGATGTTGAATGCACCAGTGCCCGCGGCCCGCAAGGTATTACAGCGCGCGGGAATGAGCATTGCCGATATCGACCTTTTTGAAATCAACGAGGCCTTCGCTGTAGTTGCCGAGAAATTCATTCGCGATCTTGAGCTAGATAGAGACAAAGTGAATGTCAATGGCGGCGCGATGGCACTTGGCCACCCCATTGGTGCGACCGGCGCTATCCTGATCGGAACCGTACTGGATGAACTTGAGCGGCGGGACCTGCAGTTTGGACTGGTCACTATGTGCGCAGGCGGTGGCATGGCGCCTGCAATTATTATAGAGCGGATATAGCCCGGTGCCTTCGGAATGTTTGATATGTACTGCTGGTGCTGTTGGCCTACTCCAATCGGCATACGCACGTTTCCCGAGGTTACTCTGCCCGATTATTCTTATACTGTTTAGTACAGCGGTAAAGGAATCTGTCGTAATCTACTTCAAATAAAGCTCGATGTCCGATCTCCTTGCAGCCTTAAGAAGATCTTTATCAAGTGTCGCCAAAGGCAACCCTTCTCGGAGCGCCAACTCCAAATAGGCTGCATCGTAGCCGCTCAATCGATAAGCCTTCGCCAAAGACATTGTATGCCCGAAAACCTGGTGAGCCGTTAGAGTATCAACCGTTATCGGCAGATTCTCCAGCTGAGTTGTAAAGCGTTCTAC
>JBALWA010000081.1:0-16740 GCA_036960305.1 Halioglobus sp. | reverse complement strand
AGCCAGGATGGCTCCACCTTTATTTAGTAATACTCTTTCGTTCGACACTAAACTAGGTCAAGGCGAATTATCCCGGTAAGTATTGGCCGCCACCGGCTTGCCAAGAAACAAAGCTGCACTAACCAATAGCCGTTCGGCTGTAGTCATACCCTCCCGCTCGCCCAGCACTTTCCGCGCCAGGGCCGGCTCGTCGGTTATAACACCGTCAACCCCCATAGACATCCACCTGGACATGGAAGGCGCATCGTTCACCGTCCATACCAGAATGCGTTTACCACTATGCTGAACACGGCGAATGAAGCGGCTTGTCACCATACGGCCGCTCAAGGCGAGAAAATCCACATCAACTTTCGACAGATCACCCATTGCGGTGGCTGCCAGTAAACCCACGGTCCAGTCCGGACGCAGGGCCTGCAGTTTTTGTACACCCGCCAACTTCAACGACATGACAACAACCTGGTCGGCCATACCAGCGGACTCAACAACATCCACAACACGCTGCTCCAGCTGCTGGTCGTGGCCATAATACTTGAGTTCGATCATCAACCTGGACCGCCCTCGGACCGTCTCCAATACCTGCTGCAGGGTCGGCACCCTTTCATCAGCGAACTCGGGTGAGAACCAGCTGCCAATATCCTGCTGCTGAATTTCCGCCAGGTCGCCATCCCAGATTTTCAGAGGGTTACCGGTGAGTTTCATAAAGTCGCTGTCATGAAATACCACGACATGCCCATCACGACTCTCCTGCACATCGATTTCCACCCAGTCAGCGCCATCGGTGATGGCCCGTCGCACGGACGCCAGGGTATTCTCAGGAGCCGCACCTGCGGCACCGCGATGTGCAACGACAAAGGTCGCATCTTTCGATTGCTCAATATCCTGAAGCCGTAGGCCGGCAAAGACCGCCATCCCGGCTACCGCAAACAGAACGAGAATTGTTCGCCAGACGCCCCGACCTTTCGCAATGCGTGGTTGCGCACTCAATTCGGTCTGTAGATCCTCGTTACTTATCGCCGCCCCAAAGCGGCCATACAGCTCCGCTGTCGCGAAAGCAACACTGGCAAAGCCAAGCGCAACCACAAAAAAATTGATCACCAGCCAGCCTACAACCAGACAGCCCAACATAAACACCAACGGCGCCAACCGATCGTACTGAGCCGTCATAACCCAACCACCTATGAGGTCGAACAATAGGTAGGGGATCACCGCAACCAGGGCGGCTATCACAAGACACACAGCGTATGCGCGAAATACCTCAGATATTCTGCCCGCCACAAGTGCTTCACTTGTACTCAGCGCTGCCCGACCAGATTGATCGCCAAATAGCACCAATGGCAAGGCCAGGCACCACCGCATTAGCAGGCGCGCCACAAACCAGGCATAGATCGCCACCGACAGCAGCGTCACCGATATCGCCCACCAGAACTGCGGCGGCTTTTCCGCCAGATAAAAATTAATGTCATGCTCTGTCAGCAAAAACCAGGCGGTAGCGCCCACTACGACCAGAAGCGGTACCGTACGAACGCCTATGCGCAGTGTCAACTCCAGCGTCAGGTGTAGCAGGCCCAGGGCATGGCGTATAGCGTAGCTACTCGCCTGCAGGGGCGTGCAGGCCAGTGAGTAGTGTGTGGCCAAAGCGATTACGAGCAGGGCAGCAATTTCCAGCGCGGTAACGGCCAGGAAAATACCAAGCAGCAATACTGCAGAACTGCCCCCTAACGGTGTTAGTAAAAGACGGGCAATATCCTGGTCAGCAACCGCAGCATTACCTGAAAAACCCACCACAGTCTGCAGCAACAGCCCAAAAAGCGGACCGATAATGACGACGCCGAGTAGATTGAAAATCAGATGTACCTGCAACAGCGCAAGCCAGCGGCTGTGCATGCCCTGGAGAAAGCCCGATATCATGGTTTGCATACTGCTATCCTTAACCTTAGCAAGGCTGACTTCAATGGCGAGCCGTATGAACTATCATTCACCAGTTGAATCCATCTTTCAAGCAAGTCAGTCAGGAGGATAAGCCAGGACATGACCCAAGAGACAGATGTCATCATTATCGGTGCCGGGCATAACGGCTTAACTTGCGCTGGCTATCTGGCGAAAGCGGGTTTGAAGGTCAAGGTGCTGGAGGCGCGATCGGTGGTCGGTGGTGCCGCTGTTACCGAAGAATTTCACCCGGGTTTTCGCAATTCAGTTTACTCCTACTCCGTTAGTCTCCTCCACCCGCAGGTCATCGCTGATTTGCAACTTGAGCAGCACGGACTGGAAATCATGGAGCGCCCGGCGGGCACTCTCAGTCTGCTGGAGAACGATCATCTGTTACTGACCCGCGATGACGCACAGGCGCACGCTGAGCTAGCACGCTTTTCCCGCCGTGATGCCGAACGAATTGTAGAATTCGATAGCGAGATCGCTGAGGTTGCTATGGCACTGCGGGAGCTGGCTACCCAGGCGCCACCCAACTTCGGCGGTGGCTGGCGCGATGCATGGACGTTACTTAAGGCGGGAAACGTATTTCGAAAGCTCAGTAAACGGCACCAGATTGTCCTGGCGGAGCTGATGACAAAATCCCTGGGAGATTACCTGGACACATGGTTTGAGGGTGAAGCGCTTAAGGGCGTCCTCGGACTGGAAGGGGTTATCGGCAATTTCGCCGAACCCTATCAGGCAGGTACGGCATATGTTCTGTTACATCACGCTTTCGGCGAGGTGAAGGGTCGGGCCGGTGCCTGGGGAATTGCCCGGGGCGGCATGGGCGCCATCAGTGAATCGATGGCGTCATTTGCGCGCAGCAAAGGTGTTGAAATTGAAACCGATACACCGGTGAAGAAAATCATCACCGAAGCTGGACGGGCGCGTGGGGTATTGACCGCGGATGGCCGGGAGATAACCGGCAAGTGCGTGGCAGCCAATGTACATCCACAAATACTGTTGCAAAAACTGTTGGATGAGAAGCTACTGGAGCCCCCCGAGCAAAGGCGAATACAGGGTTATCGCAGCCATTCGGCTACGTTCCGCATGAATGTGGCGCTGTCGGAGCTACCGCAATTTACCAGTATGGCGGGCCGGGGCGATGCGCATTTCATGGGGGCAATAGAGGTCAGCCCTTCCCTGCAATACATCCAGAATGCCTACCACGATGCCCGGCAGTTCGGTTGGGCGCGCAAACCTGTCATTTCCATGCAGGTTCCCAGTACTCAGGATAAATCCCTGGCGCCAGAAGGCGGGCACGTGGCCAGTTTGTTCTGTCAGCATTTCCAACGCCACCTGCCGGACGGCCGGAACTGGGATGAGGTAAAAGACGAGGTGGCTGATATGATTATTGGCACGATCGATAATTATGCGCCCAATTTCAAAGCCTCTGTCGTGGGGCGACAAATCAAGTCGCCATTAGATATTGAGCGCGACCTGAATATGGTGGGTGGCGATATCTTTCACGGGGCCCTGCATCTGGATCAATTCTATTCACTCAGGCCACTGCCGGGTTACGCGGACTACAAAATGCCTGTCGAGGGCGTTTTCCTGTGTGGTTCCGGCGCTCATCCCGGTGGTGGGGTCAGTGGCCTGCCGGGTCGCAATGCCGCAGAGTCTATAATCAGATATAGCAAGTGACAGCGCTGGAAAACTAGAGCCCTGCACACAGGGCGAAGTGGGCGGCGGGAGACAACAATATCGATATCTATACCATCACCATCGCGTTCAGTGTACTGGTGTTTGTCGCCATTGGAGGCTACAGCGGCAGGGGTGTAAAACAACTGGACGACTACTTCGTCGCCGGGCGTCGCGCGCCCACCCTACTGATAGTAGGCACCCTGGTGGCAAGTGTTTTCAGTACGTCGATTTTCCTGGGAGAGGCTGGATTTACTTACGATGGCCAGATGGGGCCCTACCTTCTGTTTCCCGGAATTGCGGTGGTTGGCTATGTCTACGGCGCGCTACTGTTTGGGACCTATCTGCGCCGGAGTCGAGCACCCACAGTGGCGGATTTTCTGGGCAAACGTTTTGACAGTCACCGGGTACAGCAGGCAGCAGGCATCACCATCATCCTGGGTCTGGGCGGCTATCTCCTGGTGGTGACGCAAGGCGCGGCAATTCTGCTCTCTGATCTCACCGGCTTGAGCTACGGGCAAGCCATACTGTTTGCCTGGGTGAGTTACACGCTGTTCACGATGTACTCCGGCTCCCGGGGGGTAATCATCACCGATACCCTGATGTTCCTGTTGTTCACCGGCGCGACGGTCTTCTTCGCCGCATTCATCGTTGCCGATATGGAGGGTATCCGTACGGCGGTGGAAGGCATGACCCAGATAGAGGAAAAACCGGACATTGCCTCCTGGCATGGCACTGTCGGCCCCGGTACCGAGTGGGCAACACCGACGGACTTTTTGATCTGGACTGTGATCATCGATATGTCCTGGGGTATCGTTTACGCAGTCAGCCCCTGGCAGGCGAGTCGCCATCTCATGGCGAGGGACGAGCACGTGGTTATCCGCTCTGCCATCTATGCCTGCTTTGCAGTCATTCTCGTACAGATTTTGATTTACGGGCTGGGTGGCCTGATCAATCTGGCGAATCCGGATATCGCCCCCTCCGAAACGGTCATGATCTGGGCCGCGAAAAACCTGGTACCGGAGTTTCTTGGGGCAGTGCTTTTGGCCGGCATTGTAGCGGCGGCCCTGTCGTCGGCCTCGACTTTCCTGTCTTTGGTGGGTTTCAGTGTGAGTAACGATATGGTCAAACGGCAGGCGCCAACCCTGTGGGGCACTCGCCTGGTCATGCTGGCAACTGCCGGTGTTGTCCTGTTGGCCAGCTTCTATTTCCCGCCCAATATTTTCTGGCTGATGCTGTTCATCGGCACGGTGTTCGCATCATCATGGGGGCCCGTCGGCTTCATGAGCGTCTGGAGCAAGCGTATTACCGCTGATGCCGCATTCTGGGGAATTGTCACCGGTTTCGGATTCAACGTGGTGCCGGCGGCGTTGGAATATATCGGCCTGGTCAGTTGGCCGGTGTATTTCAGTCCGGTAGTCATTGGCGCTGGCGCCAGCATGATTACGATTCTGGCTGTATCACGCCGCACAGAAGTCACACCCCAGGAGAAGGCCTACCGTGAGGCCCTGCACCAGACACCCAAGGAAGATCTGGCCACGGATAAAACACGGCTAACGCTTTGGGGGCCACGGCTGTTGATCGCGTACGGCTGCGTGATGCCTCTCTTGTTGCTGTATTACTACGTCATACCCTATCAAAAGGGGACAGGTGAGATACTGGCAAACGGCTCCATTAACTGGAGTCACGGCGAGGCGCTAATTGTTTTAGCGATTCCGGTTCTGTATGTGCCTCTTGGACTGGTAACGTCCCGGGTTATTCGCCGACGTTATCTACCGCCGTAGATATTGGCGTGAATCAGGAGGTTACATATCTAACAAAGACTATCAGGCCCGCTACGACAACCATAAAGTACAGCGCTGCGGAGATAAAGATTCGCAAGCCACTGGCTCGCCTGAAGTCTTCAGCTCTTTGCGATGCCTTGCGTACACCGATATGCCCCGCCACCAGGATGGAGAATGTCTCCCTAAGCGACAGTGGGGCAGACGCGGGTTTAGACTCGGATGGCTTAGTTTCTGGATCTTTGCCCATGGCTTAGCTCGCCGTTACCCTTTCAGGTCTCGAACATACATAGCCGAACCGTTTCGCAGCTCAATCTTGAACATTTCAGTTACCTTAATCAGATCACTGATCTTTCTATATCCGTAGTTGATCGATGAGAAGGAGCTGTTGTTGTTGGAAATGTAGCTGGCAACCTGACCCATATTTGCCCAGCCATCATCTCCGGCCGTTTGCTCCACCGCCGTTCTCAATAGCCTGACAAGAAAGGAGTCCTGACGTAGCTTGGCTTTGGTCTTTTTCGCTGGTGCCTTTGCCTCTTCCTTTTCGCCCTCTTCCCGGCTAACCAGGTTTTCAATGAATATAAAAGGCGAACAGGCATCAACGAAAGCTTGCGGCGTTTTCCTACCACCAAACCCGTAAACCGGGTATCCACTCTCCAGAAGCCTCAGCACCAGGGGAGTGAAGTCACTATCACTCGTCATCAGCGCAAATGCATCCACGTTTTTGCTATGCAGTAGATCCATAGCATCAATAATCATCGCAGAATCAGTCGCATTCTTGCCTTTGGTATAGGCGAACTGCTGCATGGGCCTTATTGCGTGAGGGTGTAGCTTGTCAATCCAGCCCGAGAGAGCTGGACTATTCCAGTCACCATGCGCATGGCGAACATTGACAGTGCCCTGCTTCGCCAACTCCTCAAGGACCCCTTCAATGGCCTTGGGAGTCACATTGTCGCAGTCGATGAGTAATGCGATTCTTTTTACTTCCTGCATAGAGTTGCTCCCTGCATTCCTCGTTCAAACGGAAAGCGTTCATTGAGTTTGCCAAAATATACTACCTGATCCCCTGTGCAATTTCCCGCTCCGCCTCAATACGCGCCAGTTAGAACCAGTGCGGCCAAGACGAACTGGATACCTGTTCATATATACAGTATTGTTATCTCTATGAAATTGTATATCGCCGAAAAGCCCAGCCTGGGTCGCGCCATCGCCGATGTGCTGCCCAAACCACACCGCAAGGCAGACGGCTGTATTTACGTGGGCAATGGTGATTGTGTCAGCTGGTGTGTGGGGCACCTGCTGGAGCAAGCGGAGCCCGATACCTACGACGCCAGTTTCAAGCGATGGCGCCTGGAGCACCTGCCGATTGTACCCGGGGAATGGCAGCTCAAACCCAAGGCCAACAGCCGAAAGCAACTGGCTGTGTTGCGAACACTGGTGAAAGAAGCCGATCAACTGGTCCATGCCGGTGACCCCGATCGCGAAGGGCAGCTGTTGGTCGACCAGGTAATTGACTACCTCAAGGTGCGCGGCAACAAGCGGGACAACATCAAACGCTGCCTGATCAACGACCTGAACCCCGCGGCAGTGACCCGGGCCCTAGGGCAATTGCGGGACAACAGAGAGTTTATACCGCTCTCGACCTCGGCACTGGCCCGCTCCCGGGCCGACTGGTTATACGGCATCAATATGACCCGAGCCTACACCCTGATGGGTCGCAAAGTGCATTATCAGGGCGTGCTGTCGGTCGGCCGTGTACAGACACCGGTACTGGGGCTGGTTGTCAGGCGTGACGAGGAGATCGAACGTTTTGTGGCCAAACCCTTTTATCAGCTTATCGCCCATGTGGTCACACAGCAGGGGGAGCACTTTAAGGCCAGATGGCAACCCAGTGAGGCTTGCCTACCGTGGCAGGATGAGGCGGGCCGGGTACTGTCCAGAGCCCTTGCGGACAATGTGCAGTCCCGTATCAGCCAACAACCGGCCATCGTGACGGCCAGTAGCCGCAAGCAAAAGAAACAACCCCCACCACTGCCGTATAATTTGTCAGCCCTGCAAATCGATGCGGCCAGGCGCTTCTCGATGAGCGCCAAGCAAGTGCTCGATACCTGCCAGACGCTCTACGAGCGCCACAAACTGCTGACCTACCCCCGTTCCGATTGCCGCTATTTACCGCTTGAGCATCTGGCTGATCGCAACACCGTCATTGATGCCCTGGCGAACAATTGCCCGCCGCTGGCTCATGCTGCCGGGAACGCTGACCAGGACCTCAAAAGCGCCGCCTGGAATAACAGTAAGGTCGGGGCGCACCACGCGATCATACCCACCTCAAAAAAAATGGATACCCGCACACTGACCCAGACGGAACGGAACGTGTACGAGCTGGCGTCCCGCCAATACCTGCTGCAGTTTTATCCGCCCCATGAGTACAGCGATAGCCAGATTGATCTGGACATTGCCGGTGGTTGTTTCATTGCCAAGGCAAGGACACCCCTAAAACCGGGCTGGAAAGCCTTATTCCCGGCCCAAAAAAAGGAAACTAAAGGCGAGTCTGCATTAAATACATCCTTGCCGGAGCTGAAGAAAGGGAATGCGTGTTTCTGTGAGAAAGGGGAGGTGCTGGAAAAACAAACCTCGCCCCCTAAACCCTTTGATGATGCGAGTTTATTGGCGGCTATGACTGGCATAGCACGCTATGTGCAGAGCCCGGAACTTCGCAAAGTCCTGAAAGACACCGATGGCCTGGGCACCGAGGCCACGCGGGCCGGAATTATCGAACTATTATTTACTCGGGAATTCCTCATACGCAAGAGCAAACACATCCACGCCACAGCGGCAGGCAGGGGCCTGATACACAGCTTACCCGAGATGGCAGCCACACCGGATATGACGGCCCGTTGGGAAACCGAACTCGACGCTATCAGCCAGCGCAAGAGTAGCTATAACGAATTCATGCAACCCTTGCTGGCGTCACTCCATGAACTGATTGCCCAGAGCCAGGCCGTGCTGCCAGAGGGCTTAAAAGGGATCAGCGTAAAGAAACCGCCCTATAAAAAACGACGCCCGTCCAAATCCCGCAAGAAAGCTGGGGCCACTCAGGCGAAGAAACGCAAAACACGCCAGTAAACCCCTGGCTAATCCCCAGCGCATCGCTATCATGTAGCCAAAGCACACCCTCTGGAGAGCCAATTGAACTTTAACATCACCCCCATTGAGGTTCGAATCCTTGGCTGCCTCATCGAGAAGGAAGCGACCACTCCCGATGTCTACCCCTTGTCCCTAAACAGCCTGCTCACTGCCTGTAATCAAAAGTCCAACCGGCACCCAGTGATGGAACTCACCTCCGAAGATGTGGTGACCGCGCTCGACAGCCTCATCGACAAGACACTGGTGTCGACCTGGCAGTCCGGCCACAACCGGACGGCCAAGTACCAACATAAACTGCGCCACCGGGTATCCGATAAATTCAATTTCTCCCTGCCGGAGGTGGCGGCACTCTGCATATTGTTCCTGCGAGGTCCGCAGACAGGGGGTGAAATTCGCACCCGCTGCGCACGTATTCACGAATTCGAAAACCTGGAAGCGGTCGCAGATGTAGTGAAAGCCCTGGCTGACAACCCCGATGGCCCTTATGTCACAACGCTTGCACGGCAGGGCGGGCATAAAGAACCGCGCTATGCCCACCTGTTTTGTGGAGAGCCGGATGACACCGCTACGCCAAGTAGTGGATTTGAGCGAACCGCTGGCGGAGACAATTCGCGGATGGAAGCACTCGAGCTCCAGGTCAGCGAACTACAATCGGAGCTACTGGCTCTGGAGCAACGCTTTGAGACCTTCATGAAACAATTTGAATAGTAGGCCTGCGCTTTCGCCTATTTGTAGCACAGTCGTAGTAGACTTCGAGCAGAAATAACTCATTCATAGCAGGAGCTCTCAATGGAATGCCTAACAGTCACATATCCAATCGGCGAAGATACAACATTTGATCACGAGTATTACAGGGATAGTCACATGCCCCTTTGCGCACGTCTGTTCACCGAGCATGGTTACCGCGGTAGTGTCATGCGCAGCAACCAGGGTACGGCGCCGGGTAGTGGTGACCTGAACTATGTCTCTGTGGATTTATTGTTTGACAGCAAGGAACAACTGGGCGCAGCGCTAGCCGCGGGCGGTCAGGAAGTCAGCGCTGACGTTGTGAACTATACCAACGCCGTTCCAAGTATGACCTTTGGCGAAGTAGCGGTCGATCTCGTATAGGCCAGCGTCATGGACTATAATCCATGGTCTTTTCGTGAAGAAGCAAAGCGAGCACTGTATGAACAGAATAGAGAAGTTGAAAAATGACGTATACACTTTTGAAGAACTGATTACCCTTGAGAAAAATGCGACTAAATTGAACGACAGTGAAACACTGGATCTCATTGCAATAAGTCGCGCATCAAAGACTGCAAAGGGAGAAAAACCCAAACCCCTGGTAGGCGAAGATGGCAAGCCGCTGACCCGCCGAGCTCGTCGCGAACAAAGCTAGCGGCCGCTGAGTTTTCAGTTCTTCTCATTAACGCTTAACGTCTTTTCTCCGTCTGTAATTGACCAAGACCAGAACTGCTCTTTTCCTACCTGCTCAGTCAGAGGAGAGAGCGTGATGGTTAGTTCACGGGAAGGGTCAACAGCGAATGACTCTGGCAAAGGAAACAAAATTTGGTCCCAATGGGTGGGCATGTCTTTCGGGCCTGTGCCAAACGTCACTCCCGAACTCAAATCTGCGCTAAACCAACCGCACAGGGCAAATATTTCTGTCTTTTTGTCCGGCTTTATTGTGCCGGTAAACACTCTGGGTGTGTCAGTCTTGCCAATAGTATGCATATTGAGTGAGCCCAAATGGGCTGTATTTTTCATAATACTGTCGGGTTCCAGTGCCACCAAATCAGTTTGTTGGAAGGGCACATGGGCTATCGGTGAAAAATCAATATCATAGGGTTTACTCTTCAGAAAAGATAAATCATCCAATACATCCTCATCGAAAACCAGCCCAGCATGAAGGCTTACCTGGGCGGGAATCATTACACCGCCTTGTGCCAGGTAACGATCCCGTATTGCGAGTAAGGGTTCGAGCATAGCTTCATAAAACAGGCAGTGCCCCATCCACTCTGAAACAATGACATCAACGCTCTCATCCAACTGTAGGGATTGATGATCAGCATGATGAAAATCAATGTTTTCGAAGTTGTTCTGTACAGCGATCTTCTTCGCTGTTTTGATAAAGGGCGATCGATCGACGGCGATAACCTTTCTGGCGCCGGCTCGCGCTGCAAACATGGCTAAAATTCCGGTGCCGCAACCGAAATCCAGCACAGAGTGATTTGGCCGGACTACCTCGTTAATGGATTTTTCATAAGCATCGGTGCGAATGACATCCTGCAACATCACCTTATGCATCGCTACATCACGATAGGACATGCGGTAGTTCGGTGGACTCTGTTCATTTTCGCTGTTGATGCTCATGCAAATCTCGATGTTGCCAGGTATGTCTATTTTGACGGGGTATGCATAGTATCAAAGGATAGAAGAAGGGACAGAGCCTTTTATGGGTGCTTTTGATGCCTTGGTTTTGGTATTCTCAAGTTAACTTCGTAATACAGCCTATACTTAAGTATTTTTCAAGGAGAGCAGCATGCGAGTCGGATATACAACACTTGGCACCAATAATCTTGCGCAAGCCTGTGCATTCTACGACGGACTAATGAGCACGATTAGTTTCACCCGTATTTGGGATGACGGTAAGTTGATTATCTGGGGTAAATCCCTGGAAGAGGCAGCCATCGGTGTGACTCCACCCTTTGATGAGGGTAGCGCAACCGTCGGCAATGGTGTGATGGTCGCCATGCAGATGGACAATGAGGAACAAGTACGTAATTTTTACGACAAAGCCATCGCTCTGGGCGCGTCTGATGAAGGCGCGCCTGGACAGCGTATCAGTAATTTCTACGCCGGCTACTTCCGTGATCCTGATGGCAACAAGCTAAATGCCTTCTGCTTCAATGACGTAACTGTTTAAATCACTACTATCTGACGTAACTGGACGAGAATCTCAAGCCATGACCATTGAAGACAATCGAAATCTGATTCAGCAGTATTTTTCCGTAATAACGGGCGTCGATACCAGCACAGAGCTGAGCGAATTCTTCACTGAGGACGTCACATGGCATCTGCCCCAGTCCAACCCCATGATCAAACCCAATCCACGGGTTGGACTGGACGCGGTGATGGATATACTGACATCAGGTGTGAACGTTTACCAAGCCGGCTCTCTCAAGATTCGACAACCGCTATTGGTAGCCGACACGGACCACGTGACCGCCCAGTTTACCCTGGATGCTAAACTAGCCAACGGCAAGGACTACAGCAATCAATATGTCATGCTGTTCTCAATCCTCGAGGGAAAGATAAACCGTGTATGGGAACATCTGGACACTCTGTACCAGTGGCAGCTAGGTACATTTGACGGCCACTGTGACGAGGCTGTAACACAGGCGTAATATAACAGCAGACCCCTGGGCGATTGCTCTACCCGTGTTTTCGCACGCTTCGATCTGCTGAGCGTGGGTATCAACTCAATTCAAAGCCTTCGTAACCGTTCTCCGCACTGTGATTACACTGCTCCATATAGACAGGCACATCGATATAGTTCAGGAACTGGCGCGGCTTACCCGGGATATTGGCCCCCATATACCAGGAATTCGCCTGAGGAAACAGACTCATGTCGGCAACTTCACTCACGTGCCCGGTCCAGTTTTCCTCCGCTGTCGTGGTGGCTTCTATGCGGCTCAGATTCTCATCGCGCAGGTAGCACAAGCAGTTGACTATCCACTCCCCCTGCAGCTCCGCACAGGTTGGTCCATTACACAGGCCTGAGGGCGCCAGTGGCCCGTAGAGCATAAACATATTGGGAAAGCCCGACACCGCCATCCCCAACTGGTCTTTCACCCCCTGTGCCCATTTGTCTTTGAGACGGATGCCATTTACGCCGCTTATATCGATTTGGGTTATCCCGCCGGTCATGGCATCGAAGCCGGTGGCCAACACCAGCAGGTCCAGCGGATGCTCTCCCTGGTCAGTGAGCACGCCCGCCTCGGTGATTTCCAGAATCGGATCCTGCCGGATATCTACCAGTGCCACATTGGTTTGATTGAACACCTCGAAATACCACTGCTCCAGACTCGGGCGTTTAGTACCGAAAGGGTGTGGCGGATCGGTGGGCGCCAGTAATTCTGCGACGGCGGAATCCTCGATCCGATCCCGGGTCTTGTCCCGCCAAAAATCATAAGCCGTTCGATTGGCCTCGGGGTCGATGAGCACATCGTTGAAAGTGCCCACCCAGTAATGAAACCCGCCCTTGGCCCATGCGTCTTCATACACCGCCTGTCGCTCTTGTGCTGACACCTCCAACGCGGATTTATCCACGGGAATGATATCGAAAAAACCACCGAAGTCGTCCCGCCGCTTGCGAAAGTTTTCCGGGTAATCCTTCTTCATTTCAAGCTGAGTGGCCTCGTCCAGCTTGCGCTGGCGCATGGGCAAGGCGAGGATGGGCGTACGCTGGAAGACGGTAAGGTGTTTAGCATCCTTGCTCGCTTCCTGAACAACCTGTACGCCACTGGCGCCAGTACCGATCACACCCACACGCTTGCCCGCAAAGCCCAACCCCTCCTGTGGCCAATGCGCAGTGTGATGGCACTCTCCCTTGAAAGTCTCCAGTCCCTTGAAATTCGGGGTATAGGATTTCGACGCGAAGCCTGTGCAGAGTATAAGGTAACGGGCCTTCATCTCGGTACCCTGATCCGTCTGTACTCGCCACTGGTCGCACGCGGAATCATACTGCGCGGAGGTAACTCGGGTGTTGAACTGGATGTCCTTCCTGAGTTGCCACTTCTCATCCACATGATGAAAATAGTGGCGCAACTCATCCCAGGAGGGGAACCGCTCCGTCCAGTTCCAGTCTCGCCACAGCTCTTCCATGGAGAATTCGTAATTGGGCACATGGGAATCAACCCGCGCACCCGGATAACAATTCCAGAACCAGGTGCCACCCAGGTCGGCCCCCGCATCCACCAGGCGCACCGAGAATCCCTGTTTGCGCAGGTGGTAGAGCTGGTAGATGCCGTTGAACCCGGCGCCCACAATCAATACATCCAGCTCTTCGCCATTGGACTTGTCCGACATGCCCTACTCCCGATGATAGATCTTAGTTGTAATTGAGTTTTTCGATCTCAAGGCAGATGGCCTGCATCTCCATTTGAGACCGTAGTCTACCGCTGGCTATAAGGCTAGATCAATCCAGGCATATGTAAACCGGAACTGGGAAATTGCCTGCCCACGTTGCGCCCCAGAGAGCAGTCGTCTGGGCGACCTGCCCTATGCGCTTGCCAGATAACTGCTGTACTATCCCTACTGAAATCAACTCCAGCAAGAGTAAAAACATGTCTGTCATCAAACTCCACCGCCTGGCCGCAGCCATCGCTGTTGCGACTAGCGGCTTTTCCACTATGTCCTCCGCTGCCGAGTTCGCGCTTGAAGAAATCATAGTTACTGCCCAGAAACGGACTGAGAACGTCCAGGACGTACCAATAGCCATCAGTGTTTTTAACGCAGAAATGGTCGAACAGCTGTCGGCCAGGAATCTGTCCGACCTCGGGCGCTTCACCGCCGGCGTAGAGATGAACAACCTGAAAGCCCTGCAGCCGACTTACACCATACGCGGGGTGGAAACCAATGACTGGACGGTGGGTTCGGATCCGGCCGTGGCGGTCTATGTCGACGGGGTTTATGCGGCGAGAGGCGCTGGAGCCGAGGCTGCACTGGTAGATCTGTCCCGGGTAGAGGTGTTGAAAGGCCCCCAGGGTACGTTGTTCGGTCGCAATGCGACCGGTGGCGCCATACACATCCTTAGCCAGAAGCCAGTGATGGAGCAGGAGGGCAAGGTAAAGGTCACCGCCGGCAACTATGATCGTTTAGACGGAGAGCTCGTATTCAACCAGCCGCTGGGTGACAGCGCTGCGCTGCGCGCCGTACTGGTCTCGCGTAATCGCGATGGTTATATCGAAAACTTTAGTGGCACCGACCTAAACGATGAAGACCACCAGGCCATACGCACCAGCCTACTGTGGGATGCCAGCGATGATACCGAGGTAATCTGGCGCCTGGAATACAGCGAGGTCGACCAAAATTCCGCAGCCAGCACGACCCTGATTCGCCCCGTATTCGAGAATGCGAACCCCGGGCGACGGTTCGACGACTATGGCAAGGTGCATACAGATTACGTTAACGAGGAAAAACGTGACATGTTCGCTACCTCGCTGGAGATCAATCACAATATTGGTGACATGACGCTTACCTCCATCACCGGTTGGCGGGAGTTTGAAACGGAACTTAACGAAGACCTGGACGGCTCCAACAACCTCGATTACGCCTTTAATTCCAACAATCCAGACGACAACGACTTCTTCTCCCAGGAATTCAGGCTGACCGGGGCGAGCGAAACCCTGAAATGGACAGCCGGAGCGACCTTTACCCAGGAACACGTGAACCGCACTACCAGCGCAATATTTAACGTTAGCACGCTGGAGACTTTTGGCTGGGCGGAAATCCTCAAGGGCGCCGGATCCGAGGTATCCAACGCATTTCTCACCGCATTTGCCGGCATGACCCAGGATGAGATTGACACCGAACTGGTCGGCCTGACCAACACCCAGGTGGGCGAGATTTTGCCTGACTATCGGCAACAGCAAAAAGATGCAGGTCTTGACGGCATAGCCGCCGCTTCATTTGTCTGGGCATTCCTGAATGGTGAAGGGACGCTGGGCGATTTCGGCATCTCTGACAATCCCGCCGTTGGCATACTGGGCCAGATTCTTCCTGACCTGCAACCGCGCATCGCCGACTTCGAGCCCTGGATCGAACAGGCCAGTAGCTCAGGCACCTACAAAAGTTATGCGATCTACGGCGATGCGACCTGGAGTATTACCGAGCAACTGAACCTCACCGGCGGACTGCGCTATACCTACGATGACAAAGAGTTCAGCCTGTACACCGAGTATCAGAACACCATTGCAGGCGCGGATCTGGGCCTGGCTTTCTACAACAACGGACAGCCGGTACTGGATGTCACCCAGAACGACAGCTGGGATAATCTGTCGGGTCGACTGGTCCTGGATTATGCCTATACTGAAGATGCCATCGTCTTTGCCACTATCGCGACCGGGTTTAAGTCCGGCGGTTTCAACAGCCTGAACTTCGGTCCCGATATCGACACCTCCTTCGACGAAGAGGAGATCATTAACTATGAGCTGGGTATGAAGGGGCAGTTCTTTGAAAACCGGCTGCAATTGAATATCGCAGCGTTTTTCTACGAGTATGACAACCTACAGGAATTGAAGCTCCTGGGCGGCCCGATTCCCAGTTACAACCTGCGTAATTCTGACGCCGAAGGCTACGGTACCGAAATTGAACTACAGTGGTTGGCGACAGAGAACCTGACACTAAGCGGCAACTACAGTTGGCTGAAGACCGAGTACACGGACTTCAATGTGCTGGAAGAGGCGGGCGAGGGCCCGGAAGATGACCTTACCGGCGAGCCCCGGGTGGGCGTACCCGAGAACAAGGTCAATCTTTCGATGGAATACCGCTGGGATCTGGGCAGCTTTGGCCTGCTGATTCCGCGTGTCGACTACACCTGGACTGACGAGTGGGTTGATAGCCTGGATAACCCCAGTCGCTTTGTCGACTCCTTCGACCTCGTCAATGCCCGCATGACCCTGCTGCCCGGCGATGCGAACTGGGAGGTGGCCCTATGGGGCACCAACCTTATGGATGAAGAGGCCTATGCGGAATATGGTGGCAATGGCGACCAGATTGGCTCGCTGACCGGTTCCCGGATTCCGCCGCGCATGTACGGGGCGGACTTTGTCTATCACTTCTAGGGCTGAAAGTGTTGAGTATGCCATCGATTGAGACTTTCCCAGAACTGCTGCTGAAAGGAGACGGCCGGACTAGAGGGCTGGCACACGGTGAGCATTTTCGGCAACGAATCGAGTGTACCGTTGACTTTTACCTGCGCTTATTCGCTCTTCCCGAAGTACAGCTGAAAGAACAAGCCAGGTATTATGCCAACGTCATTCGTAGGTTCAACGCTGACTACGCCGACGAAATAGAGGGCATAGCCCTGGGTGCCGGGTTCGAGCCCTGGTTGATCTACGCCCTCAACAGCCGCTCGGAGATACTCAATAACTGTGGCGTGCCCGAGTGCACCGCCGCCATCAACACACGCGAGTCCCTGCTGTGCCAGAACTGGGAC
>JBALWA010000080.1:0-16807 GCA_036960305.1 Halioglobus sp. | reverse complement strand
CGGCATACCTGTGAAACGCTGCCGAGTTATACCAGCCCGCTGTGCCAGCCTTCTTTTCAGTACCCTCTTTCTCAAAAAATATACCCAGGGTAGAGGCGCCAGAGCCAAATGCTGCCGAAATGCGTGAGGCCAGCCCGTAACCTGTAGAGGCACCGATCACCAGAACCCTTTTAGGGCCATCTGTGATCTCCCCCTGTGATTTCACATAGTCGATCTGGTTTTTCACATTGGCATCACAGCCTGTGGGATGCGTGGTAATACAGAGAAAGCCGCGGACACGTGGTTTAATAATCATATCGGAGTCAATTCCTGGTAGAAGTTTATACTCATCGCGAGCCGATGGCGGCCTGCGCTAAACGGGCAGTTTACCATACACCTATCGCTTTGCTCGACTATGCTTGTTTTTACTCACCAGTTCACGTTCAATACGGCTCCCCGGTAGCAAAGACACACTAGATATGCCCGATTCACCACTGCGCCTCGCCACTCCGGCCGCCTGGACCCAGGCAGTTCTGGCCGATTTCGACAGCTTTTTGCTGGATCATGCAGCCGCCGAAAAAAAAGCCTCAGGCATGGCGATTTCCATGTTATCCCACTACCCGGATCGCACAGAGCTGGTGGTGGCCATGGCGGACCTCGCGATCGAGGAGCTCACCCACTACCGCGAAGTTGTGAAATGGATTCATAGCCGGGGCCTGATTACCGTCGCCGATGAAAAGGACGAATACGTTATCCAGTTTCGGAAAGCCATTCGCAAAGAGAGCGAGGCCTACCTGCTGGACCGATTACTCACTGCAAGCATTATCGAAGCCCGCGGTGCCGAGCGCTTTGGTCTGGTGGCCCAGGCATTGGAAGAGTCTCCCCTGAAGAAGTTCTACCAATCCATTGCCCGCTCCGAGGAACGCCATTACGAGCTGTTTCTGGAACTGGCAGAAAAATACATCGAAAAGCCGTCTGTCGAACAGCGCTGGAATGAGTTACTGGATGTGGAAGCGGACATTGTCGCCAGGCTACCCATTCGGGCAGCCCTGCACTAGACGATGAGCGCTACGGCCCTTGCGCGCTACCTGCACCGGCACATAGAACCCGACCTGCCCGAAGCCCCCGCTGGCTCGAAGCCCTGGCAACATGTCCTCGTGATTCCCGCCTACAATGAATCTCCATTGCTGCTTGAGAAGCTCACTTCAAACCTTGCCTCAGCCGAACGCACGCTGTGTATTCTTGTGCTGAACCGTCCGGAATCTGAACCCAATCCACACTGTAACCAAGCGTTGCGCGAGTCCGTACATCAGCGCAGCGATACACAGGAAAACAACCCGCCGCTGGTCGCACTCACCGATACAGTCGATCTGTTCCTGCTGGACCTGGAAATGCAGCGAGGCCCCACGCCGGACTCCCAGGGCGTAGGGCTGGCCCGTAAAACCGGTTGCGATCTGGCACTGTACTGGCAGAGCCTGGGCCACATTCACAGCGAATGGATCTGCAGTAGCGATGCCGACGCCGAGCTGCCCCGGGACTACTTCCGACGACTCGCACTCACACCAGATAAGACCGTAGCCGCTGTTTTTCCCTTTATGCATGTTGCCGGTGCGGATGTGCAGACCGATGAGGCAACCGCCCTGTACGAGCTCTGGCTGCATTACTATGTTCTGGGACTCTCCTACGCCAGCTCGCCCTACGCCTACCACACCCTGGGCAGTTGCATTGCCATACGCCGGGACTGCTACGCACAGGTTCGGGGCTACCCCAAACGTGCCGGCGGAGAAGACTTTTATCTGCTGAACAAGGCCGCCAAAACCGGCCCCGTGGCGCGACTCGAAGGAGAATGCATTGCGCTTGAATCAAGGATCTCCACACGCGTCCCATTTGGTACAGGCCCCGCTGTGGCGAAAATCATGGTCGGTGGCGACTGGGAAGAACAGGCCATGTTCTACCACCCCGACTCATTCGAAGCCCTGCGCATCTGGCTTAACGCTATGCCTGGGTTGTTTTCGACAGAGCTGGACGAACTTCCCCAACGACTGGAAGAGCAGGGCCTGTCACAGCCGTTGGCGCAGGACAGCTACCAGGCGCTAATGCAGCTGGGCGTCCGGGAAGCACTCGCGCACTGCCGGCGCCAGGGTAAATCCCAGGCACAGTTTGAAAGGCAGTTTCACCAGTGGTTTGACGGCTTTCGGACACTGAAATTCCTTCACAGTTTGCGTCAGGCAGGATGGAAAGACCAAAGTCTCAAGGCATTGTCAGCAACTCAACCCGACCTGTGGCCTGTATCACCGCACCAGCAGCAGAACATCTATTCACTGCGCGCAGCGCTTTGTGAACACTGGGGCTGGACTAACCAGGAGCCACCACATTACTGATCCACAGGCTCTGGTATGGCTGCAACTCCACCGTCTGATCGACGCCCTTGAACGAAACGGCGGAAATCAGGTCCGTCCAGCTTTCAGTTTCGATCAAATTAATGTCGGACAGGGCCAACCATTGAGGACTGGCACTGATATTGTGCACACAAAAAATACTCTGCTTGCGATCAATACTCTGACGCCAGAAACCAAAGATAGCCGAACCCAGTTGCAGGGTAAACTGGGTCGCATTGGGATGAAAAGCGGGTTGCAAACGACGAAGTGTTAACAGGGTATTCAAGCCCTCGAAAATTACACTGTGAATGGAAGACTCATCGTCCAGCGCATTCTGCAATATCTCAAAATCCCATTGGTGCCGATTGATTGCCCGGTTGTGCCCGGTATGTTTTACCCGATCGAGATCGTTACCCGTACCCAGCAAGCTATGAAGGTAAATGCCAGGAATCCCTTCAACGCCGAACATAATCGCATGCGCACAAAGAAAACGCGCCAATTGCCACTCATCGGCGCCGGCGGCTGTGCCCTGCAAAGCATCCAGCAAGGAAATATTGATTTCGTAGGGTTTGCTTTGACCATTATCGAGTGCGCGCCAGGATACATGCCCGCCAAATTTCTGCATGGTCGCTATCAGTGTTTGCAGTTCCCCATCAGACAACAGTCCTTCAGCCGGACGTAAACCGATCCCATCGTGTGATGCAACGAAGTTGAAATAGGCAGTTCCATTCCTGGCCGGAGGCATACTCATCATCCACTGCTTTAGATAACGACAATCGCCGGTAATCAAGGTATTTACCAACAGTGGCGGGAGGGAAAAGTTATATACGCAATGTGCCTCATTGGCATTGCCGAAATAGGAAAGGTTTTCCCGGTTAGGAATATTGGTCTCAGTAATGAGTATCGCATCGCTGCGCGCAAATTCGATCAAGGTGCGCAACAAACGCACGATCTCGTGTGTCTCATCGAGATTCAGGCAACTGGTACCGGGTTTTTTCCACAAAAAAGCGACCGCATCGAGCCGAAAAATTCGGATGCCGTTATCCAGATACTGCCGCACAATGGATACAAATTGCTTCAGCACTTCGGGGTTGCGAAAGTCCAGATCGACCTGATCATGGCTAAAGGTACACCAAACATACTTTGTCCCGTCAACGGTTTCCACCTCCCTTAATAAGGGGCTGGTTCTGGGCCGCACCACCTGACTGAAATCGGCATCAGGGCTCACGGTGAGAAAATAGTCCTTGCCCGGTGAGACACCTCGACTAAAATTCTCGAACCAGAGGCTGCGACCGGAGCAGTGGTTGATCACCAGGTCGGCCATTAAATCGTAATCATTGGCGATAGCATTGATGTCGGACCAATCCCCCAGGCCCTCATTGACACTGGAGTAATCGAGAACTGAAAATCCGTCGTCAGAACTCCAGGGATAAAACGGAAGTATGTGTACCCCCGACACTGAATCCCTCAATCTTTCCTTGAGAAATCGCCTTAAGGTCACCAGCGGTTTTTCACCTTCCCGCTGCAAGCTATCCCCGTAGGTGATCATTATTGCGTCTTGTTGGTCCCAGTAATTTTTTTGCTGCTGCGGAACCTGTGCGACCTGATTCAAGTTCATCAGAGCTATCAATTCGTCATCAAGCCCGTCCAGGTCAACACCCAGTGGGTTCTCGTGATAGATCGCCGCTATATGATGGCGAACGCGCTCGCGTAAGTGACTTAATGCATCCATCCACTAGACTCCAGTTGCAGCCGCGGAAAATTCTGCATTATCGGCCTCTACCGCCTCAAGTAATTGGTCGAGAATATCTGGGACAGCGCTGATCACGCGGTTCCAACTGGGGATAAACGGTCGCTCCATCGGGCTGTCCAGGAAAGCCTCCCCAGCCTTGAGAATATTTTCGGCGAACAGTTCCACCGCTTTCTCCTCACCGTGGATATCCAGCTTTAGACCGTTCATCACCGCATCGTTGTGATAGGTCTCTACAAAATCAAGGGCGACCCGATAGTACGTTGCTTTCAGGGAGCGAAAGGTTTCCGTATTAAACGTGACGCCACGGGTGGCCAATTTACGAAACAATGCCTTGGATATGTCAATAGACATTTTAGATAGGCCACCCTGGTCACTGTCCTCTGAAAGATCCTGATGTTTATGGTCGTAGACATCGGCAATGTCGGACTGACATAAGCGGTTATTCGAATAGTTGCGATACATCTCTGATAAGACGCCAATCTCCAACCCCCAGTCACTGGGAATGAGGATGTCATTCAGGACATCGCGGCGAAAGGAGAATTCGCCCGCCAAGGGATAGCGAAAGCTATCCATATAGTTCAGGTACTCCATGTCGCCCAAGGTCTTTTTCAATGCGCGCAATAAAGGCGTTACCAATAGTCTACTGACTCTGCCGTTGATCTTTCCATCGGCAACTCGCGCGTAATATCCCTTGCAGAATTCATAATTAAACCGCGGGTGCGCCACCGGATAAATGAGACGTGCGAGCAAAGACCGGTCATAAGTAAGAATATCGCAGTCGTGCAGTGCAACCGATTCCGCTTTGCCGGAGGCGAGGGTATAACCCATGCAGTACCAAACGTTTCTACCCTTGCCCAGCTCTCTTGGCGCGAGGTCCAATTCCCGCAAGCGTGCATCCAGTGCAAGTAACCTGGGACCATCATTCCACAGTACTCGATGAGATTGCGGCAAAACTGAAAAGAATTCCAGCGCCTGCCGGTATTGCTGCTCATCCGCCCGATCGAGCCCAATCACCACCTCCTCAAGATAGGGCACCAGCTTGAGCTGCTCCACAATAGCCGGTAACGCTTCTCCTTCGAGTTCGGAATACAATGAGGGCAAAATCAACCCCATCGGACGCGTCTTCGAAAAACCCAGTAATTCGCTCTCCATTTCTTCCAGTGGTCGTCCCTGGAGGTTATGCAATGTTGTTACAATGCCGTTCTGATAAAAGTCGCCCATAATAGATTCCTGATTTTGCTGTTAACTTTCTGTCTGGTTCAACCACGCGGTCACGCCTTCGGCCCAACCACGGGGACCAGGCGCATCACTGCGCAAGACGCCGCTAGACTTGCGTGCCAGAGTCGGGAACTCGTGTACTGGAGAACGGATAAGTAGTGCTGTCTCAGCAGCATCCAGCATAGCGCGGTCATTACCGCTGTCGCCGATCGCCAAATCATGCATGACGGCGGCCGGACTTGCCGACTGATAAACGCTGCGAAGCCAGCACAGTGCGGAGCCCTTATCGTGCTCACCTGAAACAGATAAAAACCGCCCCCCCTGCAGAACATTCGCCCCCAAGGCCTTTAATCTGTCAATAAAACCCTGCTTTCGCTCATCACTGCCAAGCCAACGTACCGGCTCGCTGTACTCACGCGCATTCGCCTGTTCAGCCTGCTGGGTCGATAGCCCCGTCGCTGCCATGATGCCCACCGTGCCCATACCGTGAAAAGACTCAAACTCGCCGCTAAAGTCTTCCTGTAGTTGGTTCAACAGGCCCAGCCAGTAAGCTCTTGATTCGCTTAGGTCATAGACCCAAAACCCATCCTGGCCGCGTGTCTGAGGTGGCTGAGATGAAAAATAATGCTGGGGAATAAAAACGGCTGCGCCATTTTCAACGATGAAGGGATGCACATTTTGTAACTGCTGTTTCAGACCAAGAATCTCTGCCCGGGTTTTACTTGAACATAAAATCAGGGGAATTTTTTCTTGCTCCAATCGCTCCAGCGCCGGCAACGCCGCGGTGTGGCTGTAGCTATAATGATCAAGTAAAGAGCCATCCAGATCGCTAAACACGAGATAAAGTCGTTCTCTGTAAAGTGCGCTCATTCCAGCCATTCGTCACGCTGTTGATACGCCTTGACCTGACGCGCCTCATCGAGCGTAAACAGGTGATTCATTCGCGACGGCATCTGCTCAAGGCCCTGTCGGGTGAGTCTTTCGAAAAATTGAATAAAGCGGGCAAGCTGGTCTTCATTCATCACACGCTTGCCCAACTTAACTGCATGGGCTCTGCCCAGTTTCTTCTCCTGCTCCAGGCGCCACTTGAAAACACAATCAAAGGAGGGAGCCTGCAGCATAATCCACTGATCTACCCGCTGATAGAGGGGTAGGAAATCGCGGCGCAGAATGTCGTTTACACGCGTTCGCCAGGCCACGTCAGGGTCTTCCGTTCTCTCCAGCACATTCATTGGCTCAATCAACTCATCCGCAGTCTGTGGATGCACACCCAGACACCAGCCTTCCAGCAAAACGATATCGACAGGGCATGGCACCCATTCCGGCTGGTGGGAGCGATCGTCGGTCGCCTTATCAAAGCGGGGAACAGGCACTGGACTGCCCCGCCCTTCATCCAGCAGCGCATCGAGTGTGGTCTTCAGCAGCGCCATATCATGTGTACCCGGAACACCCCGGGTCGCAAACAGGGGATGAGAATCCTGACTCAGTAGCAAACGGTCGGCATGGGGGAGGTAGAAGTCATCCAGCGACAAGGTCACCGCCTTGAGTTGGTATTTCGCAGCAATGGCCATTTCCAGATATGCGCACAAGGTCGATTTGCCGGAGCCTTGGCTACCGTTAACGCCTATCAAGACAGGACGAGTCGCACCAGTTTGGTGCACAGCAAGGGAGTCTGCGAGCGGGTCGAACCAATACTGTGCGCTGGCCAGATAAGCAGGATCAAGTCGATACCGCTGCAACAGCGCCTTCTGCCACGCAGGCAGGCCACTCAAGGTTTCGTTCGGGTCCACAATACATCCAACATAATTAAGCCAATGAAACGACTAAGAAGATAGCAGTATCCGTGCCAAAAAACGCCGCAGTAGACAACTAATCGTTGCCGAGCATGGCTTCTTCAGAGAATCAGCTTCCGTATATCAGAGAGCAGACCAACCAGCTGGGTAAAGAAGCGCCCCGCATCACCACCATTAACAACCCGGTGATCATAGGACAGCGCCAGAGGCAGCATCTTCCGGGGCTGGAACTCCTTGCCGTCCCACACCGGCTGTATCGACGCTTTCGACACACCCAGAATGCCCACTTCAGGCGCATTCACGATAGGCGTGAAGCCGGTACCACCAATATTACCCAGGCTGGAAATAGTGAAGCATGCGCCCTGCATTTCAACCGGCTTGAGTTTGCGGTCTCGCGCCTTGCCAGCGATCGTCACCACTTCCTCGGCCAATTCCCACACCGTCTTTTTGTCGACATCGCGAATTACCGGCACCAGCAAACCCGCCGGGGTATCCACCGCCATGCCAATATGAATGTATTGCTTGCAGACCAGTTCCTGACCATCGGCTGTCAGCGACGACCTGAATTTCGGATTGTCTCGCAGCGCGACTGCGCAGGCCTTAAGCATAAAGGGCAACGGTGTGAGCTTGACGCCTCGTTTCTCGCCCTCGGCTTTCATATCCGCACGAAAGGCTTCGAGGTCAGTGATGTCTGCGTCATCGAACTGTGTCACATGGGGAACGTTGAGCCAGTTCCGCTGCATATTCGCGGCAGTCAATTTACTCATTCTTGAGAGGGGCTCGCTCTCTACGGGCCCAAAGGCTGAGAAATCTACCTCGGGAATCGGCGGGATGCCTGAGCCACTGCTCACCTTGGGCGCCGCCCCGGAAAGAGACTTCTTGACGAAGTCATGAAGGTCTTCCTTTACCACGCGTCCACGGGGGCCCGTGCCGCCGACCTTGTCAAGATCAAGGCCGAACTCCCTGGCCATTTTACGTACCGCGGGTCCCGCATAAATCGAACTGCCCCCGGATTTTCCGGCAGTGGAAACAGCAGCTGGCTCTGCCTTGGCAGCAGCGGGCGCCGGCACTGCGGCGGCGGTCGCCGGGGCCGCCTCTTTCACGGCGGGCGCACTGGCGACAGCAGCAGCCGCTGGTGCCTCCACTTTCAGTACCATCAGGTCGTCGCCCTGTTTGACTGAATCGCCCTCTTTAGCAAGAATCTGGAGAATCTCGCCAGCGAAATCCGCGGGTACTTCCATGGAGGCTTTATCGGATTCCAGTACGACCAGCGAATCGCCCTCGGCGACAACGTCGCCGACAGAAACACTCAGCTCGATCACCTCGACCGCATCATCGGAACCAATATCCGGCACTGTCGCTGTTCGTTCCGTCGAAACGGGAACGGCTGCCACAACGTCAGCAACCGGGGCAACGGCAGCAGCGATCTCCGCGGGCGCAGCTGCCGCGACCTCTTCTTCCGCCTCTACCACATCTGCCGGCGCATCTGCGCTGTCGGCACCGGCGTCAGCCACTTCAAGCAGCAGAATAGGGTCGCCTTCTGAAAGCTCTTTGCCCACTTCTGTCAGTACTTCCAGCACTGTGCCTTCGTGTGACGAGGGAATCTCCATAGAGGCTTTGTCAGACTCGAGCACCAAGAGACTCTGCTCCAGCGCAATAACATCACCGACCGCTACCAGCAGCTCGATAACCTCAGCCCCCTCGGCGCCACCAATATCAGGTACTACAATTTGTTGCTTAGCCACGTGTATTCCTTTTATCTCCAGTTCCGCACGACACAGTTAAACTGTAACGGGATCAACTTTGTCAGCAGAGACGCCCAGTGCGCGCATAGCTTCAACCACCACTACAGGCTCAATCGTGCCCTCATCCATCAGGGATTTGAGTGTTGCAATCACAATATATTCTCGACTGACTTCAAAGAAATTGCGCAGCTTTTCCCGGGTGTCACTACGGCCAAAGCCATCGGTTCCCAACACGGTATACCGACCTGGCACAAATTCCCTGAGCTGATCAGCATGGGACTTCATATAATCTGTTGCCACAATAAAAGGTCCGGACTCCCCCTGCAGTTCCTGCGTTACATAGGGTACCCTGGGCGCATCCTCGGGATGCAGCATATTCCAGCGCAATGCGGCCTTACCTTCCCGTTGCAATTCATTGATACTGGTGAGACTCCAGATATCAGCGGAGATGTCATAGTCTTTTTCAAGAATAAGCGCTGCGGCCTCGACCTCCCTTAGAATGGTTCCAGCACCCAGCAACTGAACCTTCAGCTTGTTTTTCGCCGTGGTGCGTTTGAGGCAGTACATACCCTGGATGATGCCCGCTTCCACGCCATCGGGCATTTCGGGCTGGACATAATTTTCGTTCATGGTGGTGATGTAGTAGAACTTGTTTTCTCCCTCTTCATACATCCGGCGCATACCGTCCTGAATGATCACCGCGAGCTCGAAGGCATAAGCGGGGTCGTAGCTTACGCAGTTGGGGATGGTGCTTGCCAGTATATGGCTGTGTCCGTCCTGGTGCTGCAAGCCTTCACCATTGAGCGTCGTGCGACCGGCGGTAGCCCCGATGAGGAAGCCCCTTGCCTGACTGTCGCCCGCTGCCCACGCCAGATCACCAATTCGCTGGAATCCGAACATGGAATAGAAAATATAAAAGGGAACCATGGGGTAGCCATGGGTACTGTAGGACGTGGCGGCAGCGAGCCAGGCTGAAAATGCGCCCGCCTCGTTAATACCTTCCTCGAGGATCTGGCCTTTTTCATCCTCTTTGTAAAACATAATCTGGCCGGCGTCATGGGGGGTATAACGCTGACCCACCGAGGAGTAGATGCCCAGTTGACGGAACATGCCCTCCATACCAAAAGTCCGCGCCTCGTCGGGCACGATCGGCACAACACGTTCGCCAAGCTCTTTGTCCTTCACCAGACTGGACAACATTCGCACGAACGCCATGGTGGTCGAAATTTCCCGTTTGCCACTGCTTTTTAGTTGGCTGGCGAACGCCGACAAGGGCGGTGTCACCAGCTTTTCCATTTCGCTACGACGCGCAGGAATTTGCCCACCCAACTCGTCACGGCGCTGCTTCATATAGCGTATCTCAGGACTGTCCGGCGAGGGCCGGTAATAAGGCACGTCTTTCAATTCCGAATCACTGATGGGGATACCAAAGCGATCACGGAAGGCCTTGAGGCTTTCCAAGTCCAGTTTTTTCAGGGAGTGTGTCTCGTTGTTCGCCTCTCCCGCTTCTCCCATACCGTAACCCTTGACCGTCATGGCAAGAATCACCGTCGGCCGTTCACGCTGGGCGACCGCCTGTGCATATGCGGCGTATACCTTATAAGGGTCGTGTCCGCCGCGATTCAGGTACATGATGTCGTCGTCGGAGAGGTCCGACACCAGCTCCAATAGCTCGGGGTATTTGCCGAAGAAATGCTCCCGGGTGTACGCACCACCATTGTACTTGTAGTTCTGCAATTCACCGTCGCAGACCTCATCCATTCTTTGTTGCAGCAAACCGGTCTTGTCTTTCTCCAGCAGCGGGTCCCACTTGCGACCCCAAATCACCTTGATAACATCCCAGCCGGCACCGCGGAAAACACCCTCTAACTCCTGGATGATTTTTCCATTACCCCGAACCGGCCCATCCAGTCGCTGCAGATTACAGTTGATCACAAAACTGAGGCTACCCAGTCGCTCGCGGCCCGCCAGGGCAATCGCCCCCAGGGATTCGGGCTCATCAGATTCGCCGTCGCCCATAAAGCACCAGACGTTACGGTCGCCGTGATCAACAAGCCCCCGGCTCTGCTGATATTTCATCACCCTGGCCTGGTAGATCGCCTGGATGGGCCCAAGCCCCATGGAAACCGTGGGAAACTGCCAGTAGTCGGGCATCAACCAGGGGTGCGGGTAGGAAGACAAACCATTGCCGTCGACTTCGCGACGGAAGTTATCCAGCAATCCCTCGTCGAAACGACCTTCCAGGTAGGAGCGAGCATACATGCCGGGCGCACTGTGGCCCTGATAGAAAATCAGGTCACTGCAGGGTTCATTCCCCATACCCCTGAAAAAGTAGTTGAAGCCGATATCGTAGAGCGTGGCACTGGAGGAAAAACTGGAAATATGGCCCCCCAGGCCCTCGTCGTTATCGTTTGCACGCATCACCATGGCCAGTGCGTTCCAGCGCACCAGGGATCGGACACGGCGCTCCATAAATAAATCGCCGGGCATGGCCTTTTCATCATGGGGCGCGATGGTGTTACAAAATGGCGTGGTAATGGCTGTCGGCAATCGCGTGCCAATATCAACCGCATGCTTGGCCAACTCGGTGAGCAGGTAGGAAGCGCGCTCCGGGCCACTGTGTTTCATCACAGAGTCCAGTGCATCAAACCATTCCCGGGTCTCAATGGGGTCCTTATCTTCGGTCATGCCTGCCGTTACTCCTGCGTATTCACCTGAAAAAACTCGCCGACCCAGGCACCAAGACCATTCTAAAATGGAATGCTCTATCGCGGCGATATCGAATAAGTATAGGTGATTCTGTCGGATGTGCTGGACAAATTGATCAAAATAAAATCACCTGAGGTAAAAATACTACAGCATTTGGGGGGAAAATCAAATAAGGGTTCTAAATTGGAACCTAAATAGGGTGCATTTACGGTATTTTCGAATGAAAATTAACCGCAAATACACGCGACGGACACACCGGCCTGTAATATTACTACACGCTAGGTTTTACTGGATCAGGTAGGTCTCGTGCCCCTTCTTGATGTCAGTAGCGTCATACAATGGCGCTGATACAGCCGGAGGCAACACATCCCAGCGCCCTGGAGACACTACCTGCAAGGACCGCCGTTGCTCCATGAACACTGCTGTAAAATACGCCTTCCAGCTGTCCAGGGTTATCCCCTCGACGGCCGCGGCCATTTCCTGGCGTGCATCAAACTGGAACTGCTTCTTGGCAATCGATTGCCAATAAAACTCAGCCCGCTCCCACAGGTTTTTCTCCGGTCGCAAAATATCACTCAGCAAGGCCTGCTTATGACGGCCGAACTGCTCCTCGTCAAGGCTACTCTCAACCTGCCCCAGGAAGGTTTCCATGGCCTGGGCAACGTCGACCGCACTGTGTGAGGGCGATTGAACCAACATGATGATGCCCGGCACGTCCAATTGTGGGTAGGAGGATGCACTGACCGCATAGCCCAGTTGTTGCTCTGTGCGGAGCTGCTGGAAGAATCCCGACTTCATGACCTGTGCCGTCATTGCCGTCGCTGCGCGGTCCGCCCAGGTATTACCCGCTCCCTGTAAATACCATGCCACCACGGAGTCATCGTGCGGAACATCTACCGCGTATTGCAGTGCCTCACCCTCAGCCAGTTTCAGTACCTGAAGGTTTGGAACATCCGCCGCCGGACTGTCGGGTAACAGGCGGGAAACCATAGCGGAGATATCTTCCACCGCGTTGGGATCATAATTGCCGTAGACCATTATTTCCGCCTGGGCGTCGCGCCAAAACTGCTGCGCATAGTCGAGAAGCGCCGCCTGATCCATACTCTCAAGTGTATCGATCAGGGCTTGCTCACTCCACTCCCCGTACAACATCGCCTCGCGAAGATCTGCGATGACCTGACTGCGAGGCGGCGCCGCAACACTGTTTTGCAACGCGCGAATCATGCCCTTGCGTATGTCCGTAAAGCGCTGCTCATCAAAGTCCGATGCCTGAACCGCTTCGAGAATATGATCCAGCAAGACCTTTTGTTTGTCGTCGTAACCACTAATCCGCAAACTGATACCCTGGGCATGTTTGTACAAATTGAAATTCAAACCGGCCAGCAAGGCTGGATAGGCATACTCATTGACAGAATCGATCAGCAACGCGGTGTACAGCACGGCCGCAGCGGTCTGCTCTGCGCTTTGCCCAACGGCGGGCGACCGGAAGTTGATATAGGTTGCGCCCTTGGGAATTCTGAACTTGTCATCCTGGACAAACCAAATCTTCTGGCGCTCACCTTCAAACACTACTGCAGGCACTGCGGGGTTATCTTTCGCGATTTCCTTGAGGCTGACATTGTCGGCGATAAACTCATTGGGTACCGGCAGACTCAGCTTGTCCGCACCCACTTCGCTCTGCCAATGTGTAAGCTGCTCCGTGTTTAATACCGCTCTGGAATAGGGTACCTGGTAGTAGTTTGATTTTCGGTCAGTAACCGCCGATTTGTCATTCAGGGTCACTCGCGCATTTTCAGGCACCAGCTGAGCCATCAGCTGATCGAGCATTTTCTTGTCATACTCCGTCATCATGGAAGGACCCTGGAGGATATCCTCTGGCGCATAGTAGTGCATGCCTGCAGCTGAGCCGCTGACATAACCCATTGGTTCGCTGTCTTCGCGAAAGCGAAAGCCCAACTCAGACAGCCGCGCCTGCTCATCATAGAGCCACTCACGCGGGCCCTCAGCCCGCAACATATCCGTGTAGGCGAACAGCAACTGCAATACCCGCTCGTAATTTTCAACGCCACTCTCTGTCAAGCTGATATTGACACTGAACAACGCCCCGCCCCGCCAGGCCAAGCCGGAACCCGCGCCCAGGCCATCCGCCAGCCCCTCTGCTTTCAACTGCGAGAGGAGGCTGCCCTCCCCCTCGTGACCCACCAGGTTGCCGAGATAGGACAGTGGCTTGGCCTTATATTCGCTGCGATAGTCTGCAATAGGAAAGATGATCTCCAGCTGACGCAGAGTGGCCTGGGGCTCAACCTGGACCAGCATGGGCAAACTGCCCGGGCTGAATATGGGTTCGCTGATCGGTTCATGCTTAAAGGCACGATTGGGAATGGGGCTGAACATTGGACGCACAAGCGCTTCCAGTTCATCCAGTGACTGGGAACCCAACACCACCAGTCTCATCTGATTCGCGGAGTAGTACTTGTCGTAAAATGCCAGCAAATCGTCCCGGATGGTTGACCCCGGCCGGTCGCTCAATGTCTCGAGACTGCCAACCGAGAACTGGGCGAAGGGGTGCGCTGGATTCATTGATTCCTGCAGCACATCCAGACCTCGACGACCATCGCTCTTCAAACCCATCTGGTACTCTGCCTCAACCGCATTTTTCTCCCGATCCACATACTGGGCATCGAAACGCGGGGCGATAAAGAACTGGGCGAAGCGGTCAAGTGCCTCGGGCAGTGAGGCCTCATTGATGTCAAAGAAGTAATTCGTGTGCTCCATGCTGGTGTAGGCATTCCGCCGGCCGCCATGCTCGGTAACAAACTCTTCATATTCCGCGGCATCCGGGTATTTATCAGTGCCCAGAAACAGCATGTGCTCAAGAAAGTGCGCCAGCCCCTCGCGCCCTTCCGGGTTGTCTCCACTGCCCACCATCACGTCCAGCGCTGCGGCGGCCTTCTTGGTCTCGGGATCGGAAATCAACAACACCTGCAGTTCATTTTCCAGCGTGAAAACGCGGTAGGCATTCTCGTCATTCGCACTTTTGACCGGCTGCACCGCCGCGCCGGGCAGGGTTGAGCAGGCGAAAAGAAAGACAGTGACAAGAACAGGCAGCAGGGACTTCACCCCCCGCCTGATGTACAACAAGGACATCGATTACTCCATCAGAATATTGGTGATTTAAGTTTCAGTTGGCTTCAGGTCTGGAATCGCACCCACGACTTCGAGTTCAGACTCAGGCGTGGGCCAGGCATTGATAATTGCCTTAATCAGGGTTGCCAGTGGAATCGCAAAAAACACGCCCCACAAGCCCCATATCCCCCCAAAGAACAATACCGCCAGGATGATCGCCACAGGATGCAAATTTACTGCCTCGGAAAACAGCAAGGGCACCAGTACGTTGCCATCAAGGCCCTGGATAATGCAGTAGACAAGAAAAAGGTAATAAAATTCACTGCTAAGTCCCCACTGGAAAAAACCGACCAGAACTACAGGTAAGGTGACAAGCATTGCCCCGATGTAAGGGACAATCACCGACAAGCCGACCAGCAACCCCAGCAGGGCCGCATAGTTCAGTCCGAGCCAGGCAAAGCAGAGATAACTGATCACGCCCACGACGAGGATTTCCAGCACCTTGCCACGGGCGTAATTTGCAACCTGCATATCCATTTCCAGCGCGATTTTACGCAACAGGGGACGCTCTCTCGGCAAGAAGTTACTGACCCAGGCGAGTAGTTTTTCCCGGTCCTTGAGAAAGAAAAAGACCAATATGGGTATGAGTACCATATAGACCATCACAGTCAGGATACTGGGTATCGTCGATAGCGACCGGGTAACAAGCGTTTGGCCAAGACCGGCCAACTCCGCCTGCGCCATATTGATCACCGGGCCCAATTGGCCATCGCCCAGAATATCCGGATAGCGCTCTGGCAAGACCCCCAACAGGAGCCGACCCTTCTCCAGCATACCGGGCATCTCCCCAACCAGGCTCATCATCTGCCGCCAGGCCAGTGGCAGCAGGCCCAGCGTGACCCCAAAAAAGACACCCACAAACACGACAAAGGAAACCGTAAAGCCAAGCCATTGGGGGAAGCCGTGGCTCTGTATTTGTGAAGACAGGCCCTGCATCAGATAGGCCAGTACCAGGGAAGCCAACACCGGTGCCAATACATCGCCAATTATCATAAAGGCAAGAATAGAGAGGGCTATCAGCACCAGCAGGAGTATGGACTCCTCCTCAAACAAATAGCGCTCATACCACTTTCGGAAAATATTTAACATCAGTCGTCCCGGTGACTCAATTCAGCTTTTTGTAGAAGATAGGTATAGACACCTTCTTTTTCTTCCGAGGATAGCAAAGCATGCCCTGATTGTTCGGCGAACACACGAAAATCCCTGACCGAACCCTGATCAGTTGCAATAACCCGCAACTTTTGCCCCACTGCCATCCCATTCAGGGCGCGTTTGGCCTTCAATAAGGGCATCGGGCACTGCAGCCCCTTGGTATCCAATTCGATGCAGTCTACATCACTCATAGCGCGTTGCCATTAATTGTCTTTCTCCAGTATATCGCCATAGCTCGAACTGCAGCTAAAAGCCTTGAACTTTAGCGAAGGATAGTACTCTATGATACAGGCTCTGTGAATTTGGCCTGAACTCCTCGACATGGAGTACAATGCAGAACGACTTTCATTTTTTTAGATAGGCAGTTGGTTCCCGTCCTCAGTGAATTTTTACCCCCACCTTCTTAAAGCGCGCAATTATCTCGGCCATCTTTTGCTGTCCGCCATGTTATTTGTGTGCTGCGCCGCAAACGCTGCCAATGAACTGAAGCTGCCGAACCTGGGCGAATCCAGCACCAGCCTGTTTTCCACGGAGTTTGAACACCAACTTGGCAGGGCCTGGCTGAGAGCCTTTCGCAGCCAGGTACCGACAATCGATGACCCGCTATTGCAGGACTACCTTGAAACCCTCATCTATACACTGGTAAACCATAGCCAACTGGAAGATCGGCGTATTGAGGTCGTCATTGTTGATAATCCTACGATCAACGCGTTCGCCGTGCCCGGCGGTGTGATTGGTATACACAATGGGCTACTCCTGTATGCCCAGTCAGAGGATGAGTTGGCCACCGTGCTGGCGCACGAGATCGCCCACCTCAGTCAGCGCCACTTTTCACGTGGGGTAGAGCAGCGACAGAACATGGCCCCATTTACCTACGCGGCCATGCTCGCAAGT
>JBALWA010000007.1:267-110672 GCA_036960305.1 Halioglobus sp. | reverse complement strand
GGTAACGGTGACACCCGGGGCTTCGGTAGCTTTGCGCGGAATGTGGCAGCGTTTCTTTAGTGCAAATATTGACGACTTTCTGGCCGCAATGAAAACGTCTGGAGATCATTTGCGGGCGTCGAAGTATCAGACCGCGCTTGGTATGACAGATAAAGAACTGGCCGCACTCAAAATCCCCGCCACGCTTCTCCTCCACCACGCCGCTTACATCGACTATTTACATCCGGTGACGAATACAAGAGCTGCAACCACACTGATTCACAATTCCTCCTTTAAGTTCGCTCCGCACCTTCCAGAAATACTGGACGCTCTCTTGCCTTTTGTTAAAGAGTACGCGCCGATTTCGAAATAATGACGGATACCGCGACTAAAATTCTAGATGTAGGCCAAGAACTGATCCAAACCAGAGGCTATACGGCGATGAACTGTCAAGACATCGCCGCACAGGTAGGTATAAAAAAGACCATCCAATTTGATCGATGCGAGTAGGGGGGTATTCAGTTTTTCGCTGATTGTAAGACTGCATCCTCCTGTTTTTCTGTGCGTATAAATTTCCCGGTGCGCAGAAAGCTCGCCGTCTGCCTGATGACCTCATCATCATTCATCATAAATGTATGTGATGCGACCACCTCTATGTGGTCGGTCATGCCTTCCACCTGGGTGGATGCCACCGACACTTTACCGTCATCGGGGCCGGGGATTATGGCGGAATAGAATGGGTTATAGCTACGCGTCCCTGCGATTATGCCCAGGGGAAAACCGACGGGGCCCAGCTTGCCAGGCAGACTTCCCTCGGTTGTGCCTAGTTGAGCACCGGCCTCGCCATTAATAAAATCGAAACCAGGAACATCAATCAGGTAATCCACCAGTTCACTACCCTGGTTCGGGGGAGCCAACATAACCACGCGGCCCAGGTTGCCTATTGGTTTTAGCGACAGATATTGCCTGAGCAGGATGCCGCCCATCGAATGTGTCACAAAATGAATACGGGGGGCATCTGCACAAGCCGCATACGCTAGCGCTATTGTAGAGTCCGCCAACTGCTCGATTGAACCTTCCGTTGATGGGTAATCGATATTCCTGACTAAATAGCCTTCGCTTTCCATAGCCGTTGCCATCAGGTCCATCGAGCCGCTACTGCGCACCAAGCCATGGAGGAGAACAATACAGTCACTTTCAGAAGCGCCAGCAGTGCCTTGAAACAGGCACAAGAAAAATACTGCTCCTCTGGAAAGCACTTGAATTAATCCGGCTAGTCTACTGATGGTGCTCTCCTTAAACCTGCCGCTGTTTTTTTAGCAGTGTCCAACCAGCGATCAATACGCCAATAGAGACGACCGCGATAATAATCGTTGCCAGGGCATTTACCTCCGGGGTTACTCCCAGCTTCACCTTGGAAAATATCACCATGGGAAGGGTGCTGGCCCCGGCACCGGAAGTAAAACTCGCAATGACCAGGTCATCCAGCGAGAGTGTGAAGGACAGTAGCCAACCGGATGCCATCGCCGGGGCAATCAGCGGCAGGGTGATGTCCCGGGTGACATCAAAGGGGAGGCCGCCCAGGTCCATAGCAGCCTCCTCCAGAGATTGGTCCATGCTGGCCAGGCGGGATTGCACCACCACCGCTACGTAGGCCATTGCGAAGGTTGTGTGGGCGATGGTGATGGTGTTGGCGCCACGACTGCTGGGCCAGCCGGTCAATTCCTGCAGACTGATAAACAGCAGTAGCAGTGACAGGCCGGTAATCACTTCTGGCATTACCAATGGAGCGGCAATCATACCGCTGAGCAGGGTACGGCCCCGGAATCGGCCCATGCGGTTCATGGCCAGACCCGCCAGTGTTCCCAGTACAGTCGCCAGTGTGGCGCTAATCGCTGCCACCTCAAAACTGAGTAGAGCCGCATCAAGAATCTGCTCATTGTCCAACAGCGCCGTATACCAACGGGTGGTGAACCCACCCCAAACCGTTGCCAATCGTGAGTCGTTAAAAGAGTAGGCCATCATGACGAAGATTGGTACATACAGAAAGGCGAAGCCAAAGGCCAGCATCGAGTAGAGAAAGGTAGATGAACGCCTCATGTCTCTGGCTCCTGATGCAGCCGTTGAAATAGCATGATGGGCAGTATCAGGATGAATAACAGTACCGTGGCTACGGCCGAAGCCAGAGGCCAGTCGCGATTAAGGAAGAATTCGTCGTACAGGGTTCGGCCTATCATCAATGAGTCCAGCCCACCCAGGAGAGCAGGAATAACGTATTCGCCCAACGCCGGTATAAATACCAACAGGCAACCCGCGATAATGCCAGGCTTTGCCATGGGCACTGTGACATCGCGAAATACCTGCACCGGACGTGCGCCGAGGTCTGCGGCGGCATCATGTAGGTCCAGGTCGAGTTTCTCCAAAGTGGCGTAGAGCGGCAGAATCATGAAAGGTAGGTAGGTGTAAACGATGCCCAGATAAACGGCGCTGTCGGTATAGAGCATCTGTAACGGCTGGTCGGTAAGGCCGATGCCCGTAAGCATGTTATTGATGAGGCCCTCTTTACCCAGCATGATCATCCATGCATAGACGCGCAGTAAAAAGGAGGTCCAGAACGGGAGGATCACCAATAGCAGTAACAGATTGCGCCACGGCTGGGGCGTGAGAGCGACGGCGTAGGCCATGGGAAAACCAAGCAGCAGGCACAAAGCCGTAGACACCAGTGCAATTTGGATAGACTTCAAATAGCTTACCCAGTACAGCTTGTCCTCCAGCAGAAAACGGTAGTTGTCCAGCGTGGCGAGGAAGCGCTGTCCGCCATCACCCGCCCAATCAAGTAAGGGCGTAAACGGAGGTTGTGCCACGATCGGATCGGCGAGACTAATCTTGAACACGATGGCGAAGGGTGCCAGGAAGAACAGCCCGAGCCAGAAGTAGGGCAGGGCGATGACGGTACTTCGCCACAGTCGGTCGCGTTTGCCCGGATTAACAATGACGCTCATTCTGTCAGCACCACACTACAGCTGGTATCCCAGCTCAGGTATACCTCATCATTCCATTCCAGCTGCAATTCAGCGGAGCGACGATAATTCTGGGCGTTCACTTGAATAACCCGTCCCGTATGGGAACGGACACGATAGACGCAGTGATTACCGTAGTAGGCAAGATCTTCAACCACGCCCCGGGTAACGGTGTAGTTGTCCTGTCGGGGAGCCTCACTGCTGATAGTGAGCTTTTCAGGTCGAACCCCAATTTTAATGCGCTGGCCAGGGTCGATCCGCGTGTTGTGAGGTGCATCCAGTTGCGTTCCACTACGGTCGAGTTCGACAGTGACGCTGTCGTCGTTGGATTTCAGGACAGTGGCATCAAATACGTTGATATTGCCGAAAAAGTCAGCCACGTAGTGGTTGCAGGGGAACTCATACACTTCACCGGGAGTCCCCGTCTGAATGAAGCGGCCATCCTGCATCACTGCGATGCGGGTGGCGAGTGTCATGGCCTCTTCCTGGTCGTGGGTAACGACCACGAAGGTGGTGCCCAGGCGGTCCTGCAGGTTCATCAGCTCAAACTGCGTCTGTTCGCGCAATTTCTTATCCAGTGCCGCAAGAGGCTCATCGAGCAACAGTACCTTTGGACGCTTTGCCAGTGCCCTTGCGAGCGCTACCCGTTGAAGCTGGCCACCACTGAGTTGGTCTGGCTTGCGCTCGGCTAACTCTTCGAGCTGTACAAGTTGCAGCATTTCCTCTACCCGTGACTTGATCTCTGACGAGGGCATTTTTTCTTTCTTCAGGCCATAGGCAATGTTCTTCGCCACCGTCATGTGTGGAAACACGGCGTAGGATTGGAACATCATGTTTAAGGGACGTTCGTAGGCGGGCATGTCAGTGATGTCCACGCCGTCGATTTTGATACGCCCGCTGCCGGGGGTCTCGAAACCCGCCAACATACGCAGCAGTGTGGATTTTCCACAGCCCGAACCGCCGAGGATAGTAAACAACTCACCGCGATAGATATCCAGGCTAACGTTGTCTACCGCGGTAGTGCCAGCAAACTGTTTGCTCACGGACTCAATCTGGATAAACGGTTCTTCACTCCCGTCTTTCCAGGGGGTGCCATTGCAACCTTTGCTGACCCAATCACCGCTGTTGGAACTATTCGTCATTTTCGTATCCTGTTATAGGCCACTCTTTATTTTAGTCCAGCTGCGGGAGCGCCGTCGCTCCTGCTTGGGGTCGAGTATTCGGGCAGGCACCAATCTTGATTGGGTCTCTGCATCCGGGTAGATGGCCGGATCGTTAGCTATCTTCGGATCTACCAGGTGGGTAGCCGCCCGGTTGGCATTGGCGTAGCCGGTAAAGTTACTGGCGCGTGCAATGACCTCTGGGCGAAGCATGTAATCGATAAACAGGTAGGCGTCATCAGAATGCGGCGCATCGCTGGGAATATACATAACGTCGTACCAATCAGTCGCTCCCTCGCGAGGAACGCTATAGGCCAGATTGATGTCCAGTCCTGCCTCTTCTGCGCGCAGGTTCGCCACGGAGTAGTCACCGGACCAACTCATGGCAATGCAGACCTCGCGGCTGGGAAGATCCAGCAACATCTTGGTGGAGCTGAAATACTTAATGTAAGGCCGCACCTTTCGCAGCAGTTCTTCAACGTCCGCCAGGTGCTCAGGCGTGACTGACCCGGAGGGGTGGCCCAGGTACATCATGGCGAAGGGTATAACCGAGGTCGGATCATCCAGCAGGCTGACGCCGCAATCGGCGAAGTGCTTTATCACATCCGGGTCGAATACGAGGGCTGAACTGTCCAGCGGCGCGTCGGGCATGCGCTCAAGAATCATGTCTACATTATAGGCAAAGCCGGTTGTTCCCCACATGTAAGGAACGCCGATCACATCAACACCGTAGGCCTTCTTCATTCTTGCCATGATCTCGGGGTCAATGTTGTCCCGGTTCTCCAGCCGGGAAAAGTCGACGGGCTGGTAGACCCCAATGGGAATAAGGCGAGCGGAGAAAGACGCGGAGTGTACGATGACATCGTAGCCAGTACTCCCGGTCATCAACTTGGTGTCCACAATTTCACTGGAGTCGTATATATCGTAGTTAACGTGGATGCCGTACTCGGCTTCAAATTCACTGATCAATGCCGGTTCGATATAGTCGGCCCAGTTATAGATGTTGAGTACCCGTTCTTCGGCCGACAGGGGCAGGGCGCCCAGAAGAAGCGCCAGCCCTGAGAGCAGGAGTCCGCGCTGCATCACATTGGCTCCCCGGCCGAAATGTGCTCGGGCAAGGCGGCGGACAGGTAGTTGCGCGCTACCATTCTGGCTTGGCTGCGCTTTGGATGCTGGGAAGCCAACAACATATTCAGCCACAAGCCGTTGCTTAGTGCGGTGTAACCGGTGGCGAGCATCAATGGGTCCAGATCTTTGTAGCCCACCTCATCGATTGCGGCCTGGAACAGCTGGGAGAGGGCCTTTTCAGCGCTGATATCCATATCTCGGCAGATGTGCTGGTAGGTGGGGCGTGACTTGGCTTCTCCCCAGAAGGCATACCACACAGCTATCTTGTCTTTAGTGGCCACTTTAGTGCAAAAATCAAATTGCAGCATGGCCTCGATTTTGTCCGCGGTCGAGGGGAACTTATCGCTTTCGAGAATACGCTGCTGGCCGCCATTGTATTCCTGGGATACGTGCAGGAGTGTTTCGGTGAGTAACTTGTCCTTGCTCTTGAAGTGCAGGTTAGCAATACCCAGACTGAGACCGGCCTCCCGGGTGACTTCTGCCATGGTGGTACCGGAAAGGCCGTTTCGAGCAATACATTTCATGGTGGCCTGTATCAATTGCTCTCTGCGCACGGCTTTTGGCTGTACGCGAGGGGGCTTTCCTGTGGTGTTGGCTTTACTCACTGGTCTCCCTTGGGGTCGGCTAACAGGGTCTATTAAAGCACGTCTGAGTCATGATTTAAAATGAATGAACATTCATTCGAAAACTGGACAGTGGGCTGTCAGGCGTGGCATTCTCGCAGCGTGATTCATTCAGCTGAGAGGGCGCGCAAGCGCGTGACCGAGATGAATAAGTACGATGCGATAGTGATTGGCGCAGGCCATAACGGCCTGACTAACGCGGCTTACCTTGCCAAGGCCGGCCTGAAAGTGGCGGTGCTGGAGCGAAATAGCTATATAGGCGGAGCGACAGTAAGCCGGGAGCTCTATGAGGGCTGGACTTACTCCAACTGCTCCTATGTGTGCAGCTTGCTGCGCCCTGAGCTGGTGCGCGATCTGGAGTTGCCACGACATGGCTTGCAGGTTGTACCCTACGGCGGCGGGGTCACTTACAAGCGCGATGGCGACCACTATGGCAACTTCTACGATCACGAACGGCAATACCGCGAGATGGCCCGTCACTCGCCCCGCGATGCCAATGCCTACGAGCGCTATACAGCTGATGTGATGAAGCAAACGCGGCTTATCAGGCCGTTCTTGCTGAAGCGGCCCCCAGACCCGACTTCCCTTAAACTCCGTGACCTCAAAGACCTGGCGGAATACGGCAAGGCGTTTATGGGGCTGGGGGAGGAGGGGCTGGTCGAGGCCTTGAAGTTCTGGACCAAGAGTGTGGGCGACTTTCTCGACGAGTATTTCGAGTCCGATGTGATCAAGGCACATATGGGCGGGTCAGGCATCATCGGTACCGCACTGGGGGTTTACTCACCGGGTACTGCCTACGTGCTGTTGCATCACTACATGGGCGATGTAGATGGCAACGTGGGCGCCTGGGGTTTCGCCCGGGGAGGTATGGGGTCTGTTTCAGCTGCGCTAGCCAAATCACTGCAAGCGTTTGGTGGTGACATTATCTGTGATGCGGATGTAGACCAGATCATCGTCCGCAACGGGGCCACGAAAGGGGTTGCCCTCAAGGACGGTACTGAGTACCACGCCGATGTGGTAGTTTCAAATCTCGACCCCAAGCGAACGTTTCTCGATGTCATGGATGCCGGTGATTTGCCCGCGGACGTGGTGAAGAAAGCGCAGAATTTTAAAATTCGCGGGTCTTCTGGCAAGCTCAATATTGCACTGGATGGCCTGCCGACCTTCCACGGTCTCGACAAACGCAGCCCATTGATGCTCGGTGACATGCACTTCTCCGACTCGCTAGAGCGCATCGAGCGCGCCTACGATGACTGGAAGGATGGTACCTGGTCAAAAGACCCCTACCTGGACATGCTCATTCCCACCCAAACAGATCCCACCATGGCGCCACCCGGCAAACATATGATGACGGTGTTTGTGCAGTACTGCCCACCTCTGGTCAATGGCCGGGACTGGACGGAAGAGGACAAGTCGGGGTTCCAGAAATCGGTAATCGATCAGATAGCAAAGCACAGCCCTGACTTCAAGGACTTGATTCTGCACTGCGAAACCCGTACCCCCAAGGAGATTGAGGCGGAAGCTGGTCTCACAGAGGGCAACATTTTCCAGGGCGAGCTTACCTTTGATCAGTTGCTGTTCAATCGCCCTTTCCCCGGGTATGCGCAGTACCGGGGGCCCGTAAAGGGGATGTATATGTGTGGTTCGGGTACGCATCCGGGCGGTGGTGTAATGGCGGCGCCGGGGGCCAACGCCGCAAGGGAGATTCTGGAGGATTTACGTAAACCCAATACGGTACCGGAGGGTTACCCCGATGACTGATTACGACGTATTACTGGTTGGTGCCGGACATAACGGCATGGTCTGCGCCCATAGCCTGGCAAAGGCTGGGAAAAAGGTGCTTGTCCTGGAGAGAATGAACCACCCCGGAGGCTGTGCCCATACTCGGGAGTTTGCACCCGGGTTTTCGGTGTCGTCCTGTGCCCAGTGGTTGTATCAACTCAGTCCGTCTGTGATGCGCGATATGCAGCTGGAAAAACATGGCCTCATTTTTGCAGCCCGGGATCTGGCATCAGTCTCGTTAGCGGAAGATGGTGATCATCTGGTGTTGAAGGGCACAACATTGTCTGGCGCGGGTATCGGCCCCGAAGATCAGGCAGCCTACATAGAATTCGCCAACAAGATGCAGCGCTTCTCAAAACTGATGGCGAAGGCGTTTGGCGTGAGGGCACCTAAACTGGTGGAATCAAATATCAGTGATCGGATGACCCTGATTAAGCTGGGGCTTGGCCTCAAGCTGCTCGGCAAAGATGATATGAGCGATCTTATGCGTATCGTGCTCATCAATATGTACGATGTCATGGAGGAGAATTTCGAGCATCCACGCCTCAAGGCGCTACTCAGCCTCGACGGTATGCTTGGCTCTCATATGGGGCCGCGCTCGCCCAATACGGTGTTTGGCTATCTCTATCGCCGGATAGGCGAAGTGTTCGGGTTTAATGGGGTTGCCCAGCTCAAGGGTGGCCTCGGGGCGCTTGGCGAGTCCATGGCAGCGAGTTGTCGTTCAGCGGGTGTCGAGTTCCGGTACGGTGTGGCCGTGGCTGGTATTAATACTCATGCGGGGCGTGCGACGGGAGTCACACTCGAAGGCGGCGAGCAGATCAATGCGGGGCTGGTGGTTTCCAATGCGGATCCGGTTACAACCTTTGAACGGCTGGTGGGCTATCGCAACCTTGAGACAGGCGTGGTGCGTAAGGTCAGCAATATTCGCAACAAAAGTGGGGTTGCAAAACTGCACCTTGCCCTCAGCGCACTCCCTGAATTCAACGGTTTAGCCAAAGACTTAGTAGGTAATCGGCTGGTGATTGCGCCAGACATGAATTACGCGGAGCGAGCGTTCAATGCGGTAAAATATCACGAGTATTCTGAGGCTCCAGTGCTCGATATCAGTATCCCGACGGTGAATGACCCCGGCCTGGCTGCTGCGGATGGTCAGCATGTGCTTTCCGCGATAGTACAGTTTGCACCCTACGAGCCTGCAGGCGGCTGGGGTGACCACCGTGAACGATTTCTTGACATCATATTGTCACAACTCGAGCGCTATGCGCCTGGTATTCGGCAGTTGGTATTGGCCAGTGAGTTGTTGACGCCGCAGGACCTGGAGAGTGAGTTCGGCATGACGGGCGGCCATTGGCATCACGGCGAGCTGAGCATGGACCAGGTGATGATGATGCGACCCTTCGCCGGTGCCAATCAATACGCTACGCCCGTAGATGGTCTGTATCTCTGCGGTGCCGGAGTACACCCTGGTGGCGGGTTGATGGGATTGGCCGGGGGCAACGCCGCCCGGGAGATCATTGGGCGGGGAGAGTCGGCATGAACAATCACAGTGATGCACGGATGTTATTGAGAACCCCATTTCACTCGCGGATTGAGCCAGCTTGTGAGCTGAATTGCTGGGGTACCTGGAAGGGCTACACCACGCCCAACGCATATACCGATGTAGAACTGGAGTACTTCGCCATTCGCAGTACGACCGGTGTGTTTGATTTGAGCCCTATGGGCAAGTACCGCGTCATAGGTCCCGATGCCGAGGCTTACCTCAATCGTCTGGTAACCCGAGATGTGAGCAAGATCCGTGAAAAGCGCGTTGGCTATACCGTCTGGTGTGATGACGATGGCCAGGTGCTGGATGATGGGACTATTTTTCATCTGGGCCCGAATGATTATCGCATCTGTGCCTATGCCCGGGCTATCGACTGGTTGCTCTGGTCCGCTATGGGTTTTGATGTAGATATACAGGAGGAAACAGCCGACGTAGCGGCACTGGCGGTACAAGGGCCGACTTCCTGTTCCACGCTCTTGGCAATGGGGCTTGATGGGCTTGATCAACTAAAACCCTTCGGTATCGAGTACTTCGCTTTCGAAGGTACCGAGTTGATGGTGAGCCGGACCGGTTTTACCGGTGACCTCGGCTACGAATTGTGGATTGATCCGTCGAAGGCAGAGTGTCTATGGGATCGCCTGTTCGAGGCGGGTGCGCCTTACCTGATCAAGCCTTTCGGGACCGACGCGCTGGAGATGGCGCGGGTTGAAACTGGGTTTTTACAGGCAGGTGTCGATTTTGTGCCTGCAGAAGAGGCGGTTCGACGCGGTCGATCTCGGTCCCCCTTTGAGCTTGGCCTTGATTGGCTGGTTGATCTGGAAAAGCCTCTGTTCAATGGCCGGCGAGCCTTGCTCCAAGAAAAGGCTGAGGGCTCGCGCTATCGTTTTGCCATTCTGGACGTCGAGGGAAATAAGCCAGCGCACAATTCTTTCATTCTCAAGAACGGTAAGCAGGTAGGGACGGTTACTTCCGCAGCGTGGTGCCCCACGGCAAAGACCAATGTGGCATTTGCGCAACTACAGATGCCTCATGGAGCGGTGGGAGAGGAGTTGGTGGCTGAGATCTATTACCAGCGTGAGTTGCACTGGACCAAGGTGTTGGCCCCCTGCAAGGTACTTGCGGCGCCCGTATTTGATCCGCCCCGAAGGCGTCAGACGCCGGCGGTACCATTTTGAGCATGGTGTTCCAATTTTGAAGTGCCTCTCACGCAACTAAATGCCTGTATAGAAATTTGAATGAGTGTATAGATTTGTAGTATTCTTGCGCTTTAGTCATTACAGCTGAACGTTCGGGAAAGACCATGAAATTCATTGCCACCGATGTAGACGACTCCGTTGAAAAACTATCTTCTCGGGTTGAGGAGTCTGTCGCACACCATGGTCGGGCCATTGACTCCTACTTCTATCGCTCCCATCTTGTTTACGAGAAGGAGCTGGACCATCTGGTGTTTCGCAGTTGGCTCTATGCCTGCCATGTCTCAGAAATACCCAATCCTGGAGATTTTCAGCTTTTTGAGGTCGGCGAGGACTCAATTATTCTCAGTCGCGATCAAAGCGGTGAAATTCACGCGCTAATGAATGTCTGCCGCCATCGGGGAGCCCGGGTCTGTGAGGAGCATTCCGGTAATCGCAAGACGTTTGTCTGCCCCTATCACGGTTGGGTGTACCAAAGTGACGGTGCCTTGAAGGCCGCGCGCAGTATGGAGATGAAGCCAGGGTTTGACACCGCAGATTACGGCCTTAAGCGGATGAAATGTGTTGTCTATCAGGGCATGGTGTTTGTCAACTGTGACCCGCAAGCCGGAGACTTTCTCGAAGCGCTAAGCGCGCTGGACGAACCGCTGGGTGCCTATGATCTCCCCAATGCGAAAGTCGCTCATAAGCAAAGCTACCAGATAGATGCGAACTGGAAGCTGGTACTGGAAAATTACCTCGAGTGCTATCACTGCGCCACCTCTCATCGGGCATATGCGCGTATGCATACCCTGAAGGACCTGGAATGCAATGTACGCGATCGGGTGCAGGCCATGCTGGATCGCACCGAGGAGGTAACCGGTGTAAAAGGCATGGGCAAGGAACACTACGCAATTTACAGCGATGCCCCGAGTTTCGGCGCCTGTGTCTACACCAGTCGCTATGGCCTCTACGACGGCTATCACACGGGCAGCGAGGATGGCCAAGCCGTGGCGCCGCTAATGGGCCATATCAAGGGCTTTGATGGGGGGGTTGGTGATTTCCAGATGGGGCCGCTGAGCTTCATGCTCAACTACCCGGACCACTGCGTGCTGTATCGCTTTATCCCACGTGGGCTTACGAGTACTGATATGGAAGTGATCTGGTTCGTTAACGGCGATGCCGCTGAGGGGCGAGACTACGATGTGGACAAACTTATATGGCTCTGGCACAACACCTCCCTGGAAGATGAATACATCATTAGCCGTAACAGCGAGGGGGTAAATTCACGCTTCTTTGAGCCGGGCCCCTATCACCCTGAGTTCGAAGAAACCCTACAGAGTTTCGTCGACTGGTATCTGCAAACAATGGGCAGAGTGGCCCAACACTCATGAACGAGCGAGACATCTACAATCGCAACTTATTGCACCCATGGGCTGATCTTCCCGCGCTGGGGGAGGATGACTCAACCCCCGTTATTGAGCGGGGTGAGGGTATTTACATCTTCGACGATCAGGGCCGGAAGATGATCGATGGTCCCGCCGGAATGTGGTGTATGCAGACAGGCTATGGACGAAAGGAAATAGCCGATGCCGTGGCCGCACAGATCATGCGGTTGGGCTACGCCAGTGCATTCAATGTAATTAGCAAACCTGAGACAGAGCTCGCTCTTCGTATAGCCGAAAAAACCCCGGGGGATCTCAATCGTATATTCTTCACAACGGGGGGTTCGACCGCTGTAGATTCTGCTTTGCGACTCTGTCAGCTGGCGAACAATATCAAGGGGCAGCCCGACCGCAAGCATATCCTGTCAAGGGACAAAGCTTATCACGGTAGTACGTTCCTCTCTGCATCAGTGACCGGTAAAGAACGCGACAAGACAGCCATGGATGTACTGAAAGATCAGGTGCATTTTCTGACTGCCCCCAGTTTGTACCACTATGGCGATGGCCGCAGCGAGTCGGAATTTTGTGATGATCTCGTGGCGGAGTTTGAGGCAAAGGTTCTTCAGCTTGGTCCGGAAAATGTGATGTGCTTTATCGCCGAACCGATACTGGGGTCAGGTGGTGTTATCGTGCCTCCGGCTCGCTACAACCAGCGTTGCTGGGAGCTCACCCGGAAATACGACATTGTCTATATCGCCGATGAGGTGGTCACTGCATTTGGTCGTCTGGGACACTGGTTTGCCTCTGAGGAGGTATTTGGCGTAGTGCCGGACATTATTACCTTCGCCAAGGGGGTTACTTCTGGTTACTTGCCATTGGGCGGTTATGCGGTTTCAGATGCCTTCCTTGCCAAAATCACCGGCGAAAATGCCAACGGCAATATCTACTCCAATGGTTACACCTGGTCGGCCAACCCGGTGTCCTGCGCTGCTGCCCTGGCGAGCTGGGATATTCTGGAGAACGAGAAGATACTAGCGCACGTTCAGGATGTTGGGCCTTACTTCCAGCGACAGCTCCGTACGCTGATGGACATGCCGCTGGTGGGCGATGTACGCGGCACAGGCTTGATGGCGGCAGTAGAGATGCGTATCGACAACGATGCAATTGGCGATGCGCTACTGGATCAGGATTATGCCCTGGGCGAATTAGTGGACAATTACTGCCACGACCTTGGTCTGCTGGTAAGGCCGTTAATTAACGTTTGCATCATGTCTCCACCTCTCATTATCACACGAGACCAGATTGATGAAATGGTGGGTGCCCTTCGTCAAGCGCTGGAGCTGGCTGAGAAAGCGTTGCGATCAGTCTGAGGGTTTCACTGCCGCTGGTTAGTCCAGTGCTAGCGAGTACTTATAAAACACCTGTTCCCGCTCGTATCCGAGGTCTTCATAAAGCGACTGTGCGGAGTGATTGTCTCGTGCGGTTTCCAAGTCAATTCGACAGGCTTTTGATTTTCGAGCGGTTTTTTCGGCAGCAGCCATGAGCTCCCTGGCGACGCCCATGTTCCGAGCGCTATCATCCACATACAGATCGTACAGCGTCATGAAGGGCTGGGCGGCCACCGAGCACCATTGTGGGTATAGCTGCGTAAAACCGAGTGTATTCCCGGATTTGTCCAGGGCAAGGAGAATTGTCGAGCGCCCCTGTTTTATATTCTGTCCTATAAAGCGTCGTGCGAGCTTCAGATCAGCCGGCTCTTCGTAAAACTGCCTGTAAAAATCGAATAACTGTGCCACTTCGTTGATGTGTTCGGCCTTTGCACTAATGATACGTAAAGACTTGTCGCTGGTAGAGAGCCTCTTTGTCTCACTGTCGCCTCGTATGGGTGCTTCATAAGCCCAGGGAAACACGCTGGATAAGAAGGAGAGGTACATAAAGCGGGCTTCTTTTCGGTTATAGCCATCGCCCGCATAAAGGATATCCTGCCAAATCTCGTCAACCAGGCCCTGCACCGCGTTGGCCATGGCGCCAGCATGCATCTGATTCTGCCGTTTGCCCTCGTTGATGATCTCCTTGCACAGTTCCTGAGTAAGATTGAGAATCTTCCGGTCCTGCCCGCCGCAGATTCGCTGGTAGTCCTCACGGCCGCGTGCTTCTGCTGTAAATGCAAACCACACAGCCATTTTGCGCGGTTCGGTGATCGCGGGATCCACGGAGGCATCCAGTAGTGCAAGCAATCGTGCGGCTGGTTCCGGGCCCGCTTGTGCCAGTGCGCTGTCGACGCCTTGCTCGAATTCTTCGGCGAGGAAAGTCAGGGTTGCCAGTAGTAGGGCTTCTTTGGAGGTAAAATGGAAATTGACAGAGCCTGCGCTGAGGCCGGCCACGGACGAGATTTTAGCCAGTGTAAGCTGGGAGAGACCGTGCTCTGAAATGGCGCTCATGGTGGCGTCTATGAGCAGCTTGCGTCTCTCCGCCTGAATGGCGGACTTTTTACCTGCTTTGTTGTTGCTCATAGGGTTTTTCTCGCCTGTTAGGTTTCGTGCTCCGGCGCTTGGAAAGCCTCGGCCAAAATGGCATTATATGACTATTCAAATAATTAAACAGCTGTACAGATTAGGCGGTGTCCAATTGGGGCTCCCGTATAGCCTCTCGATATCAATTAGCCGGAAACTGTTCCATGAATGAATCACCCAGTCAGTCTACCTATACCCTGATCGTGTCCTGCCCTGACCAGGTAGGCATTGTGGCAGCCGTAAGCCAGTTCGTCGCCGAGCGCGGGGGATCCCTGATTGAATCGAATCATCATACGGATATAGACCAGGGTTGGTTTTACCTCCGCAATGTGATCGACTCCCCCTCGTTGAACGTCAGCGTTGACCTTTTTCGAAAGGATTTTGAGGTATTAGGGCAGGAATTGTCCATGGATTGGTACCTTCGTGATAGCAGTAAACCTCAGCGTGTGGTCATAATGGCCAGTCACTCTTCACACTGCCTGGCGGATATCTTGCATCGTTGGAAGAGCGACGAGCTCAATTGTACGATTCCCTGTGTGCTATCCAATCATGAGAATTTGCGCAGCATGGTTGAGTGGCACGGTATTCCTTTTCATCACGTGCCGGTTCCCAAAGAGGATAAGAGTGAGGCCTTCGCCAGAACCGCCGAGATTATCGAACGGCACCAGGCGGATACAATTGTGCTAGCACGCTATATGCAGATTATTCCGCCACAGTTGTGTAAGACCTACGCCGGGCGACTAATTAATATACATCATAGCTTCCTGCCCTCGTTTGTCGGAGCCAACCCCTATCAGAAAGCGTACGACCGGGGTGTTAAGTTAATAGGTGCAACTTGCCACTATGTCACCGAGGACCTGGACGAGGGGCCGATAATCGAGCAGGACGTGATTCGCGTCAATCACGGTAGTGGCAAGGACGATATGGTGCGCTTGGGTCGGGATGTGGAACGTTCGGTGCTGTCGCGAGGGCTGCGCTATCATTTAGAGGACAGGGTGATCGTGCGTGGTAACAAGACCGTGGTGTTTACCCCATGAGTGATTTATTGCCAGGGAAAGAGAGCAGGGCGCTGCTTGAAGGTGGCATGTCCCAGCTGCGCGGCGGCATCTCCTACCAGAATGCGGCAAAGAAAAGTGCCAACAAGGGCTACGCAGCCCCTGCGCAGATGGTAGTCGGCCGCGCGGAGGGCGATTTTGTCTGGGATCTCGACGGCAACCAGTTTATCGATTTACAGAATGGCTGGGCTACCAATCCGCTGGGTAACTGCCATCCGGAAATCATTGAAGCCGTGCATCAGGCGCATAAGCAGTATGGGTTTCAGTGGGAACATCCTTTGCGTATCCCGGCGGCTCAGGAGATCGTAGCCACTTTGCCGGATGAACTGTCGCGCTTCAGTTTTGAGGTCTCGGGGACTGAGGCTGCCGAAGCCGCCATTCACCTGGCGCTCTGTTACACGAAAAGGCGTTACATCATTAGCTTCACTTCCTGCTTCCACGGCGAGGGCCTGGGGACCAAGATGGTGGGTGCCTATAACAGCGATAACAATCTCTACATGGAGGGTTGGGCCGGAGGCGTACTCAAAGCGCCTTACCCCTATTCAGAAAACATACCCGCAGGCATGAACCAGGAACAGTACGTCGAGTATTGTCTTTGGTACCTCGAGACACATCTTCCAGAGTTTGTTGTCCCAGCCGAGAACATCGCGGGCATCATCATCGAACCGGGTCTCGCTGAAGGTGGAAACTGGATTCCCAGTGTGGACTTTGTCCGAGGCGTGCGCCGTATCTGCGATAAATTTGACTGGTTGATGATTGCTGACGAAGTGCTCACCGGTCTTGGTCGTACCGGTAAGATGTGGTCAATAGAGCACTATGACGTGGTACCCGATATTCTGGTAGCGGGTAAAAATCTCTCGGGCGGTATTGAACCCTGCGCGGGTGTTGCGGCAAAGGATGCCATTCTCGGTGATAACCCCCGTGCAAGTGGGGGTTCTACTTTCGCCGGTACACCGGCTGGTTGTGCAGCGGCCCTGAAGACCCTGGAGATCTATGAACGTGACAACATCCTCCAGCATGCCACTGATCTGGCAGCCCTTGCCTCATCGAGAATGTCAGGCTGGGAAGCGCAATATAGTATCGTCGGCCAGGTGCGTACGCTGGGTCTACTGATGGGCGTTTCCTTTCGCTCGGAGCGGGAGGGTGAGGAAGACTATTACGTCGCTCGCTCAGTTCGCGATGCCATGTTACGGCGGGGCGTCTGGGCAATCTGTGATTTTGAGCCCCAGGTACGAATGTACCCCGCGCTGAATATGGCGCCGGAGAATCTGATGAAAGCACTGGACCTTATGGAGGAGTCGATTGATCAGGTCCAGCGTGAGGGCGTCACGGTCGGTGACTATCCCCCGATGCCCAGCGGTAACGTGGGTTTCTAATCTGACAGAGCAGAAAACCTAGCAGTCAGGTGGCGGTGTTTGCTTTGCACGAGCTGGTGCCCAAAAGGGTTTGGTCACTCGCGTGCAGGCGGCTACCTTACGACACCAACGCAGCTCTTTCTGATAGTAGACTTCGGCCCAGATCGGTCCTTGAAAATACTTCGCTTCCACCAGGCCGTAGGCGATGTTTGCTTTTACCACAGGCGACCACATAGCTGAGGTCACATAACCGATCTCTTTCTTACAGGCTTTGTCGGCGTAAAGAATACTGTTTTCTGCCGGCTTATTTCCCTCTATATCGAGTTTCAGCATGCGTCGATAGTTACCGGATTCCTTCTGCGCCAAGAGAGCTTTGCGGCCACTGAAGTGCCCCTTTTTAAAGTTGACGATCCAACCCAGCCCCAGTTCAAACGGGCTGTGGTCGTGCCCCAGCTCCACTGTGTGCAGGGAACCATGAAAGTCCACATCCGGCGCCAGGAAACCGGCTTCAAGCCGGGCCATGTCCAGTGATTCATCGCCTAACGGTTGTATACCATAGACCAGCCCCTTGCTGAACAATTCGTCCCACAGTAGTTCTGCATCGCCGGTATTCAGCCACAGCTCGTAACCCAGGTCGCCGGTGTAGCCCGTGCGGGATACCATGATTTCCCCGGCACCAAAAGGGAAGCGGGCAATGCCGAAAGGTTCCAGGGTCTCAACACCGCTAAAACCCATGGCCTTGAGCAGGGCGCAGGATGTGGGGCCCTGAAGGGCTAGCGCGGCGATATCTTCACTGATATCGCTAATGTCCAACTCATCGAAACCCACACTGCTCAGCTGCAGCCAGTCAAAGGCCGGATCGGCACAACAAACCCAGAATTCGTCCTGCGCAATCCGAAACAGGGTGCCATCGTCAATCAGCTTGCCAGCGTCGGTACACCAGACGTTGTACGCCACGGTATCAACTGCCTGGCCAATCACATCCCTTGTCACCATACGGTTAAGCATAGCTTCAGCGTGTGGGCCTTTCACCCGGTACTTACGCATTGGGGATACATCAAACACGCCACAGGTATTGCGAGTGGAAAAATACTCCAGGTGAGCGTCCGAGTAATAGCTGGCCGAGGCATAACCATTCCATTCGACCCAAACCTGGTTGATGTTCAACTGCGACGTTCGGCTGTGAAAGGGAGAGGGCAGTATGCCGTCGTGTACGTGTGCGATGGCGTCTGCGGTTAGCAGGGTTGAAGAAAGTGGCATGGTTAACGGTCCTCCAGAATGGCCCGGGCGGCATTGGCACCGCAGGCACCCATTATGCCGCCGCCCGGATGAGCGCCGGCGCCGCAGAGATAGAAACCGGATACCGGCGTCTTATACTGGGAAGCCCCATAAGTCGGACGGTTCATCCACCAGTTGTCGAGGGCAAACTCCGCGTGATGCCAATGGCCTCCGGCAACACGGAATTGTTTTTCCAGGTCAGCCGGCGTGAGCAGTTCACTCGCGACAATGTGCCCTTCGATATCAGGTGCATACTGTTTCAGCGTGGCGATTGTGTTGGCAAGGAATTGATCCCGGTGTGCATCCCAACCACCCTTTACGGCGTAGGGTGCGTACTGCACATTGGCCGAAAGAACGTGCTTCCCAGCAGGTGCGAGCGAGTCGTCGACTAAACTGGGTATTACGACCTCCATCGGCAGCTCTGCGGCGTAGCCGCCATACTTCGCCTCATCGAAGGCGTTTTCGATATGCTTCAGTGAAGGGGTTAACATCAATCGTCCTTCAGGGCGTGTCAGTCCATTAAACTCGGGGACTCCGTCCAGGGCCAGGTGTAACTTGGCGACGTAGCCCTCGTTGCGCAGGCGGTTGATGCGGTGGGTAAATTGCACATCCAGGTGTTGCGCACCCAACAGCTTAAAGAAGCTGGTTTTTGGATCCGCGTTAGAAACTATTTTTGCGCCGCGCAACTGTTCTCCGCCTTGCAGGGTCACACCAACGGCGGCCATGTCTTCTACCAGTACGCTTTCAACCTCTGCGTTACTGCGGATTTCAGCGCCGTAGGAGCGGGCGGCGGATGCCAGTGCATCCGTCAACCCGCCTGTACCACCTCTGGGCAGGGGCAGACCGCCCGTCAGATCCCCGCTCATGCGCAGTAGTAACGCCAGTACCGCATTATTGGGAGAACGCGGCGCCAGCTTGCTGCCTACGTTTGCGTCCCAGCTGAGGGCGGCCTTTAACGCGGGGTTCTCAAAGTACTCATCGACCAGATCCTGGGCAGGCAGAGCAATCATGCGCATCATTTCACGCATATCGTCTTTCCCCAAGCGGCGCAGGTTCCAGCCGAATTGTCCCAGGGTAAACAGGTCTCCCTTGTCTCCATCAGCGATCGCGGGCGGCCGCTTGTGCCAAAAGGCGTTAATGGCGTCGGAGAACTTCTTAAGTAGGCGTTGATACTCTGTGAAGGCGGCGGTGTCCGCGGCGCTGGCATTGAGCAGTCCCGCGTCAGTAATCGTTATTGCTTGTTCTCCGGGCGCCAGGGCAAGTGTTGGTAGCGACTCGGCGGCCAGGACAAAGCCGTGCTTTTCCAATTCAAGTTCTTGCACTAGCGCACGCGTCAACTGCGGTACGGTTTGAGCCACCGAGGCACGAAAGCCCGGTGCGAACTCTCTTGTTGCGGCCAGACCGCCTAATTGCTCGCCGGCTTCCAGCACGATGACTTTTCTGCCTGCCTTGGCCAGATAGGCCGCACAGGCGAGGCCGTTGTGGCCGCCGCCAATGATTATGGCGTCGTAGTTACTCATCGACATCGTCCTCTGGTACAACGTTGGGGCGTTTTAGATCCCGAAGAATCTCCCTCGCCGAATTGGCGCCGCAAGCAGAGGATACGCCACCGCCTGGGTGTGTACCGGACCCACACATATACATGCCTTTGACTGGCCCGCGATACTGCGAGTACCCGGGGAAGGGGCGATTGAACATCAACTGGTCGATGGTCAGTTCGCCCTGAAAAATATTGCCTTCGGTAAGACCCACTTCGTTCTCGATTTCGAAAGGTGTCCGAATCTCCATATGGGCGATGAGATCGCGGAAGTTGGGGGAATAGTTACTGATCTGGTCGATCACCGTCTTGCCGAATGCTTCGCGTTTCTCCGGTGTCCAGCCACCTTCAACTTCAGCGGGGCAGTACTGGATAAAGCAGGAGACGAAGTAGTGACCCGGGCTCGCCAGGGTTGGGTCCCACACCGAGGACTGGGTCATCTCGACGAAGGGATCGTCGGACCAGCGGCCGTGCTTCCAGTCATCGTAGGCGCGCTCCATACGTTCCATAGAGTCGAGGAACTGGAATGTGCCATTGCGCAGGCGGTGGCCGGGGGGCAGCGAGGGAAAGTCAGGCATGCCGGTGAGGGCAATATTGACCTTGCCGGATGAACCCCGGATTTTGAAATTTTCAGCCTTATTGCGTAGATCCGTGGGGATATCGTTGGCATCCATGATTTTTGTAAACGTGCGTTTGGGGTCCAGGTTGGACACAACGATATCCGCGAGTATCTCACGGCCGTCTTCAAGGGCTACCCCACGCGTCTGGCCGTTTTTCACAATAATTTGTGCTACCGGTGCTTCGGTCAGTATCTCGCCGCCATGTTCCTGCAGTGCGCCCGCCAGGGCGTTAGAGATGGCGCCCATGCCACCCCTGGCAAGACCCCAGGCGCCCACTGCACCATCGACATCGCCCATTACGTGATGCAGTAATACGTAAGCTGTGCCCGGGGAGTACACCCCCAGGGCCGTGCCGATAATGCTGCTGGTGGAGAGCAAGGTTTTTACCAAATCGTTTTCGAAATACTCGTCCAGGAAATCACCGGCGCTCATGGTCATAAAGCGAATGAACTCGTAAATCTGTTCTTCGCCCATGTCGGCGAACTTCTTGGCCATGAATACCAGCTCGCCCAGGTCCCTGGGTTTAAAGGAGGTTGGGTCAGCCGGCGTACGCAACAGGAAGTGACGAATGAGTTTGGCATAGCGCATCAAGTCCGTTTCGTAGCGGTGCATGGCATCTGCGTCACGCAAGGAGTGCCGTTTGATCTCCCGGTACTGCATGGCGTGGTCGCTGTATTCAGCCACGTAATCGCCATTGCGGGCAAAATTGGTTGTGCCGGCGTAGGGGACAATCATCAGTCCGTGGCGAGTCAGGTCCAGGTCGCGGTGAATAGACTGCCGCAGTAGGCTGCACACGTAGGAGCAATTGGAGTACAGCCAGCCCTTATGTAACTCCCGGCTGACAGCTGCGCCGCCGATATAGTCGTTTTTTTCGACCACCAGAACGTCCAACCCGGCCTTGGCCAGGTAGGCGCCATTGGTGAGTCCATTGTGGCCCGCGCCAATGACGATGGCATCGTAAGTGTTTTTCATGGGTGGCAGAAAGCTCCCGCTGTAGCGACATTCCCATGATAGACACTTGCCTCTGGCGTGTGCAGGGCCGATAGAGGACAATAGGGGGATATTATCGGACACAATATAGGCCATAAATGCCCCATCGAGCCCAGCTTTCTGCGCAGCGCTATGGCGCCGACCAAAATCTTCTCAATAACCAGGAGCTGCGCCTCATGGCTCAACTTCTGGTTGAAGAGCAGGGCATTATGCTGTCAGAAATACTGGCTGGAACCGGGCTCGCAACCCGCTTGCTGACAGAGCCCGCGCAGTGGCTCACGCCCGAGCAGGAGTTACTCCTCTATACGCGTATCGCACACTGCAACAACGACCCGGCATTGGGTATTCGTGTTGGACAACGTCTCACCCTGCCGAACTACGGCGTGCTGGGCGCTGCGCTGATGGCCGCCTATACATTGGCGGAAACACTCGAACTGTTAGCTGAGTTTGCACCGCTGGTGAGTTGGGCCTCCCATAGCCAGGTCAGTGTGGAGACCTACGAGGGGCAGCCATGTACCTGCTTGTCAATCTTCCCCACAGCAGCAGATCCACAGGCGCGTGTGCTTGAGATAGACAGCACCTTTGCGTCTTTGAAAGTGCTGCTCGATGAGCTATTGGGTGAACCGGTGCCGATTGCACTGCTGGATATGGACAGGCAGTGCTCGCAGGAAGAGCTGATTACACATCGAACCCTGCTCGATTGCCCGGTTCGAACCGGCAGGCCACGCAACGCACTGTTGATAAACCAGGAAGTCCTGGCTAGGCCGCTCCCACACCCGCAGCCTGGTAATCGCGGCCTGTTTCGCGATCTGTGTCATCAGAGTACGAGTGCATTAACTGAAAAACGAGGGCTGGTTGCAGCCGTGCGCAGTAGGCTTCAGGTGGAGGAGGGTGTTGCACCCTCACTGGAGCTGGTGGCGGAGCAGTTTAACCTGAGCTCAAGAACACTTAGGCGTCAGTTACGGGCCGCCGGGGTGACTTTTCAATCGTTACTGGATGAGTCACGCTACCGCGAGGCCCGCCGTTCCCTGGAATCTACAGGGCTGTCAGTCGAGGTCATCGCCCGTCGTCTCGGTTACGCCGATGCGCGCAGCTTCCGCGCTGCGTTTCGTCGTTGGTCCGGGCAAACGCCGGCGGACTTTCGCAATGCCCTCATTGCGGTTGATTGAGTGGCTTCTGCTTATGCTGGGCCGCGTGCCCACTGCGCTCTTACCCAGTTCTGGAAAGCGTGCACTTCATATTCCTCCGCCATCAGTGATCCTTTTTCAAAGCGGATGCTGCGCAGACCGCGCTGATTGAGCTCCGATGCCATGCCATCCTGTTCCAACACCATTTCTGCGAAGGCAGCGATCTTGGCCGGGTCAAAATCCGGCCGTGACAGAGTCTCCGGGCGAAACAACCACTCGCTCTGTATCTCTGTGGATTCTGGTCCCAGCGGTAGCACGCGCACAATGCGCACATGGTCAATGTGTCCCACAAGGAAGATGGCGGGCCAGGCAGTTTCATAGGTATGGCCTGCTGTGACTTCTGCGTCCGTGAGATTGGGAAACCTGTCGTCTATTGCACTGCCATCCGACGTCCAGCTTTCGGCTCCTTCCGCCAGGCCCGTCTTGTATCTGGGATCAGCGAGGGTGCTATTGCTCTTCCATTTTGGGTCGTCTTTTGCTTCCATCAATGCGCGCTTGTAGAGCGGCACCAGCTTGCTGAGCTCCGGGTGTACACCGGGGCAGTGCAGGCACTCGCTAAAGTTTTCCCAAAATATTTTCCAGTTGCAGTTCATCTGTTTGCGAAAAGTGTGCCCGACTCGCAGGTGCTCCAGCGGCCAGTTGTTCAGGGCTTGGCCGTTAAGGTCCATGGTGGATTCCAGCGCTGGCGCCTGCTCTTCATCCAGATTGATGAACACAAAGCCGCGCCAATCGCGCACAGCCACACTGAATAGCGCATTTTCGGCAGGGTCAAAATCCGGCTGTACGAATTTCGTTGGTGTGCGTTTCAACTCGCCTTGTAGTGTGTAGGTCCAGGCGTGGTAGGGGCAGGTGATGGATTGGCCACGAAATTTTCCGCAGGGTTCGGTCAGCAGCACTGAGCCGCGGTGCCTGCAGGTATTATGGAAGGCATGAATATCACCTTTTTCATCGCGAAGAACAATGATTTCCTGGTCCCCGACGCGTTGGATACGATAGCTACGGGACTCTGCGAGTTCCTCTGAACGACAGACGTACACCCACTGTCGATACCAGATAGATTCCAGGTCCCTTCGATACGCCTCCGTTGTCAGGTAGCTGTCTGCCGGCAGGGTAGTCTCGGCCTGGGTGAGCCCGTTGTAGCCTTCATCGTAATGATTCACTGTGTCCACCCACTGTTAAGCTGTATTCCCAAGACGGAAACTAGCACAGGCGGAATCAGTCTGGTATCCCGGCGTATAGGCACGGTGGCTGGGAATCTATCGGCTGTTTATCCTGCATCCTCAAACAATAGGCAATATTGGCGGATCGAATTTGAAGCGATACGACACAATCGTGGTGGGTGCAGGGCACAATGGCCTTGTGTGTGCTGCCTACCTGGCCCGCAGCGGGCAGCGAGTACTGGTACTGGAAGCGAGTAAAGAGGCGGGTGGCCTTGCTGCTACGCGGGAGTTTCACCCCGGTTTTAGAGCTTCGGTGGCTCACACCGTGAGTCATTTCTCGAGCAAAATCATCAGCGATCTCGATCTGGCATCCCATGGACTTGAACTGGGGGCAGGGACATTGCCCTTAATCGGGCTTGATGAGAGCGGGCAGCATGTGCAGCTGCGGGACGGTAAGGTCCAGGGCGCCGGCTCCGATGATGAGGAGAAATACCAGGCCTATAGTGATCAGTTAAAACGGTTTGCCAGTGCGCTGGCACCCTTCTGGATGAAAACCATGCCCCGGGTTGGCAACAACAGTGTGGGGGAACTGCTGACATTTGCTCAACTGGGACTCAAGCTGCGGTTATTGGGCAAGGAGGACATGTTGGAATTCATGCGCGTGGCCACGTTGCCAATGCGCGATCTAATGGATGAAAATTTCGACAATCCGCTGTTAAAAGCCATGTTGAGTTGGGACGGATTGGCAGGATCCCGCCTGGCACCACGATCACCCAACAGCTCGGTGTTTGCGCTACTGTATCAACTGTTCGATGAATCCGCCGCCAGGCAGGTGATTCCAAACTCTGGAATAGCAGGTCTTATTGACGCACTTGTTGGGGCTGCGCAGGGCGCAGGCGTTGAGTTGCGCTGTGGTGCACCCGTGGCCCGCATTAGTGTCAGCGGAGACGAGTCTGGCCTGAGTGTAGCGGGCGTGGAATTGGAAGATGGGGAGCTGATCGAGGCAGACCGTGTTGTCTCCAGCGCCGATCCCCAACGAACCTTCCTGAAGCTACTGGGCGCACAAAATCTTGATATTGAATTCGCCAGCCGTATCCAGCGATTGCGCTGTGAGGGGCTGGTAGCAAAGTTGCACCTGGCCTTGAGCGGGCTGCCAAATTTTACAGGTTTAGAGCGCCCCGATGGACGCATGATTATTGCCCCGACGATGGACAGCATCGAGTTTGCCTTCGACCACGCCAAGTACGGAGAATGTGCAGCCGAGCCAGTGATGGAGTGCGTCGTTCCCAGCTTGCAGGAGCCGTCTTTAGCGCCAGCGGGGCAGCACGTGCTGTCCGCCCATATCATGTATATACCCGCTAAGCTGAAGGGAGGCTGGAATGAAGAGGCAAAAGCTGCCCTGACTGCAGGGCTTATTGACCAGCTGGACCGCTATGCGCCGGGACTAAAAAACCAGGTCTTGAGCGCCGAGCTTCTTACGCCCCATGATCTGGAGCGCACCCACAATGTAACGGGCGGTCATTGGCACCACACGGAATTTGCCGTGGATCAGTTGTTAATGATGCGACCAACGTATGAGGCAGCCCAGTACGCGACGCCTGTTCCAGGGCTCTACCTGTGCGGTGCGGGCTCACACCCCGGAGGCGGCCTGGTGGGGGCTCCCGGCCACAATGCGGCCAGGGAGATTTTAAAATGAAACAATACGATGCAATCATCATCGGTGCTGGACACAACGGACTGACCAACGCGGCCTACCTGGCCAGGGCGGGCCTGGATGTGCTGGTGGTGGAGAAGAACGATTATATAGGCGGGGCGGCTGTTACCCGGGAAATGCATGAGGGTTGGCACTACTCCAGCTGCTCCTATGTGTGTAGCATGATGCGCCAGGCCATTCATCGAGACCTTGATCTGTCACGTCACGGCCTGTTGCTGGTTCCCTACCTGGGTACAGTGAACTTCGGCGATCGGGGCGAAACCCTGATCGACTATGCCGATGAGGAGGCCACTTACAATGAACTGCGGCGGCACTCGCCTCACGATGCGGATTCCATGGCGCGTTTCCAGACGGATCTGGGCCGCTACGCTCAGTTGATTCGTAAGACGCTGCTACGTACACCACCGGATCCCAGCTCTTTCAAACCGCGAGATATTCGTGAGTTATTATTCCTGGCGAAGGAGTTCTGGGCCCTGGGAGAAAAAGAACTGTATGAGTACGTACGCTTTTTCACCATGAGTGCCGCGGAATTTCTCGATGATTATTTTGAGAACGATATGATCAAGGCGGCCATGGCAAGCCCGGGTATCATCGGCACAGCGCTAGGGGTGTATTCGCCCGGCTCGGCTTATGTTCTTTTGCACCACGTCATGGGCGACGTGGACGGCAGTGTCGGTGCCTGGGGCCTGGCCCGGGGCGGTATGGGCGCCATCTCCAACGCACTGTCCAGTGCTGCCCAAGCGGCCGGTACTGAAGTCCGAACCAATGCCGGCGTAGAGCAAATCATCGTCAAGGGCGGGAAGGCCTGTGGCGTTGCCCTGGAGTCCGGCGAAGAACTGTCGGCGAAGATTATTGTGTCTAACCTCGACGCCAAGCGAACATTCACAAAAACCATGGACAAAAACGACCTGCCGCCGGGGATTTACGAAAGAGCCAGTAATTTCAAAATCCGCGGTTCCTCGGGCAAGGTAAATATCGCCCTGTCTGGCATGCCTACGTTTACCAGCGTGCCAGATAATCGTTATATCAATCGGGGTGGCCAGGGCTTTACCGGCTCCCTTGAGACCATGGAGCGAGCCTATGATTGTTGGAAACACGGGCGCTGGTCTGAGGACCCGTTCGTAGAAGCGGTAATACCCTCCGCCTGGGATCCTACAGTCGCACCGCCAGGACAACACTGGATGTCCTGCTTCGTGCAGTACTGTCCGCCAGATCTTGCGGACGGCCCCTGGACGCCGGAGAAGCGTGATGCCTTTGGCAAAAGCGTAGTGGACAAAATCGCTCGTTACAGTCCCAACTTCAAGGACCTGATTGTGCATATGGAAATTCGCACCCCTCACGAAATTGAGAACGAGGTCGGGCTAACGGAAGGCAATATTTTCCAGGGCGAGCTTACCATCGACCAGCTTCTGTTTAACCGTCCGTTCCCGGGTTACGGTCAGTATCGAATGCCGGTGAAGAGCATGTATATGTGTGGTTCTTCCACGCACCCCGGTGGCGGCGTTTCCTCCGCCTGTGGCGCCAACGCCGCAAGGGAAATATTGCTAGACCTCAAGCGGCCCAATACCGTGCCTCAAGATGACTGTTACGACGAGTAGCCTATGATGACCGACGACCCATTTGCCGGTGAACGCCTGAGGGAATCACCTTTCCATCCACGCCAGTCCCTGTGGAACCTGCGGGAGGCCTGGTCCTCCTGGAACGGCTACAAGTTTGCCGATTACTACTACGACGCTGAGTATGAATACTTTTGCATACGTAATACCTGTGGCACCTACGATATCTGTCCTATGCAGAAGTATCAGGTGTCAGGCCCCAGCGCCGAGGCCATGCTCAACCGCTTGGTCACGCGCGATGTGAGCAAGTTGGGCCTGAACCGGGTGACCTACGTGTGCTGGTGCACCGATGAAGGGCGCATGGTAGACGATGGCACCATCTTTCGCCTGGGCGAGGACAGTTTTATGCTCACCTGCGGGAGTCCCAGTGTGGCCTGGCTGCGCAAGGCACAAATTGGTTTTGAGGACGTCACTGTACGCGACATAACCGACGAGTCAGCTGCCTTGTCATTACAGGGACCAACATCCTGTGCGGTGCTTAAACGGATGGGGCTTGCCGGAATCGAGGACCTCAAACCCTTTGGCATTAAGTATTTCCCTTACCACGGAGATTCCCTAATGGTCTCACGCACCGGTTTTACCGGAGATCTGGGGTATGAACTGTGGGTTAAGCCGGAGCTGGCCCTGGTGATGTGGGATGAACTCTATGCTGCGGGTGAGGACTATGGGATCCACCCTTACGGTGAGTCTGCTACGAATATGGCGCGCCTTGAGGCCGGGTTTATCATGCCGGATATGGAGTTCAATGAAGCACTCAAGACCATTCACTTTGAACATGACCAGACACCCTTTGAGCTCAGCCTGGGTTGGTTGGTAGATTTTAAGAAGCCACACTTCAACGGCCGTAAAGCGCTACTTAAGGAGAAAGAGCAGGGCCCACGCTACACCTTGACTAAACTCGATATCGAGGGAAACAAGGTAGCGGAGGGGGCCTGGCTCTACAGTAACAAACGCTGTACCAACAAGATCGGTTACATTACGTCCGCCATGTGGTCGCCGGCGGTGAAGGCCAATATCGCGCTGGCAATGGTGGAGACCAAGTACCTGGGCGGTGATATCTGGGCGGAGATATATTACGAGAAGGAACTGCGACATTACTACAAAGTCGCCCGCTGTACGGTGCAGGAAAAACCCTTCTGGGCGCCCGCCAGGGCACGCCAGACCCCGCCGGCGGATTGCTAGCTGGCGGTTTGCTCGTCCTCGATCTCCTTTTTCCACTCCGATAGGTTCATGCCAATGGCCATGAAGCCCAGGATCCACAGGGCTTCATCCCAGGCGAACATCCAGTGACCCCGGTAAATCCAGTAGGCAGCTGCGGCCCATAGCGAAACGTAGAGCGATATTTTGCCGAAGCGGGCACACTGCATCAGCGGGCCTCTGGTAACGCCACGATTCTGCAATCGCACCATCACCTCAATAAAAAACAGGATGACCAGCCACACCGAGGCCTCCGCCAGATCGACCCATGCTAGCTCCCGTTCAATGCCGAGCCCCGCTGTGTCTGTGACGACCAGATCGTCATCAATAAAGTAGAAACGGTCCGCGTGTGACAGGCTGCTACAACTCAAGGGAGTAATCTCTGTGTACTCGAGGTTGTTCGCGTAGGACAAATCCTGTTCAGCGAGCGCACACAGATTGTCGGCGTTCTCTACCAGAGGCACTTCATTCAGGTCGGTGGCGATACCCGCAAATGCAAACAAGGTGTGGGCGAGAAATACGTAGCAGATCATGCGGATGCCGTGCAGCAGGGCGACACGTGAACGGGTGAAGCTGTCGTCTGAGAGCTGGTAGGTTTCCAGTTCGAACACAAACAACAGGGCGAACCAGGCCAGTTCGTCGATGCTGGTAGCAAAGGCGGCAGTCCACTCCAGGAATGAACCGCCATTGCGCAGGGTGTGCTGCGCTATCCGCCAGTCATCTGCAAAGTACAGCGCCCAGTTCACCAGTAGCAGCCCGTAGACGATCACTTTGATCAGCTGCTTTGGATCGACACTGCGACGCTTGTCGCTTGGTGTACTTATGTGGCCGGGAGAGTTCATTCGGTTTGCAATAGAGTCCAGTTATTCTCGAGCATAATGGGAAGTCAGGGTTCTGGCTTCTTTGCCTATACGCTGCGAAATATGGTGATGCGTAGGCTACCGTCCCTGTGCCGGACTGGATTTCGCAGCGGCCCTGTGATCTGATACACCGGTATATCAGCTAAGTTACGAAAGGTCCATGACAGAACACAACGAACCCGATTCTCCCGAAGAATACCTGCGTGCCGCTACCGCCCATATGAAAGAAAAGGCGTTTATGCAGGCCTTTTCCATTTGCGTGGTAGGTCTTGATCGCTACCCCGAAAACGGCCGCTTGTTATGCCAGGCTGCCCAGACCTGTATTGCCCTTGGTCGCGTGCGTGAGGCGCGGCTATACATCGACACAGCAAGACCGGCCAATGTCGGAATGAGCCTCGTGCATGAACTGCACGGTGATCTATGCCTGCTTGAGGATAAACCCGGGGAAGCCACGAAATCATACCGTCAGGCCGACAAGTTGGATCCGGGTCGGGAGGGCTTGTCGGTGCGCGTCGATCGCGCTAGACAGATGATGACTGCCAATAAACCGGCCCAGGGCAAGCGCCGACAGGTACTGGCTTTTCCCGAGGAGATCGCCCGAGCAGGGCAGCTGGAGCGAGATGGGGAGCCGGGCAAGGCGGAGAATATTTACCGAGATATCTTGCGACGGGACCCCGAACATGTGGAGGCCATGCGCAAGTTGGCAGAGGTAGCTGCAGTACACAGCCAATACGGCGATGCCGAAGTGTATTTACGCCGAGCTGTGGGTATAGCCCCGGACTACGCCCGGCTTTGGCTAGACCTCGCCGCAGCACAGATGGAGCAGGACAAGCTGGAGGATGCGATCGCGAGTACCCGACAACTGGTAGAGCTAACCCCGAATATTGCCGAAAGCCATATTGCATTGGGTAACGCCCTGGCCCGGGCAGATCTGGCGGAAAAAGCAGAACAGGCCTATCGCGCTGCACTGTTATTGAAGCCTTATCATGCAGGCGCGTTATCGGGGTTGGCGCAGCAGCTAAAAACCCTGGGCGGGCAGGAGGAGGCCATCGCCGTACACCGCGAAAATCTTCTGCGCAACCCGAAAAATGCCGAGCCCTGGTGGAGTCTTGCCAATATGAAGACCTACGGTTTCAGCGATCAGGACCTTCAGTCCATGGAGACCCAGTTGGGGCGTGACGACCTGACTGAGCTGTCGCGTGTACAGTTGCATAATGCCCTGGGCTTTGCCTGGGAAAAGCGGGAGGATTACGATAAGGCCTTTCGGCATTTTAGTGGCGGCAATGAATTACGCAGAAAATCCGAGATCTACGACCCGGTTGAGAACGAGGTTTCAACCTCTCGCGTTATAAAAGTGTTCACGCCGGAACTGCTACAGCGATACAGAAGCTGCGGCGATACGGATAGCTCGCCCATTTTTATCGTTGGTCTCCCTCGATCAGGTTCAACCCTGATCGAGCAAATCCTGGCCAGTCACAGCCAGGTGGAGGGCACACACGAATTGAGTGATCTTCCCCAGGTCGTGCACAGCATGCCTAGGGCAAATAAACGTGAACGCTTCCCCGACAACCTCCCGGGACTGAAACCAGAGCTGTTTACCCGTTTCGGGCGAGATTACCTGGATCGCACCCGGCGCTACCGGGAGGGTGCCGTGTATTTTATCGACAAAAACCCGAATAACTTTACCTACGTGGGCCTGCTCCAGCTGATGTTGCCCGGTGCGAAAATTATCAACGCCCGGCGCCATCCGATCGACAGCTGCTTTGGCAGCTATAAACAGCTGTTCGCCAGTGGGCAACCTTTCTCCTATGACCTGACCGATATTGGTGAGTACTACCTACAATACCAGCGGTTGATGGATCATTGGCACGAGGTATTGCCGGGCAAGGTATTGGATGTGCAATACGAGGCCGTAGTCGATGATCTTGAGCAACAGGTACGGCGAATTCTGGATTACTGTGGTCTGCCGTTTGAACAGGCTTGCGTTGAATTTCATCGAACCGAACGGGCCGTCAAGACTGCAAGCTCGGAGCAGGTGCGTCAGCCTATCTACGGCTCATCAGTCAATCTCTGGAAGCGCTACGAGACACACCTGGGCGAATTGCAGGAGGTACTGGAACCGCTGCTCTGAAGGTAGACAAGATACATTTTCCCATCCTATAGGCTAGGTTGCCGCCTGTAGCTTTTTCCAGCACTGTGGGGTAGAGTAAAACCATAATAATTGAAGAAATCGTCTGCCATCGCGCAATTCGATCGCAGACCCCGATTGGGGAGAGAACCGCATGAGTCAGGCAGCCAGAAAATTTCCAGTAATTCCGCTATCGGCGGCAGTAGCATCAGCCACCAGCGCAGTCACACCGGCGGCGATGGCGGAATCGTTGGTCCTTGAAGAAGTTATCGTAACCGCTCGCAAGCGCACTGAATCAGTGCAGGATATTCCCGCAAGTATTCAGGCGATATCCGGCGAGGATATTCGTGAGATGGGTGCGCGAGGAATGGCGGATTACTCGCGCTTTCTGTCCGAAGTGAACGTGATCGATTACGGCGACGGTACTTCCAACGTAGTGTTCCGGGGTGCGACCGTTGATGGCGGTGGCAGCTATGTAGCGCAGTCCACCTCTTCGGTCTACCTCGACGAGATATCGGTCACTTCACTAGGCTCCCAGCCCTCTGTACGCATGGTGGATATCCAGCGGGTGGAAGCACTGGCCGGCCCACAGGGCACTATTTACGGCTCCGATGCCCAGGCCGGAACCCTGCGCATCATCACCAATAAGCCGGATATGCAAAATTTTGAAGCGGTACTGGATTTGAGTGCCCGCGATGGCAGCGACAGTGCCAGTAGCTGGGACGGTTCTGCGGTGTTCAATTTCCCCATTGTCGAAGACACACTGGCGTTGCGCGTGGTTGCCTTCGGTTCAAAGGATGGTGGCTATGTTGATAATGTTGCCGGCCACACGCCAGATACTTCCATAATTAACGGCCCCGGCTTTCTGCCCTCAGGCTTTGGCACCCTGGACAACAGTGAATATGTAGAGAAAGACTGGAACGATCTGGATACCGTTGGTTGGCGTGTAGCTCTCAAGTGGGATATCAGCGAGGACTGGTCTGCCACCCTGGGAGCACTCCACCAGGAGACAGACGGCAAGGGTGACAGCGCCTATGACCCCTACGTGGGTGACCTGGAGGCCGTGCGCTTCCACGACAACTGGAGCGAGGACGAGTATGACCTGTACTCCCTGACTATTGAGGGCGACCTGGGCTTTGCCCAACTGGTGTCGGCAACCTCGTACTACGATCGCGAGTTTGATGAGTCCTTCGACGTCACCGCCTACCACCACTATTGGTCCGGCGTGTATTGCCAGACCTATGATCTTGACCCCAGTACCTACTATTGGTACTACCCGAGCCCGGGTGGCTCTGGTGTGGTGATATGGCCGGTTTACTGTGCTGCGCCAACTCTGGATGGCGACTACTTGGCCAAGTCTACCGAGTTCAACCAACAGGACCGCTTCTCTCAGGAGATTCGTCTGTCGGCAGCGGGTGATACGTTTGACTGGCTGGTGGGGCTCTACTACGAGGAGAGTAACAATGATTACCAGTCCGGGTTTGGTGAGCCCACCACCAACGACTTTCAGGATTCCATCGCGCTGGACTACGCCGAATGGAGTACCGGTGAAACACTCCCGGACGCGCGGTTAACCTGGTACGAGGAGAGCGCTACCGAGTGGCAACAGATGGCAGTCTTCGGTGAAGTCGTGTGGCATGCCAGCGAGAAACTGGACCTGACTTTCGGTGGGCGTTATTTTGACCGGGATAATACCAATCTGTATTTTGTCCAGCAGCCCAGCAGCTATACCTCGGAAGAGTTTGCCGACGGAGTACCCGAGCACAAAGGGTCTGAAACCGAGTTCAGCCCGAAACTGTCGGTAGCCTATAACTTTACCGATGATGTGATGGGCTATGCCCTGTGGACCGAAGGCTATCGCCCGGGAGGTACCAACCGCAGCCGGGGCGAGCCCTTCTTCCCAGTTAACTTCGGCGCTGACAAGATGACCAACTATGAGGCAGGTGCTAGAACCACCCTGTTTGGTGGCGCCGGTCGCGCCAACATCACCCTGTTCTATATGGACTGGGAGGATTACCAGTTGGAACTGGTTGATCCCAGTTACATCGCCTGTCCTGACGGGGATGATATTCCAGGTTTGTGCGGCCAGCCCTGGCAAAAAGTAGTGGCCAATGTCGGCGACGCGCACATTCTCGGCGCTTCGATGGAGTTTGATTGGGCGATCAACGAGAACTTTGTCTTCGGTATGAATGCAGAGTGGCTGGAAGCGGAAAATGATGCCACGGAGGATCTGGATGGTGACGGCATACCGAATGTGGTCAAGGGTCAGAATCTACCTATCACGCCTGACTGGACCGGTGCGGCTTGGCTTAACTACGAGCGGCCCATTCAAAACTACGGTGAATCAGTTTACGCCCGACTGCAGTGGTCTTATACCGGCGCCAGCGTCAATACATTGGAAGAGACGCCGGCCGATGGCAGTAGCCCAAACCCCCAGTTGAAAAATGATTCCTATAATATCGGTGACCTTATCCTCGGTGTTCGCGGTAATTCATGGGATGTCTCCCTGTTCGTGAACAACCTGACGGATGAGCGCGCCGTTTATACCAACGAGAGCGGGCTGTTTGAGTGGGGTATGGCTAATGTTGCTGAGGGACGGCCGCATGTGCAGAAAACCTATACCAATCGTCCTCGGGAATACGGCATCCGGTTTGTTAAGCGCTGGGGAGGGTAGAATACGCAGTTGAATGAAAAAGGCCGGTTTTTACCGGCCTTTTTCATTGCGAAGAGTTCTGATAAGGCCAGACTTCCAGGCCGTGAATCGCATTGCGAATATCCATCGTGAGGTTAACAGACCCAAGCACTGCTCCGGACACCAGGTCGTACATGGAGATGGTCGATGGTGAAGAACCGCCTATAACGACACGGTTCTCATAGACACAAAGGCCGCGGCCAAAACCCTGCCGGGCAATTTTGGAGTCATCAATACCCGCTTGCTGAATTTCCGCCGTGTCGTAATGCTTGATTGGCCAGGCGCGATCACTGCCTTCGCGTGAAACAAAGCGAACACAGTCACTGGCTGTATCGTTGAATAACACCCCGTCATCGAATGGGCGGGCATTATGGGTCCCCGTCGGCAGCTGGCAGACCTCGGTCACCTCATTATTGCGATTGATATGCAGCAGGGCTCCTGTGCGAAGGCCGCTAAGGAAAATCCCTCTATCATCTACATGCACCATATTGATATGGTGCTCATTCACCTTGCGCGGGCCAGAGTTTTCGCGAGGGTCGAAGGCAAAGCCTCCCCAGCGGCCCTGAGTTTTTTGCAGGTGAAACCCCCAGGTGAAGGCCTGCTGATCCAGGTCGAAGGCCAAAAGGCTGTCGTGGCCGGTAGAACTCAGGAACAACATACGATCCTTTCGGCATATTTCGTGGCAGTGTTTCAGGTGGCGATTGCGCTTGCTGAATTGAAGCTGGAAATTGCGGTCATAGCAAAAAATTTCGTCAGAGGCCGCGATATAGATATCATCTCCGTCAAAAGCGATGCCGCGCAGGCCCCGGTCAGCACCTCGACCATCCCAGTCGATGTCACCGCTGTTCCAGTCGATGACCTGCTCACAGGCCTGGTTGCTAAAATCAATCTTGAATACACCGCCGTGGCTCTCGCCCTGTTGGCTGCCACGGACTACTGAGGTGGCGATCAGTTTGGGAAGTTCAATGCTCATAGGCGATAAGAATACTGCTGAAGTAAGATACCATTATGCCTCAAGTATTACGGTTGGTCGCTACCTCTGGCTTCTAAACTGCCGTGGTGATAATCTTTCAATCTGGCTATACGAGGGATATCAGCTTGGATATCGGCGAGCCGCTACGGGAACTTGGCACAGTAGATGTCACGGCACTCGTAGAGGCAACACTGGCATTACCACAGCCCGCCTGGGAGCAGGATCAACGGCGGCAGCAGGATTATGACGTCCACCGCAGCACCGAGTCGGTTGTGCTGATTTTTACTGACGGTTCCGGTTGGCCCGATATCACAGTGACTCGCGAATCCGGCTGGGACCTGCTCGCCAAGCAGGCGGTACCGGTGATGGAGGGGATCATACGTGACCATTATGCCCCTGGTGGAACGATCGTGCGGGCTATGGCCGCCAAATTGCTCCCCGGTGAATTAATCACCCCGCATCGTGACAGTCATCCCAGTTTTCACCACGGCCACCGTATTCACATCCCCATCAAGACCAACCCGCGTGTGCGCTTTATGATCGAAGGGCGGCCTTATAAAATGCAGGTCGGTCAGGCCTATGAAATCAACAATCAAAAGACGCATAGCGTGATGAACAAGGGCAGTGAGTTCAGGATAAATTTTATTTTCGATTATATGCCGCCGGAGTTGATTGACGGCTCAAACCGCAAGGCGAGGGCAGACGAGATCGCATGAATACTGAAGCCACTTCCAGGGATTTTGTCAGTAGCTATATCGATGCATGGAATCAGCACGATGCCGGTAGTGTAGCCGAGCACCTTAGCCTGGATGGTGTTTACTTCGATATCCCTATTCAGCACGAATTGACCAGGGATGGCCTTATTGAGCATTTAAAGGAGTTTTTCGCCCAGGATAAGAACCGTTATCAGCTGGTGGGGGAGATCTGCACCGGCGAGACTTCCATTGCTTACCAGTATCGCGCCATTCCACAGGATGAGGGTGATAACCCCGGCTGGATGGGCGCTGAGTTTATTACCATGCAGGGCGAGATCGCCGGAAAAATCGAGGACTACTATCAAGACGCCGATACTGTCCGAGCAAGTCGCAGGGGCATTGTCTCCCAGCGCTATGCGAAATCCGGACTGGACGAGGCGGGTTTGCAAAAGGTCATGGATGGGCTGACGCGTTTGATGGTGCAGGAGAAGGTGTTCCTGGATCCAGGGCTTTCGTTACCGCAGTTGGCTCTTCGTCTCGACTGTTCTGTTAACCATCTGTCCCAGGCGATTAATGCAGGCTTCGGGATGAGCTTCTTTGACTATGTCAACCAGCACCGGGTGAAGGAAGCGATGTCTAGCCTGTGTTGCAAGGAGGGTGGGGCGCCCCCCATACTCGATATAGCCCTCAGCGTCGGCTTCAACTCGACATCCACCTTTTACGCCGCCTTCAAAAAGAGCACAGGACAGTCCCCCGGGCAGTACCGGCGTGCCCGTTTCAAAGCTTAGAGTGCGCGCAAGTACCAATCGTAATCGATATCAGTAACACGTGAATGGAAGTCGTCGCATTCACCCTGGCGCTTGTCGGCGAATACCTCACAGTACTGCTTTCCCAGGTATTTTGGCAGTACCGCACTGCCCCGAAACAAATTCAGCGCAGCATCCCAGCGTTTTGGCAATGAGACATCACTGCTTGCCAGTTCTTCCCCGGCGGAGGTTTCCTCCCCGGGTGAACAGCGATTGCTGATACCGTAGTGGATGCCGGCAAGCACGGCCGCCATAGTCAGGTAGGGGTTAGCATCTGCGCCGGCAACCCGGTGCTCAATGCGGCGATTGTCGTCTGTGGAGACCGGAATGCGCAGGGCAACCTCACGGTGATTATAGCCCCAGGTGGGGCTTATGGGGGCGTAGACGCCCGGTTTGAACCGCCTATAGGAGTTGGCATTTGGCGCGAAAATAGCCATAGATTCTGCCATGGTCTCGGACATCCCACCGATCGCATGGCGCAAGGTATCTGACATGGCCGGCGGCTCCTCCGCCTTGGGATCACTGAAAATGTTATTGCCGTCGCTGTCATATACGCTGGTGTGAATGTGCAGGCCGCTGCCGGCGGCGTCACCGAAGGGCTTGGCCATAAATGTGGCGGCAAAACCGTGCTTGCGCGCCACGCCTTTGACAATACGTTTTAACAACATAGCGTGATCGCAGGCCTGAATGGGATCCTTCACATGATGGGTATTGATTTCCCACTGACCGGGTGAGAATTCTGCGTGCATTGCCGTCAGCGGCACGCCCTGAAGTTCACAGGCCTTACGTACATCGTCGAGGAAGTCATCACAGTCGAACAAGTCGTCTGCCATACAGTACTGAATACCCTGTTGTGGTCTTTTTGTACCTGGCACCTTCCCCAGTAACGGTTGTGGCTTGCCATCACTGTCGGATGTCAACAGGTAGAATTCCAATTCGGTGGCGACCACGGGATAAAGTCCGTCGGCTCGATAATTCTCCAGCGTGGTGGCCAGCACATTGCTGGTGTCAGGCCAGGCCGGCGAGCCGTCGAGGTTGGCGAAGCGCGTCAATACCTGAGCCGTGGGGGAATCAACCCAGGGCACGGGCGCCAGCGTGCCGCTGACGGGCAGTAGCAACTGGTCCGGGTCTCCTGCAAACAGTGTCGGATTTGTTTCGTCGTACAGGTCCCCCAGGATACCCAAAAAAGGGGTGGTAATCGGCGCCTTGAGTGTATGCCCAAAGAAGCTGTCGAATTCTCGCCGCAGGATGCGCTTGCAGCGCAAGATGCCATTGATATCCGGCATCAATAATTCGAGCATTTCTATCTCCGGATACTGCTCCAGAAAGCGCTCCAGTTCGGCCTTATCAGCAAGCTTCATTGCCAAATCCATATCCCTTGTTGTTATAGCTTATCTTTGAGTTGATAGTACAGCATCCCGAGACTGACTGCTGGCACACTGAGACGCCGCAGCCCCGGCAAAGGTCTCGGTTTGATACGAGAGAATATGTCCAGGCGTTCCATATCCCCACTAATGGCCTCGGCCATAACCTGTCCGGCGAGGTGCGTGACGTTGACGCCGTGACCAGAGTATCCCTGGGAGAAATAGATGTTATTTTCCAGTCTTCCCAGCTGGGGCACGCGATTGACTGTAACGCCGATTGTACCGCCCCAGGCGAAGTCAATGCGAAGAGCGCCCAGCTCCGGGAAGACCCGTCGCAATTTGGGCACCAGCATGGACTGGATGTGAGCCGGGTCGGAGCCAAAGTAATTACAGCGGCCACCGAACAGCATGCGCTTGTCAGCAGAGAGCCGAAAATATTCCAGTACGTAATTGGGGTCACAGATCGCCAAATCGTCTGGATTGTAACGCTGCACCTGGGCTTCGCTTAGTGGTTCGGTGGCGATAATAAAGCTGTTTACTGGCACAAGGTGGTTACGCAAACCCGGCTCAATAAGGTGGTAGGCGTTACCCGCGAGCACCACTGAGTCAGCTTCGACCGTTCCCTGTTCAGTTATAACCTTTGGTCGCAGGCCCCTGTCGATGCGCAGAACGGTTGACTGCTCGGAAATAGTTACGCCGAGAGACGCTGCCGCCCGTGCCTCGCCTACACACAGGTTCAGCGGGTGAAGATGGCCGTTACCATTGTTCATTAACGCGCCTATGTAGGCATCCGTGCCAATTTGCTGAGCGGTTTCGACGGCATTGAGTAACTTATATTCTGCCGGAAACTCATAGCGCTGTAGTTTGAGCATTTCCGCTTCCAGATCGGCGATATGGCGCGGCTTAATGGCCACGTCCAGATAGCCCCACTTGAGGTCGCAGTCAATGTCGTACTGTTGTACCCTCTGGCGAATGATCTCGTGACCCCGCCAGCGCAGTTCCCATAATATGCGCTCGCCATCGCTACCCAGGCTGGAGGCGAGTTTATGCTCTCCGGAAATGCCACCGATCAGTTGTCCGCCATTACGGCCAGACGCGCCCCAGCCGACCCGGTTGGTTTCCACCACGTGTACTTTGAAACCCTTTTCGGCGAGGTGCAGGGCGGTGGACAGTCCGGTAAATCCGGCACCGATGACGCAGACATCCGCAGAGTGCTCGCCTCGCAGGGGAGGGTAGTCTGTGATCTCGTTCGCAGTGGCTGCGTAATAGGAGCCGGTATGTTCCTGTGCCGTCTGCAAAACAGTGCCCATCCATTGATAAATTGATGATTGAGTATGCGCGATCCATTGTACCTGACAATGAATATAGAAAGCCTTGCCGAAACTCTCTACCTAACGTATAGGGCACGACTTCCGGGGAACTACCTGGTATCTGCGTGAACGTTGACAAGCCACTACCCACAGGGTAAAAATGGGCTTTGCAGCGCCAGAGCTGTAGAATCTACACGGGACACTATGAATCACACCGCTGCCACAAGACCGTTTATCGCCTGGAGTCATTTTGCCAGCACGTCTTCTGTCTGGCAGAATTTTTTCCGTGGCGAAGACAGCGATCCTATCTTTTCTGACTAAATCTCGACCTCGCACGGCCGACGTGAGCTTTTCACCACTTGGCTGTATTGATTGATTTTGTTGGAGAGACACCATGTTTGGACTAAAACAAGCTACCGAAACTTCGGAGCACACTACTTCTCACTATGCATCCACCGCCAATTGGCAGACTGACTACCCACAGCTACAGGCTGACATCGACGCCGACGTCGTTGTGGTGGGCGGGGGCTTCACTGGCGTAAACACCGCAGTCGAATTGGCGGAGCGCGGTGTTGCGGTTGTACTACTGGAGGCTAATCGCATTAGCTGGGGCGCCTCCGGCCGCAACGGCGGTCAGCTAATTGGTGGTATCGGCCACGGCGCCGATCGCTTTCGCAAGCAAATTGGCGAAGAGGGCATCAAGAGCATCAATTCCATGGGCCTGGAGGCCAATGAGATTGTCCGGGAGCGTGTGGCCAAGTACGAGATCCAATGTGACTTGAAGATGGGCTACTGCGACGTGGCGCTCAAGCCGAGGCACATGAAGGAATACGCCGAGTGGAAAACAGAAGAGGAACAGCTGGGAAACCCGCATCAGCTTCGTCTGTTGAATAGGGAGGAACTGAAAGAGTATGTGAATTCAGACGCCTACTGCGGCGGTTTGTACAACCCGGGCAATGGTCATTTGCATCCACTCAATCTCTGCATAGGTGAGGCCCGGGCTGCCGAGGGACTCGGTGCCAGGATCTTCGAGCAGTCCCGCGTTGTCACCATTGAAGATGGCGCCAGGCCCAGGGTGCGCACCGACCAGGGCAGCGTAAGTGCGAAACAGATCGTTCTCGCAGGGAATGCCTACCTTGGAGGTCTCGTGCCGAAACTGGCCTCTCGCGTTCTCCCTTCAAGCAGCTCCGTGGTGGCTACTGCGCCCTTGTCTGAATCTTTAGCGCAGGAATTAATGCCCGGTGACGTGGCGGTGTGTGACCCGCGGACCGCACTGGACTATTTCCGTCTTTCCGCCGATCGGCGCATGGTGTTTGGCGGGCTGTCTAACTACACAGGCCTTGAACCCAAAGATCTCGAGGGAACGCTTCGCCGAAAGATGGAGAAGGTGTTCCCGGCCCTCGCGGGTGTCGATATCGACTATGGCTGGAGTGGCCAGATGGGCATTGGCCTTAACCGCATGCCACAACTGGGTCGTCTGTCGGATAATGTGGCTTACATCCAGGCTTATTCCGGTCACGGCGTATCGCCTACACATATGATGGCGCGAATTACCGCAGAGATGATCGATGGCTCGCCCCAGCGTTTTGATATCTTCGCAAACATCAAGCACCGGGCCTTCCCCGGTGGGAAATGGTTCAGGCGACCCGCACTCGCTGTGGGGATGAGTTATTTCAAGATTCGCGACGAGCTTTAACACGCGACACCACGGTGCTGGCTCGCTGTGTAATCATTGAGCGATAGTTGCTACACTGGAGTCAGCTCACAAACATAATAAGCAGGGCGCATATGGAAACCGTCGCAGCCATTGGTCAATGGATTGCCGATAATGAATCACTGCTCAGCGGCACTGCAGCGATCATCGTTCTGTTGGGGGTCCTGGTTTCCATCGGTGGACTCTTATTCAGGCGATTCAGGGCCGCACCGGACCACGGTTCTACCAAGACGCCGGTAGAAGCAGTGCAGGAAGCAACCGTCGCCGATTCGAAAATCACTATCAAGATGCTCAGCGCCCCGACACCCGACTCCGTACATTTTGCTCATAGCGATGGACTGCGCATTGCGTACAGTATTTACGGCTCCGGCGCGCAGGAAATTCTTATGACGCCAGGTATTATCTCGCACCTGAATATTTCCGCACACCTGCCGCCGATCCGAGACTCACAGAAAGCCCTGGCGAGCTTCGCGCGTATCATCAGTTTCGATAAGCGTGGACAAGGTCTTTCCGACCCAAGCCTGGAAGCGCCGAACCTGGAAGAACGGGTGAGGGACATAGAAGCTGTGATGGATGCTGCCGAACTAGACAGTGCTGTGCTTTACGGCATTTCTGAGGGGGGCTCAATGTGTTTGAAGTTCGCCCACGACCACCCTGAGAGAGTTAAGGGGCTGGTCTTACTCGGTACCACAGCAAGCTGGCTACAGCGAGAGGACCTACCGGGCGGTATATCGGAGAATACGCTAGACGCCATGGTCGCTGCATGGGGCACGGGCAGCTTGCGCGACATTTTTTTTCCCAGCATTAGCAGGGAACTGATCGACGACCAAACGTACAAGGCGTTCGAGCGGCTCATTTCTACGCGACACGCAATAAAGCAACTGGTCGACTTTATGAAAAAGGTGGATGTACGCCCCCTGTTGCCCGGCATTCATTGTCCCTGTCTGGTCATTCACTATGCTGGTGACATGGCCGTCCCCATACGCCTGGGAAGAGCGTTGGCGGAAGGGCTTCCCAATGCTGAGTTTCTCGAGATTAACGCGGTTGATCACGCGGATCTCTCCCAGTCTCCCGAAGCTATTGAGCGTATTCGTTCGTTTGTTGAAGAGCTTGCTTAAGCCATTGGCACCGTTTCGGGCAGACTCACTGGTACCACGCGCGAGATTACTTCGCTATGGAACGTTTCGCTGGTCTGTACTACGCTCAATATTCTTGATAAAAACTTTAACAAATAGTCACCGTTGATAAACAAGGAATTCAAATATGTCGGCCACTCAGAGTATTCATCGCGGCAAGCACATGTATGGCGATAAACTCGCCCTGTCTTTTGCGGATCGCCAGACCAGCTATAGCGAACTGTACGAGGAAGTGTCCCGATGCGCCGGCGCGTTTGTGAATCTGTCCCCCTCCCAGGGAGGCAGTGTGGGAATACTATCTCTCAACTGCGACAGGGCCATCATCGGGTTTTATGGGGCGATGTGGGCTGGCAAGGTCCCCAATTACCTGAATATCCGATGGTCGGTATTCGAACTGAGCGCTTCGGTCGATGATTTTTCCCCTTCCATTTTGTTGGTAGACAAGATGTTCCTCCCGATGGGATTGGAGTTGAAAACACGCTGTCCAGCTGTCGAGCATGTGATTCTCATCGAAGAACAGGCGACGCTTCCGGAGGGTGTTTTGAACTTCTCAGACATCCTTGCCGAGGCCACGTCAATCGAGGACCAATCTGTAGGCGATCACGAGATGGCGTTTCTTAACTACACCGGCGGCACAACCGGAAAAGGCAAGGGCGTGATTCATTCCCATGCCAGTCACGCCGCCGCTCTGGGCATGTGCATCGCTGAAAACCTCTTCACGCGTGGCCCTACACTGATGACCATGCCCTTGTTTCACATTTCCGGTATCGGTGTCTCAAATGCCGGCCTGATGCTTGGCAATACCCTGTACATCCTGCCGGCATACGACCCTGTTGCTGTAATGGAGACAATCCAGGGCCAGAAAATATTGCAAGCCTTCATGGTTCCGACTATGTGGCAAATGTTGCTGCATCATCCGGACTTTGCCAACTATGATCTCAGTTCGCTTCAGTATATTCGTTATGGTGGCTCTCCCATTGACGAAACCTTGTTAATGGAGCTCAAGGAAGCACTGCCCGGGGTTGATTTTATGCAGGTCTACGGGCAGACGGAGGGTTTGCCGATATCTGTGCTGCATGACTGCGACCACACTGCAGAGGGGGTCGCCTCCGGCAGAACCCGCTCAGCTGGTACCGGCTGCTATGGTATCGGCATCGAGATCCGCGATACGGATAGCAATGCGCTTCCTAGAGGTGAAGTGGGGGAGATTGCCCTGTCAGGCCCTCCGCTTATGCTGGGCTACCTCAATATGCCTGAGAAGACCGCTGAGACCCTCGTAGATGGTTGGCTGATAACAGGCGATGCAGGCTACTTGACGGAAGACGGCTATCTCCACGTCGTGGACCGTATCAAGGATATGATTATCACCGGGGGGGAAAACGTTTATTCAGCTGAAGTAGAGAGTATCATCATGCAACACCCGGGCGTCGAGCAAAGTGCGCTTATCGGAATTCCAGACGACAAGTGGGGCGAGAGGGTACATGCGGAGGTCATCCTGAAGGACGGTACCTCACTCAGCGAGCAGGACGTCATCGGCCATTGTAAAAACTTCCTGGCCGGTTACAAAATTCCCAAGTCAGTTGCCTTCGTCCACAGCATTCCCCTGACGGCGGTCGGTAAAGTGGACAAAGTGGCTATCAGGGAAAAATTTAAGTAAGGCAAGGGGCGATATCCTATCGTTTAGCATAGCGTTTATTTTTTCAAAACCTCTGCGTATTGGCTACGCAGAGCGGATTTTTGTACCTTACCCATAGCGTTGCGTGGTAGCTCGTCAACTATTACAATAGCTTTAGGTCTCTTGAAATTCGCCAATTCGTTGCGGCAGGTGGCAATAATTTCCTGCTCCTTGGCAAGCGCACCTTTCTCCGGGACAACCACTGCGATGACGGCTTCGCCAAAATCCGGGTGCGGGATGCCGATGACGGCCGACTCCAGAACGCCGGGGCAGCTATCGACAACCAGTTCGACCTCTTTAGGATAGACGTTGAGACCGCCGCTGATCACCATATCTTTGGCTCGTCCTACGATGGAGACATAGCCATCTGTATCAATGACTCCCTTGTCTCCGGTGTTGAAAAAACCGTCGTCAGTAAAATCTTCAGCAGTCTTGTCCGGCATTCTCCAGTAGCCTGAAAAGACGTTGGGGCCCGTGACCTGCAAGTCGCCAGTCTCGCCAGGCGGTAGCGCTTTGCCGCTTGCATCGACGATCCTCACCGTTACGCCGGGTAGGGGAGGGCCAACAGTACCGGCCTTTCGCTCACCGTGCAGGGGGTTGGAAGTATTCATGCTGGTTTCTGACATGCCATAGCGCTCAAGAATGACATGGCCTGTGCGCAGTTCGAATTCCCGGAAAGTCTCCTCCAGTAAGGGAGCAGAACCCGAGATGAAGAGCCGCATATTGGCGCAGCTTGCCCGCGTGAAGCGCTCATCTGTAAGCAGACGCGTGTAATAGGTTGGCACACCCATCATAACGGTACAGGCCGGCAGATTGCGTATGACCTCCTGTGGCTGATAGGCCGGTAAGTAAAGCATCTTGCAAGCGCTCATCAAGGCGCAGTTGATGGCGACGAACAAGCCGTGCACATGAAAAATGGGCAGGGCATGTAACAGTACATCCCCGGAAGAGAACCCCCACAAATCAACGAGGGCGATAGCGTTGGCAGACAGGTTCTCATGGCTTAGCATAATGCCCTTGGGCCGACCGGTGGTGCCGGAGGAATACAGCAGGGCCGCCATGTCATCGGCGGCACGGGGCACGGTGGCGAACTGATCATCCAGCACTTGGCTAAGTGTTGTCAGGCTGCCGCTACCATCGGCATCCAGAGTCAGGAGCGGGTCGATACCCTGGTCATTCGACAGCTCGCTCAAAACTTCGAGGTAAGGGGTAGAGCATACGATTGCAGAAGGCTCGGCGTTCTCAAGGAAATAGGCCAACTCACTGCGCTGGTAGGCGGTGTTGAGCGGGTGATAAACCAGGCCGGCGCGCAGACAGGCGAGATAGAGAAATACACCCTCGGGGGACTTGTCGATCTGAACACTGACCCGGTCTCCGGGTCGTAGGCCGTTTACCGTAAGCAGGTTGGCCATCTTGGCGGAGGCCGATTCCAGTTCGGCGAAGGTGATCTTCCTCCGGCTGGGCGTTTCCAGCGCAATTCTGCTGCGGTCATTCGGGAAACGATTGTTGAATATGCTGTAAAGATTGTGATCTGTCATCCCGTCCTCTTTGGGTGCATTAGGGTATTACATCATTGTGTATCCAGGCTGTAATCACAACCGTTGTGATCGGGTCACCACAGAGTCATTTTTACAGATAACCCAATTCGTCAAAGAATTCTGGCCGCTCTCACAATGTGGTAACGGGGCTAACGAAGCTTAGAATATGGACAGTGTATCGCTGTGTCATGAGGCATAAGCGGCAAACCCGATGATTGCAACATACCCCTTCAGGATGATTCTATGGCTACTTTCCCCTTTCCAATGCCCTCCGGCTGGTTCGGTCTGTGCTATGCGCATGAACTGGCCCCCGGTGAACTGAAGAAAGTCCGATTGGCAGGGCGTGACCTGGCTGTATTTCGTACCGAATCAGGTGAAGCCGCTGCTATAGATAATTACTGCCCGCATCTAGGCGCAGCCCTTCATCAGGGCACCGTGGTTGGAGAAACTGTGCGTTGCGCATTCCACCACTGGCAGTGGAATGGTGAAGGTGAGTGCACGGCCATCCCCTATGCCAAAAAAATTCCTGATAAGGCACGCACCAATGCAATCCCGGTTCGTGAAATCAACGGAATGATTATGGGCTGGCATCACCCTGCAAATGTAGCTCCGCACTACGACGTTCAGTTTATCGATGCGCTAAACGGTGACCGTGAGGGATGGGGCGAGGTGCACTATCAAGAGTTTACCCTCCCGACCTGTATTCAGGAGATTGCCGAAAACGATGTTGACCACGCGCACTTTCCCTACCTGCATGGCACTCAGGGGCTGTACGAAACCGAGTCGACATTTGATGGCCCCATAAAAACCTCCACCTCGGGTATGCAGCATGTACTCGAGCACATTGAAGGAGACGCCGATCCGGATGCCGAGTACCTTCTGCACCGTTATTCACATGGACCAGGCAGCGTAACTGTACACGCTACTGGTGTTCCCAGTGCAGATCCTGAGGTGTTCGGTGAATTCGTGCTCTACCACGTTGCAACGCCTATGGAAGGTGACCAGACGCACGTCCGTTGGTCCATGGTGCTGAGCAAAAATATCGAAGCAGATGATGCCGGAAAATCGGTGCTGGCATATATGTCCCAGGGCGTTTATGAAGACGTACCAATATGGGAAGAGAAGGTTTATCAGGCCAACCCGGTACTGTGTGATGGCGACGGGCCGATTACGCGCAATCGGAAGTGGTTTGAACAGTTCTATATCGAGTAAGTTTGGTCAATGGTCAATGGCTCTCGAAGGCGCTCTAACAAAAATTGTAGCGCCTGACCTCGATTACTCGCTTTCCAACCCAGCATGAGTGGTCCGTCTTCTCTGGGCTCGGCCAATTTCAGTGCGACCAGTCTGCCAGCCGCCAAGTCGTCGGCTACCTGATCTTCCGGCACATAGCCCACCCCAAGGCCCAGACGGTGCGCCTCTATCTTTGCTTCCATAGTTGGTACGTAGATCGCGGTTTTCTGATTGAGTATTCCCCGGGAAAGTGACGCTGAGTTTTGTGAGGTGTCTCTGATAATAATTGCGCGGTATTGCTGTACGGCATCGACACTAATCGGCGCGGTCTCTGTGCACAGCGGGTGATCTGGAGCGGCCACGAAAATATGCTTGATGCTGCGCCATTCCTCGCAACGAATGCCCTTGTGTCCCGGCACATCGCCTGCAGCGCCAATCACCAGATCGACACGGTTCTCGACCAGTGCCTCCCAGGTTCCCGCAAGCACCTCGGTATATAGGGAAACCTCGACACCGGGCTGAACGGCTTGTAGATCGGCGATCAGTGGTAATACGACCCCCAAAGGCACTATCGTCTCCACGGCGATCCGAAAACGGGGCTCCCAGCCTGTTGCGATTTGCCGCGTGCCTGCTGCGAGTTCATCAGCTGCCATTAACAAATGTCGACCCTGTTCCACCAGGTGCCGCCCGGCTGAGGTTAGAACGGCTTTGCGTCCCTCTTTTTGGAACAGGGTGACACCCAGGTCCTGTTCTAGCTTCTGCACGGTATAGGATATGGCTGAGGGCACTTTATGCAGTACCGTAGCAGCCGCTGCAAAACTCCCCTTGCGGTCAATGGCATCGATGACTTCCAGAGCTTCAAGGCTAATTGGTAATTTCATATAGATCAAAATATTTGAACAATTCAGTCAATCTATACCGCTATTAAATGAATGTATCAACTATATAATGGCTTTAATGAGTTTAAACATTCGATGTAATTACTAATTCAGGAGGCTGTAATGGGCTTGTTAATAGATGGTAAGTGGGCTGATCAATGGTACGAAACTGAAAGCAACAAGGGGGAATTCAAGCGCCAGGAGAGTTTGTTTCGCCACTGGGTTACTCCTGACGGCTCACCCGGACCTACCGGCAATGGTGGATTCGAAGCAGAGGCTGGTCGTTATCACCTCTACGTTTCCCTTGCGTGCCCCTGGGCGCACCGGACCTTGATTCTGCGTCAACTGAAGGGGCTGGAAGAGCTTATCAGTGTTTCTGTGGTCGAACCCCTGATGATGGAGCATGGCTGGACTTTCTCCGAGCAGTATCCGGATCATCTCTACGGGCGGCAATACCTGCACGAGATCTACACAAAGGCCAACCCGACTGTGACCAGTCGCGTAACCGTGCCCATACTTTGGGACAAGCAGCGCCAGACCATTGTCAGCAATGAGTCCGCCGAAATTATCCGCATGCTGAACAGCGCCTTTAACGAGATCACCGGTAATAGCGATGAGTACTACCCGGCGGAGCTGCACGCGGAGATTGATCAGCTGAACGACTGGATCTATCCCACTATCAATAACGGGGTGTATCGGGCGGGATTTGCAACAACACAGCAGGCCTATGAGTCCGCATACTTTGAAATTTTCGATGCACTGGACAAGATAGAGCTGCGACTGGAGACTCAACGGTACCTGTGTGGTGACCGTATTACCGAAGCAGACTGGCGTCTGTTCACCACGCTGGTGCGTTTTGATGCGGTGTATTTCGGTCACTTTAAGGCCAATCAGCAGCGTATTGAAGACTACGACAATATCTCCGGCTATGTACGCGACTTGTTTCAGCAAACTGGCGTCGCGGCCACAGTAGATATGCCTTACATCAAACAGCATTATTACGGCAGCCACGGGACGATTAACCCTACCGGTATCGTGCCACTGGGGCAGGAAATCGATTTCAGTAGACCACACAATAGAGCAAAATTGAGCGCAGCTTCAGAAAGCGCGGCCTGAGGAGGGCATTACAATGAAAAAGTATCGAACACTACAGCGGGTAATAAATGCCAGACCCTCATCGGATGGTGACGGGGTGAAAATCCGTCGAATAGCGGGCCGTGATGTAATGGCGCAAATCGACCCTTTCCTGATGCTCGACGAAATACGATCCGAGGACGGCGCCGACTATGTAGGCGGCTTCCCCTCTCATCCCCATCGCGGATTTGAAACCATCACCTACATGATCGACGGTGCCATGCGGCACAAGGATCACCTGGGTAACGAGGGCGTCATCGCCAGCGGAGATGTACAGTGGATGACCGCTGGAAGAGGCGTTATACATTCAGAAATGCCCGAACAAACCGACGGCTTGTTACACGGATTCCAGCTCTGGCTGAATTTGCCTTCTAGTGAGAAGATGAAACCTGCTGCTTATCAGGAATATGCCAGTAAGGAAATCCCCGTTGTCAGTCCGGAGGAGGGGGTTAGCGTAAAGCTAATCGCAGGTTCACTTTCCCTTCCAGGTGGCACCGAATACGGGCCCGTGGCCGAAAGCAGCACACAGCCAACCTATCTCGATATTGATTTGCAGCCTGGCGCACGTTGGGAACTGGCTGTTAAGCCACAACAAACCGTGTTACTACTGGTGTTCAGTGGTGGAACGACTGACTTGACTGAAGGACAGATGGGCATTTACCAACAGGGGGACGCGTTGTCAGTGACCGCATCTGAACAAGGCGCCAGGGTATTGTTACTAGCCGGTACGCCAATCCAGGAGCCCATTAGCCAGTACGGGCCGTTTGTTATGAATACCGCTGAAGAAATTGAACAGGCGATTCAAGATTACAACGCCGGACGACTCGTGGCATAAACAAGGAAAGAAAAATGTCCAAGCCCATCATTTACGATGTCAAACCTATCGCAGCTGAACTGAAGGCGGACCAGGAATATTATTGGTGTCAGTGCGGGCGGTCCTCTTCCCAGCCTTTCTGTGATGGTTCGCACCGCGGCACTGATATCTCACCGGCAAGCTTTACTGCAAAAGAAGATGGGGAAGCCTATCTGTGCCAATGCAAACAGACAGCTAACCCTCCCTATTGCGACGGCTCCCATAAAAACCTTCAAAGTACTGATATTGGCAAGGAGATGGCGCCTGTGGAGTCTGGTTCTTCACCCAAGGCTCAGGCTACGCCTGAAGAACCAACCGTCGAGTATATCCACGCACTAGCGGAAGATGGACTGCGTAAGGTGGGGCATCACGGCCCCATGGCGTCCATGGGCGTACCGCGAAGCGAGTTGCCACACTGGGATGACATCCAATTGCTTGTCGCGCAGTTTGCGACCAAGCCACTGATGGAAGGCGACCCGGTTAACACCGGATTGGTGATAGGCCCCAACGCTGATAAGCCCTTGAAACTGGATATCCCGCTATTTGTATCTGATATGAGTTTCGGTGCATTGTCAGAGGAAGCGAAGATTGCATTGGCCACAGGGGCCCAGCGAGCAGGCACAGGAATTTGTTCCGGTGAGGGCGGCATGTTACCGGAAGAACAGCAGGCCAATAGCCGCTATTTTTATGAGCTGGCCTCCGCAAAGTTCGGCTATCGGGAAGAGCTGATGTCCCAGGTGCAGGCATTCCATTTCAAGGGGGGGCAGGGCGCCAAGACCGGAACAGGCGGGCATCTTCCTGGACGCAAGGTCACGGGTAAAATCGCCCAGGTGCGTGGACTACCAGAGCATACAGACGCCATATCACCACCGACTTTTGTCGGCCTTCAATCCCCAGCGGACTTCCGCGAAATCGCCCAGCGGGTCAGGGAAATCAGTGGGGGAGTTCCCATAGGCTTCAAGTTGTCCGCAAACCATATTGAGAAGGATATTGATTTTGCCCTGGAAGCCACTGCCGATTACATCATTCTGGATGGCCGGGGCGGAGGCACCGGCGCTGCCCCGCTAATTTTCAGGGATAATATTTCTGTTCCCACCATACCCGCATTGGCCAGGGCGCGGCGCCATCTGGACAGTTTGAATCGAGGTGATGTTACGCTGATTATCACTGGAGGATTGCGCACACCCGCAGACTTTATTAAGGCGCTGTGTCTGGGAGCTGACGGCGTCGCGATATCCAACTCCGCCATGCAGGCGATCGGCTGTGTCGCTGCACGAATGTGTAACACCAACAACTGCCCCGCGGGCATTGCCACCCAGGACCCCGAGTTGCGCAAGCGTATGGATGTGGAAAAAGGTGCGACCCGACTGCACAACTTTTTCAGCGCTTCCACTGAACTGATGCAGGTAATGGCAAGAGCGTGCGGTCATAATGCACTGGATCAGTTCAGTATCGAAGACCTGACTACCTGGAAGAAGGAGATGGCAGAACTGACGGGGATAAGGTATGCCGGTGTCGGTTTGAATGCCTAAACCTAAGCCTATCGAGTCGGGCCAGTATCTGTCTCGCCACGCTCAGCTGTCAGTACCGCAACGAGGATAGCTTTAAGGTGCTGGACAAATTTTGTTTTGCTGCCAAATATGGCCTTCGCTGATGACTTGTCCAAATGGCTATAGGCAGAGAGCGTGCTGAACATCAACAAACCAAACGACAGCGCCCGCATGTTTCTTTCTTCTTGGCTCAAGTCGATCAGGAAGCTATTCATCAATGCTTGAATACGAGGCCGTAGGTCTTCCGTGGTTTTCGTATCTCGTAATACAACAGCGCGAATGGGATCACTGGTCAGCATCATAGCCATGATTTGCAAGAATCGAACACCCCGAACATTACTGAGCTTCTGAACATACGGACCTATGTAAGAACTTACGAAGTCGTGAGGATCAGGTGTACTGTCCGACACACGCTCCAATTTACCAAGGCGCGCTGCAATCTTGGGTCGCAACTCGTCGCTATGCTGATCAACAATGGCATACAGCAAACCCTGCCGGTTACTAAAGTGATAGTGCAGGGCCGATGTATTCTTCTGGCCCGCCGTCTTGTTAATCTCGTTCAGCGAGACATTCTCTACACCGCGTTCTGCAAAGAGTCTTTCGGCCGTCTCCAAAATGTGCTGTCGACGAAGGACAGCTTTGTCGCGTTCAACTGGTTGCCTGTTAGTTGCCAATTCGAAACCCCATAACAATGCTATGCATAGCAATAATGCAGAATAGACCATATCTTGACACTAGCATATTTAGACGATATGTTTAAAGAAGTTCTTTAATAATAAGTCAAGCGAGACACGTTCTGCAGCCACATCTATGAATATGTTGCCCTGCGAAGCTTTCAGGATTCAAAGCACGTTTTCTGATGGAGATAATTGGATGAAAGCACTAAAACGAACGCTAAGCACCAGCTTATTAGGCGTAGTAGCCCTTGCCTTGCCTTCAGAAATAGTCGCAGCCCAGGGCTCTCTCGCACTTGAAGAAGTTATTGTGACGGCCACAAAGCGCGCATCCAGCCTGCAAGATGTAGCCGTTGCGGTTTCGGCCTTATCAGCAGACATGATTGCGGATAACCAGATCATTCAGACCGCCGATATCGCTAACCTGGTTCCGTCCCTGACAGTGCAACAGGGCTCTGAACCGTCGAACAGCTCTTTCAACGTGCGGGGTCTGGGTACCCAGTCCTTTAGTGAGGGAGTGGAGCCGAGTGTCGCTACTTTGGTGGATGGCGTTGTACTAGGGCGTTCGGCAATGGCATTCGGGCAATTGCCCGACATTGAGCGGGTAGAAGTCCTGCGCGGCCCCCAGGGCACCTTGTTTGGCAAGAATGCCTCAGCGGGCGTTATAAACTTTATCTCCAAACGGCCGACGGAGTCTCTAGAGGCTGATGTCAGCCTAATGGCAATTGAAGATGGCGAATATCGTGTGGCGGGTACGATCTCCGGCCCCATATCGAGCAATCTGGCGTACCGACTAACGGGTAGCTACATCGATGCAGACGGATGGATTGAAAATGTCTACGATGGCAAGGACTACAATGGTCATGAAGACAAACTGGCGAAGGCCAAGTTGCTTTGGACGCCAACGGATTCTCTGGAAATAGGCTACACAGTTGATTGGGCGGAATCAGACTGTAAGTGCACTGTATCCACCGCGCGTGAGGCCGAAGAACCTTCGGCGACGCGTCTTCTGCCGGTAGTTGCATCCGAGGATAACAACACCTTGAACACTAGTACGAGCCAAACGCCGCTCTCGGAGAACGAGTCGATTGGCCATGCCATTCATATCGACTGGCAAATTGGCGATTACACGGTGACGTCCATCAGCGCCTGGCGAAGCTGGGATTTTATAAGCAGCACCGGGCTGGGCTTGTTGCCTGAAGATCCCCTGGGGTTTGCAACGACGCGCGAGAAAGAACAGGAACAGTTCACCCAGGAGTTGCGCCTTAACTCCCCTGCAGACCAATACATCAGCTATGTGGCTGGGCTATTCTATTTCGACCAGACCATTGATAGCCAGACTAATCAAATTCTTGAACTAATAAACCGGGACATTGATTCAGACATTACTGTCGATACCGCTAACTACGCCGCCTTCGGTGAAGCGGTTGTCAACATGTCAGAGCGCTGGAGACTAACGATAGGCGGGCGTTATACCAATGATGAAATCGACTACAAGTTCAAGCGAACTGGAAGTGCTGATGCGATAGACCCGGCCGTCTCGGATGGCACCGATGAGGACGATTTATCTGGCAAGCTCGCGCTGCAATGGGATGTCAACAATTCAACAATGACCTATGTGAGTTATGCCCAGGGCTATAAAGGCCCTGCCTACAGCCTGGTACAAAGTACTGATGTGGAGAATCTCGAACCAATCGAACCTGAGAGTAGTGACGCCTGGGAATGGGGCATTAAAAGCAGCCTTTTCGACAACAGCATGTCTGTCAATCTCGCAATATTCTATACCGATTTTGAGAACTTCCAGGCTGAGGCATTTGTCCCTGGAGCGACGGATGAGGAGCCGGGCAACTTCGAAACAACCAATGCCGGTGAAGTAAGTACAGAAGGGGTTGAATTAGACCTCTCATGGCGCGCCACAGAAAACCTTACCATTTACGGCGGTGTCGCATACATCAACGCGGAGATCGACGACTACCCAGACGGCGCGTGTTCCTTCGGTCAGCAGGCGGAAGGCGATCCCGGCAGTTGCGCGAATCCCCCGTTGGGAACCGGTACTCAGGACCTGTCCGGGGGAGATCTTCCCCACTCCCCAGACTGGCGGCTTACCCTTAACGCTAACTATCTGCTACCGCTCACCAGTATGCCTTTTGACCTGATCTTCAAGGGCAATTATCGCTGGCAAGATGAAGTGCTGTTCGACCTATCCCAGGACGAGGGCACAATCCAGGATTCTTATGAAATTCTGGATCTAGCCGTAGAACTGCGGGACAGGGATGACCACTATTCGGTTGTGGTATTCGTCAAAAACGCCGCTGACCAGGATTACGTCACGAGCATCCGCTCCAATAATGTTATCAGTTTTCCCGGCGGTGGCTATGCGCAAACCGTACCGCGACTGGCGGAGCGTACCCTCGGTCTGGAGCTGAGATACAACTGGTTCTAAGGCAAGCCCTTCTACCTAAATACTACCTGAGGATCAGAACCTGTGAGCAAGAAAGTCGTACTACTACTGGTTGTTGTTTTCTTGGCCGGCACGTTCGCCGGGGGCAGCTACCAGAAGGTTCAACAGAGGAAGGTGGCGGCGGCACTGCAAGATAGCCCTGGCCTAGTGGCCTGGGCTGACTTTACGCAGCGCATGAATGAACTTGGACAGCGACTGCTAGCGAAAGACAGTGCCACGGTTCTTTCAGGTGGTGCCTTTCCGATGGACAGTGATCGTGACCGCGCTGAAGGTGTGCGGCAGTTGGCACACATGGTGGTTGAAGGCTTGCGCTTGGAATTCGATCACGCCGACCCAGAGTTTCCTTCCTTACTGGTGATCAACACTGATACCACCGGTTGGGGCGGCCCTAACGTCGATAACAAGTACATTCGGGCAAAAATTAAGGGTGGCAATACTTATCGGCTTACGGGGAATTTGCTCGGCGTTCGAGAAATCGCCATCCAGACCAGTCTGGGGGATTTCCATCTGGGCCAGATAGGCGCCTCGCAAACATTGGATAAATCCGACCTGACAATGGATGCACAGGGAAACTTTACCCTCACTGTCAGCCCTGATCCCCAGGAAGGCGATTGGCTTCAGCTTGCCGAGGACCATACGATCTTGTCCATCCGTGTCTATTTCGCCGATTGGGAGAACGATGCCGAAGGGGCATTCTATCTACTTAGAATAGGCAGTGAGGGCCGCTCGCCAGAAATTCTGACTGAGGAAATGATCGCGCAACGTCTGAACACAGCCGCAAACTGGATTGAAGGCAGCCTCATAGGCTGGAACCGTTGGATGAAAGCGGCGCTCATCGCCGACACAGTAAATGAAACCAACGGCGTACGTTCTGTAGGCGGTGGCTCTTCTACCTTACTGTATGGCGGCATTCCCTTTGATCTAGCCCCGGATAAGGCCATGGTGATTGAGGTGACTCCTCCGGCCGCGTCCTATTGGTCATTCCAGACCTATACCCACGCCTGGTTCGACGCTGGGAATTACGCCGACCGGACCACGAGCATCAACATGGAGCAGGCCCACCTAAGCCCGGACGGAAAAGTTTGGTTCGTCCTGGCCCACCAGGACCCAGGCGTCCCGAACTGGCTCGACACTGAAGGCAGGCAAAAGGCGATTATTACGCATCGCTGGATGAAGGCAGAAGGGGAGCCGGAATTGCGAGCGCAAGTGGTGCCGTTTTCAGATATTCGCGATTACTTACCTGGTGAGATACCCCAGGTGAGTGTTGAAGAACGGCGAAAGCAGATCGAGATACGCCAGCGGCATGTTCAGCACCGGTTTCATAACTGAGTAAACTACCCAGGTCCAGCTTACAGCTGTAGGTCATCATACCGGATGGGAAAATGGTCCATTGTTCAACTCAGCTTAAAACCCTCGTAGTTGTTCGCAGCGACTTCCGCACACTTCGCGGTGTAGGCGGGCAGCCCGCCAGCGTAGGGCATAAATCCTTGGGGCTTTCCTGGAATATTGGCCCCGGCATACCATGAATTACAAGCCGTGAATAAGGTTAGATCGACAATCTCATTGCCGTGCTCTACCCACAGCGCCTCGGCTGTAGACTCAGCTTCAATACACTGGACCTGTCGCTCTCTAAGCGACTCTATGCAGTCTGCGATCCAGTTCACGTGTTGATCGATCGAGACCAGTACGTTTGTCAGGACCGATGGGCTGCCGGGGCCGCAAATCGAAAAAATATTGGGAAAGCCGTGGACGCAGAGCCCAAGATAGTTAGGGGCACCTTCCGACCATTTTTGTTGCAAGGTTTGACCATTTCTACCCTGAATGTCCATCTTCAGCAGGGCGCCTGTCATGGCGTCGAATCCGGTGGCGAAGACTATACAGTCGAACTCGTATTCCTGATCGCCTGTAATCAGGCCTTTAGGTGTTATCTTCTCAATGGGCTGATCCTTCACACTGACCAACGTAACATTGTCGCGGTTAAACGTTGCGTAGTATTCGGTATCAAGACAAATGCGCTTACAGCCTACGACAACATCGGGGCAGAGTGCCTCGGCTAACTCGGGATCATTGACCTCCGCTCGTATCTTTTCACGAATAAACCTAGCGGCCATTTCATTGGACTCCGGTAGGAACAGCAGATCGGAAAAGGAACTCAGGAAGCCCACACCACCGGTTTCCCAGCGGGTCTCAAATTCCCGGTTCCGCTCCGCTTCGCTTACATCCAGGGCAGAGGTAGCGTTCATACCGCCAGGGTAGCTCACGCCGCCCCATTCCGCCTTATTGGCGGCGCAAAAAGTCGAATAGTTGTTCTTGATTTCTGTAACGGCTTCCTGCGAAAGCGGTGCGTTGTGAGCCGGCAAGGAATACCCCGGGGTACGTTGAAATACTGTCAAATGCGCACTCGTTCTTGCTAGTTCGGGAATCGCCTGGATACCGGAAGAGCCGGTGCCGATTACCGCTACTCGCTTGGTGGATAAATCCAAAGCCTGCGTAGGCCACTCTCCGGTGTGGCAGTACTGGCCGTTGAACGTGTCCAGACCGTCAATCTCGGGTACTGCGGCCGACGACAGAGAGCCAGTGGCCATGACACAGAAACGCGCTACCAGACTTGTGCCGTCTTCGGTGGTGATGCACCAGTGGTTATCCTCTTCGTCAAATATCGCTGAGGCCACCCGGCATCCGAACTCGATGTCTCGCCGCAGATCAAATCGATCTGCCACGTGGTTGGCATAGCGCAGTATTTCGGGCTGGGTAGCGTAACGTTCGGTCCAGTCCCATTCCTGTTGCAGTTCCTCTGAGAATTGATAAGAGTACTGCATGCTCTCTACATCACAGCGGGCTCCGGGGTAGCGGTTCCAGAACCAGGTTCCACCTACACCATCGCCGGACTCCAGTGCTCTTACGCTAAAACCGAGGCCCCGCAGGCGATAAAGCATCTGCATACCGGCAAAACCCGCCCCCACGACGATTACGTCCAATTTCGTATCTTTCGTCATTATGGTTTAGGCCTCTATGTCAGTCGCGTTTTCGACCCGGTTCATCCACCGCGTGACCCGCGGATATTGCTGTATCTCGTACGTAAGCCCCTTCAGCTAGAGTGTTCGTGTAACTTTTTCATTAAAGGGCGACAGCGCATAGACGTGAACTATTATCATTCTGATGATACTAGATGAAAACTATAGCTCGGAGTACAGTAAAAAACGAATAGCTGTGATACCTCTATGAGCTAAGCCGATTGGTGTTAGTCTTTGGGACTCAGTACAAAGCTAAGGAGTGAAAAATGTCCATCGATATGAGAACTCGGAGTGAAGCCGATATCTGCCCCGTATCTCCGGGCGAATTTTTCAACGAGCAGCTGCGGGCGTATGCAGACAGCGGCCAGGTGTATATGCAGGCCTGGCTGGAGAGCAATAGCCCGGACGATTTCACGGTTGAGTGCGAAGGTGAATCCTGGCAATTGAGCGTCAGGGAGGGCCGCCTGTCTGTTGCCGATGGGGTGGCACACAGTGGTCTACATGTACGGATGAGCGAGGAGGAATTTTCTGGCCTCGTCAACGATGAATATACGCCCATTACCTTCTTTACCACGGGCGACTTGGATATACCGCGTGGCACGCTGGAAGACTACCTCGACTGGTGGTTGATTTTACGGGCGGTTGTGGACAAGCGACCGATACATGTTTCCGGCGCCATAGAACTCCTGGCCAAGGATGGTTCGCAACTGGACCTGGAGCACAAGTTCAGTATCGAGGACTCGATCGAAGAAATGCGCTATTTCCTTGAAACGGCTGGTTTCCTGCATATACGCGGGGTATTTTCCTCGGAGGAGATGGCTGCAATCTCTCAGGATATGGACACTTCTCAAAGCGAGTACACCGACGGGGATGGCAAGAGCTGGTGGGCAACCACACAGCAGGGAGACCGGCGCCTGGTGCGGATGCAGGCGTTCGACCAGGTTTCAGATAACACAGCCCGGTTACTACAGGACCCACGTTTCACACGAATCGGAGAGATCCCAGGGCTAGGCCATGTGCATAACTCACTGGAGGGCAACCAGATCGAGGCACTGATCAAGCCTCTCAACGTAGTGCAGGGAATATCTGACCTGCCCTGGCACAAGGACTGCGCCCAGGGACGCCATAGCCTGGAGTGTTGCAGCCTGACGGTGGGTATCTCCGTAACGGGTGCCGACGAGGAGTCCGGACAGATTCGCGTGATAGCAGGGAGTCATCGCGCGCTGATCCGACCCTCATTCGTGAGGGATCCGAAGAGCTTCGGCCTGCCCGTAGTGGACGTTCCTACCAGTACCGGTGATATCACGATCCACTTGAGTTGCACCCATCACATGGCACAGGCGCCCAGGACCCGCGAGAGACGGGTGATGTACGCTGGTTTCCGTTTCCCCTCTGTGGATGTGAGTTCGAGCAATACAGCCCGCACGCGCCTCAACGCTGCGCGAGAGGCGGCACAGCATATGTCGGACAAGAGAAAATGATGCGTTTCCGGGGCTAACAAAGTCGATAATCCCTGCTTGATCAACTCGATGCGAAATACATTCGTTACTTCTCGAAAAAAATATCGGTATCCGGGGAAATACTGCGTAGCCTTGGTGACCGTGTCGCGTGCATAGTTAGATTCTGAAAATGCTGCGACGGCGTCAAACCTGACCTGCTCGCTACTTCAGGGGAGTAACACTATGAACCGCAGGGAACTGTTACAAAAGGCAGGCATAATACTGGGCGCTACCGTTTCGCTTCCTGTGTCGCGGGCGGTGCTTGCGGGCGTTCAGGCCCCAGCCATTTCACCCTCGGCCGGTGGTCTCAGCGTTGGATCACTCGGAACAATTTCAGCTGTGTCTGCGCGCATAATCCCGGCTACTGATACCCCGGGAGCAATAGAAGCAAAGGTCCCCGAATTTGTCGATTTGATCTATCGGGACTGGTACACGCCATTGGAACAAACACAGTTCATCACCGCAGAGCGCGCGTTTCTGGCCTTGTCTAAGGAAAAATATAAACAGGATTTTGAGGAGTGCTCCAGCGAACAACAGGATGAATTTCTCGGTTTGTGTGAGAGTCGCGTTAAGGAAGAGACCGCACCCGAAGGGTTTTATTTCAAAACCATGAAGGAGCTCACGGTATTGGGTTACTACACCTCGGAGATTGGTGCAAAGCAGGAATTGTCCTACAACCCGGTTCCCATGCGATACAAGGGAGATTATCTGTTCTCCGATGTGGGTAAGCAGTGGAGTTACTAGGCCTGTGACAGCGACCGGAGAAATATCATGAACGAGACGACCGATTTTGATGCCATTGTGGTGGGTTCTGGTATTACTGGCGGCTGGGCCGCCAAGGAACTGACCGAGCGCGGGCTCAAGGTATTAGTGCTGGAGCGTGGCAGTGACATCCAACATGGCAGGGACTACCAGGGTGAGCATATGCCGTCCTGGGATATCCCTTTTCGTGGCAAGCCACTGCGGGAGTTGTACGAAGAGGAATACTCGGTGCAAAGCCGCTGCTACGCCTTTGACGAGACGAACCGCCAGTTTTGGAATAATGACAAGGAAAACCCCTATGTTCCGACGCCTGACAAGCCTTTTATGTGGCAACGTGCAGACGTCGTTGGCGGCCGCTCCCTAATCTGGGGCAGGCAATCCTATCGTTGGAGCGAACAGGATTTTCTAGCCAATAAGCAAGACGGACACGGTGTCGATTGGCCCATCCGATATCGGGACCTGGAACCCTGGTATCGGCATGTTGAAGACTTTATTGGGGTGAGCGGACAGGCCGAGGGTCTGAGCGCGTTGCCCGACAGTGATTTTCTACCGGCTATGGAATTAAATGTCGTCGAGAAAAAGGCGAAGGCCCGCATCGAGGAAGAGTTTCCCGAGCGAACCTATACCATTGGTCGAACCGCAATTCTAACTGAACCGAAGGAGGGGCGGGGCACTTGTCATTACTGTGGTCCCTGTGAGCGAGGGTGTTCCGTAGGCGCCTACTTCAGCAGCCAGAGTTCCACTCTACCGGCCGCCAAAAAGACAGGTAATCTAACGCTGTTACCCGACAGCGTGGTACACAGCCTGGAATACTCGGAGAATGAACACCGGGTTAGCGGCGTGCGGGTGATCGACGCTCACTCCGGGGACAAAAAAACCTACCGTTCGAAACTCGTGTTTCTGTGCGCATCAACCGTAGCCTCGGCTCAGATTCTACTCAACTCCAAGTCCGCAGCGTTCCCCAATGGCTTGGCCAACCGCAGTGGTGTCGTTGGACATTATTTGATGGATCACGCGATGGGGCCGGGTGCTATCGGCGTCATTCCTGGCTATGAGGAATATGTTGAATACGGCAATCGGCCTACCGGGGGCTATGTTCCGAGGTTTCGCAATGTGGATTCACAAGACAAGGACACTGAATTCTTGCGTGGTTACGGCTATCAGGTCTACATCGGTAGAGGCGGCTGGAAATCGATGTACGATAAGACTCCGGGCTTTGGTGAGAGCTTGAAGACGCAACTGCGCAGTCCCGGTCCCTGGACAATGTTCATGCTGGGCTATTCGGAGTGCCTGCCTCAATACGACAATGCCATATCGCTTGATGAGCGCAAGCTTGATCGCTTTGGTATACCCCAGATCAGGTTCGATTTCAGCTTCGGTAGCAATGAAGATGCAATGATCCCCGATATGACCAAACAGGCCGCCGCCATGATCAGAACTGTCGGCGGTGTCGAGGTAATGGAGCGTACAAACCGAGGGCTTCCCGGAGAGGCTATCCATGAAATGGGTACGGTGCGTATGGGTAGGGACCCAGCCACGTCTGCCCTGAACGCTTATAACCAGACACACGATGTGCCTAACCTGTTCGTCACTGATGGCTCTTGCATGACATCCTCGTCCTGCGTGAATCCCTCGTTGACCTATATGGCCATTACGGCACGCGCGGTGGATATTGCGGTGGGGCTGTTGCGGGAAGGCAAGGTCTAGCTGAGGATCACTACCTTCGCTAGGCAAGCAGAATCACCAGTGGACCCGCTACCATCAGCAAGACATTACCGAAGGCGTACGTCCCCGCGTAGCCTATAGCGGGAACCGTACTGCCTGCTTCTTCTGTCACGACGCTCAGTGATGCGCCACTGGTCATGGCGCCAGTAAGAGCCCCCATCAATATTGCCGGGTTGAGTTTGAGCCAGCGGCTTCCCACGAAGTAAGCGAGCAGTAGGGGGATCGTGGTTATCAACAGTCCCGCAATGATGAGAAGCGGCCCCGCATGCTGCAATGTTTCCAAAAAGCTCCCGCCGGCTCGCAGCCCGACCCCAGCCATAAACAGAAGTAATCCGAACTCCATCAACCACCAACTTGTTGCTTCCGGCAGCCGGCCGAAAGTGGGACGGACGCTACGGAGGTAGCCAATCGCCAGGCCGGAAGCCAGCAAACCACCGGCATTCCCCAGACCGATAGCGACCCCACCGACTGTGAAAGACAGCATCCCCAGCAATACGCCGACAACAATGCCGAAGGCGAAGGTCACCATATCTGTTTGTGAGAGGTCGCTTTCGAGGTGCCCCATATACTGGCCAAACTTCTCGATCTGGGCTGACGGCCCGACCACTGTCAGAATGTCCCCGTTCCCCAGAGCCAGGTCGTAACTGTGGGGTAATTCGACGGCAGAGCGAACAATTTTCGTTATCAACACGCCAAAAGCACCCGGAATATCCAACTCCCCAAGGGTGAGGTCAAACACTTGCCGATTGGTAACGACCACCACAGCCGAAGACTGGCCCAAGGAAAGGTCCCAATCAAGGGGCAACTCAGTGCCTATATCCGCTATGCCGGTTGCAAAAAGTTCTCGCGGCCCCACCAATTCTATTACGTCACCCAACTGCACATGGTCTGTTGGCTCGATCTGTATCGACTCACCATTTCGCTTCACTGTGGCGAGGGGCTTTCGAGTTGTGTACCGCTCCCTGATTTCGAGAACAGTCGGGACCAGAAAGTCCGGGTTTTCCACGCGGTAGCAGCGGGTCGTAATATTGACCGGTTGTTGTGTCGCCGCTCCGGCCTGCTCCAGCTTTTCCGACTCGGCGGCCAGATCGATATTTAGCACGCGCGGCAGGTATTTGATGATGGTAATCAGCCCGGTTAGGCCAAAAATATAGGTAATGGCATACGCGCTCGCAATATTGCCCACCAATTGGTCAGAGGTGTAACCGGGAGGTATCGTGACAGCCCCTTCACGGACGGCATCTTGCGCTGCCGCAAGCGTGGGGGAACTGGTGAGACCACCGGCCAACAACCCGGCAGACATGCCCGGTTGCAGGGCAAGCAACTTCGCGGCGGCAAGCGTCATCAGGACGGCAGAGACCGCAACGACCATCGACAGAATAAAATACTTGAGACCGTCAGCCTTTAATGCACTGAAAAAGCGGGGGCCTGCCTGATAACCTACGGAAAAAATAAACAGTGCAAACCCGACTGACTGTGCGCCCGATCCGATGCGTAAGCCATGATGGCCCAGGAATAAACCGGCGAACAGTACCCCGGCAACCGGGCCCAGGGAGAAGCCCATGACATTAATTTTTCCTATCACATACCCCGCACCAAGAAGCAGGAACAATAACAGCACAGAGCGCTGCCGCAGCAGCTCCAGTAACCACTCAAAGCCTATCGTCAACTCTTCCATACTGTATGGTGATTCCTGAATGAATTTAATACAGTGTAGTTTCAGGTATGAAAAATTGCTCTCTTTATTGAGCTACTCCCGCCTATCTATCAATTTTGGATATTGCCTTTGGGCTCTGTGGAAAGGCAAGAAGTAACTAGCTGATAGGGCTTGGTAAACCGAAATGCGGAGCCAGGGAGTCCTGAATACCTTCAATCGAACTGAATCGGGGTTCGAAGGAAAGTAGCTGCCGCGCCTTGGCATTACTGCAATGCGAACCGTGGGACAGATGCTCAATAGACGCCTGGTAATCCTCTTCTGAAACCCTCTCGCGCCACTGATCCAGCGGTAGGTGACGAATATTGCTGGGCTTGTCCAGCCATTGCGCCAGTGCTTCACAGTATCCATTCAGGGTTAAGGCGGCATCGCTGACAATATTGAAACTCTCTCCGATGGCGTTCTCACGATGCCTGATAGCCAACATAAAGGCTTGGGCGACATCGTCCGCGTGCACGTGGTGCAAGGTTTCCATTCCCATATTGGGCAGCAATACCTCGTTGCCCGCTGCAATGTGGTCAAAGATTTGTGCATTGAAATTACCAGCGGGGTTGAGCGGCATCCAACCGGCACCCACGATATGTCCGGGGTGGAGTATCGTCACGGGAAGCGAGGACTCCGTCGCCGCATTGAGCAGCCAGGATTCAATGGCCGCCTTGTTGCGACCATAGTCACCCAGTGGCTGACGCGGCTGGTCTTCGGATGTGGGTACCAGGCGACTGGCGCCATAGACCCAGATGGTGCCGCAGTGGAGCAGCTGTTGGATATCATCGCCAACCGCAGTAACCAGCTGGCGTGCGCTGTCCTGGGTGAAGCAAATGAGGTCAATAATGATGTCGCCGCCGAGTTTGGCTATCGCCTCACCAAATCGACCTTCGCTTTCCAGCTCCGCGCGATCAAGGCTTATACTGCGCACGGACTTCCACGCGCTGTCCTGCCGGTAGGGATTCTGGCGCTGGCGACTGACCGCAATAACCTCAAACCCCTCAGCGACCAAGCGGGGTACCAGAAAAGTACCAATATGGCCGGTGGCACCAATGACAACGACACGCATGGCAATTTTCCTCATCCTTAATTAGCTCGAGCACTGCGCAATTGCGCCAGTGGCATAAAGGGCTCTTTCTTCTGCAGCTTGCTCTGCACTGCAATCAGGGTTTCATCATCCAGTTGATAACGGCGAACTAAAACGGCGCCAATGATTGCAGTGACAGCAGGTACTGCAGTGAAAAGAAGGATAATGCCATTCTTGGCCTCGTCGGATTGTACCGCAAGACCACCATCATAACCGTAGCCCGCTAGTACCCACCCGGTGAGGGCGCCTGCAAGTGCCATACCCAGCTTCAGGGCGAATAGCGTGGCGGAGAACGCCAGGCCAGTGATACGGCTGCCACCCTTCCACTCGCCGTAATCCACGGTATCCGACAGCATGGCCCACAGTAGTGGCGTTGTCAGTTGCTGTAACAGCCCAATGATGAAGTGCAGGCCGAAGGCCAGGGCGATGGATGAGTGGCCCTCCAAATAGAACACTACGCAAAGCGCGGCGATGCCGACGTTACAGAAGCTGTAGACTTTGATTTTGCAGTATCGCCTGGTGACCAGGGGGGCAAGTCCGCTGCCTATCAACATGCCCAGCATGCCCAGGGTCATAAAGGCGGTGGACAGGGACTCAGAATCCAGTACGTACTTGACGTAGTACAGGGCGACGGCGCCGCGAATCATGACGCCAATGACGATCAGGAAAGTGAGTATTGATAGCAACATCCACTGGTCGTTGCGGAATAAACCTTTCAGGTCGCCAAAAAACGAGGAGGTGGATTCTGTAACCGCTGTCACCCGTTCGCGCGTATTGGCAAAACAGATCACGAACATGCCTATTCCCATCACACTCATCAGTGCAATGGCCAATTGATAACCCTTGGCGTTGTCGCCGCCGCCCAACCAGGCCACCAGCGGCAGGGTTAGGCCGGATACCATCAGTCCACCGGCGGAGGCCAATACAAAACGGTAGGACTGGAGAGAGACACGTTCCTTTGGATCGTTGGTCAGTACACCACCCAGGGCGCAGTAGGGAATATTTATCGCCGTGTACATGACCATTAGCAGGGCATAGGTTACGTAGGCGTAGATCAGCTTCGCGCTATCGCTCCAGTCGGGCGTGGTAAACGTTAGTATACAAATCGCCGCATAGGGCACTGCCAGCCAAATCAGGTAGGGGCGAAATTTTCCCCAGCGGGTCTGGGTACGATCGGCGAGGGCTCCCATAACGGGGTCGGTTATAGCATCCAATACCCGCACCAGGAGAAACATAGTGCCGACGGCAGCGGGGGATAGACCGAAAATATCGGTGTAGAAGAACATCAGAAACATCATCACCGATTGGAAGACGATATTACTTGCGGTGTCTCCCAGCCCATAGGAGAACTTTTCTTTGAACGATAGTCGCGTTTCAGCCATTGTTATTAGTCCTGGATTGAGTCGCGTTATGCGGAGTTCTTGCTAATGTCGTAGAAAATCAGCGCGTTGGCTGCCAGTTGGGATTCGAGCCGAAGCTCTCCGCCGTATTCTTCCAACACTTCTACAGTGTTGTCCATGAACTTTACGGCATGGGATGCCCGCTCTAACTCTGCCAGTTGCTCCGGGTTGGGGTACTGTGGCTGGCCCTGGCGCTGCCAGGCTCGATATGCATTGCCGGCTTCGCGGTCGACCCGATAGGCAGTGACCTGGTAGTGCCCTTCAAGACCCGTAAGAACCAGTTCCTGTGTGAGCTCCGTCTGTGGTATCAAGTAGTCGCCGCCGTTGAAATCGGTTTCTAACGGGTCGACGAAATTCCAGTGCAGGATTCGCCAGTCCTGTCCGCTGCGGCTTACCCGGCAGTTGTCGAGTGCTGTTGGCACTTCCTCGTCGTAAAGCTGGGCTAGAAATTGATAGGCATGGAATACCGGTTTACGGATACCGTGCAGGTTCATCAACCCGTATTTCCCTGAAAATGGGTTGAGACCCGGGCCTGTCTCCTCAAAAATATCCGACAAGCACCAGTAGGAGTACACATCCAACAAACCGTCAAGGTCGGTAAGAGTTTGCAGGACGAAGGTGGCGTTGAATTCAGAGTCCTTGCCAAAGCGGTCTTCGTGGCACGGGGAAACGTTCCACTCTGAGTAGTGAATTTCGATATCCGGGAATGCTGATTTCTTGACGATGTCTACCGTGCGACGCACATCTTCCACCATGGCCTTTTGACCGCGATAGGCTATATCAAAGACATCAGACCCGGTTTCCAGTGCGGCATCGGCACAGTAGTGGTGGGTAGAAATAAAGTCCAGTGGCAGATTGTTATCCACACAAAAGGCGATAGTCTCTTCCAGCCACAGGTTTTTGGATGTAGAAGGACCGCCGACTGGCAGTTGTTGGTCGATCGCCTTAATCGTCGTCGCGGTGTGGCGATACAACTCCAGGTAATCCTGTTGGTCCCCCGACCAGAACAGGTCCTTGAGGTCAGGCTCATTCCACACCTCGAAATACCATTGGCGTACTTCGTCCAGCCCATAGCGCCCGATCAAGTGAGTGACGAAGGCGTGAATCATGCAGTTCCACTGCTTCATATCGGCCGGCGGGCTGATATTGGCCTCATAGCGGAATGTGGTTTTCCCCAGATCGCTGGCGAGTGCCTGGGGCATGAAGCTCAGTTCCACATAGGGGCGCAGGCCCACAGACAAGAAGAAATCGTAAATCTTGTCTACGTTTTGAAAGTTGTAGTGTAGCTCTCCGTCGAGAGGGTGGCAGACACCCACCCAGTCATGGAAGATGCCGTGGCAGCGAATGTAGCGAAAAGCAATCTCTTCCTGCACAGTACGCGCCTGTTTGCGAAAGTCCTCCCGCAGCGTAAGGTAGGCGTGGCAGGAGCCGATACAGCGTTGGAAAAAGCGGTTGAATTCAACCGCTTCAGCCTCGCTGTCAATTTGGATGCAATTGCTGGGCGTTTGCTGCATAGGGGCCTCCCGGGGCGTTAGTACGATTATTTCATTGGTATCGACTGTACTGCCTGGAACGGTAGCGGCTCTACCCGCAGTTTCATCGGAGAGTAGTACTTTTTTGCAACCGCGAATACATCCGCTCCCAGCTTCGCTAGGGCTTTTGCAATTGCATACAGGTATGACGTCAACTACACAGTAGTAAACGAGACGGACATAGGGTGTGATGGACCTCTATTTTTTCAGGAGCATTTCATGATCCTTTCCAAAACAATGCGGTCTGCATGGGTCTTGGTCGTCATGCAGTTGATCTTTATTCAGGGTAACCATGCAGATTCGAACAGTGAGGCTGGCGCCATCAAAGTGCTCTATGTGACGAGTGCGGGGTGGTTCCACAACTACCAGCGACAGGCGGAACTCGTGACCAACGGCATAGGCCAGCGCATCCATGCCGACTTCGACGTAATTGTGGGCGATATCGAGCGCCTTCGGGAGACTGATTTTGCGATGGGTTACGACGTGCTCATCTACAATTTCTGCCATGCCGCCCGGCGCGATCCACAATTGGTGGACAATCTGATTCGTCCGGTGAGAGATCAGGGCGTTCCGCTTCTGGCAGTGCATTGCGCAATGCATTCGTTTCAACATGTGTCCAATTGGTACGAATTGCTGGGCCTGAAAACGCTACGACACGAGGATATGCGCAGCTTTACTCTGAATAAGGCCAGCGAGCATCCCGTTATCGCGGCGCTGGCGTTTCCCTGGGAATTGGCCAACGATGAGCTTTATATCAATCTCGCTGTGGGCGATAACAGTGAAGCCTTGATTTCGGCTTACGGAGTGGAGACAGAAAAGCACCACCTGCAGGCCTGGCTTAATGAAGTGAACGGTACCCCGGTGCTGGCAACCACCCTGGGGCACAGTGAGGAGACGCTAAATGACCCGCAATTCCAACAGTTTCTCGCCAATGCGATAGCCTTTCTCGCCGGCAAGCTGGATAGGACGGGGCAGCTGGATCCATCCATAGCGTGTGGTGATAACTGTACGGTTAGGCTCAGGACCCTGACCGCTAACGTGGTTTATCCCTCACAGGAGGAGCGCAGCTGCGTGATCAGGACCATGTTTGAAACGGGTATTCCGCGAGTGGAGAACTGCGAGAAAAGCTGTATTGCGGAGGGTGCGGCAACGAAAGCAGTTTGTGCGGAGCAGTGCCAGATCAGCGAGCCCTGGGACACGCCGGAATCTCTGTGGCCGGCCTGTTTGGGCGCGAAGGAAGTACCAAAGTAGCGTTAAGTACAGGGTAGCCGCCAATATGCGCTCGCCGATACTATACATAACATACAAAATGTAAATACACGGTTTGGGCCGGAAGGAGAGCTTTATGAGAAAGACATTTTCTTTGATCAAGAGTACGACATTGCTTGTGGTAATGGTAACGGTTGGTTTCAGCAGCGGTTCGATTGCGGCAGGAGAGGCCATAAGCGCATTGAGTCTTGACGATTTTGTCGCCGTGGGTTGTGAGGTGGAGCGAGGCGAAGACAACTCGCTGCGCCTACCGCTGAGAGTCGGGCAGCCCTGTACTCTAATACTACAAAACGACACGCTGCGAAAACTGCCCGAAGATGCATGGCTCTCCTTTCTGGCCGACATCAGCGGCGTTGATAGCGTGGCAGTGAGTATGATGTTCTGGTCCGACCGCAATACTGGCGAACGAGCAGACCTCATCAACAGCGTCGGCCTGTTTCCCGGTTTACAGGGGCGTCTGTCCTTTCCCTTGAAAGTGCTGGCAGAGGGTCGGGGCGTACCGAAAACACCAGGCACGCTGATTCCATTTTCCTTCGGTAAAGGTGTAGACATTACCGAGTGGAGCCGGATGGCTCTGTCGGTAATGAAGATGTCCGGTGACGAGGCCGTCGCCGAATTTTCCAATTTTCGCTTTACCGCAGAGCAGCCAGATTACCCTGTTGAAGACGGTGTAGTGATAGATGCGATGGGGCAATGGGCGGACAAGGAATGGAAAGACAAAGTGGCCAGCAAGGCCGAACTGGATCGCTACCTGAAATCCGAGGCAGCCAAGCCGGCAGCGACGCGCGACAGCACGAAGTACAGTCAGTACGGCGGCACTAAGGCCAAGCAGTTCAAGGCGACTGGATTTTTCAGGACACACCACGACGGAGAGCGCTGGTGGTTGGTAGACCCTGAAGGTTATGCTTTTTACAGCATCGGTATCGATATCATCGCCCCGGGTATCTCTGGCAACGTCGATGGCCTAGAGGGCATACATGAATGGATGCCTCCGCATGACGGCAAATATGCAGATGCCTGGGAACAGCATACGGTCCACGACATGGTCGACCCCGGGGGCAAGTCACTCGACCTGCTGAATTTTCACACCACCAACCTCATACGGACTTTCGGCGATGATTGGCACGATCAGTGGACTGATATTACCCGTCGGCGCCTGATTGAGTGGAACGTCAACACCGTGGGCAACTGGTCCGACCTGGAGTTCGCCCGCAAGGCTAGTGTTCCCTATGTCATCCCGATGCAACACTTTCCTGTGACAGACAAACGCATTTTCCGCGACTTCCCTGATGTATTCAGCGCGGAGTACGAACAGAAAGCAGAGCAGTTTGCACTGCAACTGGAAGAGATAAAAGACGATCCCTATCTCATCGGCTATTTTATGAATAATGAGCCGGGATGGGCCTATGTCGCCACTATCAATCTGGCGGAGACCATGCTGGAGAAGGACGAGTCCTTTGTGACCAAAGACAGGCTGATCGATTTTCTCAAGCAACGTTACAACAGTGATATTAAGGCCTTCAACAAGGCATGGAAATCCGAATTCGCCGGCTTCGATGCATTACAATCGCCGATCAAAGAAGCGGCTTCCTTATCCGAGTCCGCCAGTACCGACCTGCAGGAGTTTTCCACGATGATGCTGGATCGATACGTGGAGGTGCCTGTAAAGGCAACCCGGGCGATCGACCCCAATCACCTTAACATGGGGATGCGCTGGGCCTCGGCGGCGCTGAAAGAGGAGTGGCGATTTGCCGGGACCCAGTACCTGGATGTTTTTTCCATGAATGCCTATACGGATAACCCCTATCCGCGTATCGAGCGAGCGGCGGAAATGACTGGCAAGCCTGTGTTGATCGGTGAATTCCATCACGGCTCAATGGAAGCAGGTCACCCTGCCTACGGCGCACGTTGGACCCGGACCGAGGCGGAACGGGCTGTTGCTTATCGTTACTATGCCGAGAATGCTGCCAGCCACCCCAATAGCATCGGAATTCACTACTTCAGTTTTAACGATGATCCAGTTATGGGCCGTTTCGATGGCCAGAACTTTCACCAGGGATTCGTCAGCGTCGCTCACAAACCCTATAGCGATTTCATTAAGGGTTATTCCAAGGTCAACGACGAGCTGTACGATGTGCTGATGGGCAAGCGCAAGCCGCTGGAATCTGTTCCCGAGGGCATGATCATCAGTATTCCGATGACATTCTTCTAATAGGGCCAGTTGGGTTTGGTGAACACGCCACCGTCAACGTAGAGGGTCTGGCCCGTGACATAAGCCGCATTCTCGCCACCCAGGTATTCGACAGCCTTGGCGATATCCAGAGAATAGCCGACTCTACCCAGCGGCGCGAGGGCCCCCCAGGTTTCGCCGTACTCGGGATCTTCCAGGCGAGTACGTTCGATTTCGATTGCGCCTGGCGCCACACCGTTGACACGAATTCCGTACTGCCCCAGCTCAGTGGCCGCCACCTTGGTTAAATTCTCGATTCCGCCCTTGGAGGCGGTGTAATCCACCAGATTGGGGAAGGGCACCTTGTTGCAGCCCGAGCCGATCATGATGACGCTGCCGGGTTGTTTGTGTTCCACCAGCAATTTTGCGTATTTCTGGGTACACAGGAAGTAGCCCTTGAGATTGGTGCGAATTGTGCGGTCCCAGTCTTCTTCTTTCAGTTCGAGAAAGGGTGCCCAGGTTTGTACGCCGGCGTTGTTGACCAGTAATTGAGGCAAGCCAAGGGTATCGGTAACGGCATCCAGGAACGCGTCTACCTGGTCCTTGTAGCCCACATCGCACTGCTTCATGAAGCCCCGTTGGCCTTCAGCTTCGATGGCGGCAACGGTGTCTTCTGCGCCAGCGGCATTGCCAGCGTAGGTGATCGCAATATCCCAGCCCTGGCCCGCCATATAGCGGGCCATTTCGGTGCCGATACCGGAACTGCCGCCGGTGATTATGGCAATCTTGCTGTTGTCGCTCATTGCAGTGCTCCTGGATGTATTAGTCTGGGGACATAATAGGATTGCAGCGGGCATCGCTCCACCTCCCTGTTCATGCACTGCTGGTACTTTTTTCTCCTAGCGCTGGACGGCTCACCTCCAGTAGCAGGTAGGCAATGTGGCGGTAGGGGATACCCGCATGTTCGCTCAAGCCAATTTCACAGGTACGGCTATTGGAGTAGCCAGCGGTGCAGCCCGATGGGATTTCCGCCGCTAAATGGGATAGGGCGCTGGCGTTGAGCGCGGGCAGGGTAAATCCCTTGTCCCCGGCAAAGCCACAGCAAGTGACGCTCGCCGGTCGTATCACCTCCTGAGCGCAGGCTTTTGTCAGGGCCTGCAATTTCTCACCGGTGGCGGAGTGCTGGCTGCTGCAGGTAACGTGTAGTGCCACTGTTGGGGCGGGCCGCGCTATGTGCAACCGTGGCAGGGCCCGGTCATGGAGGAAATCCACCAGGTCGATAATCTCGAACTCATCTCTGGGCAGACCAGCCAGTTGCGCGCTACAGGGCGCGGCATCACAAATAACCGGTAGTTTCCTCGTACCGCTGACGGCGCGAAGTTTGTCGCGTAGATGTTCACCCTTGTCCCTGGCTATATCGGCGAAGCCCTTACTCGCGAAGGGCATGCCGCAGCACTCGCTATCCATACCCGTAGGGATGATGACAGCGAAGCCAGCCCGTTCAAGAATTTCGACGGTTGCCCGGGACAGGTCCGGGTCCAGCATACGTCCGGGGCAGGCGGGGAAATAGACTACCGTGTTGTCGGGGTCGCCGCTGTAATGGTCTCCCTGGTGGGGCGGGACACGTCCACCCCGTACTGCGGCGGTCCACAGGGGCAGGTACCCGACACTTACCCGGTTCATACTCTGGGCCAGCCAGGCGAAGCGGGCCCTTCCAATAATCGCGGCTAGAGCGTCCACGGTTTTCAGACCACCCCTTGCCAGCTTCACTACCAGGCCGAAATGGCGGCTGATGGCCTCGGCAAGCCAGCGCATTCGTTTATTGCGCGCGCCTCTGATGGCCCGTGTGAGATCGCCGGTGTTGATACCCACCGGACAACGCAGTTCACACAGGCCGCAGGCGGCGCAGGTATCAGTGCCGGCATAGTCGTAGCCCTGTCGCAGTTCCTTTAACGTTTGGCGCTCACCAGTGCTTGGAGTCTTCAGTGCCTGCAGTCGGTTGATCTCACGCCAGCTTGCAATGCGTTGGCGCGGTGACAAGGTCAGGTCGCGGGACGGGCAGCTGGGCTCGCAGAAACCGCACTCGATACAGCGGTCCACCAGCGGATCTGCAGGTGGCATGGGCTTAAGGTTTTTAACGTGGATGTCCGGGTCTTCATTTAAAACGACACCCGGGTTAAGGATATTGTTCGGGTCCAGAATTTGCTTGATACGCCACATGAGACGGTAGGCCTCAGCCCCCCATTCCAGCTCAACGAAGGGCGCCATATTTCGGCCAGTACCGTGTTCAGCTTTAAGGGAACCCTGGTATTCCACCGCAACCAACTGAGCCAGTTCGTCCATGAAAAGCCCATAGCGCTCGACTTCCTCGGGCGCCTCAAAAGACTGTGTAAAGACAAAGTGCAGGTTGCCCTGCAGGGCGTGACCAAACATCACCGCCTCGTGGTAGCTGTGCTTTTCCAACAGTGCTTGCAGGGCGGTGACCCCAGCGGCAAGGTTTTCTACCGGGAAGGCAACATCCTCAATAATTACGGTAGTGCCGGTGGCGCGCACTGCGCCTACCGCTGGGAATAGGCCCTTGCGAATAGACCATAGTTTGGCTGCATGGGCTGGTTCGCGCGTGAAATGCCTCTCTCCCAGCAGTTGCCATTCCAGAGCGCATTCGGTCACTTCTCCCAGGCGCTGCTGCAGTAATTTCTCGGACTCACCGCAGACTTCGATTAATAGCGCAGTGGCCTGGTCAGGAAAGTCGGCGACCCCTGGGGGCATACCATCGAGGTGTGCTACCGATGCCAAACCCTTGCGATCGATTAGCTCAACGGCCGAAACAGGCTTAGTGTCCAGTACAGACACAGCCCTACATGCGGTTTCAAGGCTCTCGAAGACGAGCAGTCCGGTAGCCTTGCAGGGCTCCTCGCGTACTGTCTCGAGGCATATCTCTGCGATGAACCCCAGCGTCCCCTCGGAGCCAATCATCAAGTGTTGGAGGATGTCGATCGGATCGTCAAAATCGAGCAGGGCGTTTATGGCGTAGCCAGTCGTATTCTTGAGGCGGTACTTCTTGTGTATGAGTGCGGATAGGTGTGGTGTGTTCTTTACCTCGTTGGCGATTGTTTCCAGCGAACCCAACAGGTCGCCGTGGGATGTTCGGAACATATCACAGCTGAGCGTACTGCCGGTATCCAGCGTCGAGCCGTCTGCCAGTATCAGCTTTAAAGCACGCAAGGTTTGGTAGCTATTGTGGGCGGTGCCGCAGCACATTCCACTGGCGTTGTTGGCGGCAATGCCACCGATTTTGGCGGTGTTGATGGAGGCCGGGTCGGGCCCTATGCGTCGCATATGGGGTGCCAGCAGTTCGTTGGCCCGGGCCCCGATCACACCAGGCTGTAGGCGTATCGCTGAGCCCCCGTCTTCGATGCTATGTCCCTGCCAGCCGTGACCCAGGGTGAGCAGTACCGAGTCGGTGACAGCCTGGCCAGACAGGCTGGTGCCCGCTGCGCGAAATGTAACGGCCACCCCAAATCGTTGAGCCTGCGCCAAGACCTCGCGGACCTCATCAGCCGATTCTGCGCACACGACTAATTGTGGTATCAGCCGATAAAAGCTCGCATCGGTACCGTAGGCGAGGCGCCTCAGGGGATCATCAATCAATCGATCGGAAGGAATAACAGCGCTCAGTGCGCTCTGGAAACCCCGGACGTTTCCCCGTGCCGTTCCTGGAGTTTCAGACATTGGCCAGGGTTTCCTCCGCGTTGACTTCGCTAATATGGTAGCGAGTATGGTGCCGCTGGGTTTCTCCGGCGCGCAGTAGCGGTGAGGGAAAACCGGGCTCATTGGGACTGTTGGGATAGTGTTGGGTCTCCAGGCACACACCCTCGTGACAACCGTGGGTGCCGTGTGCCAGCAGATTATTGCCGGTGTAACACTGTAATCCGGGAAGCGTGCTGCTGGCTTGTAACAGAAGTTGCGTCCGGGGACAGAGTAATTCGGCACACACGCCGCCGGAGTCTATGGCCCAATTGTGATCCAGGCCGCCGTGCGCGGTGATTTCAGAATCGTCGCTGTTCAGTAGTTGATCGAGCAGAGTGAAGTTCCGAAGGTCCAGCACGGTACCGGCTACCGGCCGGATTTCACCCGTCGGTATCAGGTCCTTTGTAACAGGTGTGTAGTGAGATGCGGCAATGCGAAGGTATTGGTCGCGGATGTCCCCGCAACCTGCCAGATTGAAATAGGCGTGGTTAGTCAGACTGACTACCGTGTCACGATCGGACTGTGCCTGCCACTCAATATCGAGAGCGCCGTCATCGTTCAGGGTATAGCGCAGCCGCACATCCAGATTACCGGGATAGCCCTGGTCTCCGTCTGCGGAGTGCAGGGAGAGCGTCAGGCTCTGCCTATCCCGTTCCTCAATATGCCAGAGTCTGTTGTAGAAGCCCTGGGGGCCCCCATGGAGGTGATGTGGCCCCTCGTTGCTGAGTAGCTGGTATTGCTCTGTACCAAGAGTAAAACGGCTGTTGGCAATTCGGTTACAGTAACGGCCCGCTATCGCGCCGTGGTAGGCAGTGTCCATCAGATAGCTTTGCTCATGGGGATAGCCCAGTACGGTATTGATTAGCCCGTGCCCTCGGGTGTTGATGTTCCACTCTTTGATGGTCGCTCCCAGTGTAAGCAGGCGCAGCGAGTCACCTCGCGCGTTGGATAGATCGATGACCTGCACGTCCTGCAGGTCAACCGGGGGCCGTGGGAGTAACATGAAATATTCCTGTGTGGGCTAGAATAGTTAAGGCTACTGAACGTTGGCGGTTCATCTCTACCACTGTATTGTCTTTCCTCAGGTATTTATTTAGCCCGCGTTGATTAAGCGTGGAGGCTGCGGCAAAAAAGTACCTGTACTGCGATAAGGGCTAGGTAGAGCCCGAATATCACCAATAGATATAGTCTGTTATTACGTTTTCGGAAATTGCCGAGGCAGTCGGCGCTCTAGTGAGGTCAACATATGAACAATCGATTATCAGGCAAAACTGCCTTCGTCACGGGCGCAGGCCAGGGCATTGGCCGCGCGGTTAGCCAGGCTTTTGTAGCTGAAGGAGCGCGGGTGATCGCCTCGGACATTAACCCCAAGACGCTGGACGAGCTGGCCGCGACCGGGCTGGCATTAGAAACAGTGCAGTTGGATGTCACTGACAAGGCCGGGATTGCGGAGTGCGCCGCGCGCTTTGAAGACGTCAATATTCTGGTGAACTGCAGTGGTGTAGTCAGTAATGGCACTGTACTGGATTGCACAGACGACGACTGGGATCTTAGTATGGCGGTAAACGCGAAGGCGATTTATCACACCATCGCCGCTTTCCTGCCGGGTATGCTGGTACAGGGCGATGGCGCCATTGTTAATATTGCTTCTGTCGTGTCCAGCCTCCGCGGAGCAGCCAATCGCTTCGCCTACGGCTCAAGCAAGGGCGCGGTACTGGGCATTACCAAGTCGGTTGCGATGGACTACGTGGAGCAGGGCATACGCTGCAATGCTATCTGCCCCGGCACAATTGATTCGCCATCCCTGCAAGAGCGTCTGCACGCGACGGGTGATTATGAGGCGGCGCGCGAGACGTTTATCAATCGCCAGCCTATGAAACGGCTGGGCACTGTTGAGGAAATCGCTGCTGTCGCGCTGACCCTGGCGAGCCCGGAGAGCGCTTTTATGACAGGAACAGAGGTCGTCATGGACGGCGGCTGGAGTATGTAAGACCAAATTAATCTAGTGGAGTAAGAACATGAAATTATTGCGTGTAGGCCCCTTGGGTCAGGAAAAGCCCGCCATCATCGACGCACAGGGCCAGTACCGGGATTTGTCCTCGGTAGTCACTGATATCGCTGGTGAAACCCTTCTGCCACAAAGTTTGCAACAAATTGCAAACTCCGATCTGCAGGCCCTGCCAGTACTGGATGCCAGCCTCCGTATCGGCGCCTGTGTGGGCGCCATCGGTAAATTCGTCTGCATTGGGCTCAATTACGCTGATCACGCGGAGGAGTCCGGGATGCCAATCCCCGATGAGCCCGTTGTGTTTAACAAGTGGACCAGCGCGGTGTGCGGACCCAACGATGACGTCGTTAAGCCCCGCGACAGCACTAAACTGGACTGGGAAGTGGAACTGGGGATCGTGATCGGAAAACCCGGAGTGTACATCGATGAGGCGGATGCCGAGGAGCACATTGCCGGCTACTGCGTGGTCAACGATGTGTCCGAGCGCCACTTTCAACTGGAGCGTGGCGGCCAGTGGGACAAGGGCAAGGGCTGCGATACCTTCGGCCCCACCGGACCCTGGCTAGTGACCCGGGACGAGGTTGCCAACGTACTGGACCTGGATATGACCCTGGAGGTAAATGGCAAGCGCTACCAAAACGGCAGCACCCAAACCATGATCTTCAACCCTGCATTTATCGTCAGTTATCTGAGTAAGTTCATGAGCTTGCAGCCCGGAGATGTCATATCCACAGGCACCCCACCCGGTGTTGGCCTTGGCCAGAATCCCCCCGTGTATTTGAACGTAGGTGATGTTATGACCGTGGAAATCACCGGCCTCGGTTCGCAGCGCCAGGAAGTGATAGGGGAGAGTTAAGAATGACGATCAAACGCCGGGAATTAATTGCAGCAGCGGCGGCGGCGCCCAGCGTATGTGTCGGGATGTAGGGCTGGATAACGTGGGTATCCTGTACGACACCCATCACGCCAATATCGAGGAGGCTGACCCCGGGCAGTCTATATCGGCGGTCCGTGATAACATTTTCCACATCCACCTCAGCGAGAGTCACCGGGGAACCCTGGGCACAGGACAGGTCAAGTGGGATGAGAATTTCGCCGCCCTCAAAGAGATCGACTATAAGGGCTGGTTGGTAATCGAGGCTTTCGGTACCGCCGATCCAGCGATCGTCAATGCGGCCAATATCTGGCGCAACGCCTTTGAATCGCCGGAGCAACTTTACCAGGACGGCCTCGGGTTTATTGGCCAAAATATCGGTTGATTGACCATGCCACATAAACTCTCAGGCCTTGCAGCGAGCATCGTCCTGTTGCTCGCTTTCCAGGCCCCTCTGTCGGCGCAAGAGGATTTTGTCGAACTGTTCAACGGCCGTGATCTCTCCGGTTGGGATACCTGGCTGGGCGCCCCCGAGGTGCCCCAGCTTCCGATCAAACTATGGGGAGACTGGCCACCACAGATTGGGTTGAATAAGGATGATGCCGGCATTTTTTCTGTGGTCATGGAGGATGGTGAACCGGCCATCCGTATTTCGGGCCAAACCTGGGGTGCACTGATCAGTGCCGACGACCATGCCAACTACCACCTTCAGCTGCAGTACAAGTGGGGAGAAAAACGCTACGCCCCTCGCGCAGAAAAACCCCGTAATAGCGGATTGCTCTATCATTCCACAGGTGACTATGGGGCTTTCTGGACATATTGGATGCGTTCGATTGAGCTCGAGATTATGGATGGCAGCACTGGGGATTTCACCGCGGTCGATGCTGTTGCGGGGGAGGTCCGCACAGAATGGGATTGGGACCTGTCCTACCCATGGCAACGCTATGCGCCTGAGGGCGAACCAACTACAGTTGGTGGAATGGTCTTTCGTGTCATAGGCGCCAGCGACAGAGAGAGCCCTGTTGGCCAATGGAATACAATCGACCTCTACGTCTTCGGTGACCACGCCATTCACCGGGTCAATGGACATACCGTGCTGCGGATTGAAAACCTGCGCCATGAGGTTGAGGACCAGACCGTGCCGCTGAACCGTGGCAGAATCCAGTTGCAGTCAGAGGGGGCGGAAGTCTATTTCCGGCACTTCAGACTCCGGCCGATCGACGCACTTCCTTCAGAAGCGAGTTTTTAGTTCAATTCCTATCATGAGCGTTCCGGCCGGACGATGGAATGCCATTCAGAAAAGTCCTTTCACTGGCCGTCTATAGCATTAAAGAAGTACCGTAATCTCGGTAACTGGACAATAGAGTGGCGGCACGGGCGCAATTAAAATAGCTGTCACCCCATTGTGTTTTTAAGGTGCAGTTCATGACAATCGATCTTTTCAATGCACGCCGCTTTCTGGCGCTATTTTCTCTTATTTATCTCACTTGTGTCGGTGGTCAAAGTGCCATTGCTGAGAGTGCTATCGAACCAGAGGCCGCGCCTTTCTTTGGTGCCAAATTCGAGCCGCCAGCGGGCAGGGCGCTCCATGGATGGGGCCAGATTTCCCACGGTTGGAATACCGATCATCCGGGCGCCGCCGGTGATATGCAGGATTATCGAGACTATACCGAAGCCGTAGGTGAGTACTCCCCGGCAGTTGTGTCTTTCTATATCCATCCCCAGAGAGATGACGGACAGGCACAATTAGAGGGCTTTATCGAGCGCTACACCGCCTTCGCCGAGGAGGACAGCTGGCAGATCGCCCAGATTGCTTATGATTTCGACCCCGAAAAGACGCTGGCAGGTGAAGGAGATAAGCAGCTGGAACTGTTTTTTAAGGCCGTTGCCCAAGTCGGCAAGCCGGTGATGATGCGCATTGGCTGGGAGTTCAACAATCGCAATCACTTCGACCCCAAGGGCTACCGTGAAGGCTATCGTTACATCGTCGATAAAATGCGTTCGATGGGGGTTACCAACGTGGCCACCCTGTGGCACGCATCGGTACCGGATCTCGACGAGTTGTCTGGCATGCCGATACTCTCCGAGCATCCCTACATGGACTTCTATCCAGGGGATGAGTATGTAGACTGGTGGAGCATCAGCGAATTCGCAATTGATCACTTCCGCTCCCCTGGAAGTATCGAGTTCTATGAGAATGCCGCCAGTCGGAATAAGCCAGTATTCATTGGCGAGTCGGCCCCCTGGATGGGCGGTGAGACCATCATGAGCTTTCGCGACCCCGTCACCTTGCAGGAGTCGCTGGATTGGTTTGCCGCCTTTTTCTCACTGTTTGAGGATTATCCGCAGATCAAGGGTATGAATTTGATTATTATCGACTGGCAGCGCTGGAACTGGATTTGGCCTCAAATTCAGGGCGGTTTCAACAACACCCGCCTGGACCTGTTTCCGGAACTCCCGGGCCTATACCAGGAAAAGCTCAGCAATCCGCGCTTTATTCACGCGCCGGAAGCCAAACAGTTATACCAGTAAGAAAGCGTGAAGTTATTTTCATTGCAACATGCTCGCCCCATAAGGGTGACTCAGAAATTGCCAGCCCAGCTAATGGCTTTTTCAACCATCTCACGAAACTCCGGAAGGTCATAGGTCGCGGCCTGGTGGCCTATGGCGGTATAAAACATCCGTCCCTGGCCGATATCGCGTTTCCACGTGCTGGGGTGCTCGCCCTCCATGCCAGAGTTATTGGGGTCGTAAGTTTCCTCATCCAGGGCCAGCAGCACCGTGTGGCCCTTGTCCCTCGCGCTACTGTCAAAACCATACCATTCCTCTGCAGGAACGCGCCATCTGGAGGGTAGGTGGGCCACGATGGGGTCCGCGGATTCCAGCACTAGAACATCTGCATCCTGGAAGTGGGGGTCCATGGTGTGACCGATAAACTGGGCGCCGATCAGGTCGTTGACATACCATTTCCAGCTGTACCAGGGATCACCGCCAGCGGCGTGAATGCCGACAAAACCACCACCTTGCTCAAGATAGTCTTTGAATGCAGACTGCTGTTGTTCAGACAACGTAGTGCCACTGGTATTGTTCCAGACGATGACGTCAAATTTCTCTAACAATTCCGGCGCCATCACAGCCCCATTTTCAGTCTGGAAAATTCCCCAGCCATTTTCCGCAGCAATATTTTCCAGCATTGTTTTACCTGCAGGCAGGGCGTCAACGTGGACAAAGCCATTAGCCTTGGAAAAAACCAGTACTGCGGGGCGAGCCAGGTCAATGGGAATCACGGGGGGCGTATCATCCAGGTCGACCAGAATAAAACCAAAGAACCTGGCAACACCGATACCACCAGCCACTACCAGCACAGCCACTACAACGCCCAACCAGGCAAATATTTTTTTCATTAGTTGTTCCGCCTTAAATCGATTCAGTTATTACATTTTCATTTAACGTCAAGTGAGCCCAGGTAGGCCATCACATCGCGCAAGTCATGCCTGGATAGCACCACGCCCATAGGCGGCATGCCACTGATGGGCGGGGTTTGGCTGGCGATGTCAGACCGGGAGATGACCATGCCCTGGCCCTCACCGTGGCTTCCCTCCCCACTGACACGGACTTCGCTATCAGTTTCTCCGAGAAGCGTACCTGCAACCGTGGTCCCATCTGTCAAAACCAGACTGACAAAGCCGTAACCCGGCGCCACGATGGCCGCAGGTTCGACCAGGGCTTGCAGCAAGTAGTCAGAGTCGAAACGAATCGCGATGCCATCAAGCACGGGACCTGAGTTGCCACCACGTCCCTTTACAGTATGGCAGCGCAGACAATCCCCCTGATTTTCAAAGATGTTTTTACCGCGCCGGGGGTCGCCGCCGAACATGGCGACGCTGCGCTTCTGTAATTCGCTGTTATCGGCCTGACTGTGGTGGTAGTCAGTGATGGCAGCCACCAGGCGAGGCTCCTCAGACTGCTCCGCAGCTGCGATGACGTCCAGCTGTAATTCGCTACTAATCTCCCCTTCACGCAGGGACTGCAAGAGATCCAGTAGCCGCTCTGTTGCAGCACTTTCGTTCACCGATCCCAATAATTTAATTGCTGCCTGTTGCTCCGCAATAACGCCCTCGGAGCTTAGTTCAATAGCCGATCCGACAGCCCTTGGGGTATCCAGCTGTGCCATCACAGTCAATGCAGCGAGACGCAGGGGCAGCACTTCACTGCTCAGCAACTTGTCGACGGCAGCAACGGCTCGGCTATGGCCATCGGGTGTCACCCGCTGGGGCAGTGCCTGCAGGCTCGCAACGCGTAACTCGACTGATTGATCACTGGACTCAACCAGTACCAGTAGTTCGTCAAACGACAGGGGAACACGTTTATAGTGTAGTGCGACCTGCATTGCCTGATCTTTCAAATTTGTATCGAGCAGAGCGGGGATATGTTCGTCAAGTGCGGCGTAGACCACGGATACGTCGCGCGATGGCAGTTCACGATAGGTGCCTATTACCCGGTCGATTACTTCGGGCGCTGCAAACTCAGTCAGGGCTGCCAGTGCTTCTCGTCGCATAGCCATGGGATTAGAGTCATTTAGAGCGTAAAGCGCCAGCGCGTCGGCATTGTGCGATTCACCTAACAACAAATTGGCATTAATCACCCGACGATGCAGCGCATAGCTGGTCTGTTCATCGTCACCACTACTTCGCACATCGTGAGATGCGAGCTTAGCCAGCGGACCCATCGCCGCGCTGATTTTCATATCGTAAATGGCCCTGGCCGCTTCGACCACCAGCGCCTGGTCGGTATCACTGAGAAAGCCTGCTATCGCTCCATCTTGCAACCTGCGTTGAGCCAGCAATACCCCCATACGTACCGCAGAGGAATCATCCTGCATATACGGCTCTAAAGCCTCAGTGTTGCCAATCAGCTCAAGCGCATAAACAGCGGCATGGCGCAAATAGGCGTCTTCGTCATTGTTGGTGCGCAACATGTTAACCAGGGCTGGAATCGCAGCGGTACTGCCTATCTTACCCGCTGCCAGGCTCGCAAAATATTGCACGCGGGGCTCGCTGTCAGCGAGAAGTTCAATGATCTCGGGAAGGAGCCACTTTGCTTTCGCGTTAGCAACAACCTTCAGAACCTGAGCTCGCAGCTCCGTTGGCTGTTCGTCAAGCCAGCCTAACTGTTGCCAGCCCGCTTGCTGCAAGCCTGGTTTTCCAGTCTGCCCCAGCCCCCATACGGCATGGATACGGGGCAACAACGCGGCGTTAGTGTCGTGCGCTACCTCTGCCAGTAGCGTGATTTCTTCTCGTGCGGCTAATTCAAACTGCGCCTCACGCCTGACCCGCTGATCGGCATGGCCCAGCAATTGTTGTAAATGCGTATTCTCCAGTTGCTCAAAGCCCTGTTGAAATAGCGATTGAACCTCGGCAATCAACTCTGGCTGTTCCGGTGTCTCCTGATACATCTTATGGATAGCACGGTTGTCGCCGAAGGTGCTGGCGCTCAGGGTGTAAAGGGCGCCGTCATAGCCGAACACCTGGTCGATGAATAATTTGTTGGTGGCGAACTTGTGTGCATCATCAAGTTCAAAGCCAGCGCCCTCAGGCGTCACAGCAAAAGACCATAAGTGGCTTACGATGGGCGCAAAGACATAATCGGCAAGGAAAAAGTGGTCATTATATCGTTCTGGCAGACCCAGGCCCGGATAGAAGGCCATGCCCGAAGGACCGCTTGCCAGGTTGGCGATCGGGGGCACAATCCAGGCAGGTTGGCCTTTGTGGCGGGGATGCCAGAGCTTCTCTGCATTCCAGGGGCCCCTAAGATAGTCTTCGTCTGCCTGGAACTGGTAAGGCGCCATCCAACCCGAGTCGCCGCCTTCGACAACATAGACAATACGGGCTTTGTCGCCACCGTCTGAATTGTTGTCACCGGTAAACAAGTTACCGTAATTATCAAAGGCGATTTCCTGTGGGTTACGCAAGCCGGTCGCAAACACTTCGAGTTCGCTACCGTCCGGGTTCATACGGAAAACCGCACCCCGGCCATTATCCATCGGCGGCTGCAGGTGATTTCCCTCCCGGGTATGCACGTTGTAGCCTCGATCACCCAGGGAATAATAGATTTTCCCATCCGGCCCCCAGGTTAAGCCGTGCATATCATGTCCCAAAAAGTTAGCACGAAAGCCGTAGCCAGTACTCAGTATCTCGGTTTCGTCTTCACTGGCCTGACCATCTCCGTTACGATCATGGTATTTCACCACGTCCGGGATACTGGTAACCCAAACGTCCTTGCCCTTGACCAGCACGCCGGAGGTCAAGCCTACCAGCCGCCCCCTGCGTTCGGCGAAGGTGTTGGCTGTGTCGGCAAGACCGTCACCGTCGCTATCTTGGATGCGGGTGATGTAGTCAGCATTTTTGGTAAACCAGTCTGCTTCAAACTCGCCCGCCTTTATCCACTTCTCGATATAAGCGTCCCGGTCAGCGCTACTATTGGCGGCCTGGTCGTCGAGTAGCCAGAAGGACTGTTGCCGGTTATCTCCCACGCCTTCGCCAAACTGTGCAGTCTGCGCAACAAAAATTGTACCGTCCGGGGTGATGTCCAACGCGACAGGAATGTGTTCTATGTGTTCATCGGTGTACAGAGTCATCTGCATGCCGTCCTGCAGGCTGGCACCGCCAATGCCCACCACGGCGACAAAATAAGTCCCTACAAGCAGTACCAGTACCAGACCCAAAATACTGCCTGTCGACCACAGCAGGATTCGTTTCCACTTAGATTTGTTTGCCATTAATTCAGCTAGCTCCAGTCAGACAGGGGTAACAGGGTTGCGTGCTTCAACAATTCAAGACGGTTCACAATGAGTTCTCAGTAGCCGGCCGTCCGGGAAGAATTGGATGATGTATTCTTTAGCAATTGCACGGCGAGTGAAAGTACACACTTGGCAAGACTTCGATACTCGATTCTCAGTGGCTTGCGCTGGCATATTGCTAACTCTGTATAGTTTTTCCTTTAAATAAGGCCGAGTGATTCAACGGGTGGTGGGTTAGGCTATCGGATATTCAATAAATCCGAGTGGTGGCATATACATGTTGCAACATACCGTCGTTTTTCGCCTGAAACACCCGCGGGGCTCTACACGAGAGACTGAATTCCTGGCCGCGGCGAGAAGCCTATCAAACATTAAGGGCGTGGAGCAATTCCAATGCCTAAGGCAAGTCAGTGACAAAAGTCCCTTTGATTTTGGTCTTTCCATGTTCTTTGCAGATGAGAGTGTCTACCAGGACTACAATGCTGATCCGGATCACGCGGCATTCGTGGAGCAGCGCTGGATGGTAGAGGTCGACCAATTCATGGAAATCGATTACCTGCCGCTACTAGAGTAGCGTTCATCTACAAGGAATTGAATAAGGTATTAAACCAAAAGAAGCCTACGCACCCTAAAGCTTTACATTTTTATAGTTATGTAAAATACTAAATTCTCATAAAAAATTGGAGTTAGCAATGAAATACTGGATATCCCTGGTCAACACGGTCGAAGTAGATCAATTCGTTGCCATAGCCCAAAAAGCCGAAGAACTGGGCTATGAGGGCGTTACCGTTCCCGATCACCTGGTTTATCCAACCAATATTGAAACACCCTATCCGTATACGGAAGATGGCAAGGTCTGGTGGCCCCAAACCAATCCCTGGTGCGATCCTTGGGTGACGCTGACTGCGATGGGCGTTGCCACTACCAAGCTGCGCATGGCGACCAATATCTACCTGGCGGCCTTGCGCGACCCCTTCACTGTGTCTCGAGCTACCAGCGCAGCGGCGATTTTCACCAATAACCGGGTGGCCTGCGGCGTCTCTGCCGGCTGGGTGAAAGAGGAGTTCGACTTGATGGGGATGGATTTCAAATCCCGCGGGCGGCGCCTGGATGAGGTGATCAAGGCCGTGCAGGCGCTCAATACTGGAGAGGTAGTGAGTCACAGCGGAGAGTTCTTCGAGTTCAGCGATGTCATCATGTCTCCAGTGCCCTCTGAACCGATACCGGTTTGGGTGGGCGGTAAGAGCAAGGCGGCACTGCGAAGGTCTGCGGACAATGACGGTTGGCTGGGCGTACCCCTGGCGAACGAAGAAATGAAACAGGTCATTGATGCCCTGTTCGAACTGCGCAAGCAAAATGGCAAGTACGATGAACCCTTCGATGTGCTGATCAGCGCAATGGAAATGTATACGCCTGAATTCATCGCAACCCTGGACCCGGCCGGTACCTACCACGCCAGTGTCCTGCCCTGGACGCCTTCCCCCTGGGGGCGAGCTTTCTGGGTAGAGGAGGGCGAGGACCACACAACGCTGGAGGTCAAGGTACGCTCACTGGAGCGTTTCAAAGCCATGATGGAAAGCTTTGGTTTGTGGGAGAACGCTTGATGGCCTATGACACCCTGTTCTCGCCGATCCGTATCGGTTCGATGCAGTTGCCCAACCGCATCGTAATGTCGCCGATGACCACGGATTACGGCACCCAGGAACAGGAGCCCTCTGAGCGTTTGCTGGCCTATCTTGAGGCCCGCATGCGCGGAGGTGTTGGGCTAATTACGCTAGAGGTGTGTTCGGTGGCGCTGGATCATCGCTACCAGGTACACTCCTTGAGTCTGTCAGAAGACCGCTTTATCCCGCTGCACCGGAAGATTACCGAGATGGCGCACAGTCATGGCGTCAAGATACAACCCCAAATTACCCATCCCGGCCCAGAATCACTGGCGCCTTTTTTTGAAGGTAAACCGGGCGTGGGGCCCAGCGTCAATGTTAACCCCGGCGCTTTTCAGGCCTGTAGGCCATTGGAGCTGGATGAGATCCCTGCAGTCATTGCGCAGTATGCGGCGGCAGCTGTGAGAACTAAAGATGCGGGTTATGACGGCATGGAGCTGCACGCGGCTCATGCGTATATGCTGCTGGGTTCGTTTCTGTCGCCACTGCGTAATGCCCGAGCCGATGAATACGGTGGCAAGAGTTTGCGGGGCAGGGCGCGTATGCTTGTTGAGACGCTCACCGCCGTACGGACGGCAGTGGGTGAGGACTTCCCCATTACAGTGAGCCTGTCGGGCTATGAACGCTCTCCCGGCGGTCGTGAAATCAATGAGACCCAACGCCTGGCGCAAATGCTGGTTGAAGCCGGAGCGGATGCCTTTCGTATCAGTGGTGGCAGTACCGACCGTTTGGTCAGCCAAATGGTCATGGGCAGCGATTACCCCGATGGGATTAACGTCACTGCCGCCGAGGCCATCAGGCAAGCCGTTGATGTACCGGTGATGGTGGTCGGTCGAATTCACACGCCGGAGCATGCGGAGCGTATTCTCGCGGCGGGAAGTGCAGACCTGATCGCCATGGGGCGCCCCTTCCTGGCAGATCCTGAGTGGCCCAACAAAGCCCGTAGCGGCAGGGTGGCGGATATCCGCCGTTGTATTTCCTGTGAAAATTGCATTGATTCGATGATCGATTACCAGAACCTCAATTGTGCAGTCAATGCCGCCGCAGGGCGGGAGGTTAGCAATGTGCTGACGCAGGCAGCACAGCGCAAACGGGTGGTAGTTATCGGCGGTGGTCCCGCCGGATTGGAGGCAGCACGGGTTGCAGATCTGCGCGGCCACGATGTGACGCTGCTGGAACGACAGGGGAGACTGGGCGGCTCCATGTTACTGGCATCCACCGTACACTCAGATAATGAATTGTTCTTCCACTGGCTGACACGGCAGGTAAAGGGTTCCGGCGTGGATCTGCGTCTGGGACAGGAGGCCAGTGCAGAGGTGATAAACAAGCTCAATCCGGATGCGATTGTGGTGGCGACGGGCGCAAAAGTGGAAACCCCTGACATTCCCGGCGCTAATCAGCGTCATGTGTTCAGCGGCGCCCAACTGCGCCGCATGGTGGAAGGCCAGGCCGACAGCAGCGATTTCACCATGTTGCCAGCGCTGTTAAGGAACCCGGCACAGTGGTTCATGAAAGCCGTGAGTTCGCATTTGACTCCGGCTCTGATGAGAAACTTCACCCGAGGCTGGTTGCCTCTGGGCAAGCAGGTGGTAATCATCGGTGCGGACCTGGCGGCAATTGAGCTGGCAGAGTTCCTGGCTAATCGGGGCCGCAAGGTGAGTGTACTGGAGCAGCGCAAACGCATTGCACCAGAGATTGGCCCTAAACGCCTTGCCGAACATATGGACCGCCTGGACCGCCTGGGAGTGACACTGAACACCGAGGTACAGTGCGAGGCAATTGATGCAAGTGCAGTGCGCTATCGTACCGCTCTTGGCGTTGAACGGCTTATATCGGCCGACTCCGTCATTCTTGCAGGTGAGCCAGTGGCGGCCACTGCACTTTACGACGCGGTCAAGGAACTGGCGCCGGAAGTACACGCCATAGGCGACTGCACCGGTCTCGGCTTGATCCGCAAGGCTACCGATGAAGGCATGCAAGTGGCCTGCTCCCTATAGATGGGTCGAATCGAACAGCCAGGCCCAACATACATAACTCAGGAGAAAGAACAATGAAAGCAGTAACACTCTCGCCACTACACCAGGTGGAATATGCGGTAGCCGATCAGGCCGACAGCCAACGCTTCTTTAGCGAAGTGTTTGGCGAAACTGAGGTGGAGAACGTTTTTTCGCAGGTGCTAACCAATCCCGCCCTGGCCATCAGCCATGCAGGCTTTGGCGAGACGGTACAGCAATTCTGCCAACCGCTGATGGAGGGACTGCCGCACTATGACGCTCTGCAGGCCCACGGACCCTGTGTGCACAATCTTTGTTACCTGGTGGACAGTATCGATAACATCGTTGCCAACAGCCGAGAGGCAGGCTTTGAACCACTGATCGAATTTCCTATGGATGATAACTGGCGCCTGCTGATCGACGAGGACAATCTGCAGGGCAATCACCAGTCCTATATCATCGATACCCAGGCCGTGTTCGGGTTCCAGTTGGAACTGGCTGAAACCCCGTGGATCGCTGAACCTGAGCCGCCATTGATGTTGCCGGCCTTTGGCCCTCAATGGAACAGCTTAGGCGTTTCTGCTGGCAACACTCTGCGTGGAATTACTGTAGTAGTCGAGGACCTCGCACAGACCTTGAGTGCACTTAAAACGGTATTTGCGGACAGCTTGTCAGTGATAACACCAATCCAGGCACACGCCGAGGGTTCCGTAGAGTATATGGTCGTTGAATTGGGCCTGGTCCGACTGGCGTACCTCCAACCCCTGGAACGTGACTCAGGGCTGTCGAGCTTTCTGGCGCAGCGAGGTCCTGCCGTACATAGCCTGGTAGCCGAGGTGAGTGATTTGGCACGGGTAGAAACAGCTCTCGCTGATTTTTCTATATCCAGTGATCATCCCGAATCTGCACTGCTAGTGGCGGTCGAACAAAGTGGACAGGATGTACGACGGGCTGTGCAAGTGCATTCGCTGGAGAATATTGGAGTGGAGTTTACTCTGTTGGAACCGTCAACCTGAGTCTGCAGGAAAACCCAAATGGAGGAAATTAATATGCAAGCCTTGTGCGTAACTGGCGTAGGCCAGCCAAAAGATGTGATGGTTTTGCAGGAGCGGGAATTGCCCCAACCCGGCCCTGGGGAGCTGCAGATTAAGGTTGCAGCCGCAGGCATGGGCCTGCCGGATGTGTTGATGTGCAAGGGCGAGTACGCGTTTTCCCCTGAATTGCCATTCACGCCGGGCCAGGAGGTGGCCGGGGTCGTCACTGCCGTGGGTGAGGGATGTACCACGCAGGTCGGTGAGCGGGTCATGGGAGTGACCTCGTTCTATACCGGTAATGGCAGTTACGCACAGTACTGCATCGCACCCGAGTCCACTCTGTATCCAATGACCCAAGGCATGAGTGCTGTGGAAGCGGCAGCCTTTTGTATTCCTTTCCATACAGCGATAGTGAGCCTGAAACTCCGCGCAGCCCTGCAAGCCGACGAAGTGTTACTGGTTCACGGTGGTGCTGGAGGCTCAGGCTCTGCGGCCATACAGTTAGGGAAGGCCTTGGGTGCGCAGGTCATAGCCACGGCAAGTAGCGAACAGAAACTGGATTACTGTCGCTCGCAGGGCGCTGATCACTGCGTTAATTATCGGGAGCAGGACTTTAGCGCCAGGGTACTGGAACTGACTGCGGGTCGCGGCGCCGATGTGATATTCGACCCTGTGGGCGGGGAAATATTTGAACGCTCGGTTTCTTGCACGGCCTCCGGCGGCCGGGTGCTGGCAGTGGGTTTCGCTTCCGGTCGCTGGGGTACAGTCGATACGGAAGCCATGGTGATGCGTAACTGTTCCACGATGGGCGTATTCGCCGGTGCCTATGGTCACGAGGAAATGCTGGTCTGCCACGAGGAGTTACTGAAGCTTTACACGGCCGGCAAGCTTTCTCTACAACCCGAAGTTGCGCAGGGGCTGGAGTCTGTAGTCGAGTATCTCACCCGCCTGAAGCGTCGCGAAATTCAAGGTAAAGTGGTTGTCGCCATCGAAGAGGGTTTTTGACATGGCAAAGCAACGACAGACAAGTTCATGGGCCGGGAATCCGCCGCGGGACGCAAGTGAGGCCCGACAACGGCTCGCCGCAATCGCTGTCGACTGTTTTTCGGAAAAGGGATTGCGCAAGGCCTTTATGTCGGAAGTTGCGAGAAAGGCGGGCATCTCGCGCCCGACACTCTACAGCTATTATCCGAGCAAGGAGAGCCTGATGTTTGGCGCCATGGGTTTAGAGGTGGAAGGCTGGATGCGACGTCTGCGGCGCCGGGTGCTGCGTTTTGATACACCGCAGGAGCGCCTCGTGGAGGGGGTCCTGTACGCTATCGGCGAGCTGCCCAAGACTCAGATACTGAAGTTCATCGCCGACCCCGAATATATTCCGTTTGTGGCGCAGGATGACCCGAGCATGCGGCGAACCCTCGAGGCCAATGCCCAGGCGCTGGAGCCTTTTATGGAGTTGGCGCCGGAGTTGCGCGAGCGTCAATATGAGGTGGCGGAAATGGTCCAGCGCACCATCACCTCATTCCTCCAGTACCAGATCGGCGAGCCCCGGACTGTCGGGCAATTGCGTGAATTTTTTCATCGCACCTTAGTGCCCGCAGTCGGCCTGAAACAGCTCAAACGCTAGCGGCGTTTCTAGCGCGCCCGGGCGACAGTGGCCATGGCTGCGCCACTGAAGGGAAGATCGATAGCGAACAACCCACCAGACAGGGGATATTTCTCCCGCTGTGCTTCGTCCAGGGACGTTGCCGCCGTGATGATATAGAGGGTCCGCAGGTCGGTGCCGCCGAATGCACACTTGGTGATATTCGGTACGGACATTTCTATGACCTGATCCACTTTCCCATCGGCCAGAAAGCGCGTGACGCGACTGCCGGCGAAATGGCATATCCACAGACCGCCCTCTGTATCGGTACACATCCCGTCCGGGAAGCCGTCTCGTTCTGTGAGCTGTATATGCAGCTCCGCAGCGCCAGCCAGGCCAACCTGATCTAAAGGGGCGCGATAAACCTTTCTTTCCACCGAGTCGGTGAAGTAAATCCACTGTCCGTCGAGGCTGAAGGCGGGGCCGTTGGTGATGCAGAACTGGCCAAAAGAATCCACCCGTTTTACGTTGCCATCGCGGTTCATGCGATAGAAGCTGCCGCTGGGTTCTTTCTGATTGCCGTCCATACTGCCAAACCAGAATTGACCGTGGGTATCGCTACAGCCGTCGTTGAAACGATTGTCCGGTAAATCGGTTTCCAGAGCTAGCACAGGTGTGACAATTGCGGTTTCCAGGTCGAGGTGGGACAGGCCATTTTCGAAAGTGGCGAGCAAGCCCCCATCGTCGCAGGGCACTACGGCACTGATCTGGCCCGGAAAGTGCCAGTAGTCCGTGCTGCCATCAGCTGCCAGCCGGTAGAGGTTGGAGGCAATGATATCCACCCAGTAAAGGGCCTGTTCCGCTTCGTGCCAGAACACGCCCTCGCCCAATTCCGCCTTGCCATCCCAGATGCAACGCAGTCCGGTGGTTTCAATCGTCTTTGTCATGGTGCTTCTCCGGAGCTGGTAAGGCTTACTCGAAAGTATAGCCAACTCTCAAACCGTAGCTTTCCGGTGCCATGTAACTGGACAGGGCCATGATCGGCGTCTGGAAAATGGTAGAGCGCACGTCGTCGTCCTCCAGATTCCGCCAGAAGACCTGTGCGAATATTGCCGTATCAGCACTGCGCCAAGTGAATGTCAGGTCGGTACGGGTGAAGGAGTCTTCCAGATTCTGCTCCACGTTGACCACGTCATGATACTGCTCGTCCTCATAGTGAAAATTGATTCGGCTGACGATCGAGCCGGCGCTGGCCAGATCCCAATCGTGTTCCAGGCCCAGGTTCACGCTCCACTCGGGGGATTTACGCAGCGAATTGCCGCTGATGTCGATAAAAACGCCGCCTTCCGACTGGGTGGGATCGTCTACTATGCCCTCTTTGGCCTCGGCTTTGAGGTAACCGATACCGCCATCAAGCTTCAGGGAATCGGTCAGCAGTGCCACCCACTCCACCTCGCCTCCGTACATTTCGGATTTGGGGATATTGGTCTGTGCGGCGATAGGCTGATCGTCGATCACCTCCAGTCCGGAGATTTGCAGATTCGTGTAGTCGTAGAAAAAAGCCGCCGCGTTTAACTGCAGGCGCCCGTCGTTCAGCATATTCTTGCTGCCAATTTCGAAAGCGTCTACTTCTTCGGGTTCAAAGGTGGTACTACCTACTTCGGGACTGTTCAGGCCCCCGGTCTTATAGCCGGTGCTGACGCCAGCGTAGAGCATGGAATTATCATTCAGGTCGAATTCGACCGCCAGTTTGTAGCTGGTATCGTCCCAGTCCCCGGAGGATTCATCATAGGGGCCTGGCGTCCCAGCGCCATTAATCAGGATCCCCGAAACGCCAGTGCCGCTGTTCTGTTCATCTTCACTGTAGCGCAAGCCGCCAGTGAGGCGAAAATTGTCTGATATAGACCAGGTAACCTGAGTGAAGGCACCAAGTGACTCGCTCTTGTTACCGTTTGTGGTGAATACCCGCTGGACGGTATCTGAAAAATTTTGTACGAAGCCGCCATCAGACTCGCTTTCCCAGGTGTACAGGCCGACCAGCCACTTCAAGGCGTCAGTGTCCCCGGCCAAGCGCAATTCATGGGATGTCTCTTCGTAGTCCTCGGTGCTAAGGGTGTGGAAATTGCCGACATAGAAATCCGTATCACCATCGCTCTCCGTCTCGATCTGGCGGTGGCCCAGCAGGTAGGTGAACTCACCCCAGCCCAAATCAAGCTTGAAATCGGAGAGTAGGGAATCCTGTTCGATGTCATTACTGAACAAGTCATTGGCCGGCACATAACGGGGGTCTGACTTTACCCGTGCTGCTTGCTCCGGTGTAAGATTATTGGCAATGCCGTTTTCGATACCGCCCCGGGCTATGGACTTGTCATAGTCCACCAGCAAGCGCCGTCCGGCGCCGCCGGATTCGAAATGGTCGTAGCCCAGGAGCCAGCTGACCGTATCGGTCGGCAGCCACAGTGCCCGAAGTTTGAAGGCTTCCAGGTCGGCATCATCGGTCTGCTGGTCAGGCACATCCGGGTCGAAAGAATCGTTGGTAGACCAGCCGTCGCGTTCCTCCTTCATGTAGACGGCCCGCAGGCCCAGTGTGTCTGTGGTCGCCAGGTTGCCCACTAACTGGACATTGTAGAAATCGTCATTGCCCATCGTGCCCTCAACCGCCAGGCTGTTGGTTTCCAGGTCGGGCTGGTTGGAAATCACGTTGACTGCACCGGCGGTCGCATTGCGCCCGTACAGGGTGCCAGCCGGCCCGCGGATCACCTCCACCCGCTGCACGTCGACGAACGCCGCCAGGCCACTCTTGCCGTTGCCGGTGTACACGCCATCCACGTGAAAGGCTGTAGCGGCGGCAAAGCCCCGATTATTGGAGACGCCGCGTATGGAGATGTCGATATTGTTCTGGTCGTTGGATACGTTGACATTGCTCAACATAGTTCCCAGCTCGCGAAAATCGTAAGCGCCCATGTCGCGCATATCATCGCCACTGATGGCGCTAACGGAGGCCGCCACGTCCTGCAGATTTTCACTACGCTTACGCGCGGTGACGATGACTTCTTCCAACACCCCGGTCTGCGCTAGTGCCGAGTGAGAAGACAGGACGCCTGTTGATATCAGTGCTGCTGTTACTGCGGAATTTATCAGTTTTATCGTCATGTGTAATTTCCATCTCAGTGGTTAGGACTCTAACCGATATTATTTTACATAAATGTAAAAACGTAAAATACTCATTTAACCAACCACTAATACTGCTGGATTTACTGCAATCCAGTTCCTGGATTGAAGGACCGCATAGTGGTTGAACCTATACTGTTTCAGTAAAACTGCATCTTAGCTGTCCCGGTCTCGGCGCAGTTCATGCTCGGCGTTGAGGTCAGGGCTTTAGTGAGAGTTTCTTGGTATTCCGTATACCTTGTTAAGGCGGTAGTATTTCTTCTTCGTAGTCATTACGGCACCCTCGGACAACTGTGTAACGCTGTCGCGGTAGATCTCCTGCCAGGGCGTTTGATCGGTGGTGATCAGTTGTTGCAGCCCACCCCGACGTTGCTCCAGCTCCGCTTCTTCGATCACCAGATTGACGGTGTTTTTATTCAAGTCGATGTCAATCCAGTCCCCGCTTTTCAATAGTGCCAGTCCGCCGCCCACGGCCGACTCTGGTGATATATTCAGTATCGAGGGGCTTGCGGAGGTGCCGCTCTGTCGGCCGTCGCCCATGGTCGGCAGGCAAGTAATACCCCGTTTTACCAGGTAATCCGGCGGCAGCATGTTCACTACCTCGGCAGAGCCTGGGTAGCCCACCGGGCCACAGTTTCGGATTACCAGTAGGCAGTGTTCGTCAATTTCCAGGGCGGGATCGTTGATGTTCTCGTGATAGTCCTCTGGGCCCTCAAATACGATGGCTCGGGCCCGAAAGCAGTTGCGACTTTCGGGTTCGCTCAGGTAGGTGTCGATAAAGGCCTGGTCGATGACTGACTTTTTCATGACGGCGGAATCAAACAGGTTTCCTTTCATCACAGCAAATCCCGCATGGGTTTTCAGTGGCGAGTCGTAGCTGTAAATCACTTCCGGGTTTACACTGCAGGACTTTGCATAGTTTTGCGCCGTAGTGAGGCCGGTTACCGTCAGAGTGTTGCCGTCAATGACACCGGCCCGCAGTAATTCGCCCATGACCGCTGGTACACCGCCGGCCCGGTGAAATTCTTCGCCCAGGTATTCGCCGGCTGGTTGGCAGTTGACCAATAAAGGGATGTGTTCACCGTGGGTCTCCCAGTCTTCGATAGACAGCTCCACACCTTCAAGGTAGTGACTGATGGCCTGTAAGTGTGGCGGGGCATTGGTGGAGCCACCGATCGCGGTGCAGGCGGCGATGGTATTGTGAAATGATGCGGTGCTCATGATGTCCGAGGGTTTGAGGTCTTCTGCCACCATTTCCACAATACGCCGGCCGGTGAAATAGGCCATCTGTCCACGCTCCCGGTAGGGGGCAGGGATAGCGGCACAGCCCGGCAGGGACATGCCCAGGGCTTCGGCGAGGGAGTTCATGGTAAGCGCTGTGCCCATGCTATTGCAGTGCCCAACGCTGGGCGCCGAGGCGGACACTCGCCGCATGAATTCAGCGTAGTCTATCTCGCCCGCAGCGAGTAGTTCCCGGCACTCCCAGATGACAGTTCCCGACCCCAGGCGCTGCTCCGGTTCCACTTCCGGATTGTCCCGATCATTGGACCAGCCGTTGAGCATGGGGCCGCCCGATAGCACTATAGTAGGAATATCCACGCAGGCCGCTGCCATCAATGTGGCAGGGGTTGTCTTGTCGCAGCCAGTGGTTAGCACCACAGCATCGAGCGGATAACCGTATAACACTTCGATAAGCCCGAGGGTAGCAAGATTGCGATCAAGTGCAGCGGTGGGGCGCTTACCGTTCTCGAAGATCGGATGAACTGGAAACTCCAGTGGTACGCCGCCAGCGTCACGTATGCCGTCTCTTACCCGGCTGGCCAGGTCCAGGTGATGGCGATTACAGGGCGCCAGATCACTGCCGGTCTGGGCGATGCCGATGATGGGTTTGCCGGACTGCAGCTCTTCAGGCGTCAATCCGAAATTCAGGTAGCGCTCAAGGTGAAGTGCAGTCTGATCGGGTTTACTGTGGTCGTTGAACCAATGTTCGCTTCTGAGCGTTTTTTTGGGCTTTGTCGTCATTGTGTAAGTGCCTCAAGATGAGCAGAGTTCTGATGACAGTATTCTGCACCATGAGGCATTACTCTTCTACGTGTTGGTTTGCTGCTGATTTGTACTGAGTTACCAATTGGGCCCTATGTAGCTTTTCCTTATGGCACATAACATCGTATGTATGCCGGCGGCGGGTAGGAATATCCAATACCCGCATTGGGTAGGCCATGATCAATGATCAATGTAAAACGTCAAAATACGCATATAAGTTATTGTATCTAAACGAAATAATAAGCATATCGAGGTGGTGAAAATACAGTCGGAATCGTATTAGCCAATCGATTCGCACAGCCCGTGAAAAACCAGCTCGTTATAGCTGACAATTCCCAACACCTGTCCGTTTTCAATCACCGGCGCGCTGGACAAACCAAAGCGATCAAACAAACGTGCGCAGTAGCGCACATCCATATCTGGGTCCAATGGAACGACTGGTTTTGACATTATTTCGTACACGTTAATTCGCTCAGGCGACTTATCTGCAGCCAGCACTTGCTTGGCAATATCAGATAGTAAAACAATGCCGTAGGCATCATGCTCAGAACGCTTTTTTACGATAACGATATCTGCATTATTTTCCTTCATGGCACCCAGCGCTTCACCCACAGTCGCCATACCATCAAGTTCAAGATGTTTCCTTTGCATGACATCCCGTGCCTTAATTACTTTCTTTTGCATTACAAATACTCCTCTAGGTCTTTTGTCATATTTTCCGCCTGATGCGCTATACCCACAGCATCCTCCACGTCAATTTGAAATGCGATGCCTGTACCTGGTTTTGCATCAAACTCACCAACTCTACTTATTTCTTCCAGTATATGGCGGCTTCGGTGTTCCTCTACCAAAAACAAAACCACGTCACGCTGTGTTTCCAGCGATAAGCCCAAAAAGGTTTTACTTTTTTTCAGACCTTCGCCCCTGGCATTATTAATAATGGTTGCCCCAGTTGACCCGGCGTCACGGGCAGCATCCATTACCGCATCTGTCTTCTCATCTTCTACAAATACCACCAACATTTTGAAATGCATAGTGCTCTCCTTACGCTGAATCTCTCGAATTTCTAGTGTCTTTTTCTCGCCGTGAATTTAAACGATTGGCATACCTTGAGCGAGCCTCTGATATCTGTGCATAAGCCATCACAGAGATGATTGGAAATAAACTGGCAAAGGCGATTAAGCCAAAACCATCAATTAGTGGGTTTCTTCCGGGTACGGTTTCTGACAAACCTAAACCTAAAGCCGCAACTAAGGGCACTGTAACAGTAGACGTGGTAACACCACCTGAATCATAAGCCAGCGGAACAATCATCTTGGGAGCAAAGCTGGTCTGGATAACCACAACGACATAACCGGTAATGATGTACCAGTGAATCGGATCGCCAACAACAATACGATAACAACCTAATGAAATACCGATTGCCACGCCGAATGCAACCGCTAAACGCAGTCCCCAAACGCCAATCGCACCACCAGACACCTCATTGGCCTTTATGGCAACAGCAATCAGGGAAGGCTCTGCAATGGTTGTACTGAAACCGATTGAAAAAGCAAAGATATAAACCCAGTAATAGTCCTTCCAGTTGAGACCTTCGCCAACATCCTTGGTAACCTGGGCCGCCTGTATAAATGCCGGGTCGGTCAGCTGTTCTGCCATCAATCGACCCAGCGGGAACAGACACCATTCAAGTCCCAGGAGAAACAATGACAGCCCAATCAATACCCAGAAAAAACCCAGCAGGATCTGGTTTAGATTAGCGGGCTTTTTTCGAATAACGAAAAATTGAAAGCCAAAAATAATGACAGCAATAGGCAGAACATCTATGACGGTTCCCAGGGTAACCCTGATGAACTCTGAAAGAATGTCCATCAAATGAACATCCCGTATGCCATAACAAAAATTATCGGTGTTAATGACGCAAGGGCTATCAATCCAAATCCATCTATCATCGGGTTACGTCCACGGATCGATGATGCCAGACCCACGCCCAATGCGGTAACTAACGGCACGGTGATTGTAGATGTAGTAACACCGCCAGAATCATAGGCAATTCCTATTATCTCTTGCGGGGCGAACATGGTCATAACTACGACAATTATGTAGCCACCTATGATGATCCACTGGATAGGCCAGCCTTTAAGGATTCGTAACACACCGATTACAATGGCCAGCCCCACGGCGAATGCAACCGTGAAGCGTAGCCCATTGGCATACCGGCTTTTCGCCTCGTCAGTGGCTTCAATCATTTGGCCAACAGCCGCTACGTCAGCGGCCTCTGCCGCCACGGCTATCAGTGCGGGTTCAGCTACCGTCGTACCAAACCCCAGTGAGAAAGCAAAAGCCATTAACCAGAACAGGCTCCCCTTGCGGGCAAAAGCATGTGCCATGGATTCGCCAATAGGAAATAGACCCTGTTCAAGACCGTGTATAAAGAACGTCAGACCAAGTACAACAAAAACAATTCCGGTCAATATTTGACCTACATTGGGTAGAGGTTGCTGAAGAACAATGAATTGAAAGAACAGGATAACCAACACAATTGGCAACAGGTCTCTAAGGCTGCCTAGCAGCGATTTAGCCAACTGTTTGATCGTCTTTCGCACTTTCCCCCCTTATCGTTGAGTTATAACAATAACAGCTCCAGTTAAACGAATATTGATCTGGATAAAGGAAAGTTGAATTGTGTAAATAGGGGACACAGTGAGGAAACAGCTGCTAAATAGGGGACCACCGTTAGAAAACTGTGGTCTGTCCCCTATATTAAAGTAGCTCTGCCCTATGGCGCATACCAGATAGGAGAGGTGTAGGCGCGTTCCTGTGTAGTTGTAGGGGCGCCATCGGGAAGATCAACCCCAAAGCGCATAGCATCGTGTGTAGACCAACGGGGGGTCGGAATTTCCAGTACCCGGGCGTAATAGAACGCCTGGTGCTTGGGATTAAAGTCTGGATCGGTCCACACGGTGCCAAGCTCTGAAGAGCCTATGCTGTTGGTCCATGAGGCCTGGGCTACGTTGACCGTATTGCCCACCGCGGGCAGGCGCCCCTTGCTGTCGGGGGAGCGATCACCGGACCAGACCACATCGTACACCTGTTCCTTCAGCTTCTTGCCGTCATACCAGCCTTTAACGATCTGTATCCGATCGAGATTGGCACCGACAGGATCGCGCAGGGCGAATACCATAAAGCTGGGATCGCTCTTGCCGCCAGTTCTGACAGGCAGCTCACTGCCCATAGGCACGCCTTTGCTGTAGCCGGCGAAAGCGGGTTGGCGATTGTTAAAGTCCGCCAGTGTGAAGTTCCAGCCGCCGAACATCCGCACGCTCATCCGGCTGCCGGTGGTAGCATAAGTCTCCTTGCGCTCCATGGCGTCAAACAGTGCCTCACGGGTGTTCTCCTTTGCCCAGACAGCCGCCAGACCGGAGCTTACTTGCTGCCAACCCATGATAGTGCCGACTTCGGTTTTCATGAAAGGGTGGAACATGCGTTCCGGTCCAGGTTCAGCGCCGGAGTGCTTACCAAAGAAATTATCCTCTTGGGCCGTGGCCAAAGAGGTGTGGCTGTCAGTAGAACCGATCAAGCCGAACTGGTAGGGGTTAGTGCCAAACTTCTGTTCCAGCTCCATGCCGCGTTTGAGCGCCTCCCGGGTGTATTCACCCGCTAGCATGTCGTTACTTTTGGCTTGTGAAACATCCAGGTTGCCTATGTCCCAGGTCTCGTAGTCGGCAAACTCATCACTGGGGGAAAGGAAAGGGTGGGTCTCACCGTCACCCTTGATCTGGGTGGCTTCATACAGCGGTTCCCACTTGGCGCGTTGTTCGGCCCAGGCCTTGTCCAGCGCCTTGCCATCGCTTTGTTCTACCATTGGGAACATGATGCCGTTTGAAAGGTTGCCATTGTGGGCAATAGCCAGGACATTACCACCCGTCGTCTTCTCGTAGTTCTCAAGCCAGTTCCACAGGTCGCGCGGCGTGGTGCTGCCCTGAGGCGGAATGGTCGTAAAAGGCACGGTCTGCCCGCCTATATCACCACCGTCGCGGTATACCACCACACGGTGCATGTTGTTGCCTCGAACCATCGAAGTCCACTCGTAGCCAATGAACGCAGTAAATCGACCGGGCTCATTAAACTGTTCTGCAGCCTCCACTGTTCTCGCCCAGGCGTTTTTGTAGGGCTCTGAATCGGGCGTATAGATCAGGGCAGGGGGAAATTCCCCTTGTGAGAATAAGCCTATCAACTCAAGCGCCACGCCCACGCCTTCGCCGGCGTTAATGCGGTCGTACCAGTCTTTACCGATTGGATCCCCAAGGATATGGGGGGCACCTGCCATCATGTCAGGGAAGAATCCCATATTGTCGGAGTGGTCAGCCACCACCAGGAAATCCAGCGGGCGGGACAGCTTAGCCGGACCACCGTTGGTGGACTCCACTTGTTCTCCCCGGGCAAAGCGATAGGCCGCGTCCAATCCCAGCCGGTTGCCAAACGCGCCGGCGTCCATGGAAATGTCGGTATGCAGGTGGGTATCACCCCAGTACACATTGGAGGCAAAATCGCGGCCAGCGTAGGGGGAGTAGGCAGTGCCGGTATAGGCATTGGACAGTATCTGTCCATCAGGTGGTACAGGTACCTGGGCCTGTGTACTCAAGGCAAGGCCGGTTAAGATCAAGCCTGATACATACTTTGCGTGAATGCTGTTTGTCATGTGCGATCCCTTGCTGCGTGCTGCTTTAGTATTAGTTTGTATCTAGGATAGTTGATCTGGCGTTGGTTACCAGTGCGGATTGTCAACTCGTTAATGCAATTCGATGATTGAGGGCGACTGTAGCGAGGTGCTAAGAAATTAAATAGGGGACCACGATTTCGTAATAGTGGTCCCCTATTTATCCCATGTCTTCAGCGCACGCTAGAAGCTTTACCAGTAAGCAAATAGCTGCTCCAGTTTTCCTGGTTGAAGTCGCCGGTGCCGTTAACCAGTCGATCCTCGACGAAATCCGTAAAGTAGTCCGTATAGGGTGTAGGCCTGCCGTACCAGAATGCCCGTATCCCTGGGAAAGTAAGCCACCAGTCAAGGGTTTTTGACCACCGCACCCAAGTTTGCTCCTCGACATTCCCTGCCTCGTATTGTTGCATGAGAAACTCCATGGCACTGAAGAATTCGGTTATCAGCCACGCAAACTGGTTTCTCTCGTCCAACGTCAGTCCAGTGGGATCAGTAATGGCGCGTGTGTAGAACTTGCTAGCCTCGGCGTCAAATGCATAGGTGTGCTGCATAGCAGACATTCGATCCAGGATACGGGCAGTCATATCCGCCCGCTGAGAGTTGGTATTACTGCGTACCTGGATCGCCAAATACACTAAGGACAAGATTACCCCAAAACCACCGACAAACTCGCCCAACTGAGACATTGTTTCCAGGTTCATAAAGCGTCCTGTTTAAGTAGTAAGATTGAAATACAGCATAGTAGTTTTTGAGAAAATGTGTTCCTGTGGCGACCGAGGGGTCGCCACAGGACAGGTTTCAGGCTACCCGTTGTTGTGCGGTAATCCGGTTCAATGTAACCGGAACCGGTCGGCACACAGTTGAGCACATTGGTGAATGGGCTTTTGAAAATGCCAGGAGCTCATCCAGTTCGCCATCGCTGCAGTCCGCTTCGATTCGCATATTAACGGTAATGCCTTGATAACCAACGGCTACATCGGCATCAAGATCAAGGAGGCCTTGCACATCAATATCGCCGCTCAACTCTGTGGATATAGAGTGAATGGTGATGCCTCGCGCTGACGCGTGCAGAACTGTCGTCGTGGTAATACATCCTGCCAGGGCGTGTAGGAGGTACTCCACAGGGTTGGCGCCCTCGTTGTTGCCCAGAAGCACCGGTGGTTCACCGTTTGTAAACTCAAAAGCTTTGGTGCGACTGCTGTCTTCAACTCCTGCGCCATAGAATCCCTGGATTGACGAGCGGTTCTCGCCGCCTGAGATCCACTGGTTGCTGGTGCGAAACTTAAACAAAGCCAGCTGTGGGTCGTCTTGTAAAGCCATTACCGTCTGTTGCATCTGTTCCAGATTCAGGCCGTTACGTGTGTTGGTAGTGTCCATGATCTTCTCCTCAGTAATTTCAGGTTTTTTGGGTCGATAAGTTCGACCTGTCCCTAGATTAGGCTTACAAAGGTGTCTGCGTAAGATGCATATCTGTCGAAAACGTGCTATTTATGCCAATAGAGGTGTTTTTTATGGCAACAGCAATTGATGTTCATATGGTCGCCGTCCCGGAGACTGCGGGGTCTGCTCTTTACGGTATGAAAGACGTACTGATGTCAGCGGGCAGTTTGTGGCAGGAATTAGTTCGTGAAACGGGTGAACCCCTGTTCACGGTCAGTATTGTTTCGCCCCGCAAAAGGGCTTTTGACTGTGGCAACGGTATTCCCGTTAAACCCGACCTTTCGCTGGCAGACGCACAGACCGCCCGCATTATAATACTGCCAGAACTCTGGTTGGGGCCTGATGAATGTATCCATGGGCGCTACGAGGAAGTACTGGAATGGGTACGTCAGCAGTATCACAAGGGGGCGACCATTTACTCGGCTTGCTCAGGCTCCATTCTGCTTGCTGAGACTGGACTGCTGGACGGCAGTCCAGCAACATCACACTGGGGTTACAGGTCACTGTTTGAGCGACAGTATCCCCAGGTGCACTTTAACCCTGACTCCAACCTGGTATTTGCCGATGACGAGGGCCGTATCGTAACTGCCGGTGGTACAACGTCATGGCACGACCTTGCCCTGCATATTATTGCGCGCTACGGCAGCCCAGCCGAAGCGATGCGTATTGCCAAGGTGTATTTGCTGAAGTGGCATGGTGAAGGGCAGTTGCCCTATGCTGCCCTGGCGAATCATCTTCCCCACGATGATGCTCTGGTACAAAGCTGCGAAGCCAAACTAAAAGAGGACTATCGGCACATTGATGCCATCACAAGAGTGCTTGCCTATGCGGCCATACCCGAACGAACCCTGAAACGACGTTTCAAACTGGCAACTGGCAGCTCGCTGCTGGAGTACATCCAGAACCTGCGCATCGAGGAAGCCAAGCGCTTACTGGAAAACCACCGAACACCGGTTGAGGAAATTAGCGTGTTGGTTGGCTACGAAGATGCATCGTTCTTTCGACGTCTGTTCAAGCGGCTGACAGGACTTCCGCCCAATCAATATCGGCGCATATTCAGGCCGATAGTGACTGAAACTAGAAAGTGCGTACCCGAGGTCACGCAGTGATATTGTATCTGTGTCTATCGCTGAGGCACGCGTAGTACGTGCGACGATAGAAGCACCACCAAGGTATTATCCTCCACAAATTCGGAGCTCGATAAAGGGTTAAGCGACGTATACTGACGGGTAGAATTTCTTTTAAAAATGATTACATTTCGACAGTTTAGCGTAGCACCGTGTCGCTTAATACTGATAGGGTTATCCAATGAGACAAATGCTCGGGAGCAACTTAGTCCAATTAACACAATGTAAAAGGGGGTAATATGTCCCAACTTATTCGTGACATACTTGAAAGAACACGTCAAAGGGCGGAGGCGGGTGACTCGGTCGCTCAATATCAGATCGGTCGTACGTACGAAGAAGATTCGGCGAAAGAAGAAGCACTCAAGTGGTATCGGCTATCAGCTGACAACGACTACCCACCCGCGATGCACAAGATTGCAGAGGACCTCGCTAGTTACGCAATATTTGAACGCGATAGTGAGAGTAAAGAACGATTGCTTGACAAGATTAGGGCTTACAACGCGGCTGCAATTGCGCAGAATTACCTGCCTGCGATCCATGCACTAGGAGAGAGTTATAGAACGGGCGATTGGTATGTAGAAAATATTGATATCGCCCTTGCTATAGAGTGCCATCAACTGGCAGCCAAGGGTGACTATCCCGAGAGTCACTATTCATTGGGCGTTATGCTCCTCGATAAAGAGGGTAGCCAGGAAGACGTCGATTGTGCCATTGCCTCGCTTAACCGCGCCGCCAAATTAGGCTTGAAGGCTGCTCAGAAGAAGCTCGCACGTGTGTTTGCAGGCCACTACCCCGGAATTCCCCAGAACATAAGCATGGCCCATGAGTGGCTGAGGATCGCTGAGAACAACCAGGAAACTTAAACGCAGGGATGCCACTATGGTGAAAATTGACATTGAGAAAGATGGGGGAACGGCACAGGTCACTACCTCAGTAAGGGGTCCACAACATGCGCAGTATTCGAGTTGAGCTCCACCCGTTTCTTCCATTTCAGGCTAATGGCCTCTGTACTCCTTAGTCACAAAGCCTAAAAACGATTTAAACAGAACGACGACTTCATCCAGTGAGCTATTCAGTCTGTGATCACCATTAATGAGGTGCAGGGTGCAATTCGCTTCTTTGGCATAGCGGATCGAATTTTCAACCGGAATAACATTGTCAGACCAGCCGTGTACGATTTGCACCGGCCCGTCACACGAGTAACTCTGATGGCTATAACCTGGTATATAGAGCGCAGGTGCCAGTAGAAAAACACCCAGCGGCCTCTTCTCCTTCGCAGCCACCAGAGAAACGTAACCACCCATACTAGAGCCCACGAGGATGAAGTCTTCCGATTCCAGGTTTAGGTAATCAATCAATTGTAGTGCTCGCTCATCAGGGTCTGGTATGCCCTGGTAATCAAGGCTATCAGTGCTGCAACCGAAATCCCCGGCTATATCTGCGAGTGTGCGAATCTTCGAACCCCAGGGGCCGCTTTCCTTGCCATGTGAAAACACAACTTTCATACGATGTCCTCTATCCAGTTCTCAATAGCCAAGTTAATGCCGCAGCAATCCAGGCCAGTCTGGCTTATCCGTCAGCTTCGTCCTGATGTCATGGGCGATACGATGTGTACCATGACAACGGGCGCATGCCTGTACCGCCAGGGCTCCGAGGTCTTGTCCCTGATCCTTGACGGTACCGGTGCGTAGACTCTGTTTGAGGCTTGCCAGTGTTTCAGTTATGTCATCATCCGGGTAGCGTCTGTTTTCGTTCTTGTGACAGCTGACACAGGTCCTCCCCAGGACACGCATTCCTTTTTCTAACGCGTCCAGCTCTGCAAGGGCAATGTTTGGCATGGCGTCCTCAGAGGCTATTTTGATGGAGTTGACCTGCTGGATTAATTTATCCATGTGTTTGACCAGTGGAACCGACGGGGCAATATCGCCTAGTGAGGCAAAATCCGGTGCTCGATACATCACAGCGGCAATAGAACGATAATCATCATGACAGTTGTCACAGCTCTGTTTGAGGTCATCCAATGATTGCGATATCGCCTGGTATTTATGGTCCTGAGCATTTTGCTGCAAACGGGACAGTGCCTCCAAATCCAGTTTCTTATTCCACTCAGGTACCATCTCGCCTATTTTTTGGTAGTGCTCATTGAGCTGTAGTACCCATTTCTGTAGCTCCAGATCGTTGCCATTGGACGCGTAGAGTTCAATCGCCTGCATCTCTCGACGCAGCTTGAACATGGTATGTAACCACTCCTGGCGCTTGTTTTCTGGCTTATACCACTGTGCCAAGGAGGCAGGGGGCTTTTTGATGATGGCAACCCTGTCTTTATGGATATAGACAATGCCGCTAATAATTGCGATCAACAAACATTGAATAAGTATGAAAAGTGACCAGCGCATGGGGATTTTTCTCTCCTGAATTACGGTATGTAGATAGAGACTTGGCTTGAGTTTAGCAAGAGGAGTTTATCCGAATGCCAGGTCGGTGTCCGGGGCGAGCCAGCCAACAGGTATAGAATCCACAAATATCCATTAAATACAGTTAGTTATATATCTATATTAAAGCAGTTTATCATTCGGTTCGAGTGAGTAAATGAGACGGCTCGTGAGCACGAATTACAGGTAAAGTACTTCAAACGGGTAGCGATGGTGGTTCAGGCTTTGCTCGTCCAAGCAATCTCATCCCTATTGACGCCGTGTTCATTCACTTGAATGGGTGAGTTTTTGATCCACCAGAGCTTTGATGCGTAGATAATATGAAGGGCAACAGATCTTTTTTGCTTCCTAGACATTTATTGTAGTCTGTATAAACATACAGTAATCTTCACTCCTTTAATTTGCCCCGGCACACGCTGTGGCAGCAGTGGAAAATCGAGTAGTTATGCCTAAAGAATCGATAGTAATCAAAGGCGCACGCCAGCATAACCTGAAAAATCTGGATCTGGAATTGCCCACCAATGAGTTGATTGTAGTCACTGGTGTGAGTGGTTCGGGCAAATCGACCCTGGCGTTTGATACCATTTATGCTGAGGGGCAGCGTCGATATGTAGAAACGTTTTCGGCCTACGCACGCCAGTTTTTGGATCGTATGGATAAACCGGCTGTGGACAGCATCGAAGGCATTCCGCCAGCGATTGCCATTGATCAGAGTAACCCGGTGCGCACCTCTCGTTCTACTGTGGGCACCATGACGGAGTTGAATGACTACCTGAAATTGTTGTTTGCACGATTGTCCGATCTTTACTGCCGTGGCTGCGGAAGTGAGGTACGTTGCGACAGCGCTCAGAGCATCGTCGAGGCACTCTATCGCGACCTGCCTGGGGATACACCTCTGATGGTATGCCTACCCATTAAGGTACCGCATAACTTCAGCGAGGATGAGGTACTACAACTGCTAAATCAACAGGGTTATATCCGCGTGCATCAACGCTCCAGGGCGCAAGTGGAGGTAGTACAGGATCGATTGAAACTCACCCACGCCAATCGAGGCCGTCTCACAGAGGACGTGGAGGCAGCGCTACACCACGGTGGCGGGCGTGTTCTGGTGTATCCACTAGATGAAAACCGGGAGGCTGGCACTGCCCTGCGCTTTTCTGCCCATCACCACTGCGCACAATGTGATATCGATTATAGCGAGCCAACACCTGGCTTGTTTTCCTTTAATTCACCGATAGGTGCCTGCGCCAGTTGCAAGGGCTTTGGTCGTATTATTGGCGTGGATTTCGGGCTGGTCATTCCGGATGAGCGCCTGTCGCTTAAAGACGGGGCGATAAAACCCTTCCAGACCCCGAGTAATGAGGACATACAGAAGGAGCTGCTACGCCAGGCCAAGCGTCGTAAAGTACCGCTGGACAAGCCCTGGAAAAAGCTGAGTAAAAAGCACCAGAAATGGGTGTTGGAGGGCGAAGGCAGTTGGGAGGACGGCCTGTGGTTCGGGGTGCGTGGCTTTTTTAACTGGATGGAAAGAAAGTCCTACAAGATGCACATCCGCGTGCTGTTGTCCAAATATCGCGCCTACACCCCCTGTGAAAGCTGCGCAGGTGCACGGCTCAAAACGGATGCGCTGTGGTGGCGCATAGGTACTTTCGACGACGCAGAGCTGGGACTGATGGGCACCGAGCGTTTTTTGCCCCAGGGCACCGCGTTGGCCAAGGCCACTTTTGATCAACTACCTGGATTGACCATCGCCGATATAATGCGACTACCACTCGTACAGTGCACAGATTTTTTTACTCAGCTGCAGTTGCCGGGGACACTCGATGAAGCCGCTCAACTGTTGTTGAGCGAGATTCGTTCGCGCTTAAATTACCTACTGGAAGTAGGGCTGGGGTATCTAACCCTGGATCGACAATCACGCACCTTAAGTGGTGGCGAAGTACAGCGCATTAACCTGACCACAGCACTGGGTACCTCATTGGTTAATACGCTGTTTGTGCTCGATGAACCGAGCATCGGTTTGCACTCGCGCGATATTGACCGCCTGGTTACGGTATTACACCGGTTGCGTGATGCGGGCAATACGCTGTTGGTGGTGGAGCATGACCCCCAGGTGATATTGGCGGCCGACCGCATTCTGGACATCGGGCCGGGGCCGGGCAAGCAGGGCGGTGAGATTAATTTTTTTGGTACACCTGCGCAGTTGATGAAGAAAAAAAACTCACTGACGGCACAGTATCTAAACGGTAGTAAAACGGTCACGTCACCCGGAGCTTACGCACTTGAAGTGGCCGAGGCCTCTGCACCGTATACTTCGACGACAGGACACATAGAAATTGTTGAGGCTAGTCAACATAACCTGAAAGACGTATCCGTCACTATTCCACTCAACCAGCTGGTGTGCCTCACCGGTGTTAGTGGCTCGGGTAAATCGACCCTGATGCGCGATGTACTGTATGCCGGACTGCGCAGACACAAGGGCAAGGGCGGAGAGTTCCCGGGTGCGCACAAGGCGCTGTCAGGCCATGATTTAATTGATGATGTGGTGTTGGTTGATCAAAGTCCCATCGGAAAAACCACACGATCTGTTCCGGCGACCTATGTGGGAGCGTTCGATGCAATTCGCAAACTGTTTGTCGCACACCCCGAGGCGAAAGAACGCGGTTATACAGCGGGCACTTTCAGTTTCAACTCTGGTAAGGGTCGCTGCCCAAGCTGTTCGGGCAATGGTTTTGAGCACGTGGAAATGCAATTCCTGAGCGATGTGTATTTGCGTTGCCCGGATTGTGACGGTACACGCTATCGCGAAGAAATATTGCAGATTAAGGTGTTGGCTGGCACGGTTGAAGATGGCGAGCCGCCAATGCGAGAGACTCAGCATGCCAAATCCATTGCCGAAGTTCTGGCGCTGACGGTGGCAGAGGCGCTACAGTTTTTTGTAGCCGTACCCGAGGTGTTACGTGCCCTGCAACCACTTGCCGATGTCGGCCTGGCTTATGTGCAGCTGGGCCAGGCTGTACCGACTTTGAGTGGCGGTGAGGCACAGCGTTTGAAGCTGGCCGGGCATCTGGCTGAAAGCGCGAAACGGCGCAGCAAAAAGGCCCCTGCAGCATCGCGCCAGGGCACTCTATTTCTGTTTGATGAGCCGACAACCGGCCTGCACTTCGATGACATCGCCACCCTGATGTTAGCCTTTCGTCAGCTCATTGCCGCTGGGCACTCACTATTGGTGATTGAGCATAATCTGGATGTGATACAGGGCGCCGACTGGTTGATCGATATTGGCCCGGAAGGGGGGCAGGGCGGTGGCCACCTGGTCGCGGCTGGCAAGCCTGATGATGTGGCTGTAAATAGTGATTCGCATACGGCGCTCGCCCTACGCGACTATGCTCAGGCTCTGGGTTCAAAGCCTGTACTGAATCCCTCGAAAAAGCCGAAGCTTGGGGCCGCCGACAGGGCGATAAAGATTCACCACGCGCGTGAGCACAACCTGAAAAATGTGGATATTACGATACCGCGTGATAAGTTCACAGTGATCTCAGGTGTCAGCGGCAGTGGTAAAAGCACAGTGGCATTTGATATCGTCTTCGGTGAGGGGCAGCGACGCTATCTGGAGTCTCTCAATGCCTATGCACGCCAATTTGTGCAACCCGCCTCGCGCCCGGATGTGGATGCTATTCACGGCATACCGCCAACGGTGGCGATAGAACAGCGCACGAGTCGAGGTGGCCGCAAAAGTACCGTGGCGACCCAGACGGAGATTTACCATTATTTGCGTTTGTTATACGTCAAGCTGGGGACTCAACACTGTCCCGACTGTGACGTTGCGATTGAGCCCCAGAACATGGAGGCGATTCTGGCGCGTATCTTGAGTGATTATAGTGGCACTAAAGTAGCGCTGTTGGCACCCATGGTAGTGGCCAGAAAGGGAATCTATAAGGAGTTGGCAAAATGGGCTGACGCCAGAGGTTATTCGCAACTGCGGGTTGATGGTGAGTATCTGCCAACGGCCGAATGGCCGGTGTTAGACCGCTATAAAGAGCACGATATTGAATTGCCGCTGGCACAGTGCGAGATTAGCGCCCGGCATGAAGGCGCACTGCAAATCGCACTGCAACAGGCGTTGGAGTTGGGCAATGGTGTCGTCATAGTAGTGCCGCTAGAGGGTCGCGGAAAGAAGGGCAGGGGGGGTAAGCGCCCCGTCGAAGCCTTGTTCTCTACTGAGCGGGCCTGCCCGTCTTGTGGCCGCGGATTTGATGAACTGGACCCGCGTTTATTTTCCTACAACTCCAGACACGGTTGGTGTCACAGCTGCTTCGGTACTGGGCAGGAGATAGCGGATTTTGATGCCGAGCAAAGCGGTGAAGAAGATCATTGGCTTGAGGCTGAGAAAACTGATAGTGCAGAGGACGATATTCGCGTACAAGATTGCCACCAATGTCTGGGCCAGCGATTGAATGAGACGGCGCTGTCGGTAAGCTTTCAGGAGCAGTCGATTGCGGATCTGACGGCTTTATCCGTCGATGAAGCTGCTCGTTGGCTGCAGAAGCTGCATCTCAGTGGTCGAGAACAGGCCATCGGCCGTGATTTATTGGCGGAGCTGCAGAGCAGGCTGAACTTTCTGCAAAAAGTGGGATTAAATTATCTGACGCTGAATCGCGCCGCCCCGACCTTAAGTGGCGGCGAAGCGCAGCGAATTCGCCTGGCGTCCCAGTTGGGTTCTAATCTGCAGGGGGTGTGCTACATACTGGATGAACCAACCATCGGTTTGCATACACGCGACAACCGTCGTTTGATTGCGACCTTGAGAGAGCTGCAAGCCCAGGGCAATACCGTACTGGTGGTCGAACATGACGAAGACACTATACGCGAGGCTGACTACCTGATCGATATGGGGCCGGGTGCCGGCATTCACGGTGGTGAGGTGGTGGCCCACGGAACCCTTGCACAGTTGAAAAAGAACAAAAAATCATTGACCGGTCAGTTTATGGCCAAGCCTTTACGCCACCCTATGGCGGGCTTACGCGATGAGGAGCTACGCGGGCAATACCCGCCTGAAAAACTGCAGATTATAGGGGCACAAGAGAACAACTTGAACAACCTGGATGTCACCATTCCACTGCGGCAGTTAGTGAGCATCAGTGGCGTCAGTGGCAGTGGGAAAAGCACGTTGATTCGCTCAATTTTGCACCGAAATTTACGCCCTAAGATTAACGTAAAACAGTCCAGGAAAAACAGGCAAAAGAAACAGCACTGGCAGGGCTGCGAGGATATTCAGGGGTGGCAGTCCATCACCCGTATTTTGGAAGTGGATCAAACACCGATTGGGAAAACGACTCGCTCTTGCCCCGCCACCTATCTGGGTATTTGGGATACCATCCGTAAATTATTCGCGCAGACAGTAGATGCCCGCCTGCGTGGTTACACCCCTGCGCGCTTCTCCTTTAACACAGGCGACGGGCGCTGCGGTACCTGCGGTGGCCACGGCATGGTAAAAGTAGAGATGAATTTTCTGCCGGATGTGCGGGTGGCCTGCGAGGAATGCCGGGGCTGGCGCTTTAATGATGAAACACTCTCTGTACGTTACAAGGAAAAAAATATCGGCGAAGTACTGGCGATGAATATGGAGGAGGCCACCGAGTTTTTCTCAGCCATCAGCTCAGTGCATCATACTTTGCAACTGCTACAGGATGTGGGGCTGGGTTACCTGACACTGGGTCAGCAGAGCCCAACTCTGAGTGGCGGGGAAGCACAACGTATCAAACTGGTTACCGAATTGGCCAAGGCCAAGCCCGGTGCGGTCGTCAAGCAGCACACCTTGTACGTACTGGATGAACCCACCGTAGGCCTGCATATGGCCGATGTGGAAAAGCTACTGCGTGTATTGCACCGGCTGGTGAGCAGCGGCAACTCCGTACTGGTGAT